>NZ_MVIF01000124.1 GCF_002086675.1 Mycobacterium persicum
TCCACCTGCCGGAAATCCCGGCAATGGTGGCCTCGACGGCGTCAGTGGCGTCAGCGGCCTGCTGTTCGGCAGCCTAGGGTAGCAACCGCCGACGGCGTTTGGCCGCACCGGCGTTCGCCCGGACACCTGGCCCGAAGACGCGGTAAGCGTAAGCCCCGCAACGGTTTTCGGCACCGGCGATGAAGTTGCCGCGGCCTACTCCGCCAGCATGCCTGCCACGTCGTCCTTGATCGCCGCGATCGCGTCGACGGGGGTGAGGTTCTGGCCTTGGCTGTTCTGGCCGAGTTGCGGCCAGCCGGCGCCGTGGGGCCCGCGCAGTTGATCCCAGATCTCGCGGACCTTGGTCAACAGCTCGGCCTGCTCCTCGTCGGTGAGCGCCATCAGCGGTCCTCCGTTCGCTGTGATGCCGCAGGCGGCGGCGAATTGCCGTGGTGTCAGTCCGTCGGCTGAGTTCATGTCGCACCGGCCAAAAGGCGGGCAGCCCTGTGGCAGATTCGGGCTGTAACCCGAGCCGTCGGTGTACTGGTGGGCGACCTGGCCGGGAAGGTGGGGATTGGAGCCATACCCGGCCGCGATCACCCGCAGGCCGGCTGGACGCACCCGCCACATACTCCAGAAGTCATATGCGTTGGCATAGCCGATGATTCGCCTGGGCGAACCGGCGTAATCGGCCAGGTTCCAATACAACTGGTTGATCCACGCCGACCCGTCGCCCGGCGGGTTTCCGCCCGATTCGACGTCGAGCATCAATGCCACCCGCTGGTGCAAGCCGCCTTCGGCGTCGATCATGGCGCGCACGGTATTGGCGTTGGCCTGCCAATTCGGACGGACGTAGGTGTAAACGATCCCCAAGGTCAAACGCCCGCTGTCCAAGGCGGCTCGCATCCAGGCATAGTTGCGCGCGAAGTTGTGATCGCGATAGGTGCCGTCGCAAACCCGAATGGACAGCACCCGATAGGGATATGAGTCGTCAACCGGCACTTGATATTCGGATACGTCGGCGAACAATGTATCAGGCACGGCCCCCTAATCCCCGTCTACCACAAGGCTTGTCGCCCATGGTACAGATCCCGTTCATGGAAGTCGGGCAGGCCGGGCGAGTGTCAGCGGGTATTGTCGCCGTCATGGCTGACCGCCCCGCCACCGTTGGCGACGTGCACCGGATCGCCGCGTCGATGCCACACGTCAACCGGGTGGCCGGGCCGCAGGGCAACCCCATCTACCAGGTGGGCGGCAAGTCGTTCGTGTACTTTCGCACCCCGCGGCCGGACGCGACCGACCCGGACACCGGTGAGCGCTACACCGACGTCATCATCCTGTGGGTGGAGTCCGAGGCCGACAAGCTGGCCCTGACCCAGGATCCGGCGTCACCGTTTTTCACCACCCCCCACTTCGACGGACATTTGTCGGTGCTGGTCCGGGCCGGTCGATTGGCGGAAATCGGCACCACCGAACTGGCCGAACTGATCCAGGACGCCTGGCTGTCACGCGCCTCGAAGCGGCGCGCGGCACAGTGGCTCGATGCCCAACACCGGTAGTTTGCCAGCCCGCGGAAATTCCGACCGCTAATTCGCAGGGGTTCGCTTCGGCGCGATGTTTGAACATGCGTGCAACGGGTATCTCAGGTCTGCGGGATTTTTCTCGACACACAATGGAGGTCACCATGCGTGGGCGCGGAGTTGTCGGGGCGATTGTGCTCGTGTGGTTAATCATCGGAGTCTTCGCGACGTGGCAGCGAGGCTACTTCAAAGGTGAGCAAACAAGTTGCGCTTCAGCGGGAACCGTTGCGGTGACGGTGATCGCGGGCCCCCTGAATTACCTGGGTGTCAACCCGAAAGTAACAAATTGCCATTTGCCGCAGCCCAGCTCAATGCAGCAGGGCGATCACATCCCCTCGATGTAAAGGAAGTCGCCATGATCGTCGTCGGTGCCATCTTGCTCATTCTCGGATTCGTGTTCGGCATCCATTTGCTGACGGTGCTCGGGATCATCTTGCTGGTGATCGGAGCCGTGCTCTGGGCTCTGGGCTCCATGGGGCGCCCGGTCGCCGGCCGGCGGTACTGGTACTAGCGCCCGGCGCCCGACATCGCGTGGCCGCCAGAGCCCACGGTGGCCACGCGATCTTTCACAGCTTGCGCATAGCAACGGCATAGCGTCGGCCTAGTGCGGTGCGGATACTGGGAACCGTGACGAGCCCGCGACCACCGGCCGAGCGGGTCGTCATGTCCCGCGCCGACGGACAACCGATCAGTGTCCTGGTCGTTGACGACGAACCCGTTCTCGCCGAAATGGTTTCGATGGCGTTGCGCTATGAGGGCTGGAATGTCACCACGGCGCAAGACGGCGCATCGGCGATCGCGGCGGCCCGCGCCGCGCGGCCCGACGTCGTCGTACTCGACGTGATGCTGCCCGACATGAGCGGCCTGGAGGTGCTGCACACGTTGCGCCGGGAGAATCCTCGCCTGCCGGTACTGCTGTTGACGGCCAAGGACGCGGTGGAAGACCGCATCGCCGGATTGACCGCAGGCGGCGACGACTACGTCACCAAACCGTTCAGCATCGAGGAGGTCGTGCTGCGGCTGCGCGCGCTGCTGCGGCGCACCGGCGTCACCACCGTCGACAGCGGTGCCCAACTCGTGGTCGGAGATCTGGTGCTCGACGAGGACAGTCACGAGGTGGCCCGCGCCGGCGAACCGATCTCCTTGACCTCCACCGAGTTCGAGCTACTGCGCTTCATGATGCGCAACTCGAAGCGGGTGCTGAGCAAGGCCCAGATCCTGGACCGAGTATGGAGCTACGATTTCGGCGGCCGGTCCAACATCGTCGAGTTGTACATCTCCTACCTGCGCAAAAAGATCGACAACGGTCGCGCACCCATGATCCACACGCTGCGCGGCGCGGGCTATGTCCTCAAACCGGCCGGTTAACGCTCCGCGGGCCTGGTCATTGCGCCTGCGACTGCTGGTCGGACAGGTCGTCGTTCTGGTGCTGGTCTGTATCGGAATCACCGCGGCCACCGAACTGGCCCTGCGCCACCATCTGGTGACGCAGCTCGATGGCCAGCTCGGCGGGGCTTCCTACCGCTCGGCGTTGCTGTACCCCGAGCCGCCGCGCCGGCACGAACCGCGCTACGTGCGGACCGGCCCCGGCCCCAGGTTTCTCGACGCGCCCGGCCAGCCGGCCGGCTTGGTCGCGGCAGTGGTCAGCAACGGCAAGACGATCGACGCCGGCTACCTTACCGGCAGTGGTGCCCGGGCCGCGCTGAGCGACAACGCCCAGGCGCAGCTGGCCGCGATCGCGGGCAGCCGCACGCCGGTGACCCTGAACCTCGACGGCCTGGGTCGCTACCGGGTGGTTGCGGCCCCGAGCCGAAACCGCACCGACGTCATCGTCACCGGCCTGTCGATGTCGGGCATCGACGCCACGATGCTGCGGATGCTGGTCATGTTCGGCATCGTCACCGCGGTCGCGCTGCTCGCCGCCACCACCGCCGGGGCGATGATCATCCGGCGGGCGCTGGCGCCGCTGCGGCGGGTCGCCCAAACCGCGACCGAAGTCGTCGATTTGCCGTTGGACCGGGGCGAAGTCGCATTGCCGGTCCGGGTGTCCGACACCGACGCGAACCCCTACACCGAGGTGGGTCAACTGGGGTCGGCCCTGAACCGGATGCTCGACCATATCGCCGCCGCATTGTCGACGCGGCAGGCCAGCGAAACCCGGGTGCGCCAGTTCGTCGCCGACGCCAGTCACGAGCTGCGCACCCCGCTGGCGGCGATTCGAGGCTATACCGAACTCGCGCAACGCATGAGCGACGACCGGGAAGCGGTGGCTCATGCCATGAGCCGGGTGGCTTCGGAGACCGAGCGGATAACTCGTCTCGTCGAGGACCTGCTGCTACTGGCCCGCCTGGACTCCGGACGGCCGCTGGAACGTGAACCAGTGGACCTTTCGCGCTTGGCGGTTGACGCGGTCAGCGACGCCCACATCGCGGGCCCGGATCACAAGTGGGAGCTGGACTTGCCGCCGGAGCCGGTGGTGGTCACCGGTGACGGCGCACGATTGCACCAGGTGATAGCCAACCTGCTTGCCAACGCCCGCATCCACACCGGTCCCGGCACGGTGGTGACGACCCGATTGACTGTCGAGCCGTCGCACGCCGTGCTGCGGGTGGTCGACAACGGCCCGGGCATTCCGCCACGACTGCAGTCGGAGGTATTCGAGCGGTTCGCTCGCGGGGACAGCTCTCGCTCCCGCAAGGGCGGCAGCACCGGGTTGGGTCTGGCGATCGCATCTGCAGTTGTCAAGGCCCACAACGGGACCATCACCGTCAACAGCTCGCCCGGGCGTACCGAGTTCGCGGTGCGGTTGCCACTCGACGGGTGGCAACCGCCCGCATCGTCACCCTGTTGAATGCCCTGCCCCCGGGGTTAGGGGCAGGTGACGTCGATTTCGAACGGCTTGTTCACCGGCTGCATCGGGTTGGCCATGTCGACGCCGGTCGCGGTGCCGGTGATCTTGTAGGTGCTGCCGCTCTTGCTTGCCTCGGCTTTACCCTGTCCGGTGCCGGAGGTGTATCCGAGGGTCACGCCGTTGACGTTGCCCAGGCCGACCGACTTCACCTCGGGCGGGTTGGCGTCGGTGAGCACGGCGGCGATGCCGGTGGCTGCCCCACCGATCGCGATGTTGACGTTGCCGGCGGCCGTCGTGCAGACGACCGAGCCGGTCACGTGCTGGTCCTGACCGTCGATGATGACCTTCGTTCCCGCGGCCCCGCCGCCACCGCCGGTGCTTGTCGAGGTGGCGCCGCTGGTGGAGCTTCCGCCGCCACTGGTCGATTTGTTGCTCGAACATCCGGAAAGGCCCGCGGCCAGAATAGCCGCTCCGGCTACCGCCACCGTCAGTCCACGCTTCACCTGTGCTCCTTTGCCGTCGTAGCGATCCACTGGCTTTGAGGACCGCCCCGGCAGTATGCAAGCTAACCGGACGAAGGTCTAGGGTCCTAAGCAACTATTTCTATCCTCTATATTTCCTGTTAGTCACTTGAGAGCATCTTCCGGCGACCGTCGCGTTAATGGCAAGGTATTGCCGGTGAACGTCAAACCCCCTTCTGCGGCCATCGAGTCCGCCCATCGCGAATATGTTCCCGCAAGCGATGACACAACTGACTTCGACAATGCCGATCGTGGATTCATTGCGGCATTGTCCCCGTGCGTCATCAAGTCGGCCGACGGCCGTGTGGTTTGGGACAACGACGCGTATTCATTCCTGCGCGGACCCGCGCCGACATCGGTGCATCCCAGCCTGTGGCGGCAATCGAGACTGGCCGCCAAACAAGGCTTGTTCGAAGTGGTGCCGGGTATCTATCAGGTCCGCGGCTTCGATATTTCCAATATCAGCTTCGTCGAAGGCGATACCGGCATCATCGTCATCGATCCGCTGGTGTCCACCGAGGTCGCTGCCGCGGCGCTGGATTTGTATCGCACCCACCGCGGCGGTGACCGCCCCGTCGTCGCGGTGATCTACACCCACAGCCACGTCGATCATTTCGGGGGCGTGCTGGGCGTCACCTCACAGGCCGACGTCGACGCCGGAAAGGTCTCGGTGCTGGCCCCGGAAGGTTTCACCGCGCACGCCGTCCAGGAGAACATCTACGCCGGCGGCGCCATGATGCGTCGCGCCGGCTACATGTATGGCTCCTACTTGCCGCGCGGCCCTCAGGGGCAGGTGGGCTGCGGTCTGGGGCAGACACTTTCGACCGGTGAGGTGTCGCTCATCGTGCCGACCGTCGACGTCAGGCGGACCGGCGAAACACACACCATCGACGGGGTGGAGATCGAATTCCAGATGGCCCCGGGCAGCGAAGCCCCCGCCGAAATGCACTTCTATTTCCCGCGCTTCCGCGCACTGTGCATGGCCGAGAACGCCACCCACAACTTGCACAACCTGCTGACGTTGCGCGGGGCGCTGGTGCGCGATCCGCGTGCCTGGTCGGGGTATCTCACCGAAGCGATCGAGACGTTCGCTGATCGCGCCGACGTCGTGTTCGCCTCACACCACTGGCCAACCTGGGGGCACGACAACATCGTCGGGTACTTGTCGCAGCAACGCGACATGTATTCCTATCTGCACGATCAGACGCTGCGGCTGCTGAACCAGGGGTACACCGGTGTCGAGATCGCCGAAATGTTCCAGATGCCGCCGGCGCTGGAGCGGGCATGGCACACCCACGGCTACTACGGGTCGGTCAGCCACAACGTGAAGGCGATCTACCAGCGCTACATGGGCTGGTTCGACGGCAACCCCGGCCGGTTGTGGCCGTACCCGCCGGAAGCCATCGCCCCCCGTTACGTCGAGGCGATGGGAGGGATCGACCGAGTCGTCGAGCTGGCCGGTAAAGCCGTTGCTGATGGCGACTTCCGCTGGGCGGCAACGCTTCTCGATCATGCGGTGTTCACCGACAGCAACCACGCAGCGGCCCGGCAACTCTACGCCGACACCCTGGAGCAGCTTGCCTACGGTGCGGAGAATGCGACCTGGCGTAACTTCTTTCTGTCCGGGGCGACGGAGCTTCGGGACGGCAACCTCGGCACGTCGGGGCAGGCGCCGTCGCCGACGTTCTTCGACCAGCTGACCCTGGACCAGATCTTCGATGTCGTGGCCATCAGCATCAACGGCCCGCGTGCCTGGGACCTGGACCTCGCGATCGACTTCAGCTTCACCGAGCCAGCGGAAAATTATCGGTTGACCCTGCGCAACGGTGTGCTGATTCATCGCAGGGTCGCCGCCGATCCCGCGACGGCGAACGCGACCGTGACGGTAGGCGACAAGGTTCGGCTGGTTAACGCGGCGCTCGGCGACATCAGTTCACCGGGTTTCGAGGTATCCGGAGACGAGACGGTGCTGCAGACCTTCTTGAGTGTCCTCGATAGGCCCAATCCGGCTTTCAACATCGTCACGCCCTAGCTTCGTCCGGCCGCTGGTGGCGCCGAGTGTGCGCCGGTGGCGTCGAGTGAGCCGTCAGGGCGGTCCGCCGTCGACATTTCCGCCCTACATGCACGCTCGAAGCCGTCATCGCACACTCGATGCGACGGAATGACAACCGGCTCGGTGAGCGCGTGAGACATCCAAGGCTGCGCACGAGGACATCGTCGGCCAGCAGGTCCTTGGCCACCTCGAATTTTCGAGCGAAACCGCTGAAACTCCTGTGGCACAGGTAAAACCGGTATGTCAGGCGACGTCGATGACGACCTTGCCCAGCACCTTGCGATCGGACACGTAGCGCAGGGCCGCGGCGGTGTCGGCCAACGGGAACCGCGCGCCGATGTAGGGCCGGATCTTGCCGGCACCGAATAGCTGCGCCAGCTCGCCGAGGTCACGGTTGGCCTCGGCGGGGTGGTCGCTGGCAAAGGTACGAATCTCCATGCCCCGCAGCGTGATATCTTTCAGCAGCACAAGATTCAGCGGAATCGTCGGGATGGTGCCAGCCGCGTAGCCGAGGGTGACGAACATCCCGCCGCGGGCCAGGCCACGCAATGCCGGCTCCGAGTACCGGCCGCCGACGGGGTCGATCACCACCCGCGCGCTGTCGCCGGTGAGCTCGCGAATGCGCGCCTTCAGATCCTCGCGGTCGTAGTCGACGGTCGCCTGCGCGCCGCGCCGGGCGCACAGCTCCAGCTTCTCCGGGCTGGAGGCCGCCGCCAGCACGCGGGCACCCATGGCGACCGCCAGATCGACGGCGGCCAGACCCACGCCCCCGGCGGCGCCCAATACCACCACCCAATCCCCTTCTGACACTTGCCCAACCGAGCGTAAGGCGTGGTACGCGGTTCGATAGGTGACCCCGAAGGCGGCGGCCGAAGCCAGGTCGGCGTCGTCGGGAACGAGCGTTGCCGACGACGCGTCCAGGAGCGCCCGCTCGGCGAATGCCCCGACGGCGGTGGTCCCGAAAACCCGCTGCCCGGGCACAAATGGCGCCCCCGCGCCGGCGGTCAGCACCTCGCCGGCGAGCTCGCTGCCCGGTGTGAACGGCACCGGGATCCGGATCTGGTATTTGCCGGCGATCAACAGCACGTCGGGAAAGTTGACCGAGGCGGCGTGCACCCGCACCAGGAGCTGGCCGGGTCCCGGGACCGGGTCTGGAAGCTCGCGGACAACCAAGTCCTCGGGCGGACCGTACGCACGGCAGACGACCGCGCGCATCAACCGGCCCCGTTCACAACGAAAGCGAAGAGGGAAGGGCCGGAACGTGATCCACGAGGTCGCCATACTTGGCACGGGCGGCCTCACGGCGCACGTCCAGCATTTCGCTGGGCCGCTCGGCGTCTTCGGCGTCGTAGTTCTTCAGCAGCAGCCGGGCCAGGTTGACCTTGTGCGCTTCGGTGGGCCCGTCGGCCAGGCCGAGCGCCACCCCGCCGAGCAGGACGTTGACCAGCGGCAGCTGATCGGTGGTGCCCAACGCGCCGTGCACCTGGATGGCGCGTAGCCCAATCGATTTGAGCACTTGCGACGCGAGGATCTTGCAGGCGCCGATCTCGGCTCGCGCCGCATGCTCGCCGGCGGTGTCGATCAGCCAGGCCGCATGCAGCACCGCCAGCCGAAACGGCATCAGCTCGGTGTAGGAGTCGGCGATGAACGCCTGCACCAGTTGTTTGTCGGCCAACGAACTCCCCTGGGTAAAGCGGCTTTTCGCCCGGCGTGACATCATCTCGATGGCGCGTTGCGCCATCCCGATCGAGCGCATCGCGTGATGCAACCGGCCACCGGCGAGCCGGGTCTGCAGGATCAGGAAGCCCTGTCCGGGTTCGCCCAGCAGCGCGTCCGGTCCCACCCGCACCCCGTCGTATCGCACCAGGGAATGTCCGGGTTCGTGCGGAAGCGCCCCGACCACATGGTGGTTGGCTTCAACCGTCAACCCATCGGTTCCGGCCGGGACCAGGAATGTCGAGGCGCCCCGATGTACGGGCACATCAGGATCGGTGATCGCCACGACGATAAAGAACGATGCGACGGAGGCGTTGGACGAGAAGTACTTTCGCCCGGTGATCACCCAACCGTCACCGTCGCGGACGGCGCGGGTGGTGAACACCCGCGGGTCGGCGCCGCCTTGGGGTTCGGTCATGGAGAAGCAGGAGAAGATCTCACCGGAAAGCAGGCCTCGCAGGTAGCGGTCCTTCTGCTCCTGGGTGCCGAAGCGCGCGATGATTTCGGCGTTGCCGGTGTCGGGTGCCTGGGTGCCGAACACGATCGGCGCCCACGGGCTGCGGCCCAGGATCTCGTTGATCAGCGTCAGCTTCACCGCGCCGAAGCCCTGCCCGCCCAGTTCTGGACTCAAATGCGGTGCCCACAGGCCCTGGTCGCGAACCTGCTGCTTGAGCGGGTCGACGATCCGCCGTCGTTGGTCGTCGAGTGGCAGGAACTCGCAGCCGGGGAACAGCACTTCGAGGGGTTCCACCTCGTCGCGCACGAATCCGCGAATCCAGTCGAGTTTCTTCTCGAATTCCGGTTCGGTGGAGAAGTCCCAAGGCACGCGAATGCTCCTATCTCTCAGGGGATTCCACCGTCGGCCCGGACAATCGAGCCGGTGGTGAAACTGGACGCGTCGGAGGCGAGAAACAGTGCGGCGCCGACGATCTCGGATGGATTTCCGGCCCTGCGCAACGAAAGATGCCCGAACGGATTCTGGGTTGCCTGCTCCAGATTCCAGGCCTTGCTGATATCGGTCAGAAACGGTCCGGCCATCAGGGTGTTGACCCGCACCGATGGTCCGAACGCCCGGGCGAATCCCTCGGTCATCGCGTTGAGTCCCGCCTTGGCGGCGGCGTAGGGGATGATGTCGGCGCCCGGCCGCAGCGACCCGGTGGAGCTGACGTTGATGATCGACCCGCGCCCGGCCGCCACCATCCGTTCGCCGACGAGTGCCGACAACCGGAACGGCCCTTTGAGGTTGAGGTTGACCACGGCGTCGAACAGCTTCTCGGTGACGTCGGTGAGCTTGTCGTACAGCGGTGACATGCCGGCGTTGTTGATCAGCGTGTCGACCTTGCCGAACCGGTCGTAGGCCGCCGCGACCAGCCCGTCGAGCTGGTCCCAGCGGCCCACATGCACCTGGTAAGCCATCGCGGCGCGCCCGGTCTCGGCCTCGATCTTGGTGGCGGTGGCCACGCAGTTGTCCAGGTTGCGGCTGGCGATCACCACGTCGGCACCGCAGCGGGCGAGCGCGAAAGCCATTTCGCGGCCCAATCCGCGGCTGCCGCCGGTGATCAGCGCCACCTGCCCGGTGAGGTCGAAAAGCTGCTCCGCATAACCCATTTCAGCGAGCCCCGGCGAGTTCGGCCGCGGTGGCGATGAGCTGGGGCACCATCGTCGCGAAGGTTTGGTTGAGCGTGGTGTCGACCTGCCCCGCGCGGACCCCCGCCGCGTACGTCTTCTCCAGCACGATCCCCAGTTTCCAGTTGGCCAGCACCAGGTAGTAGTCGATGCTCTCGGTGGACAGTCCGCTGATCGCCTCGTAGTGCGCCAGCAATTCACCGCGTCTGGGCATGCCGCGCATGTCGAGATAGAAGCCATCGGCGCGCGGCTCGTCGCCGTCATAACCCAGTAGCGCCCACGCCAGGTCCAGCAGCGGATCACCCACCGTCGTCATCTCCCAATCGACGATCGCAGCCAGCCGGGCCGGCGCCCCGTGCGCGAACATGACGTTGGCGAATTGATAGTCCCCGTGCATGATGCCCGGCGTGTAGTGCGCGGGGCGGTTGCGGCGCAGCCAGTCGGCGGCCTGCTGCAGGCCGGGTAATTCGCGCACCTGATAGGCGGCCAGGAAACCCAGCCAGCGATCGACCTGCCGTTCATGGAAACCGTCCGGACGGCCGAACCCGTCGAGACCTTGGGCGCGCCAGTCCACTCGCCCCAGCTTGGCGGCACCCTCGACCAGCTGGAACGCCAGCCCGCGCCGGGCGTCCAGGTCGGTGTCGAACGGCGCCTGCCACCCACCGTCCATGGGACTCCAGCCGTCGACGGCCGCCATCACGTAGAACGGCTTGCCCAGCACCGAACCGGTCTCGTCGGCGCCGATCAACTCGGCATGCGGCACGTCGGTGCCCGACAACGCCCGCACCAGCCGGATTTCCCGCAGTAACCCGTCGACCCGGCCCGCGTCCGCCCGGGGGCCGGGCATCCGCAGCACCCTGCGTTGATCGCCGCGCCGAATCAGGTACAGCGTGTTCTGGGACCCGCCGCTCAGCTGCTCGAGTTCCGGCTCCGCACCGCCGCCCGGTGCGCCATTTACGTCGAGCCAACGACCGATCACGCCCGCGTCCAGCTGCGTTCCGCTGACAGTCGTCATGGGCCGCACACCCGCTCTCGGCTCGGAGAATTACATTCTCAAGCGGCATCGTAGCGCCGGGCAGGCCGCGTGTAAGGCTTGGCCCATGCAACTGCTTCTGGTCCGGCATGCGTTGCCGCTGCGCAGCGAACACGGCGAAGGTTCGGATCCGGACCTGTCGGACACCGGCATAGCCCAGGTGGCGCGACTACCCGAGGCGCTGGCCAGGTTCCCCATCTCGCGGGTGGTGAGCAGCCCACAGCGCCGCGCCATCCAGACCGCCGAGCCGGTCGCGGCGGCGCTTGACCTGTCGGTCGACATCGACGACCGATTCGCCGAATATGATCGCGACCTTCCGCTGTACATCCCGGTCGAACAGATCCGTGCGGAAAACCCACAGGAATGGGCGCGGATGGCTCAGGGGCAGCTGCCCAGTGCCGTCGACGAAGATGCCTTCCGCGCGCGGGTCCGCGCGGCCGTCGACGACGTCGTCGTCTCCGCCGATCCGGACGAGACCGTCGCGGCGTTCAGCCACGGCGGGGTGATCAACGTGGTGCTGCACGAGATCCTGGGAACGGCACGCCTGTTGTCATTCCCCATCGACTACGCCTCGGTGACCCGGCTGTTGTTCTCCCGATCTGGTCAGGCGACGGTGGTGACGGTCAATGCGACCGAACATGTGTGGGACCTATTGCCCCGGAACCGGCGCCTGCTCGGCGATGATGCAGGCCGTGCGGGGCCGGGCAATCAGCGGTGGTAAACAAGTTCGGTGACTTCGGATCACGGACTCGACGGCCTCGACCTGGCCGCACTGGACGGATATCTGCGTTCGCTCGGCGCCGAGCGCGCCGGTGAGTTACGCGGTGAGTTGATCTCCGGCGGCCGCTCCAACCTCACCTTCCGGGTCTGCGACGATGCGACGAGTTGGCTGGTGCGGCGCCCTCCGCTGCACGGGCTGACGCCGTCGGCCCACGATATGGTCCGCGAGTACCGGGTCGTTGCGGCACTGCAGGACACACCGGTGCCGGTGGCGCGCACCATCGCGCTGTGCCGGGACGACTCGGTGCTGGGCGCCCCGTTTCAGATCGTCGAATTCGTGGCCGGGCAGGTGGTGCGCCGGCGCGCTCAGCTCGAAGCGTTCGGCAGTCGCGTCATCGACCGCTGCGTCGACGCACTGATCCGGGTGCTGGTCGACTTGCACAGCGTCGACCCGAATGCGGTCGGGCTCGGCGATTTCGGTAGACCCGACGGCTACCTGGAACGGCAGGTGCGCCGCTGGGGTTCGCAATGGGACCTGGTGCGCCTGCCCGACGACCGCCGCGACAACGACGTCGCCAGGCTGCATTCGGCTCTGCAGCAAGCGATTCCGAAGCAAAGCCGAACCTCGATCGTGCACGGTGACTACCGGATCGACAACACCATTCTGGACGCCGACGACCCGACGACGGTGCGCGCGGTGGTGGACTGGGAACTCTCGACGTTGGGGGACCCGCTGTCCGACGCGGCCCTGATGTGCGTCTACCGCGACCCCGCGCTGGATCTGATCGTCAACGCGCAGGCTGCCTGGACATCGCCGCTGCTGCCGACCGCCGACGAACTGGCCGACCGGTATTCGTTGGTCTCCGGGATGTCGCTGGGGCATTGGGAGTTCTACATGGCGCTGGGCTACTTCAAGCTGGCCATCATCGCGGCCGGCATCGATTTCCGCAGGCGCATGTCAGAGCTCGCCGGCGGCCAAGCCGATTCCGTCGACGACGCGCCCGACGTGGTGTCGCCGCTGATCTCGCGCGGCCTGGCCGAGATCACCAAGCCGATGGTGTAATTCAGGGCCTCAGTTCAGCATGGACCGCTGGGAATGCCGCGACTGGGCGAGGTTTCCTGGGGGGGCATGACTTGCGGATACGGCACCTTGTAGGGAATTGCTACCGAGGGTAGTTCAAGTGTTCCTCCCAATATGGCGTTGGGGACACACTGCGGCAGCGCCTTGAGCGCTTGCAGGCCAGGACGGCCCAAATTGGGTCTAGACGGGTTCGGCGGGATGGCGAAGTTGAAGGTCGAAGTCATATCCCCGGTGACGCTTCGCCGCCAAGGGGTCAGGTTCGGCACCGGCACGCCAAAACGCGTTTCGAGCAATCGCAGTTGTGAGGTGTGGTCGAACGTATCGTGGACCATGAGGCCGCTGCGGCTGTAAGGAGAGATGACCATGCATGGCACGCGGTAGCCCAAACCGATCGGCCCTCGTATGCCGCCGGATCCGTCGACTTTGTTGATGTCGACACTGTTGGATATCCATTCACCGGGTGTACCCGCCGGCGCGGTGGGCGGTACTACATGGTCGAAGAAAGTGCCGCATTCGTCATAGCTGACGATCAGCGCGGTCTTTTCCCAAACCGCCGGATTTGACAGCAATATATCGCCACAGCGCCCGCCGACACGGGTAACGAGGGATGCTCGGAGAACACATATCCAGGAACCAGCCAGGAAACGTTGGGCAGCTTATTTTCTAGTACGTCGACTGCGAAGTCTATAGGGTAGGCGGGTGCGATCCCGTAGCGAGCTAAATCCGACCTGGGGTCCTGAGCCTGCTTGAAGGATTTGACCCAGCCTTGGATACCAATGCTCACTTCGTTGAGGGGCCCCTTGTTCTGATATACCTTCCAGCTCACCCCGGCGGCGCTGAGATTCTGCGGCATAATGGTCCAGCTGAACTTGCCCACCGGCAGGAATATGGGGTCCGCTAATACCGGCCCGCCCTGCGTGCCATCGGGGTCAATGGTTGCGCTGATCCAGTACAGCCGGTTGGGCGTGGTTCCGGTCAGCATCGAGCTGAAATAGCCATCACAAATTGTGAAGCTTCAGGGGTATTCGGGCTCCGGCCGGCGCCACACGTCGGAAACATAGCTATTTGCAGGTGCGTCCAGGCGGCTTTAGTCACTCAACGCGGCTGTTCCCGAATTTGCCGAAATAGCTGTGAAGCCGTGGTTAAGTGAAGGACGTTGACCACAGTGAGGAGAGCAAATGCCGCACGTGATCGCGTCGCTAGAGATGTTGACGGCGGCCGCAACGGATGTGGCCGGTGTAGGGGCGGCGATCAGTGCGGCCAATGCCGCAGCCGCCGGCCCGACGATGGGGTTAATGGCCGCCGCCGCGGATGAGGTGTCGGCGGCCATCGCGGCATTGTTTTCTGACCACGCGCTGCAGTATCAAGCCCTGAGCGCTCAGGCGGCGGCGTTGCATGACCGGTTCGTGCTGGCGCTGACCGGTGCTGCGGGTGCGTATGCGGCCGCCGAGGCGGCTAACGCTTCGCCGCTGCAGACCCTCGGGCAAGGCACGCTGGCTGCCCTCAATACGCCCGCTGCCGCTGTGTTCGGGCGCCCCTTGATCGGTAACGGCGCCAACGGAGCGCCGGGGAGCGGAGAGGCCGGTGGACCAGGTGGGTTGTTGTTTGGCAACGGCGGCAACGGGGGTTCAGGTTCGCCCGGGAAGGCCGGGGGTGCCGGTGGGTCCGCCGGACTGTTCGGCAACGGTGGGGCCGGTGGCGCCGGCGGTGCCGGCGCGTCAGGCGGCAATGGCGGTACCGGTGGGTGGCTGTGGGGTAGCGGCGGGGCCGGGGGGGCGGGGGGGG
>NZ_MVIF01000125.1 GCF_002086675.1 Mycobacterium persicum
CCCCCTTATTTGCCTCATCCGCAGGAGCGCCTCCGCGCGTCGGCTACGGCGCGGGGGCTGGGCGATGTGTTGACGCGACAGCACTTGGCGACCCCGAAGTTGCCGCTGCCCGAGTTGAGGTTGCCGATGTTTCCGCCGCCAAGGTTGAGGCTGCCGAAGTTCCCGTTGCCCAGGTTGAACGAGCCCTTGTTGCCGCCACCGATGTTCCAGTCGCCGGTGTTTCCAAGACCCGTGTTGGACAACACAATCCCAAAAGGTGCTGCGGCCGGTGACGCGGCCGCCGCACCCACGGCCGACGCCGCCGCCTGACCCAGGCCCGGCAACCGGGACAACGCCTGTTGCCACGACTGCAACGCCGATGCTGCCGTCGCCGCCCCACCGTGATACCCGACCATCGCGGACACATCCGCGGCCCACATCTCCTCGTAGATTCCCTCAGCCGCGGCGATCAACGGCGCGTTCTGACCAAACACATTGGAAAGGACCAGCTTCACGAAGGCATTCCGGTTCGCGGCCACCTCGAGCGGATGAACCATGGCCGACCGCGCCGCCTCGAACGCACTCGCCACCGCCTTGGCAGACGCCGACGCTCCCACCGCCCGTGCCGAGGCCGCCTCCAAGAATCCCGCGTATGGCGCTGCCGCGGCGGTCATGGCCTCTGCGGCAGCACCCTGCCACGCCTGGCCCGTCAGCCCCGAGGTCACCGACGTGAACGACTGCGCCGCCGTGCCCAACTCCTCGGCCAACCCGTCCCAGGCTGCCGCCGCCTGCAGCATCGGTGCAGACCCCGCGCCGGTAAACATGCGCAGCGAATTGATCTCAGGGGGCAAGACAAAGAAGTTCATCAGCTAGTCCTTTCGTCCGGTCGCCACACCGCATTCCTCCCCGGGCCGCGCAACGGATGCCTGAGCTTCGGGCGACCGTCCACAGCACTACACCGGTTATCGCAGACTTTAGGAAAATCGCCGCATGAATGTGGGGAGTTCCGTCAAACTCGTTGAACATTATTGCTGACAGCAACATGGACCCAGTTCACACTCAGCCGATGAACGGGCGGGTCGCCAGCACATAGATCGCGACCACCGCCACCGGCGCCACCAACGGCAACCACGGCACCTGCAACGGAAATGACGTCGCGACCAATCCGGCTAAGGCGAATCCCGCGGCGGACACGATCGTTGGCAAACTGCCCACCACGAGACCAATGGCGTGTCGGCACACCAGATAGGCGGCTGCGCACAACCCCGACAGTGCGGCAAGCCCCTGCGACGGATCCGACATCACCAACACCGACACCGACAGCAGCACCGCAATCGTTGCCGCCGGCCGAAACGCGATCCCCGCCGCCACCGCAAGAGCGGCCGCAATCCCGACGGCGACGGCCGGCCCGTGCGCCCCGACGACGGCGGACGCCACCATCAGCAGGCCGAACAACGAGGACCCGACCCGACTGAGCTTGCCGACCTGACGGGCAGAAACGCCCATGTCAGTGCCTTCCCGCCAGCTGTCCGCGCCCCCGACGACGGCGATCGGGCAAGGTGCTCATCGACAGCTCCAACGGACGATCCCCTTGCCAGGACAGCACGTCGACACCGACGGTGGCCATGTCGCGATACATCGCGGAGCGCTGCAGCGCCCACAGCCGTACCACCAGCGGATCCTGCTCGCCCTCGAACG
This sequence comes from Mycobacterium persicum, assembly GCF_002086675.1. Taxonomy (GTDB): domain Bacteria; phylum Actinomycetota; class Actinomycetes; order Mycobacteriales; family Mycobacteriaceae; genus Mycobacterium; species Mycobacterium persicum. The sequence continues at coordinate 1,678 of NZ_MVIF01000125.1, forward strand.
GAGACCCGTCGAGAACGTCGACGGCAACTACCACATGACCGCGTTTGCGCAAGTCGATGAGTGCCAGCGCGAATTCGGTGTCGAGCAAGGTGGAGAACGCGATGACAATCGCCCCGGCCGGAACGGCAGCACGCGGCGCCAATGTTCCGGTAGTCCTTTCGAACCCGTCGCCGGTGGCCAGCACGGTATCGAGCACTCGATAGAACTGGCGCTGGCCGATATCGGCGCCCAGCCACCGGGGACGGTTGCCCCCCAGCGCGACGATCCCGGCGCGGTCACCGTTGCGCAGTGCGGTCTGCACCACCTGAGCGGCGCCACGCGCGATTCGCTCGGTGGCCTCGGTCGCCGGACCCGGCGGCTGCCGATAGGTGTCGATGAGCACGACCACGTCGGCGGCGCGGTCGGTCAACCGCTGCGTCACGTGCAATCGGCCACGCCGCGCGCTGACCGCCCAATTGACGGCGCGCAGCTGGTCGCCCGGCACGTAGGGGCGAATGTCCGCGTATTCCACGCCCGGGCCGATGTGCCGGGTGAGGTGGGCACCCAGACGGTCGAGCAATTCGGTCTGCGGAATCGCCGTGGGCTGTGGCGGTGTCAGCGGAAAGACCACGATTTCGGCCGCGTCGACGGTTCCTGACCCGGTCAGCAAGCCGCCGCGTGCGACCACGTCGACCCGGGCCCGGATGGGATAGCGACCCCATCGCGGGGCCGACGCGGCGACCATTCTGGCTGTGCGGCAATCCGATTGGAGAGCATCGAGCTGCATGCCGGTGGGCGCCGAGACCGTCACCTCGATCGGCTCCGACCCGGATTGAGCGGTGGAATCCGTTGTGGCCCAAACCTTGACGTGTACCTGCTCATTCTCGAAGCAGCGCTGCGAATCCGGCTCGCCGAGCACCTGGACGGCCGGGACCGGTCGCTGCCAGTAGATAGAGCACAGCACGCCGAGCAGCGGCGCCGCGAACGCGATCAGCTGCCAGCGACCGCCGATGACGGCAGCCGCCAGCGCCGCTGCCGCACCGGTAGCGATCGCCAGCGTCAACGGTGACGCACGCCAGCGCAACTCGACTTCACGCGTCTGGATCATTCGCCCCATTGGTTCGCGGAACAGGCAAGCGGCGCAACAGTTCTCCGACGACGTCGGCGCCCTGTACCTTTCGCACCCACATCTCCGGACGCAACGTGATCCGGTGTGCGATCGACGCGGTGGCCAGCGCCTTGACGTCCTCGGGGATCACATAATCGCGCCCGAGCAGCAGGGCACGGGCACGCGCGAGTTGGACCAGGTCGAGTTCGGCACGCGGACTGGCGCCGACGGCGACCTGGGGGTGATGCCGCGTCGCGGTGGCCAGCGACACCACGTAGTGCAAGACGTCCTCGTGGACGGTCACCTGCTCGACCGATTCCCGCATCGCCAGCAGGTCGTGCAGGTCGACGACCTGGTTCACCGTCGGTTCGGCCGACCCGCGGTCGAGACGACGGCGCAGCATCGCGGTCTCGTCCCGCTCGGAGAGGTAGCGCAGCTCCAGCCGAATCGCGAACCGATCCAACTGTGCCTCGGGCAGCGGGTAGGTGCCCTCGTACTCGATCGGGTTGTCGGTGGCCAGCACGATGAACGGTGTGGGCAGCTTGTGCGTCTTGCCGTCGATGCTGACCTGGCCCTCGGCCATCGCCTCCAGCAACGCCGCCTGGGTTTTCGGCGGCGTGCGGTTGATCTCGTCGGCCATCAGCAGGTTGGTGAAAATCGGACCAGGGCGAAACTCGAAGCGGCCCGACTGCATGTCGTAGATCGTCGAGCCGAGCAGGTCGGCCGGCAGCAGATCAGGCGTGAACTGCACTCGCTTGAATTCCAGCCCCAGCGCGGCGGCGAAGGAGCGTGCGATCAGCGTCTTACCCAGACCGGGCAGGTCCTCGATGAGCACATGGCCGCGCGCCAGGACGGCGGTGAGGATCAGCGTGAGCGCGGCGCGTTTGCCCACCACGACGCGTTCGATTTCGTCGAGCACCGCCTCGCAGCGGGCCGTCGTGGTCGCAACCGGCATATTCATGATCGGGTCATGATCGAGTCACATTCGTCCTACCAGCCTCATACCAGCTCGAATTTTTCCAGGATCGCCTCGAGCGCCGCGCGGCCGGGACCGGGCTGATGCGCACCGGAACGCACGACGTTGTTGGGGTTGACCCATTCCCACAACTCGGCGCCGAACAGCATCTGGCCGGTGGCGTGAAACGCCGCCGGGTCTTTGGCCAGCCGTTGACCGGTCGCGATTTCATATCGGCGCGCCAGCATCGGACGCAAGTGCCGGTCCCAGTCCGCGCGGGTGGATTCCGACCACCGGATCGTGGTCTCGGTGCTCGACAGCCAGCGGCGCAATCCGTCGCCGAGATCGTCGTGCTCGGGCTCGACGGCCGGCGAGGATCCGCGGCCGAGGACCCGGCGGACATTGAGCAACACCAGGCCCACCGCCACACCGGAAGCCGCGAGCACGAACCGGCGATCCTGCACGATCAACCCCAGCAGCTCGATTCCGACGATGAGGCAAACACCCAGGACGACAAGCTTTTTCACAAGGCAGCTCGCTGGATGCGGGGCGCCAGTTCGTCGAGCACCAGCCGAAGGACCCGGACCGCGAGTTCGCGGTGCCCCTCGTTCATCACGTGCGGACTGAACCGAGCCTCGGCGAACAGGTTGACCAGCTGTCCGGCGTTGTCGGCACGCAGGACGCCGTGTGCGACGGCGCGGGCCAGCACCTCGGTGGGGGTGTCGAAGTCCTGAGGAACGGCACCGGGAACGTTGGCGAGCTCCCGCTCCATCGCCGCGTAGCAGGCGATGATCGCCTCCCGCGGCTCGCGATCCAGATCGGTCATCTCGGCCAATCCCAGTTCGGCCGCCCGAGCCAGCAATTCCGACCCCTCGGCCGGCCCCGGGAACTCGACGTCGTCGGCGGCGACGCTCGCCGGGGGTGCGCCGCGCCACCGCCGCCGTGCCATGACGGCTGCTGCCACGACGATCATGATCAACAGCGGAACCGTGTACGCGAGCAGGATTTCCAGGGTGTGTCCGGGATTGCCCGGCGGGTGCTGCCTCGGCGGCGCCGCGGGGCGGGGCGCCGGCGGTGGCGCGCTCTGATCCGCCGAGGGCAGCGAGGAAGCCACTTCCCGCGGCACGACCAGGCGAGCGAGCAGCGTCGCGACCAGCAGCCAGGCCACGATCACGCCCAGCCCGATGAGCAGCACCCGCCAACTCGGACGTCCCTTGCCGCCGCCGAGCATCTCGGACAGGGTCCCCGCACTGGGCGCCTCCGCGCGCGGATCGCGTAATCGCGCGATCATCGCGAACGCCATCAGCGCGACACTCGCGCTCAGGGCGACGATCACGAACGTCAGCGCCGCCCGGCCGCTACCCGGCTCCGAGCGGGAGCCGCCGTCGGCAGCCGGCAGATAGCCACGCAGGGCAGCGGCGACCAGGATCAACAGCAGGACCAGGACGACAACGCGTCCTGTCGGCTTGTCGATACCGGGCATCTGGCACACCTGCCTGCCGCCGTTGCGGCCTGGGATTTCTTCATACTGGCACGTCGAAGACCCGTGTCGCCACCAGCGGCCGAAGTTACTGCCCCGGCCGGAACGGCCGGAAGCTGCCGTCGAGAACCTCCCGGTGCCCGATCGTGCGCCCGGTGACCACGGCGGCGTCAACGAGTGCCAATTCCACTGCCGCCCTGGCGAATTCATCGGCCGGGGCGGTGTCGTCGAATTCCCGGGCGTAGTAGGCCAACCCCGGAGTGAGGATGGGTTTCGACGGCGCCAGCGCGTTGACCGCGATGTTGTGGCCGGCGAGATCGAAGGCCGCGCACTGGGTGCGATGCTCGAGCGCCGCCTTGGCTCCGCCGTATCCGGGCAGCACCCCGCCGCTGCGATCCGGATACGGCCCGTCGCCGGGTAACCGGGAGGCCACCGAGGTGATGTTGACGACCCAGCCGCCACCCGCCGCGACCATGTCGGGACAGGCGAGTTGCATCAACTCGTAGGCAGCGAACACCGAGATCTCGAAGTGCCGGCGATAGGCGGCCAACGGGATACTGAGGAAACCGGGCCAGCCGGGTTTGCCGTCGGTCGGCCTGACCGGCTTGGCGTGCGGTTGCGCGCCCGGCACCGGCGGGCGACCGGGCGCGGTGAACGCCGCATTGTTGACCAGGATCGTGATCGGCCCCAACGCATCTCGCGCTTGGGTCACCAGCCGTGCGACGTCGTCGCGCTCGGTCAGGTCGGCCCGCACCGCGATCGCGCGTCCGCCTGCCGCCTCGATATCGGCCACGGTTTCGCCGATGGTCCCCGGCAGCCGGTCGTCCCACACCTGCTCGGTGCGCCCGGCGACGGCCACCGCCGCGCCCTCGGCCGCCAATGCCAACGCGATGGCACGGCCCAATCCGCGGCTGGCGCCGGTGACGAGCGCGCCGCGGCCGGCCAGCCGCCGCGTCACCGGGTCACCCCGTGCACCAGGATCGCGGCGGTCTGATCCACCCATGTGTCGTCGAGCTTCTCGTCCGGGCGCAGCAGCATTCGCAGCATCGTGGCTCCCCCGATCAGTTCGATCAACCGGTCCGGGTCGACGTCGGGATGCGCCTCACCGCGTTCGACAGCCTCCCGCAACCGCGCCCGCACGGCGACGAACAGGTCGGTGAACCGTGACATCACCCGGGCGTTGAGCTCGGCATCGGCGGTCATATCGGCCACCAGGCCGGGCAACGCGGCCCGTACCACCGGGGTGGTGAACACGTCGCGGGTGGCGGCGAGCATCATCGCGATGTCGGCGGCGATATCGCCGGCCGGAGCCTGCAATGCCGTGGGGGCCGCCGGGAATGCTGCCTCGTGGACCAGTTCGGCCTTACTCGACCAGCGCCGGTACAACGCCGATTTCGTGGTCCCGGCACGTTCGGCGACCGCGGCCAGGCTCAGGTTCGAATAGCCGATCTGCACAAGCAATTCCGCGGTCGCCGCCAAGATCGCCGAATCGATGCGCGGGTCGCGGGGCCGGCCGGCGCCCGGGGCCTTGTCAAGGGAGGACGGGTCTGCTTTCATAACGCTACCTACCGTATCGTAATTATCGCGGGAAGGAAGACCTGTGACCAACGAACCGGCGATTGGGGACATCGACCGCCTGCAGCGCTCGAGTCGTGACGTCACCACCCTGCCGGCGGTGATGTCGCGATGGCTGTCGACCGTGTTGCCCGGCGGCGCCGCACCCCAGGTGAGCGTGGAAAGCGGCGTCGATTCCACCGGCATGTCGTCGGAAACCATCATTGTGACCGCGTGCTGGCGTCAGGACGGCCAACCCATCGAGCAGAAACTGGTGGTCCGGGTGGCGCCCGCGGCCACCGATGTGCCGGTGTTCCCCACCTATCGACTCGACCACCAATTCGAGGTGATACGGCGAGTTGGCGAACTGACCGACGTCCCGGTCCCCAACGTGCGCTGGATCGAGCCCACCGGGGACGTGCTCGGAACTCCGTTCTTCCTGATGGATTACGTCGACGGCGTGGTGCCGCCCGACGTGATGCCCTACACCTTCGGCAACAACTGGTTCGCCGACGCCGCGGCCGAGCGTCAGCGCGAACTACAGGACGCCACGGTGGCAGTGCTGGCCACGCTGCATTCGATCCCCGACGCCGAGAACACCTTTGGATTTCTGGCCAAGGACTTCCCCGGCGACACCGCGCTGCGCAGGCATGTCAACTGGGTTCGCGCCTGGTACGACTTCGCGGTACCCGACATCGGCCGATCTCCGTTGCTGGAGCGGACGTTCGCCTGGCTCGACGACAACTGGCCGCACGAAGCGGATGCGCGCCAACCGGTGCTCCTGTGGGGGGACGCCCGGGTGGGCAACGTCATGTATCGCGACTTTCGTCCGGTGGCGGTGCTGGACTGGGAAATGGTCACGCTGGGTCCCCGCGAACTCGATGTCGCCTGGATGATCTACGCGCACCTCGTCTTTCAGGAGCTGGCCGCCCTGGCGACGCTGCCTGGGCTGCCCGAAGTGATGCGCGAAGCCGACGTCCGGGCCACCTATGAGCGCCTTACCGGCGCCGAACTTGGCGACCTGCATTGGTTTTACGTGTATTCGGGTGTCATGTGGGCCTGTGTGTTCATGCGTACCGGCGCGCGCCGCATTCACTTCGGTGAGATCGACAGACCCGACAACGTCGAATCGCTGTTCTACCACGCCGTTTTGATGAAGCGCCTTATCGGAGAGGACGACTGATGATCGGGCCACTCGACGAATATCCGGTGCACCAACTTCCCCAGCCGATCGCCTGGCCGGGTTCCTCCGACCGCAACTTCTATGACCGCTCCTACTTCAACGCCCACGACCGCACCGGAAACATCTTTGTGATCAGCGGTATCGGCTACTACCCCAACCTCGGAGTAAAGGACGCATTCCTGCTAATCAGGCGCGGGGATACCCAAACGGCGGTACATCTTTCCGACGCTATCGACCAGAACCGGCTGCGCCAGCACGTCAACGGCTATCGCATCGAGGTCGTCGAGCCGCTGCGCAAGCTGCGCCTTGTCCTGGACGAAACCGAAGGCATCGCAGCCGATCTCACCTGGCAGGGGTTGTTCGACGTCGTCCGGGAACAGCCGCACATACTGCGGTCCGGCAACCGGGTGACGCTGAATGCGCAACGGTTCGCCCAGCTGGGCAGCTGGAGCGGCCGGATAGCGATCGACGGCGAAGAGATCGCGGTAGACCCCGCCACCTGGATCGGCAGCCGCGACCGGTCCTGGGGCATCCGGCCGATCGGTGAGCCCGAGCCGGCCGGCCGGCCCGCCGATCCGCCATTCGAGGGAATGTGGTGGCTGTACCTGCCGATGGCGTTCGACGCTTTCGCGGTCGTGCTGATCATTCAGGAGGAGCCGAACGGATTCCGCTCGCTCAACGACTGCACCCGGGTGTGGCGCGACGGCCGCGTCGAGCAGCTGGGCTGGCCACGGGTCACAATCCACTACCGCTCCGGCACGCGGATCCCCACCGGGGCCACCATCGACGCGACGGCACCCGACGGCGCCCCGGTGCATTTCGACGTGGAGTCCAAGCTGCCGGTGCCGATCCACGTCGGCGGCGGCTACGGCGGCGATTCCGACTGGCTGCACGGCATGTGGAAGGGCGAGAAATTCGTCGAGCGGCTGACCTACGACATGACCGATCCGGCGATCATCGCCCGGTCCGGCTTCGGCGTCATCGACCACGTCGGCCGTGCGATGTGCCGCGACGGCGAGGCCGAACCGGTAGAGGGCTGGGGTTTGTACGAGCACGGCGCGCTGGGACGCCACGACCCGTCGGGGTTCGCCGACTGGCTGACGGTTGCACCGTAAGCGCGCCGTAACGGGGCGCCGGCCACCGCACCCCGACGTCAATGCCGATGTCGTGCTGTCGGCTGTCGGGGCTCAACGGTAGTCAGTCGGGCCCGGTCACATCAGTCACTCGAGTCACCCGGCGTCGGGGTGTTGGTTTTTCCGACGGATCCGCCGAAATGCGGTTGACTGGAGGACGTGACAAACCCACGCTGGATTGTCGACGTGGTCATAGTCGGTGCCGGCTTCGCCGGACTGGCGGCAGCCCGCGACCTGGCCGGTCAGGGTCATGACGTGCTGGTCTTCGAAGGCCGCGACCGCGTCGGCGGCCGATCCCTCACCGGCAACGTCGCGGGATTACCGGCGGACATGGGCGGCACGTTCGTCGGACCCACGCAAAACCAGGTCCTGGCCCTGGCCGACGAGCTGCGAGTTCCGACCATCCCGACCTACCACGACGGCAAGAACGTGATCCACTGGCGGGGCGCGGTGCGCCCGTACAGTGGCACGATCCCGAGGCTTTCGCTGGCCGGACTGCTCGACATCGCGCGGTTACGCTGGCAATTTGAGCGGCTTGCCCGCGCCGTGCCGATATCGGCGCCCTGGGATGCGCCGCGAGCGCGCCAACTCGACGGCGTGTCACTGCGTCAGTGGTTGCGCGCGGTGCGCGCCACCGCGTCGTCACACGACCTGATGGCCATCATGGCCCGGGTGACCTGGGGTTGCGAACCCGAAGACGTCTCCATGCTGCACGCCACCCGCTATGTGCGCGCGGCCGGCGGCCTGGACCGGCTCCTGGACGTCGAAAACGGCGCCCAACAAGATCGGTTCGCGGGCGGCACCCAGCAGATCGCCGACCTGGCGGCGGCCGAGCTGGGAAACCGGGTGGTGCTGGATGCCCCGGTGCGTCGCATCGACCGGCACGGCGCGGGTGTGACCGTCACGTCGGATCAGGGACATGCCGAAGCTGGGTTCGTCATCGTGGCGATCCCGCCCGCACACCGTGCGGCCATCGAGTTCGATCCCCCGCTGCCGCCGCAATACCTGGAACTCGCCCGGCATTGGCCGCAGGGTCGGTTGAGCAAGGCCTACGCCGCCTATTCCACGCCGTTCTGGCGAGCCAACGGATTCTCCGGCCAGGCCCTGTCCGACAACGGCCCGGTGTTCATCACCTTCGATGTCAGCCCACATGACGACGGGCCGGGCATCCTCATGGGTTTCGTCGATGCCCGCGCATTCGACTCGCTGCCCACCGAGCAGCGTCGCCGCGACACGTTGCGGTGTTTCGCATCGCTGTTCGGCGACCAAGCGCTCAAGCCTCTCGACTACGCCGACTACCGTTGGGGCAGCGAACAATTCGCGCCAGGCGGTCCCACCGCCGCGGTGCCGCCCGGTTCCTGGACCAAATACGGGCGGTTGCTGCGCGAACCGGTTGGGCCGATTCACTGGGCCGGCACGGAAACCGCGGATGAATGGACCGGCTATTTGGAGGGCGCCGTCAGGTCCGGTCGCCGTGCGGCCACCGAAGTGTCCGCACGGCTATGAGCTGATCCGCCGGACGGCGGAATTGCGCGTGACCGATTCGGCCAGGGTGCGCAAATGGCGGTTGACCTCGTGGTGCTGTTCCAGCATCGAGCAGTGGCCGCCCGGCAACTCGACGAGATCGAAGACATTGGGTGCGGCACTGGCAATTTTGCGGGACTGACTGATCGGCGTCAGCCGGTCACGCTTGCTGCCGATCACCAGGGTCGGCACCGTCAAACCGTCGAGGTTGATATGCCGGGGCCCCAGTTCCTGCACGAGCATCCGTGCACAGCCGCCGCGCCCTGCCGGTGAGGTCTGCGTGAACAGCTCGTAGACCAGCCGCGCGGTGCTCGGGTGGGCATCGGCCCCGACGGCCATCATTGCGACCATGAGCTGGGTCGGTATCCGGACCGCGCCCGGTATCCGAAATCCCCCGAACGCGTTGATCAAGCCGCGGCCGGCCAGTACTCGTGCCGCCGACAATTCCCGTGGCACCGACAGCAACTTCACCTTGCTGAGCAGGTCGCCGGTGGTCGTGTTGATCAAGGCGACCGCGTCGGCACGTCGGAGTACCTTGTGGCGATAGCGTTCCGACCAGGCCGAGATGGTGATCCCGCCCATCGAATGCCCGGCGATCAACGCCCGCTCGTGCGGGGCCAGCGTCGCGTCCAACACCGAATCCAGGTCGGAGGCAAGGTGTTTGAGGGTGTAACTGCCGCGCCGCGGAATGCCGCTGTTCCCGTGTCCGCGGTGGTCGAAAGCGATCACCCGATAGTCGGTGGCCAGGTCGGCGATCTGATACGCCCACACCCGGATGGAGCAGACGAAGCCATGCGTCAAGACGATCGGATAGCCGTCCGGCGGCCCGAACACCTGGGTGTGCAACGGAGTACCGTCGGCCGCGCGAACGGTCAAGCTGCGACTGGGCGGCAACGCATCGGGCAACTGGTTCGGCACACTGCCGCGGGTGGACTTCATCGCCGCTCCCCCTTCGAACGCGGCTTCGTCGCCGCCCTCCGGATGCAGCCGAGTTTACCTGACGGTAATGTGGGGCCGGTCACATTTGCGTGAACACGATCTGGTAACGACGCTGAGCAGCCCACATTTCCGGATCGCGCGGGTGTGAGACGCTGACATCGTGTCCCAGATGTCCCGCCGGGGGTTCTTGGCGGCAACGGCGGGTTTGGGCTGCGTCGTCGGGTCCGGGGTAACGGCCGGGTGCGCCAAGACAGCGCCTCCGGACCACCAAGCGGTGCTGGTCATCGGCGCCGGAATGGCGGGGTTGGCCGCGGCCCGCAGTCTTGCCGACGCGGGTTGGCCGGTGCAAGTGATCGAAGCCCGCAATCGGATTGGCGGCCGGGTGAACACCACCCGCGACTGGGGTCCGCCACTGGAAATGGGCGCGTCGTGGATTCACGGCACGACAAACAACCCGCTGGCGGAGTTGGCGCGCAAAGTACAGGCGCAATTCGCGCCGACCGACTACAACCAAGCGGCCAAGCTGGTGATCGATCCGCGCCTAGGGCCCGTCGAGTACCGCCAGGCAACCTGGCGGGCGCTGGTAGGGCAGGCTCGCGACGAGGTCGACGGCGGCAGTCTGGGCGCCGCCCTCGACGCCCAGGCGGAGCGCGACGAGTTGTCCGATAGCGAACGCGCCCAATTGGCCTACTACGTCAACACCGAAATCGAAGACGAGTACGCCGCGGATGCAGACCAGCTCTCCGCCACGACGTTCGACAAAGGCACGTACACCGGCGGACCGCAGGTGGTCATCACCAGCGGATACGATGCCGTGCCACGCTCACTGGCCGACGGGCTTCCCGTCGTCCTCAATACCGCGGTCACAGCGGTGGTGCGACAAGGCAATTCGGTGATCGTGCGAGCCGGTGACCGGTCCTTCGAAGGACCCGCCGCGATCCTCACCGTTCCGCTCGGCGTGCTGCAAGCCGGAGCGATAACCTTCGATCCGCCGCTTCCGGATGGACACGCACACTCCTTGCGGGCGTTGGGATTTGGCGTGCTGTCCAAGAGCTACTTCCGCTTCGCGCAACGGACCTGGGACCTGGAAAACGCGTTCTACCAATTCCTGGGCGCAGACACCGGGATGTGGGCGCAATGGCTGACGTTGCCGGCCGCCGCCGGACCGATCGTGTTGGCTTTCAACGCCGGTCACCGCGGCCGGCACGTGGAGTCCTCGGCACCCGGTGAGTTGATGGCCTCCGCGCTGCCCATCGCCCGGCAGTTGTTCGGCACTGACGTCGCGCTCGTCGACGTCAAATCGTCGACCTGGACCGTCGATCCCTATGCCCTTGGCTCGTACTCGTTTCACGCGCCGGGCTCCGGTCTCGACGATCGCCGCCGGCTGCAGGAACCGATCGGTGACCGGCTTTACCTCGCCGGCGAGGCTGTCGGCGAAGACAATCCCGCCACCGTGCACGGCGCCTTGCTCAGCGGCCGACACGCCGCGGCCGAATTGATGCGCCGGCTGCAATGACGTTGCCGGGATGCCCGGTCAGTAGTCTTCCAGCGCGGCCACGTTGCGCCAACTCGGCCACGTCGTCTCCCAGATCCGATGGATTCGACCGTTGCGGTACGCGGCGATGAGCACAACCTCTATTCGGGTCGGCTGTTCGCCGGGGCGAGACGTGGTAATCCACAACCGTCCCGCGACCTTGTCGGCGGCCGCCACCCACGCCTGCTCGTCGTACTCGACCGCGTAGCTGATGTCGGTGGCATAGACGTTGCGGTGGCTGTCGCGGAATTCGGTGAAACTCTGACTCAGCCCGTCGGAGTACATCACGAAGTCGGGGTCGTAGTAGTGCTCGAAGAGATCAGCGTTCTTGGCCACGACCACCCGGTCGAACATCTCGCGAAGCAGCGCCACCGACACCGGCCGATCGTATCCGGGTTCGGAACTGCGACGACTGCCCGCCGCCCGGCTCACGCGGGAAGCTCTTGTGCGCCGCGATCAATGTTGTGGAACTGCGCGCAGGGCTGTTTTGCCCCCAGCATGAAGGGCAACGCCTTCGCCCCGAATCCCAGCTTCGCCGAAAGCCGGGCGAAGAAGCCGCGTTCCACCACCACGGGCAGCACCTCGAAGGTGGCGAGATCGATATAGTAGGTCGCCGTTTGGCCGATGCCCTCGAAATCGTGGTTCAACGCAATCGAGAGCTTCCGCATCGACTCATCGAGGCAAGCGGCCACCACGTCGGTCATCAGCACGTACTCCGGCACCGGCACCAGGTTCTTCAGCATCCGGTGCACGAGAATGACATCGAAGCCGGCGAGTTCGACCCGCCGCTTGACCTTCTGTTCGGCGACGTCGCCTTCGTGAGTGACGAACTTGAGCGATAAATTGCCCAGTTGCGAACAGCTCGCGCAGTCGCAGGCGATGTCTTTCTTGAGCCTTTCCCGCCGCGCCAGGAAGGCTTGCCGCATGGTTGTTATCCGCTCGCACACAACGACTTTCGGGTTTCCGCCGGGCGCCCAGAAGAACGCCGCATCGCCCTCCAGCTTGGCCAGCTTGAGACCGTTACCGGCGTCGATCACCGCTTCGAGCAACTCTGCCACCGTCTGCTGCGCGTGGACCAGATGCATGCGGTTCCACGTCATGTAGCGCGTGTATCCGCCGATATCGGCAATGAGCAACACGGCGCGCCTAACGGCCATGAAATTAAGATTTTAGCGGTCTGACCCGACACAGTCGATGCTGCGGCTTGACTCACGAAAAGTGCCCGCGAAACACCCTCGGTGCCTCACATAAGAATGCCCGCGAAACGGTGACCGTCGTCAGGCATG
>NZ_MVIF01000126.1 GCF_002086675.1 Mycobacterium persicum
GCGCGACCTGCCGGGAGTTCATCACCCAGCTAGGCCCCAGCTTCCAGGCGATCTACGAACCAGCCAACGACGACGCCGACCCCGCCAACTCCGCGGCCAGCCCCTCCCACGCCGCCGCCGCCGCAAACAACGGCCCCGCGCCAGCACCAGCAAAAATCCGCGCCGAATTGATCTCCGGCGGCAACCACGCAAAATCTGACAAGGGATGCTCCTTCACAACGTTGCGGCGCGGTGGCCGCTCAGCGTGCCCACGAGAGCTTGCGACCAGGCCGCGCGGTTGCGGACAAGCCTTTCAGGGATTCATTGAGCGGCTATTGGGTAAAAATGAAATGGGCGGCCAGTCGGTATCCGCGCCGCCGTCGTCAAGCCGATATCCGGCCGCAGCATTCCGGGCGGCGCTCGGAAAGGAACCATGACAACGATCCGCATTTTCGGGTTGTCGCTGCTGTTCACCGCGGGCGCGCTAGCCATCGGCTACTGGCACGGCGGGCCGACGGCGCTGTTCTTGCTGGTTGTGTTGGCGGTGCTGGAGGTGTCGCTGTCGTTCGACAACGCCATCATCAACGCCACAATTCTGAAGCAGATGAGCCGGTTTTGGCAGCAAATGTTCCTGACTGTCGGGATTCTGATCGCGGTGTTCGGGATGCGGTTGGTGTTTCCGTTGGCCATCGTGTGGGTCACCGCCGGGCTGGACCCGGTACATGCGCTGGACCTGGCGCTCAATCCGCCGCCCAACGGCGCGCTGGAGTTTCCGGACGGCTCGCCCAGCTACGAAAAGCTGATCAAAGACGCGCATCCGCAGATTGCGGCGTTCGGCGGCATGTTTTTGCTGATGTTGTTCCTGGACTTCGTTTTTCACGACCGAGACATCAAGTGGCTGAAGTGGATCGAAGCGCCGTTCGCCCGCGTCGGCCGGCTCGGGCAGGTGCCGGTGGTGGCGGCGTGCGTTGCGCTGGTCCTCGTGGGCACGGAGTTGACGCATTCGGGTGAGGATCGGGCGACCGTGCTGATCGCCGGGTTACTTGGTCTGGTGACTTATCTCGTCGTCAACGGTTTGAGCCGGGCGTTCCGGCCCCCGGAAGCGGCGGCGTCGGACGTCGAGAGAGCGGGGGCGGTCGGCAAAGCCGGCTTCACCCTCTTCCTCTATCTGGAGGTGCTCGATGCGTCTTTTTCCTTCGACGGTGTCACCGGAGCCTTCGCGATCACCAGCGACCCGATCATCATTGCGCTGGGCCTCGGCCTGGTGGGCGCCATGTTCGTCCGGTCGATCACCATCTATCTGGTCCGCCAAGAAACCCTGGACCGCTACATCTACCTCGAGCACGGCGCGCATTGGGCGATCGGGGCTCTTGCGGTGATCATGCTGATATCGGTCGACCACGGCTTACAGTTGCCGGAGTGGATCACCGCCTCGATCGGGGTGGTCTTCATCGCGGCCGCCGTCACCAACAGCGTGCTGCGCAACCGGCGAATCGCCAGGTGATGCCCGAAATCAGTGTCCGGTGGCCTGGAATCGCTCCACCGAGCGCTGCACCTCGGCTTCGGCTTCCTTGCGCCCCACCCAGTCGGCGGCCTTGACGAACTTGCCCGGCTCCAGGTCCTTGTAGTGCACGAAGAAGTGCTTGATCGCGTCCAACTCGAAGGCCGGAACGTGCTCGAGGTCCTGGATGTGGTCCCAGCGGTGGTCGTCGGCCGGGACGCACAGCACCTTGTCGTCGCCGCCCTTCTCGTCGACCATCCGGAACATTCCGACCGGCCGGGCCGCCACCAGCACCCCCGGGAACACCGCCTCGGGCAGCAGAACCATCGCGTCCAACGGGTCGCCGTCCTCACCGAGGGTGTCCTCGATGAAGCCGTAGTCGGCCGGGTAGGCCATCGGGGTGTAGAGGTAGCGGTCCAGGCGGACCCGGCCCGTCTCGTGGTCGATCTCGTACTTGTTGCGCTGGCCCTTGGGAATTTCGATGGTCACGTCGAATTGCACCGCGTGGCTCCTTTGGATAAGCGAGTGGATAAGCGTGGATAAGCAAGGCCCGGGAGAGGCTTGAGTAGGTCGAATGCCGTCGCGGCTACACCCTAGTCCAGCGATACCGCAGCGCTGCCCCGTGGCCGGTTCGGCACAATGGGACACGGAAAGGACCGGGAAAGGACGCTGTAAGGCAGGAGAGTCATGGGTCCCAAACGTTGGCGAAAGACCACCCACGTGTTCGTCGGGGTGGCTGTGCTGGCGTTTGTCGCCGCCGTGGGGGCGGCCGCGGCGTTCTTCACGACCGGGGGTCACGGAGCCGGTGCGCGCCCGCCGGTCCCGCCACCGCGCCCGCCCACGGTCAAGCCGGGGGTGACACCGGTGGTGGACACGGCTCCGGCGCCCAGCGCGGCCGGGGTGGCCGCGGCGCTGGCCCAGACGGCGGCGGACCCCAACCTGGGCAGGCTGGCCGGCCGGGTCACCGACGCCTTGACCGGCCAGGAACTGTGGCGCCAGCTCGATGACGTGCCGTTGATCCCGGCGTCGACCAACAAGGTGCTGACCGCGACGGCGGCACTGCTCACCCTGGACCGACAAGCCCGGGTCAGCACTCGGGTGGTGGCCGGCACCCGCGACAGCCAGGGGCCGGTGGTTTTGGTGGGTGCCGGGGACCCGACGCTGTCGGCCGCGCCCCCGGGTGTCGACACCTGGTACCGAGGCGCGGCGCGAATCAGTGACCTGGTCGAGCAGATCCGCCGCAGCGGCATGACGCCGACGGCGGTGCAAGTCGACATCTCGGCGTTCACCGGCCCCACCATGGCGCCGGGCTGGGACCCGGCCGACGTCGACAACGGTGACATCGCCCCGATCGAGGCCGCCATGATCGACGCCGGCCGGATCCAGCCCACGACCGTCAACTCGCGGCGGTCACGCACCCCGGCACTGGACGCCGGACGGGAGCTGGCCAAAGCGCTCGGCGTGGACCCGGCGGCGGTGACGATCGCCTCGGCGCCGGCCGGCGCGCGGCAGCTGGCCGTGGTGCAGTCGGCGCCGTTGATCCAACGGCTGTCCCAGATGATGAACGCCTCCGACAACGTGATGGCCGAGTGCATCGCCCGTGAGGTGGCCGCCGCCATCAACCGGCCGCAGAGCTTTACCGGTGCGGTCGACGCGGTGCTCATCCGGCTCAACAGCGCACACATCGACACCGCCGGCGCCGCGCTGGCAGATTCCAGCGGGTTGTCGGTCAACGACCGGCTCACCGCCCGCACGCTCGACGGCGCGATGCAGGCCGCGGCGGGCCCGGACCAACCGGCGTTGCGCCCGCTGCTGGATCTGCTGCCGATTGCCGGTGGCAGCGGCACGCTGGGGGAGCGCTTCCTCGACCGGGCCACCAACCTGGGCCCGGCCGGCTGGTTGCGGGCCAAAACCGGCTCGTTGACGGCCATCAACTCGCTGGTCGGTGTGCTCACCGACAGCAGCGGACGGGTGCTGACGTTCGCGTTCCTGTCCAACGATGCCGGGCCGAACGGTCGCAACGCGATGGACGCCCTGGCGACCAAACTGTGGTTCTGCGGGTGCACGACGTGACGGCACCCTCGGAGTTGACCCTGGGCAACACCGTCGATTGGCGATTTGCGGCCACGGTGGGGGAGCGGCTGGCCCGCCCTGGCCCGCCGTCCACCGAATACACCCGCCGCCAGGTGATCGGCGAACTGATGCGGGCCGCGGAGCAGGCAGAACCGCCGGTTCGCGACGTGACCGGGCTGATCACCTCGGGTGCGGTGCCGCCGGCGCGCGTCCTGGACCGGCCCGCATGGGTGCGGGCTGCCGCCGAATCGATGCGGGCGATGACCAACGGCAGTGACAGGCCGCGGGGGTTTCTCACCGGCCGGGTCACCGGCGCCCAGACCGGGGCGGTGCTGGCGTTCGTGGCCTCGGGCATCCTCGGCCAGTACGACCCGTTTGCCGCCGCCGACGGCGCCGGAATAGGCGGTCTGCTGCTGGTGTATCCCAACGTCATCGCGGTCGAGCGGCAACTGCGGGTCGACCCTTCGGATTTCCGGCTGTGGGTGTGCTTGCATGAGGTCACGCACCGGGTGCAATTCACCGCCAACCCCTGGCTGGCCGGCTACATGCAGGAAGCGCTGGGTCTGCTCACCCGGGAACCGGCCGACGATCTCGGTCAGGTGGTGGGCCGGCTGGCAGACTTCGTCCGCAACCGCGGTGACTCGTCCGACGATTCCGGCGGCCACGTGTCCGGCATTCTGGGCGTGGTGCGCGCCGTGCAGTCCGAGGCGCAGCGCCATGCCTTGGATCAGCTGTTGGTGCTCGGCACGCTGCTGGAAGGCCACGCCGAGCATGTAATGGACGCGGTGGGGCCGGTGGTGGTGCCGTCTGTGGCCACCATCCGACGCCGCTTCGACGAGCGGCGTCAGCGTAAGCAACCGCCGCTGCAGCGGCTGCTGCGGGCCCTGCTGGGCTTCGACGCCAAGCTCAGTCAGTACACCCGCGGCAAGGCGTTCGTCGACGAGGTGGTGGGCCGGGTCGGGATGAAACGGTTCAACACGATCTGGACGGGTCCGCAGACACTGCCCCTGCCGGCCGAGATCGAAAACCCGCGGCGATGGATCGACCGGGTGCTGTAGCGCAGCTGCGCAGGGCTGTCGAGAAATTCGTCGCCCACTACCTCGGCTCCGCCGAGCCGTGGTGCATCGGGCTGTCCGGCGGCCCGGACTCGTTGGCGCTCACCGCTGTTGCGGCGCGACTGCGGCCCACCACCGCGCTGATCGTCGACCACGGTTTGCAGCCGGATTCGGCTTCGGTCGCCGAAACCGCACGGGCACAAGCTATTTCGTTGGGCTGTCGGGACGTCGAGGTGGTCTGCGTCCAGGTAGGGACTGACGGAGGTTTGGAGGCGGCGGCGCGTGCCGCTCGCTATGCCGCGCTGGAGGCCCGCCGCGACGGTCCGGTCTTGTTGGCCCACACGCTCGACGACCAAGCCGAGACGGTGCTGCTGGGGCTCGGCCGTGGTTCGGGGCCCCGGTCGATCGCCGGCATGCGTCCCTACGATCCGCCGTGGTGCCGGCCGCTGCTGGGGGTGCGTCGCAACGTGACCCATGCCGCGTGCCGGGAGCTGGGCCTGACCGCCTGGCAGGATCCGCACAATAGCGACCGGCGCTTCACCCGGACCCGGTTGCGCCACGAGGTGTTGCCCCTGCTGGAGGACGTCTTGGGCGGCGGCGTGGCCGAGGCGCTGGCCCGCACCGCGACGGCGTTGCGCGAGGACACCGATCTCATCGACGCGATTGCCGCCGCCGCTCTGACCGCGGCGACTGCCGGTGCGGGCCTGGACACCGCGGCGCTGACCGCGCTGCCGGGCCCGGTGCGACGCCGGGTGATCCGCAGCTGGCTGCTGGCCGGCGGCGCGACTGGGCTAACCGACAAACAGATCCGCGGCGTCGACGCGCTGGTCACCGACTGGCACGGCCAGGGTGGCGTGGCGGTCGGGTCGGCATCTCGGGGTCAGCGATTGTTCGCGGGACGACGTGACGGCGTGCTGTCCTTGCGGCTCGAGCCTGTCGCGAAACCGATTTGACGACTGCCTTGGTTGCCGGTCGGTCGACGTCGCTACGCTGTGGTCGTGGCTGAGACCTTCCCGGGACAGATAGCGGAGCTGTACCCGGGAGATATCAAGTCCGTGCTGCTCACCGAGGAGCAGATTCAGCGCCGCATCGCAGAGCTCGCCGCCCAAATCGGCGACGACTATCGCGAGGTGTCCGCGACGACCGGCCAGGATCTGTTGTTGGTCACCGTGCTGAAGGGCGCGGTGCTCTTTGTCACCGACCTGGCACGTGCGATTCCGTTGCCCACCCAGTTCGAATTCATGGCGGTGAGTTCCTACGGGTCCTCGACATCGTCGTCGGGAGTGGTGCGCATCCTCAAAGACCTCGACCGCGACATCCACGACCGTGATGTGCTGATCGTCGAGGACGTCGTCGACTCGGGTCTGACGCTGTCCTGGCTGTTGCGCAACCTCAAGAGCCGCCATCCCAGGTCGCTGCGGGTGTGCACGCTGCTGCGTAAGCCTGATGCGCTGGGAGCCAACGTCGATATCGCCTACGTCGGCTTCGACATTCCCAACGACTTCGTGGTGGGCTACGGCCTGGACTACGACGAGCGCTACCGCGACCTGTCATACATCGGGACGCTGGACCCCCGGGTCTATCAATAACGCCTAGTCCAGTTCCCACACCGCGGTCACCGAGAACCTGACCGTCTGTTGGCCGGGTTCCAGGGGCACCGGCGTCGCCGCGCGCGGCGGCGCCTCCGGGGCAGTCCTCGTCGGTGCGGAACCGGAGCCCTCGGAGATCGACAGCACCTTGCCCAGGCGCAGCCCCGACAACTGCGCGTACTGCTGGGCACGGTTCTTGGCGTCGTCGAAGGCGCGGGCCCGCGCGTCCTTCACCAGCTGCGAGTCGTCGGCGATGGAATAGCTGACCGAACTGATCCGGGTGGCGTCACCGCCGGTGCTGACGATCAGTGCCAGCAGCCGCGAGGCGGCATCGGTGGGGTGAATTTTGACCTCGATCGCGTTGTCGGCGCGGTAGCTGGTGATCGTGGCCGTTGCGCCCGGCTCCGCGCTGCTGTACTGCGGTTGCAGGCTGACCTCCGTGGTGCGAATGTCCTTGCGGTCCACCCCCGCTCCCACCAGCGCATTGATCACCGCCTGCTGGCGGTCGTTGGTCTGGTTCATCGCGCTGGTGACATCGGCCGCGGTGAACTCGATCGCGACGTCGGCGGTCAACGTGTCCGGAACACCTTGCACTTGCCCCGACCCGAAAACTGTCACCTGACGCGGATTTGCCCCGGGCGGCGACGCAACGTGGGAATCGCACGCTGACAGCGACGCGGCGACCAGGCCCGCGACGGCCAGGGCAACCGACTTGCGGACGACCTGTGGGGCGCTTTGTGTGAACGGCATGCGCTACCCTAGCGCCGCTGCGGCGCCGGGAAGCGAAATCCGCGCCGTCGCTTCGGCTCTGCTAACCGCCGGCGGGCGTTCGGGGGATGAACCTTGTCCGAGCCATCGGCGCGGCACCCGCGCGGGCGACCCCGGTTCCAGCCAGGCTGGACATGGCCATTTGGACCCACGGCGTTCCGGAGTCCGGATCGGCCGCGACCGCGCCGGGCGACAGGTCGGCGCCGGGAAGGATTGCCGGGGCTTTGACGGCCCAACTCGGCGGTACCGACAGCCTTCCGATCGAGTCCGCGCTGCCCAACGCCGCGCTGATCTGGTGAGCCGGGGCGGTGATGGGCACCATGTGGGTCGCCGCGGCGACACCACCCATCGCGGCCTTGGCCAGCGCCTTGGTCGCAAAGCTTTGCATCATGCTGCCCATGTTCATCCCGTCCATGACGGACAGGGAAAAGATGGTTGGTTCGAACGCCACCTTGCCGCCCAGCAGTCCCCACTCGGTCGTCTTCCGCATCGCACTCGCGGCGTCGGTTATCGCGGTCCACACTTTCGACCAAGTGCTGGAGCTGGCCGGGGAAGCGAGTGCCTGCAGTGCCGAGGGTGTCAGCTCGTGCAGCCGCGCCACATGCTGAAGCACCTCACCCGAGGCGTGTGTGGCACCGACCGCGCGCGCGGCGAACTGGCCGGCGAGTCCGCCCGGATCGGTGGTCGGCGCCGGCGCGGTGAACGGTGTCAGTCGTGATGCGGCGGCCGACGCTTCGGCATATGCATACATGGCGGCGGCGTCCTGAACCCACATCCGCAGGTAATCCACTTCGTTGAGCATGATCAGCGGGGTGTTCTGGCCGAAGAAGTTGGTGGCGATCAGCACGTGGTGCACGAGCCGGTTGGTCAGGACTTCGGCCAGCGGCACCGTCATCAGGTGCGCGATCTCGTAGGCTTCTGCAAACAGCCGCGCATGCCGTCCGGCGCGCGCTGCTTCGGCAGCGTTCGCCGTCAGCCATGCCACGAAATGCGCTGCTGCTGCCGCCATTTTCGTCGCCGACGGTCCTCGCCATGACATGGCCAGGTTGGCCAGCATCGACCCATACGAACTGGCCGCATCGTAGAGATTGGCGGCCATCTCATCCCAGGCGACTGCGGCCGCGTGCAGCGAGCCGGAGCCGGGGCCGGCCCACATCCGGCCGGAGTTGACCTCCGGCGGCAATAGCGCGTAATCCATTGCGGCACTAGCTTTTCTACGCCAAACCGACTTTATTCGTGGCCTCAACGGCGGTGTACGAATCCCCACAAGCCGCGAGCGTCGCGACAAACGCCTCGTGAATCGCGATGGCCCGGGTGTAGACCGCCTGAAACGCCTTCGCGTGTGCCGCGAAATGCATCGCGGTCAAAACCGAAACCTCGTCGGCAGCAGGCGGAATCACATTCATCGTCGCAGCGGCCGCAGCCGCGTTACGGGAGATCATCGACGAGCCGAGTGTTTGCAGCTTGGTCGCCGCTGACCGCAGCATTTCCGGCTCTGTGGTGAGAATCGACATTAGTGACTAAACCTCCGCGACGTGTCAAGGCGGGTAGTTGAATGGGCATCGGCGGCGACGACGCCGTCAAGCCCGATTGGCCGTACCCTGCCGAATGTCCTTGGGGTACAGTTATGTTGGTGCGACTTCGTTGTCGGAGAGTGACGCTTTCGTACGAAAGCCGTTGTGAGCAAACCGCTGAACTAGACCGTCGCCGGTGCGGAGATTTCGGCGTCGACGTACTGGTCTAGGGGCCGTGGATGGTGTTGTCGTTCGATCTCGCACCGGCGTTGCGCACGGCCGGGCCGTTTGGTACGGAGCGCATACCCATGCCTCCTGGACTAGTGCGAGCTCATTGGCAACCGTCGGGAGCGGGACCTATCGTGAGCCCGATCACAACGATGCTGGATGCGAAGGTAGCACTAGGACATGATTTTTGTCAACCGTAGTTGTCCAATGATGGGGGATGGCTGCGGCGGGTGAGCCGGGTCGCAAGCCGGCTCGGCGACGGCGGCATCCGCCCTGGTTGCTTCGCGAACCCGGACCGCACATTGAGCAACAATTTCCGACAGCAAATTTCTGAACCCGCAATCCCGCCGAAAATCTGAGACGTAAAGCGCGACCGCGTTGGTGCACCGGACCGGCTCCGCCCGCTGACACTATCGCCGCGTGCCAACCCGCAGTGGCGGAGCCTCCGCGACCATAACTCTCACCTTGGTGGGCGCATCTTGATTGGTTCCCGGGGTGGCATGGCGACTCAGATAGCAGTGTGTCCAGCAAGTACGGCGCATCTGTTGTGGATCTGGGGCTCGATAACGCGCTAGCCGGACGGTCAACGGCGGCGCGCATACGCTATCCGAACCCATTACCGTATCGTGTTTGCCGGCGTCGCCCAGAACTTCATATCAAACTCAAATCATATTTGATTCAGATATGTTTCATAGAATAGGGCCAACGGCCCTGCGCTTTTACTTCAGCAAATGAATTGTTATCGACACAGCAGTGAACAGGCTGGGTGAAACCTGTGTTGTTCCTATCTGACTGGCCTACCGTGTCCTGCGATGTGCTTCAGCGATGAGCGGCGTCACCATCCGTGAAAGTCGTTGACGCAAAGTGAAATTGGGGAAGGGAAATTCATGTCGATCATGCTCGCGCAGCCGGACATGCTGGCTGCAACCGCTACCGAACTGCAATCCATCAACTTTGCGGTCCGTGCCGGGAATGCCGCCGCGGCAGGCCCGACGACCGGGGTGGTTCCAGCGGCAGCCGATCTGGTGTCGCTGCTGACCGCCACGCAGTTCGCCACGCATGCACAGATGTATCAGCAGATCAGCGCCCAGGCCGTAGCGGTGCAGGAGCAGTTGGCGACCACCCTGGGCATCAGCGCCGGCTCGTACGCGGCTACCGAGGCCGCCAACGCGGCCACCATCGGCTAGGAGACCGATAAAGTCATGGATTTCGCACAGTTACCACCGGAAATCAACTCTGCGCTGATGTATTCCGGGCCGGGTTCGGGGCCGATGCTGGCTGCAGCGGCTGCGTGGGATGCCCTGGCTGCCGAACTGCAATCCACCGCGTCCTCCTATGACGCGCTGGTCACCGCCCTGACCGACGGGCCGTGGCAGGGGCCGTCGGCGGCATCCATGGTGGCCGCCGCCATGCCGCAGGTGGCGTGGCTGAGGAGCACCGCGTCACAGGCAGAGCAGGCGGGTAGCCAGGCCGTGGCCGCCGCGACCGCCTACGAGGCGGCGTTCATGGCGACGGTGCCGCCGGCAGAGGTCGCGGCCAACCGGGCGTTGATGATGGCGTTGTTGGCCACCAACTTTCTCGGCCAGAACACCGCGGCGATAGCGGCGACGGAGGCGCAATACGCCGAAATGTGGGCCCAGGACGCGGCCGCGATGTATGGCTATTCCGGCGCAGCGGCGCAAGCCACCACATTGACGCCGTTCAGCCCGGCGACGCCGACGGTCAACCTGGCCGGGGTTGTCGCCCAGGCTAATGCGGTGGCGCAAGCGGTGAGCACGTCGGCGCCTGCGCAAGGAATGACCCAGATCACCAACTCGCTGTTGCAGATGGCCGGTCTGACGAATGAAGCGCCCTGGCTCAGCAATCCGTTGGCAGCACTCGGCCTCGTCGGGCACACCTGGAACTCCAACGGCGACGGCATCGTCGTGGCCGGTTTGTTCGGCGATGTGGTTGAGGGCTTGACCGGTTCGGCAACGGTGGACGGCAGCTTGCCCATGGACGTGTTCAATAGGTGGGTTTCTCCGGCTCGGCTCGTGGTCACCCAGATGAAGGACTACTTCGGTCTCGCGCACGACCTGCCGAAGTGGGCCAGCGAGGGCGCCGAAGCGGCCGCCAAGGCCGCCGAAGGTGCGGCGAAAGCCGCGGCAGGGGCATTGCCTGCGGCCCTTCCGAGTGGCTTGGGTGGCATAGCGGGAGCCGTCGGTAAGGCGGCGTCAGTCGGCGGATTGGCGGTGCCCGCTTCCTGGGCCAACACGGTCGGGGCGGCCAACCCCATCGTGACGATCAGCAACCTGGGCGCCGCGGCGGCGGCAGAACCCGCCGCAAGCGCGTTCGGCGGGATGCCGGTGATGCCTGGTTCTGGCGTCGGCCGCGGCATGGCGGCCCACTTCGCTGCTCCCCGATACGGATTCAAGCCGACCGTGGTGCCACAGCCGCCGGCCGGTGGATGACGGAGTGGGGCAAGAGGCAGTTCTTTGTAGCGCGCCGTAGCCGAGGCGGATCTTGCGCGAAGTGGCGATGGATGACGCCTGATCGTCGGTGATGCCCGGCTTTCCATGTGGCAACGGTCGTGGGATTAACCGTGTTGCGGCTCAACGCAACTCGGTTATCTGCAACCGGTGGCCGCAGCCAACCGGGCCATCCCGCGCAGTACCACGGTGTCCGTTTCGCCATCACCGCCACTGCGCGATCCGACCGGCGCATCGCGGAGCGCGGGCCGGGCGTGGGAGTTGACACCAATTGCGCCTCGGCCGATCCGGCCCGCGCGCCGTGACGCTCGACCGCCAGGAGTTGCCAGGAGCCGGGTACACCGCGCAGCTCAACGTTGCCGCGGTCCTGGAAACCGGTGCCGGAGCCGACCACGAGGTCACGGACCGTGCAGGAGACCAGGATGTCGCCCGCCCCCGCGTGCCCGAGGATTCGCGCCGCGATGTGTACCGCGATCCCGCCGATGTCGCGGTCCAGCAGTTCACACTCGCAGGTGTGGACGCCGATGCGGATCTCGATGCCCGCCGTCTCGGCCCCAGCGCGCAACGCTTCCGCGCACCGGATGGCCTGTGTCGGGCTGTCGAACGTGGTGAGATGCCCATCGCCGGTGCTCTTGACCACCGTGCCGCCGAAACGATGGGTGAGTTCGGCAGTGATCTCACCGAAGCGCTTCAGTACCGCCCGCCACCGCTCGTCGCCCATGGCCGCGACGCGTTCCGTCGAGGCGACGATGTCGGTGAACAACACGGTGCGCTGGGCTCGATGTGACTGCGCCGGTGCGGTATGGCTGCCGGTGAGCAGCTCCTCGATCTCGGTCGCGACCCTGTCGGGATCCGTGAACCAGGGCGCGTGGTCCGCGCCCTCGAGTTCAACCATGCGCGCGCCGGGAATGTGATCGGCGAGGTACCGGCCCGACTGCACCGGCACGCCAGGGTCTTCCCGGGCATACAGGACGAGCGTCGGCACGGTGATCGTCGGCAGAATCGCCCTGACATCGATCCGGAATGCCGCTTCGGCCGTCGCCCGCGCCATCCCCGGACTGGCGCACAGGCGCTCCAACATTCCAAGCTGGCGCGTTGACCGGATCGACGAAAGGACGCACTTGAGTGCGGTGCCATTGCCCCAGGCGGACCGGATGGCGCGGCCGAATTCCTGGGTCCGGGCGATCCATTCCAGCGACGCCACGTAGTCCTCACCCAGCTCACGGACCACGCGCGCCCGCAGCTGCGCCGGGTCGCACTCCAGGTCATCCCAACTCTGGGCGGCGTTGTACGCCGTCGTACCGGTGAGGATCAACGCCCGGGTACGTTCCGGTCGCGTCGCGGCGAAGAGGATCGCGGCCGGGCCGCCCTCACTCACACCGAGAAGGGCGGCCTTGCCGAAGCCGGCGGCGTCCATGACGGCCTCGATCTCGGCTGCTCGTTTGTCGAGGGTGCGAACTCTTGGGACGGGATCCGACAGCCCCACCCCGGCCTTGTCGAACAAGAGGATCCGGGCGAACGTGCCCAGCTTTTCCATAAGGGACCCGAATTCGGGCATCGCCCAATACAGCTCGACGTGGCTTGCGAACGACCCGGCCCAGACCAGCTCGACCGGCCTGTCGCCGAATACCTGATACGCCAGGCTGAGATCACCGCAGGATGCGTACGACGTTTCCGCCACGGCGTCGAGCCGTAATTGGCGCGAGCGCAAGGCGTGGCGGATCACGCAGCCCGACGGCACGTGCTGCGGGCCGCTCACCGTGCGCTTGCATCAAATAGCTTGTCGGCAAAGGCATTCGGGGTTCTCAAATGCGGAGTCGGTGCTGCCGGATCCTGGTGATCGACCGGATGGCGCGATCCACATCGGAGACGACGACAGTACTGAGCGTCGCCGACGGTTGGGAGTGCGGGGCGTCAACCGGACTGCGAGCGGTCGGCGGTGCAACCAATTAGCGAAAGCTGTCCAGCCTCAACGACTCCGTAACCGTCCAGGTCACCGGGCGCCGAGCGGTCGCGACGACGGTGTGGTCGCTCGCCGCGACGTCGATGGCTATCGGCGTGCGGCCGTTGTGCCCGCGTGCCAACGCCGTCACGGCATCGGCGCGGATCCAGCATCGATTGCCAGGAGCGTGGGCGGCCCGGCCAGCCCGTCGACCACCGTTAGGTGCGCGGCGGCTCGGCCGTCGGATTGGGTGCCAGCACTCGCTGTCGAGTCGTCACCCGGAACGGGTCCAACGATTGTGACCCGTCCAAGGCCTCTTGCACATCCTCGGCAGTGATGAGGCCCAGTTCCATTTGGAGCCAGGTGGCGCTGAGGCCGAATGCATGCGCCGCGCGCCTGGCTTCCTCGGCGTCCGGGAAATCCTCGGCGTTCGCGCGCCCGCTTCCCCCATACCACCGGCCTTTGGTCACCCCGCAGGCATCGCGCAACTGCTCGACGGTGATGTCACGGTTCAGCGTTGCTTCAAGCAGGCGCTTGAGCCCCCACCCGGCAGCGTTGGTCCTCGGCACGGGTCAAGCCTAGCCCGATGCCAAAAGACGGTCAAAGCATCCTCACCAGAGAGTCTCGGGTTAGAAACACGAATCAGAGATCTAGGACTAGACAAATAGTCATAATTTATGACACCGTATCCGCTACGGGGATGACCCAGTCAATACGGGTACTAGCTGTGCCGGACTTCGGCACCGCGGTAGGAGGAGGAGAAACCACATGTCCTTTGTGATCACGCTGCCGGAACTGCTGATGGCGGCGGTTGGCCGGCTGGAAGCGATCGGCTCGACCGTTAGTGCGGCCAATGTGACCGCGGCGCTTCCTATCACCGGAGTGATCCCGGCGGCAGCCGACGAGGTATCGATGGTGACGGCGGCGAGCTTCGCCGCTTACGGCCAGCTGTACCAGGCGATCAGCGCAGAGGCCCAGTTGATCCATGAGCAATTCGTCAAAGCCTTGGGATTGAGCGGCAATTGGTATGCAGCAACCGAGGCCGCCAATGCGACCCACGCCGGCAGCGGGTCAACGTCCGGTGTACCCATGCAACCGGTACCAGTCGGCCCCTCACCTATCAGTCCGGCGCCCGCCACCCCGGCGCCCAAGAGCCCGACGCCCCGGATGGCAC
>NZ_MVIF01000127.1 GCF_002086675.1 Mycobacterium persicum
ACCCATACCTGTACGGATCCCCCGGCGGCAGGCCGAACCCGCGACGCCTATTGATCCGCGTTGCGAAACACGTCGAGAACGCATCCCGTCGTCAAATCGCCGATGTTCAACGACATTCCTCAGGAGCGTGTATCACGCTTCTTCCAACGATCCGGATCTTCTTCCAGCAGGGCGCGATCCCACTCAGCTCTGGTGGCCACTGCTTCGTAGGTGTCCTGCAAGAATCCCAGAAGCACCTGATCCGGGTCGGCAGCCTGTCGCACGACCTCGTAGGGCAGTAGATACTCGCCGTGGTCTTTGCTGTAGTAGGCCTGCTCGGGAGTGACAGCGTGACCGGCGAAGCCGTCGGGTTCGGGGTAAGCGTAGGCATAGAAGGCGCCCTCGTCACCACCGCCTGGCCAGAACCCGCAGCTGCTCAGTTCCCGCGAATATCCTTCCGCCATAACCCAATCGCCCAAGTTGGGGGCGCCGCCAGGATGGCGGGGTGCGCCACGGCCGGAAAATCTGGTACATGCGATATCCATTGCACCCCAGAAGAAATGTACCGGACTCACCTTTCCGGCGAACCGGGACCGGAACCGGCTCAACACACGATGGGCCTGAATCAGTTGGCGCCAGAACAGGTTCGCTGCGTCCGGGTCGTACGAGGCGTGCTCGACGTCCTCGGCGAACCCAGGAGCCGGGTCGACCTCATTCGGGTGTGACTGGATGCGGGTGGGGAAGCCCAATTCGGCTAGCGTCTGCATGGTTTCGGCGTAAAAATCGGCGACCGATTTCGGTTCTAGCTGGACGGTACGGGTAGCGCCGGTGCTGCTGCGGATCACCAACTGATGGTCGATGAAGTCGAATTCGATATCGAAGACCTCGTTCCCATAAGGGATTGCGGACGTCGTCAGCCCGCGGGGGGTGACGTACAACGTCACTTGCCACCAATGGTTGACCATCGGGGCATGAGCGAGCCGGATCTTGCCGACGATCTGAGTCCACATATGCAGCGTTTCCCTGGTCGGCGTCCACTCGTGAACGCGCAAGCTGGGCCACGCATTGGTGCTTCGGTGCGCAGTCATATCGATCTCCTCGGTCACAGTGCTTGAGGTGAATCGGCTCGGCAATCAGCGGGCACCCGCCATGCTGATTGCTTCAAACTTGCCTCAAACGGGATACCCTCCTCTTCGGTATGCATGCGCGATATGCACGGCAAAGTTGTGGCTGGCAGCTGCCAGGTCAGGGTGCGGCCCGTTTGCGATGACGAACAACGGTTCTCGGCCGGCCGATGCGCTGAAACCCGCGGTGGCGGAAGGGCCGCGAATCACGGCCCCCACGACGACACAACGGAGCTGTACCCGCAATCCGGAAGCCGCGCCGCGAGAATGGCGACGACACGCCCAACAGTGTGGTAGGCAAGCGGGAACTACGCGGCACCTAGGAGGCACCCGGTGAGCACCACACCAATCGCCGACTACGCCCTGCTATCTGACCGGCATACTGCAGCGCTGGTCAGTCGCGGCGGTTCAGTCGACTGGCTCTGCTTGCCGCGGTTCGACTCGCCATCGGTGTTCGCCAGACTGCTCGACGCGGACGCCGGGTTTTTCTCGGTGCACCCCGCCGATCCCGGCGCGGAGGTCAAACGCCGTTACGTCGACCAGACCATGGTGCTCGAGACGACGTTCACCACCGGCACCGGCACGCTGGTGCTACGCGATGCGCTCGCCACCGGGTACGTAGATGACCCGCACCAGTTGGGCGCGACCGCACCTCGGCTGCTGGTGCGGTCGCTAACGTGCACCGCGGGCGAGGTGGAGGTGACCGTCGAATTCTCGGCACGCCCGGAGTACGGGGTGGTCACACCGTTGGTGGTCACTGCCGACGGCTGCATCTTGGTACGCGGCGGCGCCGACGTCCTGCTCCTGTGTTGCCCAATTCCGCTGGGGGTTACCGATTCCGACGCCAGCGGCCGATTCCGGATGCGAGAGGGCGAGCAGCTGTCCCTCGGGTTGCAACATCGCACCACCTCGGAGGCGTGTCCTGAATCCATGTCACCGGCCGAGCTCGAGGCAGCCCTCACGGCGACAATCGACGCGTGGCGGTTGTGGTCGAAGGTCCATCAGAGCTATGACGGACCGTGGCGCGATCTGGTGCATCACAGCGGCCGAGTTCTGCAGGCATTGACCTACCAACCCACGTGGGCCGTGGTCGCCGCCCCGACCACGTCCCTGCCGGAAGAGATTGGGGGAGAACGTAACTGGGACTACCGGTATTCGTGGGTTCGGGACGCCAGCCTAACGCTGGAAGCCCTCTGGGTAGCCGCTTGTCCGGACGAGGCGGAGCAGTTTTTCGACTATCTCGCCGTCAGCTCCGCCGGACAACTACGCGCCAACGAACCTCTTCAGATCATGTTCGGCATAGGTGGCGAACATGATCTGTCCGAACGTGAGCTTGGTCATCTCCACGGTTGGCGCGACAGCCGCCCGGTTCGGGTCGGCAACGGCGCGTGGGGGCAAAGCCAGATCGACGTGTACGGCGAACTGCTGGGTGCGGCACACCGCCTGGCCAAACAGCTGCACCCGGACCGTCCCTGCGCCGCCGCGGGACGTGAGTTCCTCATCGGCTCCGCCGATGCCGCCGCACGTCTTTGGCAGCAACGTGATTCGGGTATCTGGGAAGTCCGTGGCGAGCCGCAACACTTCCTCTACTCCAAGCTGATGTGCTGGGTCGCGCTCGACCGCGCCATCGCCATGGTCGATGCACTCGGCGCCGGGGACAGGGTCGAGAGCTGGCGTAAAGCTGCCGATGACATCCGGCATCAGATCCTTACCCGCGGGTGGAGCGACGCGGCCAACGCGTTTACCCAGGCGTTCGAAAGCGACGACCTGGACGCCTCAGCGCTGATGATTCCGCTGGTCGGCTTCTTGCCCGCCGACGACCCTCGAGTGCTGGCCACCATCGACGCCATCGCCGGTCAGCTCGTCGACTCGCGCGGCTTGGTCTATCGGTATCGCACCAGCGTCGACGCCAATGCCGACGGCCTGACCGGACAAGAGGGCACGTTTCTGCTGTGCACATTCTGGTTGGCGCAAGCCCTGGCAGCCTCCGGCCAGCTCGACCGGGCGCGCGAAGTGTTCGAGCGCGCTATCGATTACCGCAACGACGTGGGACTTCTCTCCGAAGAGGTCGACCCCGTCAGCGGCGAGCTGTTGGGCAACTTCCCGCAGGCGTTCAGTCACATCGGGCTGGTCAATGCGGCCTGGGCCATTGCCCAAGCCGAAGCTCGCGGTTGACCAAAGCAGCTTATCCGGGATGCGTTGCCTTGAGTTAGCGACTCGGTCCCAGTCGTATTGGCCCGCAATCACATCGGCCCCAGGAGTTCCAGGGTTCGGTCGGTACCCGATTTGCCCGTCTCACTCGGAATTCATGGTGACCACGAATGTTGCTGGTCCACGATGTCTACTTGCGCACCCTTGGATGCCTCACGCTGTTTTCGGCACACCATAACTGCGTTTTCCGCGCTTGTGATGGTGGGCTTTCGGGGGATGTCTCACGTACTCACCGAATCGGCTGTCATGCCGTCGCATCGAGTGTGCAGTGACGGCTTTGACTGTGTATGGAGGGCGGTAACCGCCGCGATCGGCCGCCCTGACGGCACGCTCGGCGCCACCAGCACACACTCGGCGCCGCCAGCGCGCACTCGGCGGCGCCGGCCACCGACCCAACCGCACCAGCATGCGATTTCCATCTCCCCATACCGGGGCGCAGCCCCACGACCGCTCGTAGCGACAAGCCAAGTCGCGCAGGGTTTGTCGCTATTAGGTGGGCACGACCAACATCCTCACCCACAGAGACCAATGTGGCTGATGTGGCAGTGGCCGCTTGACCCGGCCAACCAGGAGCACAACCCGGGCAACGCCCAAAAGCCAATTATACCAAAGAAATCCGTCGGCACATCGTTGCCCGCGGGTTGCCACCACCTACCTGCGTCGCCGCGACCGGAGGTAGTCGCCCACCACCGCCGCCCCCAGCCCGTCGAGATCGGGTTCCACCACCCGGCCCTCCACCCGTCGTGCGACCTGATCGATGAACCGGGCCAGACCCGGGTCACTGCCCAGCCGGAAGATCGTGATCTGCGCACCCAACCGGGCCATGTCGTCGAAACCCCGCACCGTGTGGGCAATGGTCCGCGGATGCGGCGGATAATCAAAGAAGACAGCAGAACCCGTCCCCTCCCCGCTGAAATCCTCCAAATGGGCGGTGGGCTCACCGTCGGTCACCACCAATACGACCGGCTGTGCGTTGGGGTGCTTGCTCAGGTGACGCCCGGCCAGCGCCAGTGCGTGATGAAGGTTGGTGCCCTGCTCATAGACACCTTCCAAACCCGTCAGCTCGGCCGCCGTTACGGTTCGGGCGTAGCGGCCAAACGCGATGATCTGCAGGGCATCTGAGCGGAACCGCGTGCACACCAGGTGGTTGAGCGCCAATGCCGTTCGCTTCATCGGCAGCCAGCGATTTTCCATCACCATCGAAAACGAGGTGTCGACCAGCAGCGCAACCGCTGCCTGGGTACGGGTTTCGGTCTCGGACACCTCCACGTCGTCGACGGTGATCCGAATGCCCGAACGGGGCATCGACGTCGTCCCGGCCTGGCGCAGTACGGCATTGGTCAGCGTCCGGGAGATGTTCCACGGCTCGGTGTCGCCGAACTGCCAGGGCCGGGTCGCACCGGTCAATTCTCCGGCGGCCCCCGCGCGCCGGTGGTCCCGTTCGCCACGACGTCCGGAAAGCTGTTGCACCACATCACGTAACGCCGTCTCGCCCAGCCTGCGCATCGCCTTGGGCGACAGCCGCCACTGGCCGTCGGAACCACGATCCAGGAAACCCTGATTGACCAGAGCGCGTTCCAATTCGGCGAGCGTCCTGGCGTCGACGGCGGCCTGGTCGCCGAGCTGGCGGGCCAGCGCGTCCAGGTCGACGTCGTCCATCGTTGCGCCCGGGTAACTCTGCGACAATTGCTCGGCCAGCTGCTCCAGCTCAGCGATATCGGCCAGCGCCTGGGTGCCCTCGCCCATACCGAACGGGTTGTCACCGGAGAACTGCTCGGATCCGGTCCAGTCCTCGCCGGGCCGCGCGGCTTGCAGATGACTATCGAGCCGGCTCAGCGCCTGCATCAGCGACGGCGACCCAAATGCCTGCTGCGCCAATGCATCGAGCTCGTCCCGTTGCTCCTGGCTCAGGCTGTTGCGGAACCGCTGCGCCGCGGCCGCCCGCTTGGCCAGCGAGTCCAGCAACTCCTCGACGTTGCGCGGGTTCTCCGGAAAGAACTCGCCGTGCTTGTCCATGAAGTCTTGGAAGTCCTGCGGAGTGTCCTCGCCGCGGGCGTGCTTGTCCAACAAACCGTTGAGATCGTCGAGCATCTCGTTGACCCGGCGACGGTCCTCGTCGGTCGCGCCTTCCAGCGCTTGCTTCATCCCGGCGAAGCGTTGGTCGAGCAGCTCGCGTCCGAGCAAATCCTTGATCTGGTCGTATTTTTCGCGGGCCTCACCGCTACGCCAGCGGTACTGGGATAGCTCCTGAACGGCTTTGGCCGGTGACGGCGGTAACGCATCCAGCTGCAGCTCCGAGAATCGCGCGTCGTCGTCCAGCGCGCGGGCCAATGCCTTGCGTTCGGCCAGCACCGCTTCGTCGAGCAGTCTCTTGATCTCTTGCAAGGTGCCGTCTAAGTTGTTGCGGCGCAACAGCTCCCGTCGGCGCCGGTTTGCCTCGGCGGCCAGCCGGTCGGCGCCCGGCATGGTCTTGGTGCCGCGGCGCAGCAGCTCGGACAGTGCCCGGCGCGGCGAGGTGCCGGCCATCACGTCTTGGCCGATCTGTTCGAGCGCCTCGCGCAAGTCGACCGGCGGCGCCAGCGGGTCGGGTCCGCCGGTGTATGCCGAGTACCGTGAAGAGTGCGCCCCAAAAGGCTTAGCCATAGACGGTTTGGCCTTCCCCGGACACCTTGTCGATGCGCTTGGCAAGGTACAGCGCCTCCAACGCGAGTTCCAGCGCCGCGGCGCGCTCGCCCTCGGATTCCGCGCCCAGCTTTCTGGCGATCCGGTCGACGACGGGCAGCCCCGGAACCGCGGCCAGCACGTCCTTGGCCGACACCCGCTCGCCTGTCGTCACGGCCGAACCCCGCTCGACGGCGGTCACCAATTGGCCGACGTCTATGCCGCCGAGCACTCGGGACGCGGTGTCGGCGGTCGAGCGGCGCAACAAATGCTCGAGTACGGCCTGTTCGCGGCCCTCCTCACCGGACTCGAACTCCAGCTTGCCGCGCAGCACGTCGATGATCGTGCCCAGATCGACCACCCGGGCCACCGGATCGGTTTCGCCCAGCACCGCGCCCCGGTGCCGCGCCGCGGCCGCGACCGTTTCCGCCGCCGCGATTGCGAACCTGGCCGACACACCGGACCGCTGGTCGATCGAGTGCGACTCCCGCAGGTACCGGGCGAACCGCGCGATCACCTGCATCAGATAGTCGGGCACCTGTGCGCTCAGGTGCGCCTCCTGCACGATCACACCCACTTCCGCTTCCAGCTCCAGCGGGTAGTGGGTACGGATTTCGGCGCCGAACCGGTCCTTGAGGGGCGTGATGATCCGACCGCGGTTGGTGTAGTCCTCGGGATTGGCGCTGGCGACGACCAGGACGTCCAACGGCAGCCGCAGCGTGTAGCCGCGGACCTGGATGTCGCGCTCCTCCATGACGTTGAGCATCGACACCTGAATGCGCTCGGCCAGATCGGGTAATTCGTTGACCGCGACGATGCCACGATGTGCCCGCGGGATCAGCCCGTAGGCGATGGTCTCGGGATCGCCAAGACTGCGGCCCTCGGCGACTTTGATCGGGTCGATGTCACCGACCAGGTCGGCCACGCTGGTGTCCGGGGTGGCCAGCTTCTCCGTATAGCGCTCGCTGCGATGCTTCCACGCCACCGGCAGGTCGTCACGCAACTGCGCGACCCGCCGGATCGATTCCGGCGTGATCGGCCGATACGGGTGCTCCCCCAGTTCGGCTCCGGCGATTACCGGCGTCCACTCGTCGAGCAGTCCGGTCAACGCGCGCAGCAGCCGGGTCTTGCCCTGACCGCGTTCGCCGAGCAGGACGAAGTCATGACCCGCGATCAGAGCCCGCTCCACTTGCGGCAACACCGTGTCCTCGAAACCCAGAATGCCCGGCCAGACCTCGTCACCCTCGGCCAATGCGGTCAGTAGATTTTCCCGGATTTCTTGCTTGACCCCCCGCTCGCGATGACCGGAGGCACGTAGCTCGCCGACGGTGCGCGGCAGGTTGCTCGGTGAAGTCACCACTCCACGCTACGACGCCATCTTTCTTCTGGCGACGAGAGTGTATGTCAACGCTGACTTTCCCGGTACTTTCCTGCCCTCAGTGGGCCTTAATGAGCAAAGTGGCGTGCTCCGGTGAGATATAAGGTGACCCCGGCTTCGGCTGCCGCGGCGGTTACCTCGTCGTCGCGCACCGACCCGCCGGGATGCACGATCGCCTTGACCCCCGCAGCGGTTAGCGTCTGCAGTCCGTCGGGGAACGGGAAGAAGGCATCCGATGCCGCAACGGCGCCGCGTACTCGCTCGCCGCCGCGTGCATTACCTCGTTCGACGGCCAGCCGCGCGGCATCGACCCGATTGACCTGACCCATGCCGACCCCGACGGTGGCGCCGTCGGCGACGATGACGATCGCGTTCGACTTGACCGCGCGGCAGGCGCGCCAGGCGAACACCAGGTCGGTCAACGTCGCCGGGTCGGCCGGTGATCCGGTTGCCAGCGTCCAGTTGGCCGGGTTGTCACCGGGTGCGTCGAGCTGGTCGCGCTGCTGCATCAGCAGTCCTCCGCTGACCGGACGCAGTTCGGTGTCGCCGTTCTGGGGCTCGGATGCCAGCAGCACCCGGACGTTCTTCTTGCGCGCCAATAGGTCTAGGGCACCCGGCTCATACGCTGGCGCGACGATGACTTCGGTGAAGATGGTGCTGACGTACTCCGCCATTTCGACGCTGACCTCGGCGTTGGCCGCGATCACGCCGCCGTAGGCGCTCAGCGGGTCGCAGGCATGGGCCTTGCGATGTGCGTCGGCGACGGAAACCGACGAGATCGCGATGCCGCAAGGGTTGGCGTGCTTGATGATGGCCACACAGATCTGTTCGTGATCGAAAGCCGCCCGCCAGGCCGCATCCGCGTCGGTGAAGTTGTTGTAGGACATCTCTTTTCCGTGCAGCTGCTCGGCTTGTGCCAGTCCTGGCCAGGCGCCCGGGTCGGTGTAGAGGGCGGCATGCTGGTGTGGGTTCTCGCCGTAGCGCAAGATCGCCTGACGACGCCAGTTTCTGGCGAACCAATGCGGGAAAGTCGCTTCGGGTTGCTCGGGCGCCAGCGTCGACTGCATCCAGCTCGCCACGGCGATGTCGTATTCGGCGGTGTGCTGAAATGCCAGCGACGCCAGCTTTTTACGCTCGCCGAGGCTAAATCCGCCGCTGCGCACCGCGGCGAGCACCCCGTCGTAGCCGAGTGGGTCGGTGACCACGGCCACGCTGGGAAAATTCTTGGCCGCCGCCCGAACCATCGACGGCCCGCCGATGTCGATCTGTTCGACGCACTCGTCGATACCGGCGCCGGATTCGACGGTCTGGCTGAACGGATACAGGTTGACCACCAGCAGTTCGAACGCCGCGACCCCGAGTTTGTCCAGCGCGGCCCGGTGTTCGGGCTTGCGCAGGTCGGCCAGCAGCCCGGCGTGCACGCGTGGGTGCAGGGTCTTGACCCGGCCGTCGAGCACCTCCGGAAATCCGGTGAGCTCCTCGATTCGGGTTACCGGAATGCCTTTGCTGGCAATGGTCTTCGCCGTTGATCCGGTGGAGACGATTTCGACGCCGACCGCCGTCAGGCCCGCAGCCAGCTCTACCAGCCCGGTCTTGTCGTACACGCTGATCAGCGCGCGGCGGATCGGCTTCCGTACGCTCTCGCCGGTCATACTGTGCTCATCCCAGGGTCGCCTTTCGTCCGATGCAGGTCAGGCCGCCGGTGGCAATCGCGGCCACCACGTCGACGAGTAGTCGCCGTTCGATGACCTTGATGCGCTCGTGCAATGTCTCTTCGTCGTCACCGTCGAGCACCGGAACGGCCTGCTGCGCCAGTATCGGCCCGGTGTCCACGCCGGCATCCACCAGATGCACCGTACAGCCGGTGACCTTCACACCGTAGGCCAACGCGTCGGCCACGCCGTGGGCACCCGGGAACGCCGGTAGCAGGGCGGGATGGGTGTTGAGGATACGTCCGCTGAATCGTGAAAGAAATTGCGGCCCAAGGATTCTCATGAATCCAGCCGATACCACTAGATCGGGTGAATGGGCGGCGGTGGCATCGGTGATAGCCGCGTCCCAGGCGTCGCGGCCGGGGTAGTCGGCGACCCGGACCGTGAAGCTCGGCACCGATGCCCGCGCGGCGATCTCGGTGGCCCGGCACTCGCGATCCACCCCGACGGCGACAATCCGCGCCGGATAGTCGCCCACCGCGGCTTGGAGCAGCGCGTTCAGCAGCGATCCGGTGCCCGATGCCAGCACTACCACTCGCGTCGGTGCACTCGGGGGCACCCGGAGCGGTTCCTGCACATGGCGAGCCTAGTCTGGCCCCGTCTGGCGACGAGGCCGGGCGCGCCAGCGCATCGAACCTGCATCCACAGCTACTTCCACGCGCGTGTCGGCGCGCTGTACGCAGACTCGATGACGTCAGTACAGGCTCGCGCTCGGACACCGCGCCAGGCGCGGCAGGCGGCGCACAACAGGCCTAATCCTCGCGCTGAGAGCTGGAGTCCGACTCGGGCTGCCCTGCTAAGGACACGCCGTCGTCTCCACAAACGTCGACGTCCTCAGGCTGCGGCGACTCCTCGATGACATCGTGGGGTTGATCGCCCTCGTCGACCGCGACCGCAGACGTTTCTTCCTCAATCGGCGGGGCGGGCCGCGGTTCGGGCGAGCGCGGACGCCTGGTGATCCCGCCGGCCATCGCCACCGTCAGGCCGCCAACCACGGTGAACCAGAAGAAAACACCAATCAGCATGGCCCCCTCGTCCACGCCGACAGCGCCGAAGTTGCCCAGCTTGCCGCCGCCGGCGTAACCGAGCAGCACCATCACCAAGGCCCCGATAAGCGCTGCCACCAACACCTTGGCCATTGCCGGAAGCAACGGCAGCGGCCGGCGGGCGCACTGTTGCCCCAGCGCGACCCCAGATGCTGCTCCGATGATCAGCAAAGCGACCCACGCCGGCCCGAGCGGCGGTGTGGGCGCTGCGGCAAGGATCGGCACGGCCGGAATATCGCCGCCGAAGACGGTGAACGAACTGAACGTCGCAAAACCGATATGGGCACTGGACCCAACGGCGACCGCCGCGGCGCCGACGAAGACGTTGGGCGCATACAGCACCGAGAGCAGCGTGAGATTGAATTGGCCCCAGATCGAGTCGGTGATCCCGTAAAGCTCTTGCATCGTCGCCCAGTGAACAACCAGCGACCCCGCCGTCACCAGGCCGGACAGTCCCAGCAATGCCAAGACCCCGCCGGCAGCGGCGCGCACCGAATCGCCCAGCCAATTCGGCAGCCGCGAAGCCGCCAACGCCCGTCTGCCCACCCGCGACCACACCCCGACCGCCGCGCCGATGGCATGCACTACCAGCACGCCGGTGAACGCCCGCAGCGCGCTGGGCGTCTGTAGTTCGGTGATCACCGACGAGGCGTCGTGGATGACCGCAAGGGCGATCGCCGCGATCAGCAGCGGCCCGCCCAGCGCCGACGCGACAACCCATCGCACAACGAGCCAAGACGAGTAGGGCGAGGTGGCCAAGGCCGTCGTACGCGCGGTGCCCCATACCATCAGCAGAACCGGCAGTAGCGGCATGACGCCGAGTTCGCGACCGCCGATGGAGATCGGCACCTGATGAACGCCCAGCCACATGCTGGCGATCGCGCCCAACGCCCCGGTCATGTCGCTGTTGGCGATCAGTAACTGCAGCAGCGTCACCGCGGCAATGATGACCAGCGCCACCACGGCAGGAGCGAACGCAACCTTGACGAGGTCGCGTGCCTGGCGCGCACCCGCTGCTCGGTTGTCCTCGTTTGCCGACACCCTATTCACTCTTCGCGCACGTGCCTACCCAGCGCGAGAGCGCCCGACTAGACCGGCGCCGAACCGGATGACGACGACTGCTGGCCGTGCCCCTGTCCATAGGACTGCGGTCCCCCGGCGGGGTTTGAGTAGTTGACCGGAGCCGACCCGGCCTGGGATCCCGTTCCGGCACTGACCGGCGGCGGCGGGCCGAAGCTCGGAAAGCCGGTGGGCGGGGTGGACGGACCCTGGTGCATCGGCTGGGGCGCCGACTGGCCGGGCTGCTGGGCGCCGAAGCCGCCGGTCGACGGGTTGGAGCCGGCGCTGGACGAATAACCACCGTATTGCGACCCGTATCCGGACGGCTGCGCAGGGCTGGGCGCGGCCTGCTGCTGCGCACCCGGTTGACCGTAGTACCCGCCGGGCTGACCGCCGTACTGTCCGTATTGGCCGTACTGGCCATACTGGCCGTAAGCATCGAATTTGGGCCGCGGTGCCGGCGCCGAGATGACACCCGCATCCAACAGCAGCGCGCCGACCGCGGCAACCGCCTGAAACACGATGAACACCAAGACGACCCACAGCGCCCAGCCGGTCGAATAGGCGCTGGGCTTGTTGAACGTCGCCGCGATCATCAGCAACACGCCCAACACCGAGACCACGGCGACGATGGCCACGTAGCTCTTGGCCTTGGGCAGCAGACTCACCCCCGCAAGCAGTGCGGCCAGCAGAGCCAGGCCGACAGCCAACCCGGTATCGCCGGAAACCTCGCTGCCGGCCCCGCCGAGTTCTGAGCTCACCGTGAACATCGGACCGTAGCTGGCCAGATACGCCAGCAGCCCGAGCGCGACAACCGCCATGCTCAGGTACATCGGAAGCTTGCTGACACCGTCGTCAGTCTTGGCGAAAGATGGTGTGGCGCCTCCGTAGGAGCCGGCCGATTGCGCGGGCGGATATCCGGGACTACCTGGTGAGTAGGTCATGGCTCCTCCTGTTACCTCCGGTGCTGTCGCTACGCCTGCTGCAATGCGACGATTGCTCCCTGCGACACAATTCGATGACCCACGCTAGCGCACGGCCGGGTACTCGCGCCGTGGCGACCTTGCCCCCGCGATACCGGCCCGGTCACCGCTGCCGACGACCGGCAGATGAGCCGCTTGCCCGGCTGAGGTAGAACACGTTCTAATTCTGTTCATGGATTACGGGCTTGTCCTTTTCACCAGCGACCGTGGCATCTCCCCGGCCGCAGCCGCGAAACTGGCCGACGACCATGGCTTTCGCACTTTCTACGTGCCCGAACATACGCATATCCCGGTCAAACGGGAGGCCGCCCATCCCACCACGGGTGACGCGTCGCTGCCGGATGACCGCTATATGCGCACGCTGGACCCGTGGGTGAGCTTGGGCGCGGCTTCAGCGGTCACCTCCCGGGTCCGGCTGTCAACCGCGGTTGCGCTGCCGGTGGAGCACGACCCGATCACGCTGGCCAAAAGCATTGCTACGCTGGACCACCTATCCGGGGGGCGGGTCAGCGTCGGCGTCGGATTCGGCTGGAACACAGACGAACTCGCCGACCATGGCGTGCGGCCAGAGCGCCGACGCACCATGTTGCGCGAATACCTGGAGGCGATGCGGGCATTGTGGACCCAAGAAGAAGCCGCCTACTACGGCGAATTCGTCAAATTTGGACCCAGCTGGGCGTGGCCCAAGCCCGTGCAGCCACACATTCCGATCCTGGTGGGCGCCGCCGGCACCGAGAAGAACTTCAGGTGGATTGCGCGTAGCGCCGACGGCTGGATCACCACGCCGCGCGATGTTGACATTGACGAGCCGGTGAGGTTGCTACAGGACACCTGGGCAGCCGCCGGCCGCGACGGGGCTCCCCAGATCGTGGCCCTGGACTTCAAGCCGGTGCCTGAGAAGCTGGCGCGCTGGGCCGAATTGGGAGTGACCGAGGTGCTGTTCGGCCTGCCGGACCGCTCGGCAACCGAAGTCGCCGCGTATGTGGAGCGGCTGGCCGGCAAGCTGGCCGCCGCAGCGTAGCCTAGACGCCGGCCAGGCGCCGCCGAGCGCGCATGCGCGTCCAGAAATCTTGGGAAAGCAAGGGATATCTGCCGCCGGAGAGCTCTACCATAAGAAAACTTGCCCGGAAGC
Source organism: Mycobacterium persicum (assembly GCF_002086675.1). Taxonomy (GTDB): domain Bacteria; phylum Actinomycetota; class Actinomycetes; order Mycobacteriales; family Mycobacteriaceae; genus Mycobacterium; species Mycobacterium persicum. Next base: position 13,286 of record NZ_MVIF01000127.1, read on the forward strand.
AGCGATCGGACCTGGTTCCGACAACGTTTTGGATCGACGCTCACGCCCTCGCGCGGGAGGTGGCACATGTCGTTTGTCCTCACCACGCCGGAATTCCTGGTGGACGCTGCTGCCGATCTGACAGGTATCGGATCGACGATCAGGGCGGCCAGCACCGCCGCCGCGGCCCCAACGGGCGGGGTGCTGGCGGCGGGCGCCGACGAGGTCTCGGCCGCCGTCGCCGCGGTGTTCGCGGCGCATGCCCAGGGATATCAGGTGCTGAGCGCTCAGGCGGCGGCATTTCACGACCAGTTTGTGGCGCTCGTGCGCGCAGGTGCAGGGCAGTATGCGATGGCCGAGGCCGCAAATGCCTCACCGTTGCAGCTTCTGGAGCAACAGCTTCTCGATGTCCTCAACGCGCCCACCACGCTGCTGCTGGGACGTCCGCTGATCGGTAATGGGGCCAATGGAGCACCCGGCGCGGACGGCCAGCCCGGCGGGTTACTGATCGGCAACGGCGGCGCGGGCGGCTCAGGCACCACCGCCCACCCCGCCGGCGGCAACGGCGGGTCGGCCGGCCTGTTCGGCAACGGCGGAGCCGGTGGAACCGGGAGGCCCGCGGCCCCGGGTGGCAACGGCGGAGCCGGCGGGCTGTTCGGCAACGGCGGAGCTGGCGGGAACGGCGGCGTCTTCGGTGGTGCCGGCGGCGCGGGCGGGGCTGCCGGGCTACTTTTCGGCACCGGCGGCGTCGGTGGCGCCGGCGCGGCGGCGACACTCGGCGGCAACGGCGGCGCGGGCGGCGCCGGCGGCGCCGGCGGATTGTTCGGCACCGGCGGCGAAGGCGGCCGCGGTGGTGCGACGATCGTCGCCGGCACCTCCGGCGGCGTGGGTGGCGCCGGTGGCGCCGGCGGAATCCTGCTCGGCTCGGGCGGGGGCGGCGGTGACG
>NZ_MVIF01000128.1 GCF_002086675.1 Mycobacterium persicum
GCGGGCGGGGGTCGTTGGGCACAGCGTTGCGGTTGACCGTAATTCCCACCTCGTGCAACAGATCCTCGGCGGCCTGGCCGTCCAGTGGAGAGTTGCGCAGGTCGACCAGCACCAGGTGGACATCGGTTCCGCCGCTGACGACCGCGACACCGGCCTTGGCGACATCGTCACCGAGCAGTCGTTCGGCGAGGATCCGGGCACCGGACAGGGTGCGCCGCTGGCGGTCGGCGAACTCGGTGGTGGCAGCGATCTTGAGGGCGACCGCCTTGCCCGCGATCACATGCATCAACGGTCCGCCCTGCTGGCCGGGGAACACCGCCGAATTGATCGCCTTGGCATACTCCTGCTTGCCCAGGATCATGCCGGAACGGCCGCCGCCGAGCGTCTTGTGCACCGTGGTGGAAACCACGTCGGCGTGCGGCACCGGCGAGGGATGCAATCCGGCGGCAACCAAACCGGCGAAATGCGCCATGTCCACCCACAACTTCGCGTCGACCTCGTCGGCGATGGCGCGAAACGCCGCGAAGTCGAGAATCCGGGGGTAGGCCGACCAGCCGGCGATGATCACCTCGGGGCGGAATTCCAGCGCCTTGGCACGCACCACGTCCATGTCGATCAGGTGCGTCGTGGGATCCACACCGTAGAACCCGTTCTCGTACAACTTGCCGGAGAAGTTCAGCCGCATGCCATGGGTCAGGTGGCCGCCGTTGGCGAGGTCCAGACCCAGCAGCCGCTCCCCCGGGGTCATCAGCGCATGCAGGACCGCGGCGTTGGCCTGGGCGCCCGAATGCGGCTGGACGTTGGCGAAATCAGCGCCAAACAGTGCCTTGGCCCGGTCCCGGGCGATGTTTTCCACCACGTCGACGTGCTCACAACCGCCGTAGTACCGCCGGCCCGGCAGCCCCTCCGCATACTTGTTGGTCAGCACGCTGCCCTGGGCCTGCAACACCGATCGCGGCACGAAATTCTCCGAGGCGATCATCTCCAAGGTGTCTCGTTGCCGGCCGAGTTCCTTGCCCAGCAGCTCTGCGATATCGGGGTCGACCTCGGCCAGCGGGGCGGACATGACCGAGCTGGTCTCGGAAGCCCTTACGTGGGCAGAAGTACGGGCGTCAGGTGCGGCAGTCACGCGCGCCAGTCTATCGAGGGCGCCGCTTCGCGGCTGATCGTGTTCGGCGCACCCGATCCCGTGGTCGCCCGCGGCTACCGGAGGTCTCACCCCCGTCAGGCAGGAAACCGGGTACCCGTCGGCGACCCTGTCCGCCGGGTCCGGTCGTCGCTGATAGCCCGGCGCTTCACCGTGGCCTTGCCACGCGCTTTACCCGGCCCAGCCGTCAGACCCGCGTCGATCCCTGCAAGACTGACACCATGCCACGGCTTAGCGAGCCGAGCCCGTATGTCGAGTTCGACCGAAAGCAATGGCGCGCGCTTCGTATGTCGACCCCACTGGCCCTCACCGAAGAGGAATTGGTCGGCCTGCGTGGTCTGGGTGAGCAGATCGACCTGTTGGAAGTCGAAGAGGTGTATCTGCCGCTGGCCCGGCTCATCCATCTTCAGGTCGCCGCCCGTCAGCGGTTGTTCGCCGCCACCGCCGAATTCCTCGGCGAGCCGCAACAAAACCCGGACCGGCCGGTGCCGTTCATCATCGGTGTGGCCGGCAGCGTGGCCGTCGGCAAGTCGACCACCGCACGAGTGCTACAGGCGCTGCTTGCCCGCTGGGACCATCATCCGCGGGTGGACTTGGTGACCACCGACGGCTTTCTCTACCCCAACGCCGAGCTGGAGCGGCGAAGCCTCATGCACCGCAAGGGTTTTCCGGAGAGCTATAACCGCCGGGCGCTGATGCGGTTCGTGACCTCGGTGAAGTCGGGCTCGGAATATGCGTGTGCGCCCGTGTATTCACATCTGCACTACGACATCATTCCGGGGGCCAAACACGTGGTCCGCCATCCGGATATCCTAATCTTGGAGGGGCTCAACGTCTTACAGACCGGACCGACCCTGATGGTCTCGGACCTGTTCGACTTCTCCCTCTACGTCGACGCGCGCATCGAGGACATCGAGCAGTGGTACGTGTCGCGGTTCTTGGCCATGCGCAGCACGGCCTTCGCCAACCCGGAGTCACACTTTCACCACTATTCGGCATTGTCCGACCCGCAGGCCGTGGTCGCCGCCCGCGAGATCTGGCGGTCGATCAACCGGCCCAACCTCGTCGAGAACATCCTGCCGACCCGGCCGCGGGCCACCCTGGTGCTGCGCAAAGACGCCGACCACTCGATCAACCGGCTGCGGCTGCGCAAGCTGTAGTAGGCCCGCCTCGAGCCGGTGCCGACTCAGACCGGCGATGGGCCGCGGAATCCGTGCTTGCCGAACAACAGCCCGCCCGCGACGTTTTCCGCTTGTGCCGAAAGCGCGGCCGGAATGGGCTGACGCGGGGCGTCCACGGCATAGAGCGGCACCCCGCGTCAGCGGCACGGTGGCTAGGCGGCCAGTCGGCGCACCCCCAGGTACTGCAGACCGGCGAACAACGCCGTGTATCCGCCGCTGGCCAGGGTCGCGGCCACGCCAACGGCGGTCATGGGCACCAGCTCGGCAGCCACGACTGCGGCCAGGGTGTAGACGACGTTGCTCACGATGACGCCGATGCCGGCCCGGCGCAGGTTCGGCAGCGCGGCAAGTCCGAACACCACCAGGCCGTAGAGCACGAAGAAAGCGCCCATGCTGTACTCCTGGCCGGACGTCAGGCCGGTCATCTGCGAAATCGGGTCGGCGGCGACGGCGACGGCCAAACCCGCCAGTCCCGTCAAGGTGGCATCGGCGCGCATCGCGAACCGCAGCAGCGAGTCCGTCGAGTCGTACAGAGGCCGGATTGTCGGATCGGAAAGAGCGGTCATGCTATTACCCCTTGGCTGTGTGGAAGGCGGTTGGTCGAACAGGTTTCACCGTGCCGCCCGAGCACTGCCAGATCGACGCATGGCACTGCCAGCTACTGCCATCGACGGGCCAAGGTCACACCGCGATGCCCTCGACCAGGCTGTATGGCGAGGCGGTTGCCACCACCCGGGTCATGCGAAAGCCCGCGCGCCCGAGGAGTCGGCCGTACTCGTCGGCGGTGCGTTCGCGCGCGTCCGCGAGCAGCAGCATCTCCAGGTCGACCCATTTGCCCATGAATTCCCGATCGTGCGGCGGAATCACCTGCTCGATGAGCAAGACCTTCGTGCCCGCTGCCGCCGCGGCACGGACGTTGCGAAGGATTCGCACCGCGTCGTCGTCGGGCCAATCGTGGATGATGTGCTTGAGGACGTAGGCGTCGCCGCCGGTCGGTATCTCGCCGAAGAACGAACCAGCTTCGATCCGAACCCGGTCAGCGACCCGGTGTTCGGAAAGCAGGTCGGGGGCTCCGGCAACCACATGACCAAGGTCGAACAGGATGCCACGCGCCTGCGGCGCCGACCTCAGGATCGCGGCCAACAGCCGGCCATGTCCGCCGCCGACGTCGACAACGGTGCCGCAGTCGCTGAAGTCGTAGGCGGCGACCACCGGCGCGATCGACAGTTCCGACGAGCTTGTCATGGCCTGGTTGAAGATTTCGTTGAGCGCCGGTTCGCCGGCGAGATAGTCGAAGAACGGCTTGCCGCGCAATGCCGGGACGATGGTGTGACCGCTGCGCACCGCATCCGTCAGCCGGCTCCAGTGCTCTCGATGAGCAGGAGCCCCGACAAATCGAGCCATCCCTGCCAACGACACGTCGGCATCGCTGCGAAGAGCCTCGGCCAGCGGGGTCAAGGCGTAGCGGCCGTCGCGGCACCGCCGAAAGACGCCGCGTCCGATCAGGGCTCGCAGTAACCGGCTGACGGCGTCGGCGTCGGCGCCGACGGCTGCCGCGAGTTCCTCGGCGGTCATCGGCCCCTTGGCGAGCGCGTCAGCGATACCGAGGTCCGCGGCGACGGTGATCGCCTGTGCCGCCCACGCCTGCAGGATCATTTCCATCAGCGCAACCGGTGCCGGAACCAGCCCACGATGCAGTCGACCGAGATGATGCCGCACCGACTCGACGATCCGCGCGACCCTGGCCGGCGGAAGCTTTGCTGCCATGACTAACCCTTTTCGCCCTGCCCAACAAGGAATTCGACGCTCAAGACGCTGAGGATGGTACGCCGGCCGGCGCCCGGGCTAATCGCTGGGAACGGTGATCCGCCCGCGCAGATCGGCGGCGATCAGCCGAGCCGCGGCGTTCTGCCAGTTGTGCAGTGAGCGCTGCGGCACCTCGGTGACCAGCCACTGCCAGGCTTGGCGGGCGGTCGCGTCCAAACCGGCAGCGGTGGCGTTTTGCGCGTAGGCGCGCACGCCCACGACGTAGGGGAAATACAGCGAGTTGTAGTAACGCCAATGTTCGGTGGTTCCGAAATCGCCGGCGCCGCGCGGCTTGAGCCGGGCAATGCCGTCAGCCAGCACCGCCTTGAGTTCGTTGGCCCGCTCCAAAGGATGATCGGGTGCCCCGCGTGCGGCCAACCGCTCATCGATCACCGGCAACGCGGTCAGCGGGCTGGCGACAAGTTTGGTCAGATCGCCGTAGTGGCCCAACGCCCGGCGGGTGAGCCGGACGAAGGTGTCGTCGTCCATGTCGGCGAGGGGGTTCACCGACCGCAGCGGCAAACCCGCCCCGGTATGCCGCAGCGCGGCCCGGTCGGCGCGCAGCGCGGGCGACCGGGAAAACGCCAGCCGGTCCAGCAGCCCGGCCAGCGGATCGGCCAGCACCTGCACGATGATCGCGATCGCCAGGCTGGTGAAAAGCAGCACCGTCAGCGCGGTCTGCGCCGTCGGTTCAGTGCGGGTCACCGCCAATCCGATCAGCGCCTGACCGCCGAACAACACCGCCACCGCCAGTGTTCCGAAGAACGAGCGCAGCATGTCTGCCCGCAACGCCTGGCCCTCGTCGAAGGCGTCCCACAGGGCAACCGCCACCCCGAGCGCCAAGACGTCGAAACCCGTCGACGCCAGAGCCAGCCAGCTGGGCACCAGGCCCAGTGGAATGACCAGGACGGCATTGGCCAGCGCGAAGAACAGGGTTGCCACGATCACCACGCCAACGACGGGCGTCGGCTGCGCGGGCCGCAGCACCGCGACCGCCATCGCGCCGAGGGTGGACGCGGATATCACCGCCAACATCATCAGGTGGCCGGCCCGCAGTGGGCCGGTGACGCCGCCCGCCATCGTCGCACCGAACAGGGTCAGCGCCGCGACACCACCGATGAGCATGACCTCGCGGGTGCGGGCCCGCCAGCTGTCGCACGGCCGGGCCAGCTCAAGGAGCACCGCCAACCACGCGACGCCGGGGACGGCAACAAGGTAGATCTCCAGTCGGCTCAGCAGCGCGGCGTGCCCGACGCTGGTCGTGCGCACCGCATCCAAGGCCACCACCAGCGCGAAACCGCACAGTCCGGTCGCTGCCAACACCAGCACCGGCTTGCGCGGATCACGGGCCAAAAGATACAGCCCCAGCCACAGGCTCAGTGTGAACACCGCCGCCGACAGCGCAGCCATGCATCCAGTTTGGCACGGGGTCCGATGCGTGCCGACCCGCTACGCCCGGCTTCGCCGCGCTTGCGATCGGCACGGGTTACTTGCCGTACCGCCGATGGCGCTGGCTGTAATCGCGCAGCGCGCGCAGAAAATCGACTCGGCGGAACGCGGGCCAGTGTGCTTCGGTGAACCACATCTCCGAATAGGCGCTTTGCCACAGCAGAAAACCAGACAGGCGTTGCTCGCCCGAGGTGCGAATCACCAAATCCGGGTCGGGTTGGCCCGAGGTGTAGAGATTTTCGGAAATGCCGTCTTCGGTCACCGCCTCGACCAGCTCCTCGGCGCTGGCGCCGTTGGCCAATTCTTTGCTCAACAACGCCCGAACCGCGTCGACGATCTCCCGGCGCCCGCCGTAGCCTACCGCGACGTTGACATGGAACGACGCCGTCTCGGGGGTCGATTCCACCGCATCACGCACCCGACGGGCCGGCTCCTCGCCGATCAGCCCCAGATCCCCGACGGTACGCACACTCCAGCGGTTGGCCGGGGCGCAGATCTCTTCGACAACGTCGGTGATGATCTCGATGAGTCCGGCAAGCTCGTCGGGATCACGCTGCAGGTTCTCGGTGGAAAGCAGGTAGACGGTGGTCATCTCGATGCCGGCGTCCTGGCACCACCGCAGCATCTCGGCAATCTTGGCGGCACCCATCCGGTAGCCGTAGCTGACGTCCTCGTAACCCGCGCTGCGCGCCCAGCGGCGGTTGCCGTCGCACAGCACCGCGATGTGTCTCGGCAATTCGGATCGAGTGGCGGCCAGACCCTGCCGCAACCGAAGCTCGTAAATCCGATACAACGGCTCTTTGAGCCGCGGCGGGATGATCTCCACGAGAATCCAGACTACTGTGATGTACACCAGATTCCGGCCTTGATCCGGCCAAAATCACCGCACGCGCGCCCACGTCGTAACGGTCTGCGACGACCGACCCAACTAGGGTGATTGTGACGGTTACCGGCAATAACACCACGGGGAGATGGGAGACATGAGCAGCCAGGCCAGCACGGCTACCGCCGCAGCACCCGAATCACACGGGCTGACACCGTCCAATGCTGCCCACCACATCGTCGAAGGCGTTACCCGGGCCCTGACCAAACCCCGCTTCCGGGGCTGGATCCACGTCTACTCGGCCGGCGCCGCCGTATTCGCCGGGGCGTCGCTGGTCGCGGTTTCGTGGGCCGTCAGTTCCACCAAGGCCGGGCTGGCCACGTTGGCCTACATCATGGCCACCGTGGTGATGTTCACCGTCAGCGCCACCTATCACCGAGTTAACTGGGAATCCCCGTCGGCCCGCGCCTGGATGAAGCGCGCCGATCATTCGATGATCTTCGTGTTCATCGCGGGCAGCTACACGCCGTTTGCGCTGTTGGCCCTGCCGGGCCACGCCGGACGAGTGGTGTTGTCGATCGTGTGGGGTGGTGCGATCGCCGGGGTGCTGCTGAAGATGTTCTGGCCGACCGCGCCGCGCTGGGTGGGCGTGCCCCTCTATCTCCTGCTGGGCTGGGTGGCCGTCTGGTACACCGCGACGATCCTGCACAACGCGGGGGTGACGGCGCTGGTGTTGCTGTTCGTCGGTGGCGCGTTGTACAGCGTCGGCGGCATTCTCTACGCGGTACGGTGGCCAGATCCGTGGCCATCGACGTTCGGCTATCACGAGTTCTTCCACGCCTGCACCGCGGTCGCGGCGATCTGCCATTACATCGCGATGTGGTTTGTGGTGTTCTAGCCGCCCGCGCCGCGGCCGGGATCGTCGGCGCGCTAAAACCGGGTGACGTCGTCGGCCGACCAGTACGCCTTCATCGCGGTGACCTTTCCGCGGTCGTCGAAAACCATCACCTCGATGGGCTCCACCCGCATTGCGTTGTCGCCCTCCGTCACGGTCAGCCGAAACTGGAACGCCGCCTCGTTGCCGGAAACCCGCAGCGACACCAACTCACAGACCCGCTCGAGCCCGGCAATCGCCGAGTAGAAGCCGCGGATTGCCTGCGTGCCGATATGCACCTCCCCACCGACGGGATCCTCGAGAGTGGCGTCGGCGGCGTAGAAGCTGACCAAGTCCTCGACGCCGCCGTCGTTGAGCACCGCGATGTAACGGTGGACGGTGTCAGCGATCGCCCGGGCTCTGTCGGTGCGGTCCGGCATGGGGGCACGCTACTATCCCGGCGGTTGCAGAGCGGCGACGAGTTCGTCTGAACTCGTCACCGGCAGGTCACAGACTCGTCCCCGGCACACGTAGGCCGCGTCGGCACCTCCCACCCGGTCCCGGTCGATCAGCAGCGCCGACGAGCCCACCGGGCCACCGATGACGATCGCCCCTCCCGGCGCGAGCCGGCGAGCGGTGGCCAACAACGGTGACTGCGGATCGGCACACGCGACAGCGATCTGCAGTGGCCCGCGTATCGCCGCCTCGGCGACCGAGAGCCAGTGACCCGCCGACCGTGGCGCCCGGGCCAGCAATACCGCATGTTCGCGCAGCGTGTCCGTGGCCGCCTGCAGATACCGCTGGGCGCGGCCAGGCTCGACCAAGTGCGCGGCGGTCAGCAACGCCTCGGCGATCGACGACGCGCCGGACGGTGTCGCCCCGTCCAGCGGGTCGGCGGGCCGCAACATCAGCTGCTCGGCATCGTCGGCGGTGTCGAACCACCGACCCGGATGCAGCGGGTCGGCAAAATGCTGCAACGCCGTATCGAGCAAGCCGCTAGCCGCCGTTAGCCAGGCCGCATCGGAGGTCAGCTGGTACAGCGCCAGCAGACCGGTGGCCAGCATCGCGTGGTCCTCCAAGATGGCGGCGCTGTCGCCCACCACCCCGCCCAGGCTGGCACGCCGCAACCGGCCGTCGACGACGTGCAAGTCCAGCAGCGCGGCCGCGCAGCGCTGCGCGGCTTGCACCAGTCGTGGCTCCGGCAATGCCACGCCGGCCTCGGCCAGCGCGGTAATTGCCAGCCCGTTCCAGGAGGTGACGACCTTGTCGTCGCGCCCCGGCTGGACACGGGTGAGCCGGGCCGCCAACAACGCGCCCTTGATCCGCTCGAAACGCTGCGGGTCGCCGGGGTCCCTGAGTAGCTGCAGCACCGAGGCCCCATGTTCGAAGGTGCCGGACCGGGTGACCTCGAAAACCTCTGCGGCCCAACGCCCGTCGTCGGCACCGAGCACCTCGGTCAGCTCCGCGGGGGTCCATACGTACGTCGAGCCCTCGCGGCCGTCGGCGTCGGCGTCCAGCGATGACGTGAACATGTCACCGTCGGCCAGCTCGTCGAGCAAGAACCGCGCGGTCTCGGCGGTGATTCGGCGGGCCAGCGGATCCCCGGTACGCCGGGCCCAGTGTGCGTAGGCGCGCAGCAGCAGCGCGTTGTCGTACAGCATCTTCTCGAAATGCGGTACCACCCAAGCGTTGTCGACGCTGTATCGGGCGAAGCCGCCGGCGAGTTGGTCGTAGATGCCGCCCCGGGCCATCGCGGTGCCGGTGCGCGACACCGCCTGCAGCGCTTCCGAGGAACCGGTGCGCTCGTAGTGTCGTAGCAGCCCTTCGAGCAACGCCGACGGCGGGAATTTCGGTGCCCTGCCCCAGCCGCCGTGAGCCGTGTCCTGGTCACCCAGCACCACCGCGACGGCGTGATCGCACAACTGCGGCGCAACGTCCGGCCCGCCGCCGGGCAGGCCGGACGCCATCGAGCGCAGCTCGCCGGCGATATGGTCCGAGGCCTGCTCGACCTCGTCGCGGCGCTGCTCCCAGGTCTCGGATATAGCCGAAAGCAGTTGCAGGAAAGCATCTTTCGGGTAGTAGGTGCCGCAAAAAAATGGTCGGCCGTCGGGGGTGAGGAAACAGGTCATCGGCCAGCCGCCCTGCCCGGTCAGCGCGACGGTGGCGTTCATGTAGACCGCGTCGATGTCCGGTCGTTCCTCGCGATCGACCTTGATGCAGACGAATCCGGCGTTCATCGCGGCGGCCACCTCGTCGTCGGCGAAGGATTCGTGAGCCATGACGTGACACCAGTGGCAGGCGGCGTAACCCACCGATAGCAGGATCGGCACGTCGCGCGCGGCCGCCTCGGCCAGGGCCTGCGGCGTCCATTGCTGCCAGTGCACCGGGTTGTCGGCGTGCTGCCGCAGGTACGGGCTGGTGGCCGCCGCCAGGGTATTGGCTCCGGTCGGATCAGCCGGGGTCATCGGCGGGTCCCGGTGGTCGCGCGGATCCCTTACCGTCGGTACCGGGCGGCTCGTCGGGAGTGACCGGGTCGGTGCCTTCGTCGGCGGCCTGGTCGGGCTCGGGGTGCTGGCGGTCGAACGATTCGGGAACCTTTTTCAGTTGCCGGTTCATCGATCGCACCAGGAACAGCGTGGCGACCACGAGCAGCACGATGACCAGCAGCCCCACCGGACTGGCCTTACCGAAATCGGGGCCGTGGTTGCGGGGGGCATCGTCTGCAATCACGCTGAGCAAAACGCCGTTCACTGGTCCGGCTCGATCCCGGCGAACAACTCCGTCTCCGGCAGGCGGACGGGAACGCGCGAGCGCGCCAATTCGAATTCCTCGGTCGGCCATAGCTCCTGCTGCCAGGACAGCGGAGCGGCGAAGAACTCGGCGTTCGGGTCGATCTGGGTGGCGTGTGCGCGCAGCGCGTCGTCACGCTGCGCGAAGTACTTCGAGCATTCCACGCGCGTCGTCACCCGGTTGGCAAAGGGATCGTGGTCGGGATGCCAGTGCTCGAGCCACTTCGCGAACGGACCCTCCTGGCCGCGCTTGATGAACTCCTCCTGCAATATGCGCATCCGCTCCCGCAAAAAGCCGTGGATGTAGTACAGCTTGGACACCGTCCACGGCTCACCGGCATCCGGGAATCGACGGTAGTCGCCGGCCGCCTCGTAGGCGCCGATCGAGACCTGATGGCAACGAATGTGATCCGGATGCGGGTACCCGCCGTTCTCGTCGTAGGTGGTGATCACGTGCGGCCGGAAGTCTCGAACCACCCGCACCAGCGCCTCGATCGACTCCTCCAGCGGGACCAGCGCAAAGCAGCCTTCGGGCAGCGGTGGTGGCGGGTCGCCCTTGGGAAGTCCGGAGTCGACGAAGCCCAGCCAGGTGTGCTCCACACCGAGGATCTCGGCAGCCTTGGCCATCTCGTCGCGGCGGATCTCCGAGATGTGGCCATGCACGTCGGGCAGGTCCATCGCCGGGTTGAGAATTTCGCCGCGCTCGCCGCCGGTCAAGGTCACCACCAACACCCGATGACCCTCGTCGGCGTAGCGGGCCAGGGTGGCCGCACCCTTACTGGACTCGTCGTCGGGGTGGGCGTGCACCGCCATCAACCGCAGTTCGCTCACGTGCTCCCTAGTTCCTGTGCCGGCCGGCCGCTCTGCTGCTCGCCCGGTTGCGACCCTATAATTCCAGTTCTCGATCGTCCCATCCTCCTCGGCCGCACCCCGGACTCCGCCAACCATCCAGGCAACCATCCAGGTATGAAACCAGTACCCGTTTCCCGTCCCGAAGCCCGCTACGGTCGATCGCGGCTGTCCAGCCGGTCGCGGCGGCGCCTGGCCACCACCTTGTCGGTGGCGGCCGTGGCGGCCGGATTGGCCGTGGCCTTCATCGCCTACCAACGGATCGGCACCAGTGACGTCACCGGCTCGCTGGCCGCCTATCGGGTGATCGACAACGAAACGGCGTCGGTGACGATCAGCGTGACCCGCAAAGACCCGTCACGACCCGTGGACTGCATTGTCCGGGTTCGCGCCCACGACGGCAGCGAGACGGGTCGACGCGAAGTGCTGGTGGCACCGTCGGATCAAAACACCGTGCAGGTGACGACGACGCTGAAATCGAGCAAGCCGCCGGTGATGGCGGACATATATGGTTGCGGCACAGACGTGCCCGCATATCTGCGCTCGTCTTGAGGCACATCTTCCGGCTCTTCGTGAGCCCAACTGCGCAGATGCCGTCACCGAGTGTTTGCGCAGTGGTAACATTGCTGGATGCACGGTCCTGCTTTGGACCGTGTATTGCTGCATTAACGGCCGTGAGCAAAACGGCGTGACAGCAACGGGGCGGGAACCCGCACACCGACAGCGGGATCAGCACCTTATGCGAATACGCATAAGAGAACACAAGGAGCGCGACGAGATGACGGATACTCAGGTGACCTGGTTGACCCAGGAGTCACATGACCGACTCAAGGCCGAGCTCGAACAATTGATCGCGAATCGTCCGATCATCGCCGCCGAAATCAACGACCGCCGTGAGGAAGGTGACCTGCGCGAAAACGGCGGCTACCACGCCGCTCGCGAGGAACAAGGCCAGCAGGAAGCTCGCATCCGTCAGCTACAGGACCTGCTCAGCAATGCCAAGGTCGGCGAAGCGCCCACGCAGTCGGGGGTGGCCCTGCCCGGGTCGGTCGTCAAGGTCTACTACAACGGCGACGAGTCCGACACCGAAACGTTCCTGATCGCCACCCGCCAAGAGGGCGTCAACGACGGCAAGCTCGAGGTCTACTCGCCGAATTCACCGCTGGGCGGCGCGCTGATCGACGCCAAGGTCGGTGAGACCCGCAGCTACAAGGTGCCCAACGGCAACACCGTCGAGGTCACCCTGGTCAGCGCCGAGCCCTATCACTCGTAATCGCGCCCGAACATCCGGTCAGCCGTCGGTGCGCCTAGCCGAGCGCCTGCTCTAGATCGCCGAGCAGATCGTCGATGTCCTCGATGCCGACCGAAAGCCGCACCAGATCGTCGGGAACCTCGAGCTGCGAACCAGCCGTCGACGCATGGGTCATGGCGGCGGGATACTCGATCAGCGACTCCACCCCGCCCAGCGATTCGGCCAGGATGAAGACCTCGGTGTTGGCGCATAGATTCCGGGCGGCTTCCCGCCCCGCTTTCATGCGCACCGAGACCATGCCACCGAAGCCGCGCATTTGCCGCGCGGCGACGTCATGCCCGGGGTGGTCCGGGAGCCCCGGGTACAGCACACTGCCGACCGCGGGATGCGCGGCGAGGAATTGGGCTACGGCACCAGCATTTTCGCTGTGCCGTTGCATCCGCAGCACCAAGGTCTTCAGCCCGCGCATGGTCAGATAGGCGTCGAACGGACCCGGCACGGCTCCCGCCCCGTTCTGCAAGAAGCCGAACGCTTGGTCCAGCTCCTCGTCGTTGGTGACCAGGGCACCGCCCACGACGTCGGAGTGCCCGCCGATGTACTTGGTGGTCGAGTGCAACACCACGTCGGCGCCCAGCGTCAACGGCTGCTGCAGCGCCGGCGATGCAAACGTGTTGTCCACCAAAACTTTTGCGGAGCTTTCCGCGCCCAGCTGGACGATCCCGCCGATGTCGGCGATCGACAGCAACGGGTTGGTCGGTGTTTCCACCCAGATCAGCCGGGTGCGCGGGGTGATCGCAGCGCGCACCGCATCCAGATCGGAAAGCGCCACCGGCGTGTACTCGACGTTCCACCGGGTGAACACCTTGTCGATCAGCCGGAAGGTGCCGCCGTACGCGTCGTCGGGGATGACCACGTGGTCCCCGGGTGACAGCATGGCCCGCAGCGCACAATCGGCGGCCGCCATCCCGGAGCCGAACGCCCGGCAGTGCCCGCCCTCCTCGACGGCGGCCAGCGACGCCTCCAAGGCGGCCCGCGTCGGGTTGCCGGTGCGAGCGTATTCGTAGCCGCCGCGCAGTCCGCCGACACCGTCCTGGGCGAACGTACTGCTGGCATAGATCGGAGCGTTGACGGCTCCGGTTGCCGGATCGGGCGGGTAGCCGGCGTGGATGGCTTTGGTGGCTAGCCCGCTGAACCGGTGATGCCGCCGGTGGTCGTCATTCATCGGTGGCCAGCCTAATAGCAAGGCGCTACCCCGGGCCGTGGTGTCACGACCGGGATAGCGCCTTGCCGAGTCGCTGCCGGGGTCAGACCGGCAGGCAGACCGTGGTCATGATCTTGTCAGCCAGCGTCTGTCGCTTGGCGTCCCACAACGGGAACAGGAAGCCGACGTAGCAGATGATCGCGTCGACAAAGTGTGCGAGCTGGCGTACCAGCGACATCCCGAAGCCCAACGGCTGCCCGGTGGTTTCGCTGACCACCTTGAACTTCAGCACCGACTTGCCGATGCTCGACCCGGTGGTGCCTTGGCGGTAGCCGTAGTTCCACACCCAGTAGGCCAGTATCGCCAGCGACGCCAGCCCTTGCGCCAGCACACCGATGATCGAGTCCTGCGCATAGCAGTACTGGCTCACGTCGTACTGATTGACGCTGGTGACGCACGACGACTGCTGGGTCACCATTGCGATCACCCAGCCGATGCCGTAGACGACGACAATCGGAGCGGTGTCGATGAGGAACGCCAGTACGCGGGTGATCCACGGGGTGTAGGACTCCGTCGGCTGGGAGCGGATCGCCGGCCCGGGCGGCGGCGGCGCGTAGCCGGCGGCCGACGGAGGCGGCGGTGGCGGATAGCCGCCCTCGGGAGGGGGGGGCGGCGGATAAGACCCGCCAGGCGGAGGCGGCGGCGGGTAGGAGCCGCCGCTCGGCTGCGAAGGATGGGACGG
>NZ_MVIF01000129.1 GCF_002086675.1 Mycobacterium persicum
TCAGACCCAAAACACCCAAAACCATCAAAACCCCACGTCAAAGCCCAAATCACCTATCCAGACGGTCGCAACTTCGGTCTAATGACCACACGAAGGTCTCACTGGTGGCGATTTGCGGGTTCGTTCCTCCGGGGCAGCCCTGTCCGGGCCCAAGGTGAGGTGTCTGCGCCCAGTGACCATCGACAAAGCGGAGCACCATACCGCCGCCTACCGGCGCTTGGTGGTTTTCCTGGGCCAGTTGGGCACCCGTGGCGACGCATCCAGCCGATGTGCACAACGAACGTAAGGCCCACCAGTCGACGCTGGACGACATATCACCAACCGTCCGCTTGCCGTTCACCGTCTGCTTCGACCAGTCGTACTCCACGCTGAAGGTGCCGTCGAGTAGCGGAGTCACACCCGCAACCGGTGGAACCGGGCTGCTGGTCAGCGGCGCGGCGGTAATGGTCACCGGATCGGCCACAGTAACGGTGGGCGGTAGCTGACCTGTCCGCACCGCCACCAGCGGAGCCTGCCACACCGGGGGCTCTGCTTGTGGTGAACGGGAGTCGACTTCGTCGAAACTCCCCGTTGCTGCGGCTGCGTCGCCGGCATCGACGCCGGTTGTACCCTGACGGTGCATCGGCGCCCCGCCGGATATCACCTCGTTCACCGGCTGAGGCTGGTCTCCCGGCCTGTGCGGATCGACATCGTTGGACACTTGCCTTTCCTTTCACATGCCGCTATCTCGGATCGTAGTGGTGCGAACGTGGTCGGCAGAGAAAAACCCGGGATTCGCCGGTCCTCATGAGAAGCCATGGGGCCCAACGAGACCCGAGGCTTGACAAGGCCCTCATCCGAGGCAGCTGTTGACGACCACGGTCACGACCTGACAAGAGGTCTCTGGTCGTGTCGCCGTTCGATGCAGCCTCGCACCGACCGGTGGTAAGCAGTATTGGTGATTCGGAGCCGCAAGATGGTGCAATCTAGAGCGGTGCTTACGGTCGGACCGGGACGGTGCAAATGACCTCGGGCGGATACGGCGGGGGCTCGGGAGACCCGTTCGGCGCCGGCTCCTTTGACGCCGGCCCATTCGGTGGTGACGGCTCGGTCCCCGGGGCGCCCGAACCGCCCAGTCGCCCCCAGGGCGAGATCAATACGCTGGCCACCCTGTCGCTGGTGTTCGCGTTTTTCTTCGCCCCGGCCGGCGTTGTGCTGGGCCATGTTGCCTTGGCACGGATCTCCCGTACCGGAGAACGGGGTCGCGACCGCGCGCTGATCGGCCTGACGCTGTCGTATGTGTTCATCCTCTTCGCGGTGGTCGCCCTGGTGGTGTGGCTGGTCATGGGCGCTGGCAGGGGCCCTTCGCCAGGAGGGACAACCACCTCGACCACGCCGCCGACCACAGCCACCCCGTCGACGAGCATCGTCACCAGCGTCGTCACTGCGCCGTCTACGACGCGGCCAACGTTCCCGGTTGAGGATATGCGGGTTGGCGATTGCGTGGAGATACAACACCTATACCCCGACCCGACGAACCCCGATCAAACCCAAATAAGCCTGTTCTACTCCGTGCCATGCGAGGCCCGCGATGGGGTGTTTAGGGTCGATAAGATCGCCACCCAACGGAACCAGTGCCCCGGCTACGCACTGGTCAACGCCGATGAGACCCTCGTCGCATGCGTCTCCGAATTCCGTGGATAACCCGACGAGAGCCTCTGGCTAAGAGAAGCTCGAATGGTGTCGCTGCTCAACGTCGTTGACGGAATCTGTTCACCGGGGCCGACGGGTGACACCAGAACGGTAGACTGCATCGGTGACGCAGGCTGGGGATCCGTTTCAGCAGGATCGTGCCGATCAGTTCGGTACGACCACCGGGCCGCCCACGTTCAGTTACCCGCAGCCGGGCGGCGATCCATGGCAGGTGGGTGGAAGTGCATTCCCCACGCCGCCCGCCCAAAAGGCGAGCTTAGACACGTATGCGGTGCTGTCATCGATCCTGGCCGTCCCGATGCCCCCGGCGGCCGTTGTGCTGGGGCATCTGGCGTTGCCCCGAATCCGCCGCACGGGTGAGCGCGGCCGATTAGCGGCCATCGTGGGGCTGGTAATCGGTTACCTGATGTGTGCGGTGCTGGTGGCCGGGGCAATCTGGGTGGCATCGACGGCTCACTCACCGTCGAGTCGGAACGCGGCCACGCCGACCACGAGCGCACCGTCGCTTCCGGCGTCGACGTCAACGTCGACGTCGATAGTGACGGTGCCGCCGTCCATCCGGCCACGCGTGAAGCTCGATCTCAGCCAGGCCGCGGTGGGCACCTGCGTGGAAATTCAGCGCCGAGGAACCGAGGCGGATGAGCTTGATCTGTTCAAGGTTGACTGCGAGCACCGCGAAGGCGTGTACGTGGTCACCGCTCGGGTAAGCAACCAGTACGAGTGCAAGTCGACATACATCGCCGCGCCTCCGGATCGAGGGTTCGCCGTGTGCTTGAACCTGTACTGAGCGGTGTTCGCGGACCGAGAGGGGATGGAGACGATGGAGACCGACGGCAGGCAAGCTATGGGCACCGTATCCGCACCTGGGGGTTCTGGCTGACATGGCGCCGTCGGATCCGTTCGATTTCAGCGATTTCGGCGCCCCCTCGGCCCGCCAGCCGCAGCAGCCTGGCGCTCCCGCGGCGAGTCGATCCGCAGGGCGGGAAACCAACCGTCCATTCGACACCGGTTTTGATCCATTCGCCGACCAGGCCTTCGACCAGGCCCGTCCAGTCGCCGGCGACGCCTTCGGCGTGTCTGATCCTGGGCTTGGCGGAGGCGCGCTGGTGGTCGCCCGTCCTCCCGTGGCGCTTTTCGCGCTCGCGCTCGGGCTGGCGGTGGCGGGGGTGGTGATCGGAGTGCTGTGGGGGCCTTCGTTGCCGGCCGCGTTCGCCGGGTGGCTGCTGGCTGGTCCGGTGGCGATCGGGGTGCTCGCCGAGTTCACCCGGGTGGACACCCAACGCCGGGCCAACGCGGTGTATTCGGCGCCACGCTGGGTCACAATCCTGTACTGGGCGGTCCTGGGCGTGTGTCTGCTCGGTATCGCCGTCGGCGCCTGGCACATCGCGATCTGGGCGGGCGGGCTGTAGGACCACCGATGATGTTCCGCTACCAGCTAGGCCGACACCCCAAAGCCCCGAGAAGCGCGCTGGTCGGTATCTCAGGCCGTATCACAGCGGTTGCGGCGCTGGTCGGTGCCCTGATGTTGTGGGGGTATTCCATGCCGACAAGCCAGGCCCAGCCCGACAATGGGGTAGCACGCTACGGCGCGTGCCTGGCCGCGCAGAAACAGGGAGACTTACTCATCCTGGTTGACGAGTCAAGCAGCCTGCAGAACACCGACAGCAAAGCGGCGCGGGTGCAGGCGGCAAAGTACCTGGTGCACACCTTGGGTCGGTATGCCGACCGCATCCAGGCCAAGCTCGACGTCGCCATCGCCGGGTTTGCCGAAAACTATGTCTCCGAACACAACTGGACACCGCTGACCGATGCCACCTCCCAGCATGTGGGCGATCAGCTGTCGACCCTGGCGTCGAAAAACGCTGGCATCGACACCGATTACTGGCTCGCTCTCGACGGCGCCCGCCAGGCGCTGGCCTCGCGCGGAAGCGGTGTCGGCGGCGCCGACCGCTGCCAGGCGATCGCGTGGTTCTCCGACGGCAAGATCGATTTCACCGCGCGGCCGCTGACCAAGCCGTATGCCGATGGGGTCCGCCTGGATAGTCCGAACGGCGTGGCCGAAACGGTTCGGCAGGCCACCGAATCGATCTGCCGGCCGGGTGGGCTTGCCGACCAACTACGCGCCCGCGGCATCGTGATGTTGGGGGTGGGCCTGGGTGATGCCGCCAGCGCGTCCCAGTTCGATGTCATGTCGGCGATCAGCACCGGGCGTGGACTCAACGGAATGCCCTGCGGCAATATCACCGAACCCACCCCCGGCGATTTCTACCGGGTGACCACTATCGACGACATGCTGTTCGCCTTCGATTCGCTGTATCCCGACCCCGGTGTGCCGCAGCGCAAAGGCCCGGTTTGCGAGTTGCAGGTTTGCCCGGAGGCGCGCCACGACTTCGTGCTGGACCGCTCGATCAAGTCGGTCAAGATCCTGGGCTCCGGTGGCACGCCCGGCATCGTCCCGTACCTGATCTCGCCGTCCGGGCAGAAGGTCGAACTGCCGAACAGGCCGGGCCAGATCAGCACCGAAATCACCGGCACACCAGTCCAATACGAGTGGCTTTCGGACTCCTCGCAAACCATCACGATCCGCAACAGCGGCAGCACCGACTGGGCGGGCAAGTGGGCGATCGTCTACGTCGACACCACCGGGCAGCACCCCGATGCGGTGTCGCGGGTCAGCATTCACATCATCACCGACATATTTCCGGTCCTCATCGACGCCGCGAATCTCGCCTGGCATAGCGGACAAGCGCTCAAGGGTCTGATCTTCGGTCTGGCCGACGGGCAGGGCCATCCGGTCAAGCCTGCCGAGCTGGCGGGCAGCGCGACCATGTCGGCGACGCTGGAACCCGATGGCGCTCCGAAGATTCCGTTGCTCGTGTCGGTGCCCAAAACCGACATCGGCAAACCCGTTGACGCCGACCTGACCGCCGTCAAGCCCGGACATGCGATCCTGCGGATGTCGTTGACCATCACCACCGCTCCGGCGACAGATCGCAACGGCGCCCAGATTGCCCCGGGAACCACGCTGTCGCCCCAAGACGTCGAGATGTCGATCCAGATTCTGCCCAAATTGGGACTGCCCACCCCGGCAAGCCGCATCGACTTCGGCACCGTGCAGGCGGCCAAAGGCGCGAACGGCTCACTCGCCATCACTGGGCCGGGATGCGTGTGGATCGCCGCAGACGACAAGGACAACGTCATCGCCGCCCCTGACGGCATCGGAAACACCCGCATCACATCGCCGGCCAATGGGCCGGAAACCTGCCTGAAGGTGCCGGCGGGTCAGACCGCCGGTCTGCCGGTCACGTTGCGCACCGACCGCGACGGCCGCGGCGGCCTGAGTGGCACTGTGCCGGTTCATCTTTCGCCATTGGCCAATCCGAGCGACGCTCAGGTCATCGACGTCCCGTTCGCCGCGTCGTTGACCAAACCGCTCAGCAAGACCAACTTCGTGCTGGTGTTCCTGGCCGCGTTGCTGCTGGGTCCGGGCATTCCGCTGGCGCTGTTGTATGCCGGCAAGTGGTATGCGGCCAAGATTCCCGGCGAGCCGATGCTTGCCGAGCGGATACCCCTCGAGGTGGACCCCGACTCCGACACCGTGATCCGTAACGGCTCGCCGTTCGCGATGGCCGACACCGACCTGCTCAGGTTGGTGCCGGGCCTGGCCGGCGGCGCCCGAAGCCTGGTTGTGCTGGGGGTTACCTTGACCGCGACTGTTGGACGAAGCCCCTTCGGCACCGGCCACGTCGTCGTCGACGCCGACGGCAGGGTCAGCGTGGGCTCGGCACTTCCCGGCACGGATCGCACCGGTCTGAAGGCGGTGCTTCCCCTTGCCGTGCACAACAAGTGGGTGGTGTTGCACGATCCCGGCGGTCCACCGAATAAGGCCGACGTGCTGTTGCTCGCGGGGGGCCGAACCGACAACGCGGCGCGTCAGCGGATCTACGAGGACATCGGTCGACGGCTGCCCGAGTTGCTGGCTGCACTGCGGAACCGGGCGGCCAACGCGGGATTGGCGGGGCCCACCGAATCCGAGCCCGAATCACCCTACGGCCAGCCTGAGGCGACCACACCCGCGTCGGACCCATTCACCACGGCAGAACACACCGCGCGGCCGGGCGGTTTCGATTCCCGGCCTTTCGACCCATTCGACGAAGGAGCCTCATGCGACGATTCCTGATTGTTGGTTGCGGCGGCTCGGGCGGCGCGACGTTGGCCTACATGATGGACCAACTCCGCTCGGAACTGCATGCGGCCGGTATCGAAAGGCTGCTGCCCGGATGGCAATTCGTCCTCATCGATGTGCCCAGCGGAGCCGAGGACGGACCGGAAGGGCTGAGCAACGTTCCAGCGCAGGGCGGCACCTACATCGGCTGCGGGCCGCAGGGCAGCAGCTACGCGATCCTGGACGCGGCGCTTTCGCAGCGGCTGGCCGCCAATGCCGCGCTGGATACCATCGCCACCTGGGCACCGCGCCACCCGGAGGAAGTGACCAACCCGATCTCGACCGGCGCCGGACAGTACCGCGCGATCGGGCGGATGATCATCCTGAGCAAGGCCGGCGAGATCCGGTCGAAGCTCCAAGCCGCCTGGGATCAGCTGTTTCGGGTGGAGACCATCTCCGCGATGTCGACGGCGCGGGTGCCGGGCATCGGCCCGTTCGACCCGCATCAGCCGCCGCTGGTGCTGGTGGTGTCGTCGATGGCCGGCGGGGCCGGCGCGTCGATGGCCCTGGATGTGTGCCGGTTGTTGACGCTGGTCTCCGGGCTGGACCCGAGATTGATGGGCCTATTCCTGGTCACGCCAGACATTTTCGATTCGCTGCCGGAGAGCGCGCGGACCGGTGTTCGGGCCAACTCGCTGGCCATGCTCGGCGAGATCGTCGCCAGCCAGTCCGGTGCCGCAAGGGAGCACGACGTACGGATTTTGCGGGCGCTTGGACAGCAACACGGCGAGGGTGAGCCGATCCCGTTCGCCCGGGTCTTCCCGGTCGGACGCTATGTCGGCGCCGACCGCACCCTCTTCGGGGACGGCTCGCCGTTTGCGGTATACCGGGGACTGGCCCGCGGCCTGGCCGGTTTGGTGATGAGCGGCACGGCCAGCGACCAGTTCGTCTCCTACGATCTGGGCAACACCGCCTCCCCGGCCGGCGACCGGGACCTGTTGGGATGGGGCAACTCGGTGTGGGATCCGCTGCCGTGGGGGACATACGGATTTTCCAGCCTCAGAATGGGTCGAGACCGCTACGCCGAATACGCCGCGCAGCGGTTGGCTCGCAGCTGCGCCGACAAGCTGGTTTCCGGTCACATGCAGCCGGGCAATCCGGCGTCCAGCAACGAACAGCTGGAGTCGTTGTTGACCAGCCAATGGGCAGCCATCTGCAGCGAGCTCGGATTGCTGGCCGCCGCCGGTGGCGAGGACATCAACGCACTCGGAAACTGGGTGGCCAACGCCGCGTTTCCACCCCACGTGGTGGCTCCCACCGTCAACGCCATCATCGATCGGCAACTCCGCAGCCACCTGCCCAGCCCGGAAGGAATGACCGCCGCCCAGTGGGTGCCGGTCTTCCGGCAGGCGATCGCCAACCGTCGTGACGCGCTGACACAGGCTTGTTCGGACGCCGGCTACCGGCTGGCCTTCGGGTGGCAGCGGGCCTTCGCCGACCGGCTCGACGACGTCGTCGGCAATGCGATCGCCGACTTCGGACTGCCGTATGCCCGGGCGCTGGTCGACCAGCTTCGCCGTCACATTGACGACGTGCTCACCGCGCCGATGGGCCAGCTCGGTTCGATGGGGCCACCCGACGTTGTCGCGCTGCCGCCCAACGTGGACACGGCGCTCACCTCGCTGCGCGGCGTGATCAGCAACGCCGACCAGGTGCTGGCCACGACATTGGACGGGTTCCGCGGCGCCGTGCGCCGTCAGGTCTATGCCACCGCCGCGGCGCGGCTGGCGGATCTGTTCGCCGTGATCGGCGGCGAGCTGCTCGTCCCGCTGCGCGACGCGCTCTCCGAAGCGCTGATCCTGCTGGAGAATGCGCAGGCCGAGCCGCCGTCCGATGTCGGTTTGGCCCGCCTGGCCACCGACCAGTACGCCGCGTGGCCGGCCGACGCCGACGAGTTCGTCCCGGCCCGGTTCGCCGAGGCCAACAACGAGGTCCTGCTGATCAGTTCGTCGGCCTTCAAGCAGCGCTACGAGGGCGATCTGGTCAAGGTGGTCGCGGCCGGCCGGACACTGGTGCCGTTTCGGGCCGCGATCGGGGAGGCCACCACCCGGGTGATCCTCGGTGTGTGGCAAACCACCGGTGGCATGGTTGCGCCTGGCGGTCTGGTGGAACGCAGCGCGAATTGGGTCACCCGGGCGCTGGGTACCGATCCGGACACCGGTCGCTCACGGGTGCCGTCGGTCGCCCAATTCGATATTCACACCCGCCCCGCCGAGCTGCTCGCGCGGGCCCGGCTGTACGTGGAGCGGCCCGGGGAGGCGTTCGACGAGTTCTGCAGTGTTTCGCTGCGCGACTATGTCCAGGGGGCCGGAGCCCCGGAATCCGAACTGACCGCACGCCGCCACGACATCGCCACCAAGTTCGCCGAGGCCTTGTCGCTGGCGCGGCCGTTGGCCAGCGTGAACGACCAGGCACTCACCCGGGTGCATCCTGGCCAGCAGGTCGAATACCGCTACAAGTTTTCCGAGATACCGTTCGCCGGCCAGCCGGTGGGGCTGGCGCTGGCCGACACGTTGCGCTCGAACCCGCGCATCGACCAGGCCACCAAGGACAACTTCGCGCGAGCGCTCACCGACGATGACGGCGTCACCCACATCGACATCTTCGGCTCCTATCCGAACTACTCACCGCTGGCCTTCGACTCGGTGCTGCGGCCCCCCGCCCAGCAGTGGGCCGAGATCGCCGGCCCGGCCCGCACCCAGTTCTGGCGGTATCGCCGTTCGCGGCCGTTGTCGGCGTCGCTGCCGATGGGTGACGCCGAACGGCGCACCATGACCGCCGGCTGGCTGCTCGGCCAGATCATCGGGCGGATCCAGATACCCGAATCCCCCTACATCGAGCCGGTCCGAATTTATGACGGCGACGCCGAGCAGTGGCTGAGTTTCCCCAGTCCGCTGTTGACCCCGCCGTCGAATTTCACTGCCTCCTACGACTGGCTACCAGCGGTGCTGGAGGGGGTACTGCTGGCGATCGCGCAATCGCAAGACCCGCCGGTGATGCGTTCCCTGCGCCCGTATCAGGTGCTGCGTGCGCTCTATGACGCCAATTCGCAAGACCCGGCCGGCGGGATCGTGCAGCTTTCCGGGGTCGGCCTGCTACGCGATTTCATCCTCAACGGGTGGTCGAACCCGGACGTAGTGTCGCGGATCGAGGGCGTCGCGGCCGCCCAGACACCAACCGATCGGGCCGTGGCCGCGCAGGAGTGGCTGTCGACCGTCCGGGACACCAGCGCCGAGTATCTACCGCCGGGTGTGCCCAGGGCCGGGAGTGCCGGCGCCTTCGCCAGGATCGCGACCCGGTCGAAGGCCTCGAAGACGCCGATTTTCCGCGACCTGGCGCCTGACGTCTTCTGGGCCGCCGAGATGCTGATCAAGTTGGTCGGCCAGATCAAGGCGACGGCCGTCGACGGCCGATCCGCAAGTGCGGCAATGACTCGCGACGAGGGCGAGCAGATTGTGATACCGGACGGCGGAACCTTTTAGCGATGACCGCACTTACCGTGG
Source organism: Mycobacterium persicum (assembly GCF_002086675.1). Taxonomy (GTDB): domain Bacteria; phylum Actinomycetota; class Actinomycetes; order Mycobacteriales; family Mycobacteriaceae; genus Mycobacterium; species Mycobacterium persicum. Next base: position 9,421 of record NZ_MVIF01000129.1, read on the forward strand.
TGCTGGCTCCGCACGCGCAGTCCGAAGACATCCTCGCGGTGCTCGCGGACTACTCCGCGGTCGGATTGCTGCGCAGCTTCGCCTGGGTGGATGCGGCCGCCGGCACGGCGACCGCGCTGCCCGCCACCATGGTGACCGATGGCCAGATGAGTCCGGTTGTGCTGCAACAAGTCCTGACTGCAAGGAAATACGACCGGGTTCGGCTCGCGGTTCTGGTGCCGGTGGAAGCACCCCTGCAATCCCGGATCCCGCTAGCCGTGGAGCAGTTCATGGAACAGGTGGTGCGGTCCAGCGCGATAGGTGCGCCGATCACCCTGCTGCGACTGCTCTATACCCCCGGCGCAGCCGCGGCCTTGACGGCCGACGCCGCACTCGTGCTGGAAGGGTGGCACAACCTGTTCATCGCGCCCGAGGACCCGTCGGGTCCGGAATTGGCTGCCGTCGCGCTGGACCGGCTTACCGATCCGCTCGACGTTGCACGCTATGTCGCACCGGTCGTCGCCGGTGTCACCGGCCTATGGGTGGACATCGACAAGACGCCTTTCGACGCGCTTGCGGTCCTGCCGGGGCTCACCATCCGGGCGGTGCGCGCCTTCTACCGTGAGCTCGACACCGCAGACGTTGAGGCGCGCCTGCGGGCGCAGCTGTTCGATCCAACCGGTCGCCTGCCGTTGCCCCGCGCCGACCGTGTCCCGGTCGTCTTCATCGATGACGTGCCGACCGCGACACAGTCGATGGCGCGGGCGCTGTGGACCAAGCACCGCGACGTGCTGCGCGGTCCGCGAATGTCCCTCGGCGGCGAAGGGGCCCAACGGATTTCGATGGGAACTGCTCTCAAGATGTTTCTGTCATTCCTCGCCTCGGCACTGTGGCGGGCGCCGTCGGCGTGGATGTCCTCGGCGCTGGGCTCGGTGTCATCGGTGGTGGCCACCACGGTGCAGACTGCGGTGTTCGGCCGCTCCGGATCGGCCTACGACGTGGTCGCCGGTGCAGAACCGGCCAGCTGGCAAGATCTTGGCCGTAGCGCCGACACCCTCGGCAATGCGCTGGCCGAACCTTCGGGTGGCCAACACCTCGCGCAGCAGGACCTCAGCCGGCTGTGGACTGATTTCGTCAATGTCGCCCTGAGCCTGGCCGCCGGCGGCCGCCGATCGGAAAGCCTGGAACCGGTGCGGGTGGGTGCCGCCGTCGGAGTGGTCCGTAACTGCTCAGATGTCGTACCGAGCGCCGACGACCGGTTCGCCGCCATCCCCGGGTCATTGGCCGCTGTCACCGGGGTTAGCGCGGTGGAGGCAACCGATTTGCTGGGGGTGGCCGCGCTGCGAGACCGGTTGCAGCGCACCTACGGTGACCCGGCCGCCGGAGTCGAAGCCCGCCGCGCCGCCGCGGCCCTGGACGGCTGGCAGCAGACGGTGTCGAAAAGCTATGCCTGGCAAGTCGGCTCGATCCTGGTCGACTATTTGCAGCGGGCCCGCAGCGAGGTGGCCGGCCTGGTGCAACAGATCCGCTCGACGGGCAACCGGGACGCCGTAGAGCAGCGGCTGAGCCAGCGCCAGCACACCACCGGAATGATCCTCAAGACTTTTGGCTGGAGCGTTTTCGGTGTGCTGGCATTGCTGGCCGGGGCGGCCGCGCTGGGCTGGGGCGGGTGGAAGTTCGCGCTTGTCACCGGCGGGGTACTGCTGGCGTTGTACCTGGTGATCACGCTGGCGTTGTTCCTGCTCACCCAGCGGGACCTGTTTGCCGAGATGAATCTGCGCCAGTCGCAAGCCGCTCGGTTGAACGCGATGCATTCCAATCTGCGCTCAGCGGTGCAGGATCTCAGCCGGCTGTCGGGCGCATATGGGCAACTGCTGGCCTGGAGCCGGGTGTTGGGAGCGGTGCTGCGGGCACCGTTCGGTTCCGCGGCCGCGCCGAGCCCTCCGTCCGGGCAGCTGGTCGACGGGCTGCCCACGTCGACCCACCTGGGCATCGCGATGCCGAGTTCCGACGATATGCAGACTGCTATCGACTGGATCGAGCACGGTTTGTACTCGGTGGGCTGGCTCACCCGGCCGTGGGAGGACATGCTGGCCGACGCGGGAAAACAGCTGCGCGAAGCTCCCGCGGCCCTGTTCGTCATGCCCGGCGTCGGGACGGGATCGGCGCTGGACAAGTGGTCCGCCGCGGTCGCCTCCGGCCAGATATGGGCCAAGGGTGCCGATGCGCTGTGGCAGCGGGTGAAGCACATGCTCACCGAATCGCCGGGCCCTGTCGGTGACACTATTACCCGTGCCGTGTTTGTCCCGGTGTCCGGGCGGACCGTTCCCGAGGCTGAGTTCAGCACCGGAGTCACCGACCACCGCCCGGAGCGCGCCGCACCTTTCGCCGGATCGCTGTTCACGGACGCCGCCATCACCGCCGGCCGTTCCGCAGCGGTGCTGGACGAATCCGTCATGACGCGCCGTGGATTGGGCTACCGCGCTGTCGTGGTGCAAGCCAGCGACGGCCTGCTGCCCTACGATTTCGCGGTCTTCGCGCCGCGAACCAGCATGGCCACCAGCCCCGACGCGACGACCGACCACGATGAACCGCCCGGTTCTGGAAAACTGGTCTTCTGACGATGCCTAATCCGAACGCACTCGACAGCGATCCGCGCCTACCGGCTCTGTTGCGGTGGCGCCAGCAGCTCATCTCCTCGGGCGCGGTGTCCCCGCACAGCTTCAAGGAAGCGCATGTGCGGATGGTGCTGCGGTCCGGGCGCCGCGACGTCGACGAAATCCGCGCGATGTTGCCCGGCTCGGTGGCCGAGTATGCCGAGGACATGGCACGCGTGCTCGACGAACTGGCCGCCGAGACGACCGGGCCGGCGCACGCCGCCGATACCGGCCGGGTTGCGACGAGTCAGCCGGTGCCAGAAGACGATTCAGCGCTGTCCCGCGAAACCACGCCAGATAGCTTCGCGCCGTTCATCTTTCGCAAGCAGACTGTCGAGCCGCACGAGATAGTGGTCCGCCCCGTCTCCGACCCTGCCAGCGGTCAGCAGATCCTCGAAATAACGTGGCCGCCCTATCAATCCGGCAACGCGGAATCGGACTCCTGCACGGTGTACCGGGTGGTCAGTAGCGAGGAGAACGAGCCGTATTCTCCGGATCGGGCGGAACTGGTCGCGGTGACCACGACCACGTCGACACGTGACAGCCGACCGCCGACCAGCGCCGTGCGCCGCTTCCAGGTGTGGGTGAACACCGGTGCATCACGCGCGGAAGCGCTTGCCGCTCAACCGGTTTTGTATGCCGCAGGCGCACGGCCCAGCCCGGTCGACAATGTCGTTCTAAGCCAGGATTCCGGCCGTGTGATCGGCCAGTGGACGGTGTTTCCGCGGGTGAGCGCCGTGCACCTTTACCGGATCCCGGCGGAGGAAAGCGCGGCCGACGAGATGCCGTACCAGATCCTCGCCGACAGCGACAACCTCGACGGGTTTGTCGATACCGACGCGCAACCCGGGCGGCGGTATATATACCGGGCGCGCTGCAAGGTGAGCGTCGACGGTGTGGAGCGCCTCTCAGACCCCGTGCAGGCGGAGGTGCAGGTCTCCGCGATGCCGGCGCCGGTAGACGACGTGTCGCTCAGCCCCCACGACGACGGCGCGGTGCTCGACCTCAGCTGGACCCCGCCGCCGGCAGGCCGGGTCTTGATCTTCCGGACCCAGGACCTGCCCGAGGCAGCCGAATCAGCCGAGCTGCCTGAAAGCGCACTCGAGCTCGCCGGGCTGCACCTGGCATCGCGGCTGAACTATCCGATATCCGAGCGCCGTGACAGCGACGGCCGCCCGCGGTCGGTGATGGCCGGCGTGCCCTGGCCCAGCGAGTGGAGTCGTGCCTACTTCACCCCGGTGACCGTCCTCGACGGCAGGGCGCGGTTGGGCAAGACCATTTCAACGGTCCGCACCGGGTCGATCACCGACGTCCAGCTCACCGAGTACTGCAGCAAGCAGGTGCTGACCTTCGCCTGGCCGGCCGGTGCGGCAGCGGTGTCGGTCCACCTCGCCCCCAAGGACTACGACCCGCAATTGGGACTCAGTGGGCGGCACTACGAGGTCTCGTTCGAGGATTACCACAAATTCGGGGGACACCAGTTTCCCAAGAACGAGCTACCCCCGGGTGGCTGTTCACTGCACCTGGCGCCGGTGGCATTCTCGGCTGGTCGCCGCATCCAGGGCCCGATCACCAGCGTGCAATACGTCGGTCTGTTACGGCTGTGGTACTTGGTGAAGATCTCGCGTGACCGCGCCGGCAACCCACTCACGGCCGCGCTCATGATT
>NZ_MVIF01000012.1 GCF_002086675.1 Mycobacterium persicum
CCGCTACCGCCGGCACCGGCGATGTGGTGAGCGCTCACACCGCCCACGCCGCCCCTGCCACCCGAGCCGAGCAATCCGGCCGCACCTCCCGCTCCGCCGGCGCCGCCGTTGCCGTCCAATGAGCCCCCGCCGGTCCCGCCGTTGCCGCCGTTGCCGAACAACCCGCCGGCTCCGCCGGCTCCGCCCGCCCCTCCGTTGCCACCCGGCAGCCCGAAGCCGCCGACGCCACCGGCGCCGCCGACGCCGAACAGCCCGGCTGCCCCGCCGTTACCGCCGTTCTGGCCGGGCGCGCCGGAGCCACCGGAGCCGCCGTTGCCGATCAACAACCCGCCGGGCCCGCCGTCTTGGCCGGTACCGGGCGCCCCGTTGATACCGTTGCCGAACAGCGGGCGCCCCCACAGCGCCTGGGCAGGCGAGTTGACGATATTCAACAGACTCTGACCGGCATCGGCTTCCGCGCCGGCATATGATGCCGCGGCGGCCGCCAAGGTTTGGGCAAATTGGCTATGGAACTTCGCCGCTTGTGCGCTCAGCACCTGATAGGTCTCGCCGTGCGATCCGAATAATGCGGCGACGGCAACTGACACCTCGTCCTCGGCTGCGGCCAGCAACCCAGTGGTCCGGGCCGCTGCGGCGGCGTTCGCGGCGCACAGCGACGAACCGAGATGCGACATCTCGGCCGCGGCCGCCGCGAGCGTCTCCGGAGCCGCATTCACCAACGACATTCCGTGCCTTCCTTGAAGTTCCGAAACGTAGGGTATCGGGCCCGGACCGCGGCCGGATGGTTTTGACGTCCAGAACGAAAGACGTTGTCCCGTTTGTCAATAAGAAGTCGAACCTGGCTGCCGTTTCGGCGGTCCGGGGCTCGTGCAGGCCGGATCGCCAACACCTTCGTGACGGTCAGGTCGAGTTGCGCACGGCCGTCGGCGATCCGGCGTCGGCGAGTTCGGCGGCGGTGGGCAACCGCAATGAGATCAGTCCGGCGAAGGTTTCCGGCTCCAGTTCTATCCGGTTGACCGTGACGTGCACCGGCACCCAATCGGTGTCGTTGCCGGGAAGCCGCAGCACGCCGCTGGTGGCTCCGTTAGCGAATTCCATTGTCATCGCGGTGATGAGCTCCTGGTCGTCGGGATGCACGCGCGGCTTGTCGGGCTCGTTGGCCCGCCAGTCGTAGAACGGGCACGGCTCGTCGAGCCACTTCAACAGGGTCCAGGTTTTCAGGTCGACCAGCGCCCGGTGGACCCCGGCCTGCGCGAGTCCGTCGAGAATCTTCTGCGCCAGGTCGTCGACCGGCACCAGCGGGCCTTTGAGTTCGGCCCGCCAGTTGATCGCTCGTGCGACCAGGTGGTGCCGGCCGTCCGACCCCGGCTCCAGCGCGCTGCGCGCGGTGAAACCCAACCTGATCGGGTTTCCTTGCCAATCGGTGAGATCCCAAGTGCTGCACAGTGTTTGGCCAGGCTCAGGCTTGACCACCATAGCCAGCACCCGGGTTTCGTTCGGACTGAGTTCGCGCGACGGCAAGTCCTCGGCGAAAGCCCTTCCGTAGGTGACCTCGACGTCGGGATTCTTGCCGCTGTTGAGCAGCGACTCGCGGGTGTCGGTGGCCACCCCCAGGGTCAGGTCCCACTTCAGCGGGCCCGGGATAGGCCGCTCCGGTGGTTCCGCGTCGGCGGGACCGATCCACACCTGCACGCCGTGCACCCGGCCGTCCGACATCACAACGGGTTCGGTGCAGATGACACGATCGCTCTTGGGGGTAATGCTGCTGAGGCTCTGACCGGTCTGCAGCGACTCGGCGATCGCCGTGCGGACGGCCGCGAGATGGGGACTGCGGCGCAGGAACGTGGTGATCGGAACCAGGTTCTTGAGCTGACGCCCCTGGGCGACGACGGCCGGTTCGTCCCCCAGCGTTTCCACGAGCAGCCAGTCGTGGGTCATAGGCGCAGTCTACTGACCGCGCATCCAAGTATCGCGGCGGGTAGCCGCTGATCACCGGAATCTTGTTGCGGCGACGGCAGATACGTGCGCCAAAGATGGGTCGTGGCCAGGCGCCCGGCGCCGTTCAGGGCAGTCCGTTCAGTCCGTCCAGGCCGATCAGTGTTCCGCCGGTGCCGGCCTTGCCGCCGGTGCCGTTACTGCCGACCCCCACGGTGGCGCCGCCATTGCCACCATTGCCGCCGTTTCCGATCAAGATGCCGGCATCGCCACCGTTTTTGCCGCTGCCCGCGGGCGCCGCGGCGCCGTTGCCGATCAGCGGACGACCCAGCAGCGCCAGGGTGGGCGCGTTGATCAGGTCGAGTATCGATTGCAGCGGTCCGGCGTTGGCGGCTTCGGCCGCCGCATACGAGCCGGCGCCCGCGGTCAACGCCTGCACGAACTGCTGATGAAACGCCGTAGCTTGGGCGCTGAGCGCCTGATAGCTCTGCGCATGAGCCCCGAACAGTGCCGTGATGGCGGCCGAGACCTCGTCGGCGGCTGCGGGCAGCAATCCCGTCGTCGGGGCCGCCGCGGCGCTGTTGGCGGCGCGGATCGCCGACTCGATTCCGGCCAGATCGGTGGCCGCTGCCGCTACGACGTTGGGCGCCGCCATCACAAAGGACATGAGCTACTCCAGGGTCCGCATCCTCGGTAGAAGCGCGATCGTATCGCGCTGCGGACGCCGGATAGCGCCGTTGCGGCAAACTCCCGCCCGTCGGCTACCTCGGCGCCGCGCGTGTCGCAGGGTGCACGGCCACCAGCCCTAACCGGCTGCGGCGTTTACATATTTCGGCCAGTTCCGCATACGCCTTCACGCCGAGCAGTTCGGTGAGCTCGTCGGCCAGGCTCTCCCACACCTGTCTGGTTCCGATATGGGCGGCCGGATCGCCGGTGCAATACCAATGCAGGTCGGCCCCGCCGGAACCCCAGCCGCGGCGATCGTATTCGGTGACGGTGGTTTTCAGAATCTCGGTGCCGTCGGGCCGGGTCACCCATTCCTGACTGCGCCGGATCGGCAGCTGCCAGCAGACGTCGGGTTTCATCGTCAGCGGCGGCACACCCAACTTCAGTGCCTTGGTGTGCAGCGCGCAACCGGGGCCGCCCTTGAAGCCCGGCCGGTTCAAGAAGATGCAGGCGTCCTTGTGTTTCCGGGTGCGGTACTGCGGTTGGCCGTCGTGCTCGTCGAGTTCCAGATATCCCTTGCGGCCCAGGCCTTTTTCGCGGAACTGCCAGTCCTCGTCGGTCAGGCTCTCGACGGCGTTGTCGAGCCGGGCACGGTCGTCGTCATCGGATAGGAAGGCTCCGTGCGAACAACACCCGTCGTCCGGCCGGCCCGCCACCGTGCCCTGGCAGGCAGGCGTGCCGAACACACATGTCCAGTGCGACAGCAGCCAGGTGAGATCGGCCGCGATCAGGTGCTCGGGATTGTCGGGATCATAAAATTCCACCCACTCACGGGGGAAATCCAATTCGACCTCTTGCCCCGGGTGCACCGGCCTCAGGCGCGAGTTTGCCACGGTTGCAACGTTAGTCCACCGTTGCGGTGGTCCGGGCGGTCAGCGGCGGGCGCATGCTGCGCGGACTCTCCCGGCAAGCCTGACGGTGCCCCCGCATCGGGTCGCTGAGCGACCCGCGTCGCCGCCCGCTAGTTTGATTTCGTGAGATTGGGCGTGCTGGACGTGGGCAGCAACACGGTCCATCTACTGGTCGTAGATGCTCACCGTGGTGGGCATCCGACGCCGATGAGTTCGACGAAGGCCACGCTGCGGCTGGCCGAAGCCACCGACAGCTCGGGCAAGATCACCAGGCGCGGCGCCGACAAACTGGTGTCGACCATCGACGAGTTCGCCAAGATCGCGGTGAGCTCCGGCTGTGCCGAGTTGATGGCCTTCGCCACCTCCGCCGTGCGCGAAGCCGAGAACTCCGAAGATGTGTTGGCCCGGGTAAGCAAGGAAACCGGTATCGAATTGCAGGTACTGGGCGGGGTCGACGAGTCCCGGCTGACCTTCCTGGCGGTGCGACGATGGTACGGCTGGAGTGCGGGCCGCATCGTCAACCTCGACATCGGCGGCGGTTCGCTGGAGTTGTCCAGCGGCGTGGATGAGGAGCCCGAGGTAGCGCTGTCGCTGCCGCTGGGCGCCGGCCGCTTGACCCGCGAATGGCTGCCCGACGATCCACCCGGCCGGCGGCGGGTGGCGATGCTGCGTGACTGGCTCGATGCCGAGCTGTCGGACGCCAGTGTGGCCGTTCTGGAGGCAGGCAATCCCGACCTCGCGGTCGCCACATCGAAGACGTTTCGTTCGCTGGCACGGCTGACCGGAGCGGCGCCGTCGGCCGCCGGACCGCGGGTGAAACGGATGCTGACGGCCAACGGCCTCAGACAACTCATATCTTTCATCTCTAGGATGACGACCGCTGACCGTGCAGAACTGGAAGGAGTCAGCGCCGAGCGCGCGCCGCAGATCGTAGCGGGGGCTCTGGTCGCGGAGGCAAGCATGCGAGCGCTGTCGATAGATGCGGTGGATATCTGCCCGTGGGCGCTGCGGGAAGGCGTGATCTTGCGCCGACTCGACAGCGAGGCCGACGGCGCCGCCTTCATGGAAACTTCGCCGGTGGCGACATCGGTGCGCGATGCTGGAGGTCAGTTAGTAGATCGGAATGCCGCTCCCCGATCGAGAGGCAACAAACCATGACTGGACCACATTCCGACACGGAGGACACCAAGCAGATCTCGGTCGCCGAACTACTGGCCAGAAACGGCACCATCGGCGCCCCTGCCGTGACCCGGCGGCGACGCCGTCGCCGCGGCGATAGCGATTCGGTCACGGTGGCCGAGCTGACCGGCGAAATCCCGATCATTCGCGAAGACCGCCGCGACAAGGCCGAGACCCCCGCGCCTACTGTCCCGGCCGAACCGCCAAGTCAGCCGACGCCGGGCAAACCGCGCGTCGAGGTTGCCGAGCCGGTCGCGCCGTCGCCTCCCCAACCGCAGCTGGTCACCGCAGAACCGGCAACCGAGGAGCCGGCCAAGGCCAGATACTGGTCCGAGCCCGAACCACGCTGGCCCAGATCCGAGCCGATCGCCCGACGCGCGTCGGGCCCCGAGCGCAGCGAGTACCCGCGACCCCTGCGTCACACCGAAGAAAGCGACATCTCCGAGCAGCAGTCCGGCGCCGAGCACATGAGTCCCGACCCGGTCGGGCACTACGTCGACACATCGGTGGACGCGATCGACGTAGCGGTAGACGAGGCCGAACCGGTCGAAGACGAGACGGCCTATGTGCGTTCCTACCCGCACGATGTGGACGGTGCCGCGGAGCGGACCCTGTTCGGCGGGCAGTCGCTGGCCGACGAGGTGGCCCGGCGGCGGGGCGAGGCGGCCCCGGCGGTGTTCGACGCCGAGCGGCTCGACAGTGACCGTGCCGACGAAACCGGAGGGACCGGCCGCGGTCCGGGCGCGCTGGTGGCCCTGTGGCGCGGCACGGTGGTGGTGCTGCAGTCAATTCTGGCCGTCGTATTCGGCGCCGGTCTGTTCATCGCCTTCGACCAGCTGTGGCGATGGAACAGCATCGTGGCATTGGTGCTCTCGGTCTTGGTGATCCTGGGGCTGGTGGTCGCGGTGCGGGTAGTCCGTAAGACCGAGGACATCGCCAGCACGCTGATCGCGGTTGCGGTCGGCGCGCTGATTACCTGGGGACCGTTGGTGCTATCGCTGCAAACAGGCTAGGCGCGCCGATACACAGTGCGTCCAGCAATCAAAGTCGGCTTGTCGACGGCTTCGGTGTACCCGCTGCGGGCCGAAGCCGCATTCGAGTATGCGGCCCGACTCGGCTACGACGGAGTCGAGCTGATGGTGTGGGGCGAGTCGGTCAGCCAGGATGTCGACGCGGTCAGGAGGCTGTCGCGACGCTACCGCGTCCCGGTGCTGTCCGTGCACGCCCCATGCCTGCTGATCTCGCAACGGGTATGGGGTGCCAACCCGATTCCCAAGCTGGAGCGCAGTGTGCGGACCGCCGAACGACTGGGCGCGCAGACGGTCGTGGTACACCCGCCGTTCCGGTGGCAACGGCGCTACGCCGAGGGGTTCGGTGAGCAGGTCGCCGCGCTGGAAGCGGCCAGCGACGTGATGGTCGCCGTCGAAAACATGTTTCCGTTCCGGGCGGACCGGCTTTTCGGGGCCGGTCAGTCACGGGAACGGATGCGCCGGCGCGGCGGTGGTCCGGGTCCGGCGATTTCGGCGTTCGCGCCGTCCTACGACCCGCTGGACGGCAATCACGCCCATTACACGCTGGACCTCTCGCACACCTCGACCGCGGGCACCGATGCGCTGGATATGGCCCGCCGGATGGGCCGGGGTCTGGTCCATCTGCACCTGTGCGACGGCAGCGGGCTGCCCGCCGATGAACATCTGGTGCCCGGTCACGGCACCCAGCCCACCGCCGAGGTGTGCCAGATGCTCGCCGGTGGTGGCTTCACCGGCCATGTGGTGCTGGAGGTGTCCACCTCGTCGGCGCGTTCGGCCAGCGAGCGCGAAGCCATGCTGGTGGAGTCCCTGCAGTTCGCCCGGACCCATCTGCTGCGGTGACATGAGCGCGATGTTCACCACCGCCATGGCGTTGCGGCAAGTCGACACTGCCGCCGATGACGCGGTATTTCACGGTGAGCTGAACCGGCACTGGACGATCGGTCCCAAGGTGCATGGCGGCGCGATGATGGCGCTGTGCGCCAATGCCGCCCGGATGGCTTATGCAGGGGCGGCACCGCAGCCGGCATTGCAACCGGTCGTCGTATCGGCCAACTTCCTGTGGGCGCCGGATCCGGGGGCGATGCGACTGGTGACGTCGATCCGCAAGCGGGGCCGCCGGATCGGCGTCGTCGACGTCGAGCTGACCCAGAGTGAGCGCACCGCGGTGCACGCCGTTGTCACGCTGGGCGAACCCGAGCACCCGGCGGGGACCCCGCTGCTGTCGGCAAAGCCGGTCGTGGATCTGATGGCACCCGAACCTCCCGACGACGTCGCGCCGATCGGACCGGGCCACCCGCTGGCCGGACTGGTGCACCTGGGCGAGGGCTGCGACGTGCGGCCGCTGTTGTCGACGCTGCGGCCCGATACCGACGGGCGGCCACCGGTCATCCAGATGTGGGCGCGCCCGCGCGGGGTGGCTCCTGATCCGCTGTTCGCGCTCATGTGCGGGGATTTGTCGGCGCCGGTCACCTTTGCCGTAGACCGCACCGGCTGGGCGCCGACCGTCCAGCTCACCGCCTTGGTTCGGGCACTGCCCGCCGACGGCTGGCTGCGGATCATCGCCACCTGCACGGAGATCGGACACGACTGGTTCGACGAGGACCACACCATCGTCGACAGCCTGGGCCGTCTGGTGGTGCAAGCCCGTCAGCTGGCGATGGTCCCGGCCGCTGGCTAGCCGTTCGGGGTCTGCGATGCTGTGCGGCATGGCAAGAATCGCGATCATCGGTGGGGGCAGTATCGGCGAGGCGTTGCTGTCGGGTTTGCTGCGCTCCGGCCGGCAGGTCAAGGACCTGGTGGTGGCCGAACGGATCCCCGAGCGCGCCAAGTACCTGGCCAGCACCTACTCGGTACTGGTCACCTCGGTCAGCGATGCGATCGAACACGCGACCTTTGTGGTCGTCGCGGTCAAACCGGCCGACGTCGAGACGGTGATGGGGGACTTGGTGGCAGCGGCCACAACCGCCGGCAGCGACAGTGTCGAGCAGGTGTTCGTCACGGTAGCCGCGGGTGTCACGACCTCCTACTTCGAATCCAAGCTGCCGGCGGGCACGCCGGTGGTCCGGGCGATGCCCAACGCCGCCGCACTGGTGGGAGCCGGGGTCACCGCGCTGGCCAAGGGGCGGTTCGTCACACCGCAACAGCTGAACGACGTGTCCGCGCTCTTCGATGCCGTCGGCGTGGTGCTGAACGTTCCGGAGCAGCAGTTGGACGCGGTGACCGCGGTGTCGGGCTCCGGGCCGGCGTATTTCTTCCTGCTGGTCGAGGCCTTGGTCGACGCCGGCGTCGCGGTGGGCTTGAGCCGTCAGGTGGCCACCGAACTGACCGCGCAGACCCTGGCCGGGTCGACGGCGATGCTGCTGGAGCGGATGGAGCAAGAGCGTCCGGCCGCCGGCGAGCCGGCGGGGTTGCGGATCGACACCACGGCGCTGCAACTGCGGGCGTCGGTCACCTCCCCCGGGGGGACGACCGCCGCCGCGCTGCGCGAGCTGGAGAAAGGCGGGTTTCGGGGGGTCGTCGACGCAGCCGTCCAAGCCGCCAAAAGCCGCTCTGAGCAGCTAAGAATTACATCGGAATAATTCGGGAATTTTGAACTGATTTCCTCTCACCAGTACCAATAACCCCACTAGTCCCGCTATTCTCCTCTTTGTATGCACGTGTGGGTGCCAGCGGAGGGGAAGCCGCTGGCATTGCGCGTGCCTGACATGATTGGGTTGCGATGACGTCAACGAACGGGCCATCAGCACGGGATTCCGCAGGTAAATCGGTGCGGGACAGCGGCACGGGGGAAGGCCAGCAGGCCGGCACTCAATTCCTCACCGTGGCCGAGGTGGCTTCGCTGATGCGGGTCTCGAAGATGACCGTCTATCGGCTGGTGCACAACGGCGAGTTGCCCGCGGTCCGGGTCGGGCGGTCTTTCCGGGTGCATGCCAAGGCCGTCCACGACATGCTGCAGACCTCCTACTTCGCCGGTTAGCCGACGGCGCCGAGCGGGCTGCCACGGGTCTGCCTCTCCAGGCCCGGCGGCCAGCAATCGGCGCCGGTTTGGTGTTGGGTGCGGCGGGCTGGGTAAAGTGACTGGGTCCTATGTAGTCATTGGTAGTCCCGTGTAAATATTGACAAGCGGGCACGGTCAGGTAGCGGAGTCCATGGGTTCAGTAATCAAGAAGCGGCGCAAGCGCATGTCGAAGAAAAAGCACCGCAAGCTGCTGCGCCGCACCCGGGTACAGCGCAGGAAACTCGGCAAGTAAGGCCCGACCGGCCCCAGTTGACGCGTACCGTCACCGGCTTGTAACGCTGCTGTCTCTCGTCGCCGCTAGGCTGTCGGGGTGAACTCATCGAGCGGCCAGGGGGGCGGCGCCGGAGGAATCGGCGGCCGCAATGACGACACCGTGCACTACCCCAAGGTGGTGCTGGTTACCGGTGCGTGCCGGTTTCTGGGCGGCTACCTGACCGCCCGGCTGGCGCAGAACCCGTTGATCAACTCGGTGATCGCGGTGGATGCGATCGCGCCCAGCAAGGACATGCTGCGTCGCATGGGCCGAGCCGAGTTCGTCCGCGCCGACGTTCGAAATCCCTTCATTGCCAAGGTGATTCGAAACGGCGATGTCGACACCGTGGTGCACGCCGCAGCGGCCTCCTACGCGCCGCGGTCCGGCGGAAGTGCGGCGTTGAAGGAAATCAACGTGATGGGCGCTATGCAGCTGTTCGCGGCTTGCCAGAAGTCGCCTTCGGTTCGCCGCGTCGTGCTGAAGTCCACGTCCGAGGTCTACGGCTCGAGCCCACACGACCCGGTGGTGTTCACCGAGGACAGCACCAGCCGTCGACCCTTCCGCGAGGGTTTCGCCAAGGACAGTCTCGATATCGAGGGGTATGCGCGCGGCCTGGGCCGGCGTCGGCCCGATATCGCGGTGACCATCCTGCGGCTGGCCAACATGATCGGCCCCGCGATGGACACCACGCTGTCGCGCTATCTTGCCGGGCCCTTCGTGCCCACGATGTTCGGCCGCGACGCCCGACTGCAATTGCTGCACGAGCAGGATGCGCTGGGTGCCCTGGAGCGCGCTGCGATGGCCGGCAAAGCCGGCACCTTCAACATCGGTGCCGACGGCATCATCATGCTGTCGCAGGCGATTCGCCGGGCCGGCCGAATTCCATTGCCGGTACCGGGATTTGGGGTGTGGGCGCTTGATTCGCTGAGACGGGCCAACGGATACACCGAGATCAACCGCGAGCAATTCGATTATTTGAGTTACGGCAGGGTGATGGACACCACCAGAATGCGTTCCGAACTTGGCTATCAGCCCAAGTGGACGACGGCCGAGGCCTTCGATGACTACATTCGGGGCCGCGGTCTAACTCCCATTATCGATCCGCATCGGGTACGCTCCTGGGAGGGTCGCGCGATCGCGTTAGCGCAACGGTGGGGAACCCGGAAGCCAATTCCATGGGTGGGGGTCAGGTAGATTTGGGTAGCTATCGTGGCGGGTGAGACCAGAGCGAATGTCATTCCACTGCACAGTAATCGGGGTCGGGTAGCAGCGCGCCGCCGTGCCGGTCAACGCGCCGAGGCGTCCCGTGAGCACCCGTCGTTGCTGTCCGATCCGAGCGGCCGGGCATCGGCCGAACAGATCGCCGCAGTGGTCCGTGAAATCGACGAGCATCGACGTGCCGCGGGTGCGTCGGGCGTTCCCGGGTCGGGCGAAGCGCCCCTCAGCGATCTGGCGCAGCGTGTCGCCGCGGTCGCCCGATTCCTGAGGCAACGACTGACCGGTGATTACAGCGTCGACGAATTCGGATTTGACCCGCATTTCAATGACGCGATCGTTCGGCCTTTGCTGAGGTTTTTCTTCAGGTCATGGTTCCGTGTGGAAGTCAGCGGAATCGAGAACCTTCCCAGCGATGGCGCCGCGCTGTTGGTGGCAAACCATGCCGGAGTCTTGCCGTTCGACGGGTTGATGCTGTCGGTGGCGGTTCACGACGAACATCCCGCCCACCGGGATTTGCGGCTGCTTGCCGCCGACATGGTGTTCGACCTGCCCGTGGTGGGCGAGGCCGCCCGCAAGGCGGGGCACACCATGGCCTGTACCACCGACGCGCACCGACTGCTGGCCTCCGGCGAACTCACGGCGGTGTTCCCCGAAGGTTACAAGGGCCTGGGCAAGCGCTTCGAGGACCGTTACCGCCTGCAGAGATTTGGACGCGGCGGCTTCGTATCAGCGGCCCTGCGTACCCAGGCGCCGATTGTGCCGTGCTCGATCATCGGGTCGGAGGAGATCTACCCGATGCTCACCGATGTCAAATTGCTGGCGCGGCTGTTCGGTTTGCCCTATTTCCCGGTCACTCCGCTGTTCCCGTTGGCCGGCCCCGCCGGACTGGTGCCGCTGCCATCGAAATGGCGCATCGCATTCGGTGAGCCGATCCACACGGCCGACTACGCGACCACCGACGCCGAGGATCCGATGGTCACCTTCGAGTTGACCGATCAGGTGCGTGAGACCATTCAGCAGACGCTGTACCGGCTGTTGGCTGGGCGTCGCAACATTTTCCTAGGCTGACGAACCGGGCGCGGCTTGCGAGGCGCGCGCGAGCGTAACGCCAGGGCGAAAATCCGGGCGGCGGATTCGCCGTGGCGTTACGTTCGCGACTGAAGCACGATGCGGGCGTTACTTCACCAATGTGAACTGGCAAACATCGGTGTAGTGGTCGCGGAACAGGTCCGAGCAACCCCGCAGGTAGTGCATGTAGATGTCGTAAGTCTCCTGCCCCTTCAGGGCGATCGCCTCATCCTTGTGTGCCTCGAGCGCATCGGCCCAGGCGTTCAGCGTCGGAACATAGTTGGAGCCGATGCGGTGGTAGCGCTCGACCTTCCAGCCGGCGTTGGATGAGTAGTGGTCGACCTGCGAGATCCGCGGCAACCGACCGCCCGGGAAGATCTCGGTCAGGATGAACTTGATGAAGCGCAGCAAACTCATCGGCGACGTCAAGCCGAGCTCCTTGGCTTCGTCGGCATCCGGGATGATGATCGTGTGCAGCAGCATCCGGCCGTCGTCGGGCGTCAAGTTGTAGTACTTCTTGAAGAAGGTGTCGTAGCGCTCGAACCCGGCGTCGCCGGCGCCGTCGGCGAAGTGCTCGAACGCGCCGAGTGACACGATCCGATCGACCGGCTCGTCGAATTCCTCCCAGCCCTGGATCCGCACCTCTTTGCGGCGGGGGCTGTCGATCTCTTCGAACTTCGCCACGTCGTGCGCGTACTGGTTCTCACTGAGCGTCAGGCCGATCACGTTGACGTCGTACTCCTGCACGGCGTGGCGCATGGTGGCGCCCCAGCCGCAGCCGATGTCGAGCAGCGTCATGCCCGGCTCGAGGTTCAGCTTGTCCAGGGCAAGTTTGCGTTTGGCGTACTGTGCCTCTTCCAGCGTCATATTGGGGCGCTCTTCGAAGTACGCGCAGCTGTAGGTCATCGACGGGTCAAGCCAGAGCTTGAAGAATTCGTTGGATTTGTCGTAGTGGGAACGGACTGCTTCGACCGGCGGCTTGAGCTGTGTGCCACCCGTTTCACCCTGAGACGTCATTGAACGGACCCTACCTTCTTGCTTCAACCTGTTTCAAATAGCTGCAATTGCCGCCACGGTGGCATCGGCCTCGGCCTCGTGGTGCGCTGCTTCCCCCAACATGGTGACGACGCCGGTAGCGACCGGCTTGCCGTCGGCATCTGTGACTTCACTTCGAATCTCGGCGAGCACTGTGCCGTGTGACTCAATCACAGAGTCTAGGTAAGTATGAAAGAAAAGTTTGTCGCCGGCCAGGATCGGCCGGTGGAACCGGAACTTCTGGTCGCGATGGAAGACCCGGGCGATGTTAATCGGAATGCTGAACTTGGTGAAAATCTCCATCTGTACACGCCGCCCGGCGACCGCCAGGAAGGTCGGCGGCGCCACCAATGCGGGGTAGCCCGCGTCGGCCGCGGCCGCCTCGTCGTAGTGCGCCGGATGCTCGTCGTTGACCGCGGCCGCGAACTCGCGGATCTTCTCCCGGCCGACTTCGAAGTAGTCCGGGGCGCGGTAGTTCTTGCCGATGAGTCCTTCGGCTTCCTGGGGGACTGTCATGCCGCTGTGCTCTCCGCTCGAATGTGTGCTCAGCGGCGCAGCTTATCAGCGTGATTGGCGTCGGGACGCCAGAGCCGCCAACGCGCCGCCGGCCGCGCCCAGCGCCAGGGCCGACGGCACCCCGATTCGGGCGGCCTTGCGCGCGGTCCGGAAATCCCGAATTTCCCATCCCCGTTCGCGGGCCAGGCTGCGCAACCGTGAATCCGGGTTGATGGCGACGGCCGTCCCCACCAGCGACAGCATCGGCACGTCGTTGTAGCTGTCGGAATAGGCGGTGCAGCGTTTGAGGTTGAGACCTTCCCGGATGGCCAGCGAACGCACCGCGTGAGCCTTGCCGGTGCCGTGCAGGATGTCGCCGACCAGCCGGCCGGTGAACACCCCGTCGACGGACTCCGCGACCGTTCCCAGCGCGCCGGTCAGGCCGAGCCGGCGGGCGATCGTCGCCGCGAGCTCATACGGTGTGGCGGTGATCAGCCAGACCTGCTGACCGGCGTCGAGATGCATCTGGGTGAGCTCGCGGGTGCCCGGCCAGATCTTGTCGGCGATGAATTCGTCGTAAATCTCCTCGCCCAGCTTCACCAGTTCGGCCACCGAACGGCCCTCGATGAAGGCCAGCGCCTTGCGCCGCCCGGCGGCGACGTCATCGCTGTTCTCCACGCCGAGCAGCTGGAACTTGGCCTGCGCATAGACGAAGCCCAGGACATCGCGGTAGGTGAAGTAATGGCGGGCGGCCAGCCCCCGGCCGAAGTGCACCGCGGACGAGCCCTGGACCAGGGTGTTATCCACATCGAAGAACGCCGCGGCGGTCAGGTCGATCGGTGGCTGCGGACGATCCTCGGCGGCGGCAGCGGCGGTGGCGCGCAGGCCGTCAAGGGCGCGTTCGGCGCTGGCGTTTGCGGCCACCGACTCCAGGTCGGCGCCGGTGATGCGATTCGAGGTGCCCAGATCACCCAGATCGGTGGAAGCCATCAGCAACCTCTCACAATCGCGGTACCCGGCCGGTGGACGGCGACACTTCGGCCAACATAAACCCTATCCGGCAAACGTGTTGGGGAGGTTTTCCAGCCTGGCGCGAGACGAACACGGGCCGGGATCCGAGTTTAGCAACGATGTTGCGAGCTGCACTTCTACAGTGGATCCGTGGACGACCGACTTGGGTTCCGAGTCAATCGCCGGACGTTCGTAAGCGCCTCCGTCGCCGTGGGCGGTGTCGCCGCCGTCGCTACCGTTGCCGGATCTGAGCGAACCGTCCAGGATGAAATCCACACCGCTGTGGTGCGGGCCGAGATCAACGGCGAGCCTCGAGAAATCGCCGTCGACACCCGCACGTCGCTGCTGGACATGCTGCGCGAGCGGGTGGGACTGCCCGGCACCAAGAAGGCCTGCGACCACGGCGCATGCGGTGCCTGCACGGTGCTGGTCGACGGTCGGCGGATCAACTCCTGCCTGACCCTGGCGGTCATGCACGAGGGTGCACAGATCACCACTATCGAAGGCTTGGCCGGTTCGGGCGGCCGACTCCATCCTCTGCAACAAGCGTTCATCGACGAGGACGCCTTCCAGTGCGGCTACTGCACCGCCGGCCAAATCATGTCCGGCGTCGCTTGTATTGCCGAAGGGCACGCGGGTTCGCCCGAGGAGATACGAGAATGGATGAGCGGCAACATCTGTCGTTGCGGCGCCTACACCAACATCGTGAACGCGGTCGCGGCTGTGGCGCGAGACCGGTAGCACGTGTTCCCGTTCCGCTACCTCAAAGCGACCGACGAGCAGGCGGCGTTGCAGGCAGCCGCGGCCGGCGGCCGCTATATCGCCGGGGGTACCACGCTGGTCGACCTGATGAGGGAGACCGTCGAACGCCCCGATTCGCTGGTCGACATCAACGCGCTTCCGTACCGCTGGATCGAGGTCCAGCCGGAAATGATCCGCGTCGGATCTCTGGTGCGGATGTCCGACCTTGCCGCTCATCCCGTCGTCCGGCAACAAGCCCCGGTGATCAGTCAGGCTCTTGAGCTCAGCGCCTCCGCTCAGCTGCGCAACATGGCGTCTATCGGCGGCAACCTGCTGCAACGCCCGCGGTGTCTGTATTTCCGCGACGTGTCGGCCGCATGCAACCGACGCGCCCCGGGCACCGGCTGCTCGGCGATCGACGGACGTAACCGCAGCCACGCAATCCTCGGTACCAGCCGGCACTGCTGCGCTACCCACCCTTCAGATCTCGCCGTTGCACTGGTCGCGTTGGACGCCGTTGTCGTCAGTCGTGGAGCCTCCGGGCGGCGGCGATTTACGCTGGCGGAGCTCTTCTGCCAGCCGGGTGACACGCCGCACCGCGAGCACAATCTCGAACCGGGCGAGCTGATTGTCGGGATCGAGGTACCTCTCGGGCCGGAGGCCCGCCGGTCCGGATATCTCAAGGTGCGCGATCGCCAGTCATACCAATTTGCGCTGGCCTCGGCGGCCGTGGCACTCGACATCGTCGCCGGCACGATACGCAGCGCGCGGGTCGCCGTTGGCGGCGTCGCCACCGTCCCGTGGCGGTTACCGGCCGTCGAAAGGGAGCTACAGGGGCGCCCGATCGACGCGGGCCTGTTCCGCCGCGCCGCCGAACTATCGGTTGCCGATGCTCAACCGTTGCGGGAGAACGGTTTCAAGGTCGGCCTTCTCCGGCGCACTGTCGAAAGGCAATTGGCCACCGTGGCGGCAATGCCATGACCCACGCATTCACCGCCGCGAAGGTCGTCTCCGGCCAGCCGGTCAGCCGGGTGGACGGGCCGCTGAAGGTGACCGGTAAGGCCAGCTACACCGCCGACAACCAGATTCCCGGATTGCTCTACGCCGCGCTGGTCTGTAGCACCGTCGCATGCGGCGGGATCAAGCGCCTGGACGCCGGTGCCGCGTTACGCCAGCCCGACGTGCTTGCCGTACTGACCGACTTCACTGGGGTGAAACTGCCTTTCGACACCCGGCTGGTGGCCTTTTTCGGACAACCGATCGCCGTGGTGATCGCGACGACGCTCGAGTCGGCGGTCCACGGCTCAGAGCTGGTCGACGTGCGGTATTCGAGTCGGCCGCCGGTTACCGATATTGATGCGGCACATGCGGACCAGCGGCCCGGCCGATTCATCCGCGACTATTCCCGCGGGTTCGCCGATCAGGCGATTCGCCGTACCTCGGTGATGACGGACCTGCGGTTCAGCATCGCGCGCAACGACCACAACCCCATGGAGATGCCTGCGACGATTGCCACCTGGGATCGCGATCGCCTCACGATATGGGACAAAGTGCAAGACATCAGCGCGGCCCAGAAGTTCTACGCCGACGCCTTCGGTCTACCCACCGATCAGGTCCGGCTGATTTCGCCGTTCGTGGGCGGTTCGTTCGGTAGCGCCAGCCGGACCTGGCCGCATCAGGTGCTGACCGCTTTCGCGGCTCGCCGGATGCGACGACCCGTCAAGTTGGTATTGACTCGCCGGCAGATGTACAGCGCAATCGGATACCGGCCCACCAGTCGGCAGCGCATGGCGATCGGGGCAGACGAATCCGGGCGCCTCAGGGCGATGATCCACGAAGGGCATACCGAGACGGCCAGGTACGGCGACTACGAGGACGGGCTCGTCCGTAGTCCGCGGATGCTCTACCGCGTCCCCAACATGCGATCGACGTATCGCGTGGTGCCGTTGGACGTCGGCCTGCCGTGGTTCATGAGGGGCCCCGGCGCGGTCACCGGAGCGTTTGCGCTCGAGTGCGCCATGGACGATCTGGCACACCGCCTGCGCATGGATCCGATCGAATTGCGGATGCGTAACGAACCCGATGTCGACCAGACCTCGGGGATGCCGTTTTCCACCCGGCGGCTCACCGAATGCCTGACCCGGGGCGCGGCGAGGTTCGGATGGAACCGGCGCAATCCGACACCCGCCACCACCCGCGAGGGCGATCTCTTTGTCGGGCTCGGGGTGGCCGCCGCCGGCTATTACACCTATCGCAGCCAATGTTCGGCGTTCGCAAAGGTTTTCGCCGACGGCACCGCCGAAGTGCGATGCGGAACCAGCGACATGGGGCCGGGGACCTACACGTCGATGACCCAGGTCGCCGCGGATGCCCTCGGGATGCCGTTGAGCCGGGTGCGATTCGCGTTGGGTGATAGCAGTTTTCCGCCGGCACCGCCGCACTCGGCCTCCCGAACCATGGCCAGTGTGGGTTCTGCGGTGTACACCGCCGCGAACATGCTGCGCGACAAGTTCATTCGCGCGGCGGTCACCGACCCGCGATCCCCGCTGAGCGGTCTGCGTCCGGCGGACGTGGTGGTCGTCGACGGCCGCATGGTCGCCACGGCCTCCGGGGCCGGATCCGAGCCCGGCGAGTCGTATCAGGACCTGTTGCGCCGCCGCGGTTGGTCCGGTTTGGATTCACAGCAGACCTGGACGCCCGACGACGCCGACCGCCGATACTCCATCTACGGCTACGGAGCCGTATTCGCCGAGGTCGTCGTCGACCGTTTGCTGCCGACCGTGCGGATCCGCCGCATGTATGCGTGCTACGACGCCGGCCGGGTGATCAATCCCAAACTCGCGCACAGTCAGGCGATCGGGGGGATGGTCGGCGGGATCGGGATGGCGTTGCTGGAGCGGACGGAGCTGGATTACCGCGACGGCCGGATTGTCAACGCGAACATGTCGGATTACCTGGTTCCGGTCAACGCCGACGTCCCGGCGCTGGACGCGACCTTTTTGCCGGCCGAGGACACGATTGCCGATCCGATCGGCGTCAAGGGGCTCGGCGAGTTGGTGATCGTCGGGGTACCCGCAGCGATCGCCAATGCCGTGTTCAACGCCACCGGCAGACGCGTCACCGATTTGCCCATCACCCTGGAGAGGCTGCTGTGACCCGTCGGATCCGAGCGCCGCGCGGGGCACCGGTAACGAGGTTTGTCGGAAATCCGAAATGCATTCAGCAGGTCGGCGGTAGCGTCTACGCTGCGAGCGCAGACGAGACATCGGATTACCACGCACGTTGGAGATTTCGGGAGGTTCAGATTCGCGCACTGGGCGCTCTCGACCACGCTCCTTGATCGGGGCGAGCCGGGGGCGACGCACCCGATGCCGCAGTCTATGGTGTGGGCCCGGTGGCGGAGCACGAAGGTGAGGATGAGTCCGGTTACCAGCGTTGTGAAACGAATGTGGCTGCTGCTGGCCGTCTCAGCCGTGGCGATTGTGGCAGCGCTGGGTATCTATCGTCTCCACCGCGTCTTCGGCGCTCACGAGCATCCCGCCGTGATGGCCAAGGCTGATATCGGTGTCCCGCTGTTCAACCCGAAGCAAGTGGTCTACGAAGTTTTCGGCCCCGCCTCGACCGCAAGGATCGCCTACCTGGACCCCGACGCCCGCGTGCTGCAGCTGCCGGACGTGCCGCTGCCGTGGTCGCAGACGGTCACCACGACGCTGCCCGCGGTCAGTGTGAACCTGATGGCGCAGAGCAACGCCGACACCATCGGCTGCCGGATCATCGTGAACGGCGCCGTCAAGGACGAAAGGTCGGTCACCAGACCCAAAGCCTTGACCTTTTGCCAGGTGACATCGGCATGAGCGAACGGGATGGCGCGGCGGCGCCAAAGCGCCCGCTTCTGCCGCGGCTGATCCGCCGTTTTGCGGTGCTGATCCTGTTGTTATGGCTGGGGTTCACCGCGATCGTCAATCTCGCCGTTCCGCAGCTGGAAGCGGTGGGAAAGGCCCACTCGGTATCGATGAGCCCCAGCGATGCGCCGTCGATCGAGGCGATAAGACGCGTCGGCCAGGTATTCAAGGAGTTCGACTCCGATAATGCCGTGACCATTGTGCTGGAAGGCGATAAGCCACTCGGCGACGCGGCGCACCAATTTTACGGCGAGCTGATGAAAAGGCTTTCAGCTGATACCAAGCACGTCGCACACATTCAGGACTTCTGGGGTGATCCGTTGACCGCCGGCGGATCACAGAGCGCGGACGACAAAGCCGCATATGTCGTGGTGTATCTCGTCGGTGACAACGAAACCGAAGCATACGCGTCGGTGCACGCCGTCCGGCATATCGTGGACACCACACGGCCGCCGCAGGGTGTCAAGGCCTACGTCACCGGTCCGTCGGCACTGAACGCTGACCAGGCCGAGGCCGGGGACAAAAGCATCGCCAAGGTCACCGCGATCACCAGCCTGGTGATCGCGGTGATGCTGCTTTTCATTTACCGCTCCGTGGTCACCGCGTTTCTGGTCTTGATCATGGTCGGGATTGACCTCGGGGCAATCCGGGGAACCATTGCCTTTCTCGCCGACCACAACGTGTTCAGTCTCTCCACTTTCGCGACAAATCTGCTGGTCCTGTTGGCCATTGCGGCCACCACGGACTACGCGATATTCATGCTCGGTCGTTACCACGAAGCGCGCAACGCCGGCGAGGATCGCGAGACTGCCTTCTACACGATGTTCCATGGGACCGCCCACGTGATCTTGGGCTCCGGATTGACCATTGCCGGCGCCATGTATTGCCTCAGCTTCGCCCGGCTTCCGTATTTCAATACGCTCGGCCCGCCCTGCGCGATAGGCATGCTCGTCGCGGTCTTCGCAGCCCTCACGTTGGGCCCCGCGGTGCTCGCCATCGGCAGCTTCTTCAAGCTTTTCGACCCCAAGCGGAGATTGAACACCCGCCGCTGGCGGCGCGTGGGGACGGCAATCGTCCGCTGGCCGGGGCCGGTGCTGGCCGCGACGTGCGTGATCGCCTTTATCGGCCTGCTGGCGCTGCCCAGTTACAAGACGACCTACGACCTGCGCAAGTTCATGCCGGCCAGCATGCCGTCCAACGTCGGGGATGCGGCGGCGGGCCGGCATTTTTCGCGGGCCCGGTTGAACCCCGAGGTGCTGATGGTCGAGACCGACCACGATATGCGTAATCCGGTGGACATGCTGGTGTTGGACAAGATCGCCAAAAACATTTACCACAGTCGCGGTATCGAACAAGTCAAGTCGATTACCCGGCCGTTGGGAACAACTATCAAGCACACGTCGATACCGTTCATCATCAGCATGCAGGGTGTCTCGAACACCGAAAACATGCAGTTCATGAAGGCGCGTATGGACGACATGCTGATACAGGTACAGGCGATGGATGTCTCCATCGCCACGATGCACACGATGTACGAACTCATGGGCGAAGTCATTGACAATACCGTCGACATGGACCACCTCACCCACGACCTGTCGAATATCACCAACACATTGCGGGATCACATCGCGGATTTCGAGGACTTCTTCCGGCCGATTCGCAGCTACTTTTACTGGGACAAACACTGCTACGACATCCCGGTCTGCTGGTCGATCAGATCAATATTCGACATGATCGACAACGTCGATCAAATGAGCGAGAAACTCGAATATCTGGTCACGGACATGGATATTCTGGTGAAACTCCTGCCGCAGATGCGCGCCCAGATTCCACCGATGATCAACACGATGACGATCATGCGGGACATGCTGGTTGTCTGGCACGGGACATTGCAGTCGTTCTATGACCAGTCCGATACGGGCAGCAAGGATCCCGGCGCGATGGGCCGGGTCTTCGACGCCGCGCAAATCGATGATTCCTTCTATCTGCCGCAGTCGGCGTTCAAGAATCCCGACTTCCAGCGCGGCCTGAAGATGTTCTTATCGCCGGACGGCAAAGCGGCCCGCTTCATCATTGCTCTGGAGGGCGATCCCGCGACATCGGCGGGTATCGCCCGGGTCGAGCAGATCAAGGATGAGGCGCGCGAGGCCATCAAAGGCACTCCGTTGCAGGGCGCCGCCATCTATCTGGGCGGTACCGCGGCGACGTTCCGCGACATTCAGGAGGCCGCCACCTTCGACCTGCTGATCGCCGGAGTGGCCGCGATCAGTTTGATCGTCATCATCATGATGCTCATCACCCGAAGTGTCGTCGCCGCGGCCGTCATCGTCGGGACGGTGTTGGTATCCATGGGGTCGTCGTTCGGCCTGTCGGTGCTGGTATGGGAGGACATCCTCGGCATCGAGTTGTACTGGCTGGTATTGGCGATGTCGGTGATCCTGCTGCTGGCCGTGGGATCGGATTACAACCTGTTGCTGATCTCGCGGCTCAAAGAAGAAATCGGGGCGGGGCTCAATACCGGGATCATCCGCGCGATGGCTGGCACCGGCGGAGTGGTGACGGCCGCAGGCATGGTGTTCGCCGTGACCATGTCGCTCTTCGTGTTCAGCGATCTGCGGATCATCGGTCAGATCGGCACCACCATCGGGTTGGGCCTGTTGTTCGACACGTTGATCGTCCGCTCGTTCATGACACCGTCCATTGCCGCGTTGTTGGGACGCTGGTTCTGGTGGCCGCAGCGGGTCCGCCCGCGCCCGGCGAGTCGGATGCTGCGGGCCTACGGGCCTCGCCGGCTGGTCCGCGCCCTACTGCTGCCGCCCAACGGCACCTCGGCAGCCGGGGACCGGCGCGCCGGTTTCGGTCCCGGCGGAGCCCGATCAGCGATGCCCCACGAGGCGGCGTCCCGGCCTCTCGACGACGCCGACGATTCGGGCGGCGCCGGCCAACACCACTGGCAAGCCCGGGACACCGACCCCGAACCCGCGCCCTAACGAACCCCGCGCCCGGTAAGGCGCGCTTCGCCGAGCACTCGAGAACCCGACGAGCCCGCGTCCCGCGGCACCGGGAATGCCACACTGGTGCCCATGACGCCGTCAGCACCGCGGTCCGGGCGCCGCCAGGTGGAGCTGCTGACCCGCGACGGCTGCGCGATCTGCCTGCGGGTACACGCGCAGCTGGCCGAGCTGTCCCGAGAGCTGGGGTTCGAGTTGGTCAGCACCGACGTCGACGCCGCTGCCGCGGCCGGGAAGACCGGCCTGCGGGCCGAGTTCGGCGACCGGCTGCCGGTGATCTTGCTGGATGGTCGCGAACATAGTTACTGGGAAGTCGACGAAGCCCGGCTCCGCGCTGACCTGGCCGGCTGAGAAGGCGCTGGCAGGTCGCTCAATTATTTGGTAGCCCACCTGACAACCGTCTACCGTAGAAAGCAGTTCACTTCTCAAGGCGCAAGGGAGCGGGCCAGGTGGTGCTGCCGTGAGCATCCTGCTCTTCGGGGTTTCGCACCGCAGCGCGCCGGTTTCCGTCTTGGAACAACTCAGCATCGACGAGTCCGAGCAAGTCAAGATCGTCGACAAGATTTTGCAATCAGCGCTGGTCACCGAGGCCATGGTGCTGTCGACGTGCAACCGCGTCGAGGTGTATGCGGTGGTGGAGGCGTTCCACGGCGGCCTGTCGGTGATCGGCCAGGTACTGTCCGAGCACTCCGGCATGTCGATGGGTGACCTGACCAAACACGCCTACGTCCGCTACAGCGAGGCCGCGGTCGAGCACCTGTTCGCGGTGGCCAGCGGCCTGGATTCGGCCGTGATCGGCGAGCAGCAGGTGTTGGGCCAGGTCCGCCGCTCGTATGCCGCCGCCGAGGCCAACCGCACTGTGGGCCGGGTGTTGCACGAACTGGCCCAGCGGGCGCTGTCGGTGGGCAAGCGGGTGCACTCCGAAACCGGAATCGATGCTGCCGGTGCTTCGGTGGTGTCGGTCGCCCTGGACATCGCCGAACGACACCTGGGCGGGCTGGAGGCCAAGACCGCAGTGGTGGTCGGCGCCGGGGCGATGGGTGCGCTGTCGGCCGCCCACCTGACTCGGGCCGGTATCGGGCGGATCCGGGTGCTCAACCGCTCGGTGCCGCGGGCGCAGCGGCTGGCGGGCAAGGTCCGCGGAGCGGGCGTACCGGCCGAGGTGATGAGACTCGATCGCCTGGCCGAGGCGCTGTCCGACGCCGACGTGGTGGTCTGCTGCACCGGAGCGGTGAGTCCGGTGGTTTCGCTGGCCGACGTGCACCATGCGCTGGCTCACGCCCGCCGAGACGAAGAGACCCAACCGTTGGTCATCTGCGATCTGGGGATGCCCCGCGACGTCGATCCGGCGGTGGCCGGCCTGCCGGGCGTCTGGGTCGTCGACGTGGACCGCGTCCAACACGAGCCGTCGGCCCACGCCACGGCGGCCGACGTCGACGCCGCCCGCCACATCGTCGCCGCCGAAGTTGCCGCCTACCTGGTGGGGCAGCGGATGGCGGAGGTAACGCCGACGGTCACGGCGTTGCGCCAGCGGGCCGCCGAGGTGGTGGAGGCGGAGTTGCTGCGCCTGGAGAACCGGCTACCCGACTTGGAGCGCGCCGAGCGTGACGAGGTGGCCCGCACCGTGCGGCGGGTGGTGGACAAATTGCTGCACGCGCCCACGGTGCGGATCAAGCAACTGGCCAGCGCTCCCGGCGGCGACAGCTACGCCGAGGCGCTGCGCGAGCTTTTCGAACTCGATCAGACGGCTGTCGATGCCGTCGCAACCGCAGCCGAATTGCCAGCGGTGTCCAGCGGATTCGACGCGGGCAGGCACCCCGGTGACCTGCCGCACGACCGGAACCCGTTTGGCGAGTAGCTGATTGTCACACGTGATCCGGATAGGTACCCGGGGCAGTCTGCTGGCCACCACCCAGGCCGCGACGGTCAGAGACGCGCTCATCGCCAACGGCCACCCGGCCGAGTTGGTGACCATCAGCACCGCCGGCGACCGGTCGTCAGCGCCGATCGAGACGCTCGGCGTGGGCGTCTTCACCACCGCGTTGCGTGAGGCCATCGAAGACGGTCGCGTCGACGCGGCCGTGCACTCGCACAAGGATTTGCCCACCGCCGAAGATCGGCGGTTCACAATCGCGGCGATACCGCGGCGCAACGATCCCCGCGATGCGGTGGTGGCCCGCGACGGGCTGGTGCTGGGGGAGTTGCCGGCCGGATCGCTGGTCGGCACCTCCTCCCCGCGGCGGGCCGCACAGCTTAGAGCATTGGGTCTCGGTTTGGAAATCCGCCCCCTAAGAGGCAACCTAGATACCAGGTTGAACAGGGTAAGCAGTGGTGATCTTGACGCCATCGTGGTGGCCCGGGCAGGTCTGGCCCGGCTGGGCCGCCTCGATGATGTCACCGAGACGTTGGAGCCCGTGCAGATGTTGCCAGCGCCGGCGCAAGGCGCGCTCGCCGTCGAATGCCGGGCAGCTGACCACCGGTTGGCGGCGGTGCTGGCGGAGCTGGACGATGCCGACACGCGAGCGGCGGTCACCGCGGAACGAGCCCTGCTGGCCGAACTGGAGGCCGGTTGCTCGGCACCGGTGGGCGCGATCGCCGAGGTGGTCGAGTCCATCGATGAGGAGGGGCGGGTCTTCGAAGAGCTGTCGCTGCGCGGCTGCGTGGCGGCGCTGGACGGATCCGACGTGATCCGCGCGTCCGGCGTCGGCACCTCCGGTCGGGCACGGGAGCTCGGCCTCTCGGTCGCCGCGGAGCTGTTCGAACTGGGTGCCCGAGAACTGATGTGGGGAGCGCGGCACGACCCGCGCCAGGAAAAATTTGAGTGACGTGGGAGCGACAATGATGACGCGAGGGCGTAAGCCGACTCCGGGCCGCATCACTTTCGTGGGTTCTGGTCCCGGCGACCCGGGTCTGCTGACCACACGGGCTGCCGCGGTGTTGGCCAACGCCGCCCTGGTGTTCACCGACCCCGATGTACCCGAACCGGTGCTGGCGCTGATCGGCAAGGACCTGCCACCGGTATCCGGGCCGGCGCCGGCGGCCGCCCATGCGGGGGAGAACGTCGGCGTGGCTGCGGGAGAGTCCGCTCCGAGCGCCCCGGCGGTGGTCTCGAGCGGCCCCGACATCCGCCCGGCGCTGGGCGAACCCGCCGATGTGGCCAAGATGCTGACCACCGAGGCCCGTTCGGGTGCCGACGTGGTGCGGCTGGTGGCCGGCGACCCTTTGTCGGTGGACGCGGTCATCACCGAGGTGAACGCCGTGGCGCGCACCCACCTGCACTTCGAGGTCGTGCCCGGGCTGGCCGCCACCAGCGCGGTCCCGACCTATGCCGGGCTGCCGCTGGGGTCGTCGCACACGGTGGCCGACGTGCGCGGCGAACTCGATGACACCGATTGGGATGCGCTGGCCGCTGCCCCGGGACCGCTGATCCTGCAGGCGACCGCGTCGCATCTGGCCGACGCCGCGCGCACCCTGCTCGACCACGAGCTGGCCGACACGACGCCATGCGTGGTCACCGCACATGGCACCACCTGCCAGCAGCGCTCCGTCGAAACCACGCTGCAGGGACTGACCGATCCGGCCATCCTGGGCGGCGCCGACCCCGCTGGCCCGTTCGCCGGCCCGCTGGTGGTGACCATCGGCAAGACCGTGAGCAACCGGGGCAGGCTGAACTGGTGGGAGAGCCGGGCGCTGTACGGCTGGACGGTGCTGGTGCCCCGCACCAAGGACCAGGCCGGCGAGATGAGCGAGCGGTTGACGTCCTACGGGGCGCTGCCGGTCGAGGTGCCGACCATTGCCGTCGAACCGCCGCGCAGCCCCGCGCAGATGGAACGCGCCGTCAAGGGCCTGGTCGACGGCCGGTTCCAATGGGTGGTGTTCACCTCGACCAACGCGGTGCGGGCCGTCTGGGAGAAATTCGGCGAATTCGGACTGGACGCGCGGGCGTTCTCCGGGGTCAAGATCGCTTGTGTCGGCGAATCGACCGCCGACCGGGTTCGGGCCTTCGGGATCAGCCCCGAGCTGGTGCCGTCCGGTGAGCAGTCGTCGATGGGTCTGCTCGACGAATTCCCGCCATATGACAGCATTTTCGACCCGGTCAACCGGGTCCTGCTGCCGCGCGCCGACATCGCCACCGAAACGCTGGCCGAGGGACTGCGCGAACGTGGCTGGGAAATCGAGGACGTCACCGCCTACCGGACCGTGCGGGCCGCGCCGCCGCCGGCGGCCACCCGCGAAATGATCAAGACGGGCGGTTTCGACGCGGTGTGCTTCACCTCGAGCTCAACCGTGCGCAACCTGGTCGGCATTGCCGGCAAGCCGCACGCACGCACCATCATCGCCTGCATCGGCCCCAAAACCGCCGAGACCGCCGCAGAATTCGGGCTTCGGGTGGATGTCCAGCCGGAGACCGCCGCGGTGGGTCCGCTGGTCGACGCCCTGGCCGAACATGCCGCCCGATTGCGCGCCGAGGGCGCGCTGCCGCCGCCGCGCAAGAAGAGCCGCAGGCGCTAGTGGCCGCGGGTCGCCGCGCATGAGCTCCCCGCGGCAGCGGCCACGCCGGCTCCGCTCAACCCCCGCGATGCGTCGTTTGGTGGCGCAAACCTCCTTGGAGCCAAGGCATTTGGTGCTACCGATGTTCGTCGCCGACGGTATATCGGAATCGCAGCCGATCCGTTCTATGCCGGGCGTGGTGCAGCACACCCGTGATTCGCTGCGCGGCGCCGCCGCCGACGCGGTCGCCGCCGGAGTGGGCGGGCTGATGCTGTTCGGTGTGCCCCGGGACGCGTCGAAAGACGCTATCGGTTCGGCCGGCACCGACCCGGACGGCATCCTCAACGTCGCGCTTCGGGACCTGGCCAAGGACCTGGGCGACGCGACGGTGTTGATGGCCGACACCTGCCTGGACGAGTTCACCGACCACGGGCATTGCGGTGTCCTCGACGAGCGCGGCCGGGTCGACAACGACGCCACCGTGGACCGCTACGTGGAACTGGCGGTGGCCCAAGCACGGGCAGGGGCCCACGTGGTCGGTCCGAGCGGGATGATGGACGGCCAGGTGGGCGCGATCCGCGACGGCCTGGACGCCGCCGGCTACACCGACGTGGTGATCCTGGCCTACGCCGCCAAGTTCGCCTCGGCCTTCTACGGACCCTTCCGGGAGGCGGTGAGCTGCAGCCTGTCCGGCGACCGGCGGACCTACCAGCAGGAACCGGGCAATGCACGCGAGGCGCTGCGGGAAATCCAGCTGGATCTGGACGAGGGTGCCGACATCGTGATGGTCAAACCGGCGATGGGATACCTGGACATCGTGTCCGCGGCGGCCGCCAATTCACCGGTGCCGGTGGCCGCCTACCAGGTCTCGGGGGAGTACGCGATGATTCGCGCGGCCGCGGCTCACAACTGGATCGACGAACGTGCCGCCGCGCTGGAATCGCTGACCAGCATCCGGCGCGCCGGGGCCGATATCGTGCTCAGCTACTGGGCCGCCGAAGCGGCGGGTTGGCTTTCGTGACGGAGGCTTCCATGACATCAGCGGGGGACACCAAATCCAAGCCGTTGTTCTACGAACCCGGCGCCAGCTGGTACTGGCTGTTGGCCGGTCCGATCGCGGCGGTGTCGATGATGTTGATCGAAATGTCCGGCGGCGGCGGGGTTGGGCTGGTGACGCCGGCGATTTTCCTGGTGATGGTGTCGGTGTTCGTGGCGGTGCAAGTGAAGGCGGCGCGCATCCACACCTCCGTGGAACTCACCGAAGACGCGTTGCGACAGGGCACCGAGACCATCCTGGTGTCCGAGATCGTGAAGGTGTTTCCCGAGCCGGAGAATTCGGAGGCATCGGGCAAGCCGTTGGCCACGTGGCAGTCGGCGCGGGCGCTCGGCGAACTGGTCGGGGTGCCGCGGGGCCGGGTGGGCATCGGTCTGAAGCTCACCGGGGGCCGCACCGCCCAAGCCTGGGCGCGACGACATCGTCACCTGCGGGCTGCGCTGACTCCACTGGTCACCGAGCGCGTCGAGCCCGTCCAGGTGGACGTCGACGATGACGACGACACGGGGTCGGCGCGGTGACGGCCCGTCACCGGGCGGTGGCCGAGCTGGCCGTGTCCGTGGTCGCGGCGGTGGCCACCGCGGCAAGCTGGCTGCATACCCGGTCGACAGTGGTGGTGGGGCCGGTTGCCGACGGGCAACCGGTCACCGTGTCCGTGGTCTATCACCCGCAGCTGCTGGTGCTGACGTTGTTGCTGGCGACGGTCGCCGGAATTTTCGCGGTGGTGGGGGCGGCCCGGTTGCGGCGAAGTGCCCGGCCATCGGCGGGCGCTGAGCGGACTGCTAAGCCGTCTTCCTGATCAGCGGCAGGACCAGCTGACGGCGGCTGACGATGGCGTCGGCCAAGTCGCGAAGCGCCTCGTGGACGGAGCCGGTGAGCGGAAACGGTGCGTCGTCGGGGTCGTCACCGAGCAGCTGGCGGACGGCCGGGCTCGCGACCAGTGACCACTGCACACCGGCGGCTTGGCAGTTCTCGTCAAGCGTCTGCAACAGTGAGAGGCCGGCCGCGGAGAAGTAACTGACGCCGCTCAGGTCGAGGACCACCGGGTGATCCTCGAGGATGAACCGCCCAAGGTACTTGCTGACCTCATCGATATTGACGGCGTCGATGTCTCCGCGGATGGTCAGCACCGTGGCCAGGTGACGACAATGCGCCCGAATCTGCGCGCCGGCGCAGTCGTAGGTCCAGTTTCCCCGTCGACCCGTCGGATCAGCGACGTCGGCGATAGTCATGAGCGGCCTCACTCCCCGTGGCAGTCTGGCCACCAACGCTAACCCGCAAACATAAGGAGACCGAAAGCCGCGTTTAACTCTTTGCTAAGAGCGATTTTCGCGGAAGTTGCCGAGCCTCCAGCAACGTCGGTCGCACCGGGGCGGCGGTTTTTTACGGCAATCTCCCAGGATGCGCCGGTGCCGTCGGGAGCGTCTCGCTGTTAGGCTGCGATGGCTGCCCATCGCCCAGTCGGCGGGCCAGAGAACAGGCGGGTCGCCCGCTCAGCCGAAGCAGCAGGCGCACGCCCGACGACAATGCGCGCCACGTAGCGAGGTGGGGCACCGGCACCACCGCCCGTCGGGGAGCTTGCGGGGCGGAGTCGGGCATTGGATGACGAAACAGCAGAGTCCAGACGGAAAGAGCGTCGTGCGCACCGGAGATATCACCGCAGACATCAGGGGTGAGATCCGCGGGGAGATCAAGTCGCTGACCGGACTTCGCATCATCGCCGCGGTATGGGTCGTGCTGTTTCACTTCCGGCCGATGCTGGGCGATGCATCGCCGGATTTCCGTGACGCGCTCGCGCCGGTGCTCAACTGCGGTGCCCAGGGCGTCGACCTGTTCTTCATTCTCAGTGGCTTTGTGCTGACCTGGAACTACCTCGACCGGATGGGCAGGTCCTGGTCGACCCGCGCCACCGTGCATTTCCTGTGGTTGCGGCTGGCCCGGGTGTGGCCGGTCTACCTGGTCACCTTGCACCTGGCCGCACTGCTGGTGATCTTGAGCCTGCACGTCGGGCATGTGCCGCTGCCGGAAGTGAGAGATCTCACCGCTATCAGCTACCTCCGGCAGATCCTGTTGGTGCAGTTGTGGTTTCAGCCGTTCTTCGACGGGTCCAGTTGGGACGGCCCGGCCTGGTCGATCAGCGCCGAATGGCTGGCCTACCTGCTGTTCGGTGTGCTCATCCTGGTGATCTTGCGAATGGAACGCGTTACCCGCGCCCGCAGCCTGATGCTGCTGGCTTTCGCCGCGTCGTTGCCGCCGGTGCTGCTGCTGCTGGCCAGCGGCCAGTTCTACACGCCGTGGAGTTGGCTGCCGCGCATCGTCACACAGTTCATCGCGGGGGCGCTGGCCTGTGCCGCGGTGCGCCGGTTGCGGCTGTCCGATCGTGCCCGCCGGGTGGCCGGATACCTTTCCCTGCTGCTGATCGCGGTCATGGTGGCCGTCATGTACTGGTTGGACGCGCATCCCATCACCGGAGTCGTAGACAGCGGCGGCGTGGTCGACGTGCTGTTCGTTCCGCTGGTGATCACGCTGGCGGTCGGCCTGGGCAGCCTACCGGGACTGCTGTCGACGCGGCTGATGGTTTACGGCGGGCAAATCTCATTTTGCCTGTACATGGTGCATGAGCTGGTGCACACCGGGTGGGGCTGGGCCGTTCTCCAATTCGATCTGACGCCGCAGGACAACCCGTGGAAATGGAACATCATCGGCCTGCTGGCGATCGCCGTGGGCGCCTCGATCCTGCTGTATCACTTCGTCGAGGAGCCCGCGCGCCGCTGGATGCGCAAGATGGTAGATGTAAGAGCAGTGCACCGGAAAAGCGAATCCGCTGAGTCGACGAGCGCCACGCTTCATCCGATCGACGGTGCGCGGGAAGCGGTTTCGGCCCGCGCGGGGTGACGGTTGCAGCGCGTCGACGGCAAGTTCGCCGAGATTCCTCGTACGATGACGGCGCCGTATCCCAGCGGAGGTTTGGTAGTGAGTCGGGTGGCCATGTTCATCATTGGTCTGACTCTGGTGGCCGCCGCGACCCCGGCAGCCCCCGGCTACCGCCCGTTGACCATGGATTTCCGGCTCACCCACCTCGCGGTGATCGGCGACTCCTATACCGCCGGCACCGACGAGGGAGGCTTGGGCGCCACGTCGTGGACGGCGCGCGCCTGGCAGGCGCTGGCTCGTGCCGGAGAGCGGATTGCCCCCGATGTGGCGGCCGAGGGCCGAGCCGGTTACGGGGTGCCCGGTGACCATGGCAGCGTCTTCGAGGATCTGACCGCTAGGGCGGTCAAGCCCGACGATGTGCTGGTGGTGTTCTTCGGGTCCCGCAACGACGCGGGTGTCGAGCCGCAATTGCTGGCCGAAAAGGCCGGCGCGACTTTCGATCTGGCCCGCCGCTTGGCGCCGTCGGCGAGGTTGCTGGTGATCGGGCCGCCGTGGCCCGCCGCCGAGGTCCCCGACTCGGTGCTGCAGATTCGCGACGTGCTCAACGCTGCGGCGCACGCCGCGGGAGCAGCATTCGTCGATCCAATCGGCGACGGCTGGTTCGTGGACAGGCCCGAGTTGATCGGCGCGGACGGCGTGCACCCCACCGACGCCGGGCATCAATATCTGGCGGACAAGATCGCACCGCTCATTCGCGCGCAGTTACCGCGATGAGCGGGCTGATTTTCGTCCAAATCTTCAGCCGCACAAGGTGGTAGGGGTCGCCACTCAGTCTTCCGCGTGCCTTTCGTAGTCCCAACGCTCAAGGCGCGCTTGCAATTGCACGAGACCGAGTCCGGCGACTGGCGTAAGCGCCGTCACAAATATCACCATCAACGGACTCATCTCGAAACCTCCAAGACTCCTTCAGTGATAACACGTTCTGCGTGGTTATGTGGTTCATTCGCAAAGAAATTCATCCGTGTCGTAATCCAACGTCACCCTTCGGCCA
Source organism: Mycobacterium persicum (assembly GCF_002086675.1). Lineage (GTDB taxonomy): Bacteria > Actinomycetota > Actinomycetes > Mycobacteriales > Mycobacteriaceae > Mycobacterium > Mycobacterium persicum. The sequence goes on from NZ_MVIF01000012.1 coordinate 30,946, forward strand.
GGGCGCGATCGGCCAGCGCCCCGATAACCGGTGTCAGCAGCTGCGAGTACTCGGTTGTCACGTGGTTGTCGTCGCGGAACACCAGGGTGTTGCCCACGATCACCGGGCATCGCTCGGTGCTGCAAAATAGATCGGTCAGATCCGCATAGTGGCCGCCGGCGGCTGCGGTGGCCGCCTGCTCGGCGGCGATACCGTCGCCATTGGCGGCCACCGACCGAAGGGGCGCGCAGCCGCGTGCGTCGTCCAAGTGGGCGGAAAGGCACGTCGGCACCGAAGAATGCGGATCGGCGACCGGGCCCAGCACCAGCACCGCCGAACCGTTGCTGCGCAGCTGGGCCACCGTCCGGAACAGCGCATCGATCCACGCCGGGTCGTAGGACGCGAAGCTGAAGTCCGCGTGGTAGCGGCGGCTCATGCCCAGCACCACCAGGCGCGGCCGCTCGGCCCGCAGCCGGTCGAGTATCTCGGCGCGCCACTGTTCGCACTCGGTGTACCTGCGGCCCAGGTACGGGCTGACGATCGGCAGGTCCAGCAGCGGGCAGGTCACTTTGCCCAACGTCTCCAGCCGCCAGTGCCGCTGCGTGGCGGCCTGTTGCAGAGCCGGGTCCCACATGGCGGCATGCGAGTCGCCGACCAGCGCGATGGTCGTCGCCGACGCGGTGTCGGCCGAAGCGCACTCGCGCTGGCCGACGTCACGCCAGGACCGCAGGCAGCCGTTGACGAAGACGGGGGCCTTGTCGCCTGGCGCCGCAGCCAGCGGCGGGTTCAGATTCGTCGGCACCGCCCGCAGGTCCGCGGCGGCAGCGACGGCGTCGCGCACCTGGGCGAAGAGACTCCGGATCGCCGCCTCCCGCGGGCTCGGGGCGTTGGCGCTCGCGGCCGCCGAGGGTAACGCGGCGATCTTGGCCTCGGGGGCGGCGGCTCCGTGGCCGGCCGGTGCCGGTATCGCGGTCAGCAATACCGCGGACGCGCACGCCGCGACGGCGCTGGTCGCACCGGCCAGTGCCAGGCTCGCCCTGGCGGATCGGCGGAACGCCGCGGCGAACCGGCCGGGATTTTCGACCAGATGCAGCGTGATCACCGCAAGCCCGGCCGAGACGATGGTGGCCGCCAGCCTGGCCGGCAGTCCGGCGGAATCGCCGAGCAGCGGCGGCATCAGGAGCAGCACCGGCCAATGCCAGAGGTACCACGAGTACGACACCCGCCCGATCGCGCGCATGGCCGGACGGCACAGCACGCGACCGACTCCCATCGCGCCGGTGACGCAACCGCTGCCGATCACCAGCGCGGTGCCCAGCACCGGCAGCAGCGCCGCGGTGCCGGGGTAGGGAGTACCCGGGCCCAGCTGGGTGCAGGTCAGCAGGATCAGCGCCAGACCGCCCCAGCCGACGACTGCCGCGGGCGCCAGCGGCAGCCGTCGCCAATGACCGATCGAGAGGGCCACCAACCCGCCGGCGGCTAGTTCCCAGGCGCGGGTGGGCAGCGAGAAGAACGCCCACGACGGCGACGTGCGGGTCCAGACCGCCGCCGCCGCCAGCGACGCCGCCGCCACCAAACCCAGGGCGACGGCATACGGCATGGCCCGCGACCCGGTGCCGCGACCGACTCGTCGGACCAGCCATCCGGTGCCGATGATCAGCGCCGGCCACACCAGGTAGAACTGTTCCTCGACGCCCAGTGACCAGTAATGCTGGAAGGGCGACGGGGGCTGGTCGGCGGACAGGTAATCGGTGCCTTGCCCGGCGAACCGGTAGTTGCCGACATACAACGCGCTGGCAATGCCGTCGACGAAGACCCGCCGCGCTTGCAGGGGCGGCAGCAGTGCGGCGGCGCCGATCGCGGTGGCCACGCCGACGGTAGCCGCGGCGGGCAGCAGCCGGCGCGCCCGCGCACCGTAGAAGCGGCCCAGCCGGACGGTACCGGTGGTGGTCACCTCGCGCCACAGCAAGCCGGTGATGAGGAAGCCGGAGATGACGAAGAAGACGTCCACGCCGATGTAGCCGCCGACGATGCCCGGTATGCCGGCGTGATAGAGCACGACGGCGACCACCGCGACCGCCCGCAAGCCCTCGATGTCCGGGCGGAAAGCGATCCCTCGATTGGGCCGCCCAGCTGAACGGAGCGGGCCGGCGGGGTCTTTCGGGGGAGCTGTCATCTGGCCGGCTTCAGGACGCCATCCAGGCCAGCTCGGCGGGCAGTTGTCCGCGCCAATAGTCCGTGTCATGCCCGCCGGCGGAGAAGCTGCCCGCCGGGGCCGTCTTCAATTGGCTGACGAACTGCCGCGTGGCGAAGTAGAACCGATCGCCGATGCCGCAGTCCACCCGCAGCGGAATCTGGTTCAGCGCCGGGAGGCCTAGGACACTGTGGGCCACCCAGTCGTCGTAGCTGTCGAACGCGCCGGGTGCGCTGCCGGTGAACGAGGTGTACAAGGCCGGGCTGATCGCGCAGATTCCAGCCGTCCGGGCCGGGCCCAGCCGAGCACCCAGCAGCAGCGCGCCGTATCCACCCATGGACCATCCCAGGAATCCCACCCGGGTGGTGTCCATCCCCATCGAGGCCAGCAGCGGCAGCAGCTCGTCGAGCACCATCGCGCCGGAGTCGGTGCCGGATGCCCTGCGGTGCCAGTAGGTGTTGCCGCCGTCGACACCGACCACCGCGAACGGCGGCTTACCCGCCTTGACCAGCTGGGCCAACCCCTCCTCGACGCCGAGCTCGAGCATCATGCCGGCGTTGCCGTCCTTTCCGTGCAGGGCGATGACCGGCCGCAACAACCTGGTCTGGCCCGGCGGCAGGGCGATCACCCAGTTCGTCTGGATACCGCCGCGGGCAGCCGAGATGAATGAGCCGGACAGCTTGGTCGGCAAGCTGCTGCCGGCCGCCGGGGGCTCGAACGGGGCCGGCGCCTGCGGTGGCGCCGCCTGGGGTTTGAGCGGATCCAGCAAGGCGCTCAGAGCCCACACACCAGCGGCTCCCGCGCTGGCTCCGGCGCCCATCCGCAGCACCGCGCGACGGGTCAGGTCAGCCACGGGGCCATAATGCCGCCCCGACAGGGTTTTTCCCGGCGAGCCACGCCGCATCGGTAGCCCAATCGTGACGCCGGGCCGCGGCCGCGTGGATTCCAGGGCTCCGCACGCGGCAAATGCACACTCTTGCACCACCGGTCGCTCGGATTGGGGAGGTTTTCGCCCTTGGCCGGCGGTCGTGTGGCCTCAATCATGGACAGCACGCGGTAGGGCATCGGAGCTGACCAGGGCAGCTCACGGCCGGCTCAACGTCAGCGACCCGCGCGCGGCCATCGTCGTTGGCGAGCTCGGCCGTTGGCCTTGGTATTAGAAAGAGGACCCGGATGAGCCTGGCTTTTCATTGGTTTCTGCCGACGTACGGCGATTCACGCAATCTGGTTGCGGGTGGGCACGGTACCGCGATGCGTGGCGACCGGCCCGCGACGCTGAAGTATCTGCACCAGATCTGCGCGGCCGCCGAAACCAACGGTTTCGAGGCGGTGCTCACCCCCACCGGGTTGTGGTGCGAGGACGCCTGGCTGACGACGGCGATGCTGGTCGAGCGCACCGAGACGCTGAAGTTTCTGGTCGCCTTGCGTCCCGGCCTGACCAGTCCCACCCTGGCCGCCCAGATGGCTGGCACCTTCCAACGCCAGTCCGGCGGCCGGCTGCTGCTCAACGTCGTCACCGGCGGCGAACCGCACGAGCAGCGCGCCTACGGGGACTTCTTGGACAAACAGTCGCGGTATGCCCGCACCGCCGAGTTCCTGCACGTGGTGCGACAACTGTGGAGTTCGAGTGAGCCGGTGACCTTCACCGGCGACCACATCGGTGTCGAAGGAGCGGCGCTGAACAACCGGCCCGACCCGGTTCCCGCGGTGTTCTTCGGCGGATCATCGGGCCCCGCCGGGCCGGTAGCGGCGAAGTATTCCGATGTGTACCTCACCTGGGGCGAGCCGGTGGCGGCGGTCGGGCAGAAGCTGGACTGGGTCGGCGGGCTGGCGGCCGAGCACGGCCGAACTCTGCGGTACGGCTTACGGATTCACGTGATCAGCCGGGACACCTCCGCGCAGGCCTGGGCCGAGGCCGATCGGCTGCTCGAAGGTATCGACCCGGCGGATGTCGCCAGGATGCAGGCCAACCTGGCGCGCAGCGAGTCGGAGGGACAGCGCCGCATGGTCGAGCTGCGCGGCGGCAGCAACGACCGACTGGTGATCGCGCCCAACCTGTGGGCCGGGGTCGGCCTGGTGCGCGGTGGGGCGGGCACCGCGCTGGTCGGATCCCACGACGAGGTCGCCGACCGGCTGGCCGAGTATGCGCAGTTGGGCATCACCCACTTCGTCCTGTCGGGATATCCGCACCTGGAAGAGGCCTACTGGTTCGGTGACGGCGTGCTGCCGCTGCTCGAGCGCAGGGGTCTGTGGGCGCGGCCCAACGGTCAGTCGCCACCGGCCCCGGTGCCGTTGGCGGTTGTCTCGGCGCATTAGCCCGTCACCGATTACCTTGCCCGCCAGGATATTTAGCGGGCCAGCCGGCACGCGGGCAGCGCGCTGACCCGCGACCGCGCCACCTTGTTGTAGACGATTGCGTTCCTTACGCAGCTCGGCTATGGTGGGAACTTAGTGAACGCAATCGTATACAACGTGGAGTGCGTTCCCCCATCGACAAGGAAGCGAGAATCCCATGACAACCGAGGTGAACGTTGCCGGTTTCGAGCCGTTGTACGGCGATCCGGAACTGACCGACGGCTTGATCCCGTGGGACATCGGCGGCCCGCCGCCGGTCATCGAGCAGCTGGTCGCCTTTGGCGGCATCCGCGGCGAGGTCCTCGACCCGGGCACGGGTCCCGGCTACCATGCGATTCACTATGCGTCCCAAGGGTTTTCGGTGACCGGGATTGACGGGTCAGCTTCGGCCATCGAGCGGGCCAGGCGCAACGCGGAACACGCGGGCGTCACAGTCGACTTCCGGGTGGCCGATGCCACCCGCCTGGACGGTTTCGAGCGCCGGTTCGACACCGTGGTGGACAGCGCCTTCTATCACGTCTTCTTAGGCGACGAAGCCACCCAGACGCGCTACGCGCAGGCGCTGCACCGGGCCACCAAACCCGGAGCACGGCTCTACATGTTCGAGTTCAGCCCGCACAACGTCAACGGCATCCAGTGGGCCGGCATACCGGCGGACAACTTCGACCGGGTGCTCGGCGCAGGCGGATGGCGGGTGGATTACCTGGGCGCCACCAGCTACCAGGCGCGCTTCCTGCCGCAGACCTTCGACGCGATGACCAAAGTGGTCTCGGAGAGTCAGGACGAGATGCTCGCGCGCATGCGACCGCTCATGCGGCAGCTGAACGTGCTGCAGCCGCTGCTGCAGGACCACCGGGTACACCTTCCGGTGTGGGCCGTGGTGGCCACCCGCCTGGACTGAGGCGGCCACGTTGGTCGCCAAACCCTCATGAGCCCAACGGCTTTCGTGTCGCCGCCGGCCACGACAAGATGCGCCGACGGCCGCTGCGCGACCGGCGTGTGACCGGCGACCACACGATTAGGGACCAACGCCTCCTGACACCGGCGCCGACGTTTGCCTAACGTCCATGGTGAGGAGGTGCACCGGTGCCGGTGGATGCAATTGTGGGATACGACGGTTCGCCGGGGGCGAGTGCCGCGATAGCTGCCGGTGCGTTGTTGTTTCCCGGGGCGCACGGGTGGATTACCTATCTGTGGGTTCCGCCGTTCGCGAGTGACAAGGTGCGCCGGCGGCTGCGCCCCATGGCTCGTGACGCGAACGAGCTGGCCGAAATGGTCGAGCGCGAGGGTGAGTGCGAGGCCCAGCGAATCGTCGGGATGGGGGTGACGCTGGCGCGCGCCGCCGGGTGGCATGCCGAGCCGCTGCTGAAGCGGACCTGGGGTCCGGAGGGGCTGCGAATAGCGCAAGCGGTCGACGATGTGCAGGCGGACCTGGTGGTTGTCGGGGCCCGCGGGCTCGGAGGGACCCAAGCGGTGCTGGGCAGCGTGTCCGACATGGTGCTGCATTACTGCCCCAAGCCGGTGGTCGTGGTGCCGCATCCGATGCTGTCAGCCGAGTACGAAGCGCTGGCCAACGGGCCGATCCTCGTCGGCTGGGACGGGTCGAGCGGCGCCGCTACGGCGTTGGCGACGGCCCAGCGGCTGTGCCCGCAGCGAGATGTGTTGCTGATATCAGTCGGCGATGGCCCAGCGCCCGCACCGCCGGTCGATTCCTCGGGAGCGGCAGCCGCAGACGTTCTCCGGTTGACCGTCAACCGAGGTCACGGTCTCCGCGCTCGTGCCGTCTCGGAAGCACTGGTGGCGGCCGCCGACGACCACGATGCGGCTCTGGTGGTGGTCGGCTCCCGGGGACGTTCCGGCGCGCGAGACGTGGTGCTGGGCAGCGTAGCCGTGGGAACCGTGCACCACTCCCATCGACCGGTGATGGTCGTCCCGGGCGGGTGGGAGGTCGTCGCCGGATCATGATCGGCCGGCCCGGGCCGCGCGGTTCGCCGGCCCCCGTCGGCAATGTGAAAAGGGTCGCAAGGGGTCGCAAGGGGTCGCAAGGGGTGAAGTGAGTGCCGGAATCCACGGCTCATCACGGTCTGGCAGCGCACGAAGTGGTGCTGCTATTGGAGACCGATCCGCACCGCGGGCTGTCCGGCGGCGAAGCGGCGGAGCGACTAGAACGCTTTGGACCCAACACTTTGCCGGTGGCTGCGCGGGGCGGCTTGTTGGTGCGCATTCTGCGGCAGTTTCACCATCCGCTCATCTACGTCCTGCTCGCAGCCGGGCTGATTACCGCGGGACTGAGGGAATACGTCGATTCCGCGGTGATCTTCGGCGTGGTTGTCGTCAACGCCATCGTGGGTTTCATCCAAGAATCCAAGGCCGAGGCCGCGCTGGAGGGGTTGCGGTCGATGGTGCGCACCCACGCCAAGGTGGTTCGGGGCGGCCATGAGCACACCGTGGCGTCGGAGGACCTGGTTCCCGGGGACCTGGTGCTGTTGGAAAGCGGCGACAAAGTGCCGGCCGACCTGCGGCTGGTAAGGGTAACCGAACTGCACGTCAACGAGTCAGCGCTCACCGGAGAGTCGGTGCCGGTCCATAAGGACGCGGTCGCGCTGCCGGAGGCCACTCCGGTCGCGGATCGCCGCAATATGGTCTACTCCGGCACCCTGGTGACCGCCGGCCACGGCGCCGGCATCGCCGTCGCGACCGGCGCCGAAACGGAACTGGGTGAAATTCATCGGCTGGTCGGTGCCGCGGAAACCCTGATGACGCCGCTGACCGCGAAGCTCGCTTGGTTCAGCAAGGTCCTGACCATCGCCATCCTCGCACTGGCGGCGGCCACCTTCGCCACAGGATTGCTGCGCCGCCAGGATGCCGTTGAAACCTTCACCGCCGCGATCGCCCTCGCGGTCGGGGCCATCCCCGAAGGCCTGCCGGCCGCCGTCACCATCACCCTGGCTATCGGTGTGGCCCGAATGGCCAAGCGCCGCGCGGTGATTCGTCGGCTGCCGGCGGTGGAGACGCTGGGCAGCACCACCGTCATCTGCAGCGACAAGACCGGAACGCTGACCGAGAACCAGATGACCGTCCAGATGATCTGGACCCCCGACGGCATGGTCGAGGTGACCGGAACGGGCTATGCGCCCGACGGTGTCCTGCAGGATCGCGAAGGCGCCCTTGTGTCGATGGATGAACATGCGGCACTGCGCTGGTCACTGATCGCCGGTGCGCGCTGCAACGACGCGGCACTCAGCCACGACGATGGGCACTGGAGTGTTATCGGTGACCCGACCGAGGGCGCGATGCTGGTTGTTGCGGCCAAGGCTGGTCTCAATGTGGAGCGCGTCGGCGCCGGCATGCCGCGGGTGGCGGCCATCCCGTTCAGCTCCGAGCGCCAATACATGGCCACCCTGCATCGTCACGGCGCTGATCACGTGGTGCTGGCCAAGGGCGCCGTGGAGCGGATGCTCGAGTTGTGCGGCACGCAGCTGGGTGCCGACGGGGCGTTGCGTCCGCTGGACCGCGCGAGGGCGTTGCGGGCCGCTGACCTACTCAGCGCCCGGGGTCTACGGGTACTGGCCACCGCCGTCCGCGCCGGAGGCGACCCCGGCGAGTTCGACGACGATGCGCTGCCGGGCACGCTGGCGTTCACCGGACTGCAGGCAATGCTTGACCCGCCGCGGGCCGCCGCCTCCTCCGCCGTGGCGGCCTGTCACACCGCCGGTATCGCGGTCAAGATGATCACCGGCGACCATGCCGGTACGGCCACCGCGATCGCGGCCAAGGTCGGATTGCTCGACGACGAGAAACCGACGGCAGGCGCGGTGCTCACCGGTGCCGAGTTGGCTGCGCTGAGTAGCGACGAGTATCCCGACGCCGTGGACCGGGCCGCGCTGTTCGCCAGGGTCTCGCCGGAGCAGAAGCTGCGGCTGGTGCAGGCGTTGCAGGCTCGGGGTCACGTGGTCGCCATGACCGGCGACGGCGTCAACGACGCACCGGCCTTGCGGCAGGCCAATATCGGCGTCGCGATGGGCCTCGGCGGCACCGAGGTCGCCAAGGACGCCGCCGACATGGTGTTGACCGACGACGATTTCGCCACCATCGAGGCCGCGGTAGAAGAGGGCCGCGGGGTCTTCGACAACCTGACGAAGTTCATCACCTGGACGCTGCCCACCAACATCGGGGAGGGACTGGTGATCCTGGTGGCGATCGCAGCCGGGGCCGCGCTGCCGATACTGCCGACCCAGATTCTGTGGATCAACATGACCACCGCCGTCGCGCTCGGCCTGATGCTCGCCTTCGAGCCCAAGGAAGCCGGCATCATGACTCGTCCGCCGCGCGATCCTGACCAGCCGCTGCTGACCCGCGAGCTGGTGGCGCGGATTCTGCTGGTCGCCACCATGCTGGTCGCCACTGCCTGGTGGCTTTTCGAATGGGAAATCGGCAAAGGCGCCAGCGTCGAAGTAGCCCGGACCGCGGCGCTGAACCTCTTTGTGGTGGTTGAGGCCTTTTACCTGTTCAGCTGTCGGTCGTTGACCCACTCGGCCTTCCGGATCGGCATTTTCTCCAACCGCTGGATCATCGTGGGCGTGACCGTGCAGGCCGTTGCCCAACTTGCGATCACCTATCTACCCGCGATGAACACGGTGTTCGGTACGGCACCGATCGGGGCGCCCGCCTGGATGCGGATCTTCGGGGTCGCCACGGTTGTCACCCTCGTCGTGGCCGTCGACAAGCTGTTGCGCAGGCGCCGCGGCGCGAACCGTTCATGAGAACACGATCGCTCCCGGGGTGCCGTGCCAACTGGCGGTGGTCGCTGGCAACTACTGCTAGCGTCCGGTAATGCGGCGGATGCAGAACCGAGCGCATCACCTGGCTCGCACGGATATCGAGTGCGGGCCGGCCCGTCCGGATTCGAGTACGACTTCCCAACTGCGCCAAGCACTGTCGCAGCGTCAGCTCAACATGATCGCTATCGGCGGGGTGATCGGCGCCGGCTTGTTCGTCGGCTCCGGGGTGGTGATCCAGGCGACCGGGCCCGCGGCGTTCCTGACCTACGCCATGTGCGGGGTGCTGATCGTGCTGGTGATGCGAATGCTCGGGGAGATGGCCACCGCGAACCCGTCGACCGGGTCGTTCGCCGACTACGCGGACACCGCCCTGGGGAGCTGGGCCGGGTTTTCCGTGGGCTGGCTGTATTGGTACTTCTGGGTGATCGTCGTCGGTTTCGAGGCGGTGGCCGGCGGCAAAGTCCTCAACTACTGGTTTCCCGCGCCACTGTGGCTGTTGTCGCTATGCCTGATGGTGCTGATGACCGCGACCAACCTGGTCTCGGTGTCGTCCTTCGGCGAGTTCGAATTCTGGTTCGCCGGAATCAAAGTCGCGACCATCGTGATCTTTCTCGGGGTCGGCGCCGCGTTCGTGCTCGGCTTCCTGCCGGGGCACGCCATGAATTTCACCAACCTCAGCGCGCATGGCGGGTTTTTCCCCAAGGGTGTCGGCGCCGTATTCGCGGCCATCGTGGTGGTGATCTTCTCCATGGTCGGCGCCGAGGTCGTCACCATCGCCGCCGCCGAAAGCCGGGATCCGCAGCATGCGATACAGCGCGCCACCAACTCGGTGGTGGCGCGGATCGCGATCTTCTTCGTCGGCTCGGTTTTCCTGGTGGTCGTCATCTTGCCTTGGGACTCAGTGGAACTCGGCACCTCGCCGTACGTCGCGGCGCTCAAGCACCTCGGTCTTCCGGGCGCGGACCGGATCATGAATGCGGTGGTGCTTACCGCGGTGTTGTCCTGCCTCAACTCCGGCCTGTATACCGCGTCGCGGATGTTGTTCGTGCTTGCCGACCGGCGCGAGGCGCCGGCACTTCTGGTCAGGGTCAGCCGGCGCGGCGTACCGCACATCGCCATTCTGTGTTCGTCGGCGGTGGGGTTCGGTTGTGTCGTCATGGCGTGGCTCGCGCCCGGCACGGTGTTCCTCTTCCTGCTCAACTCCTCAGGTGCGGTGATCTTGTTTGTCTACCTGCTCGTCGCGGTGTCCCAAATTGTGCTGCGCCGCCGCACACCCGCCGAGAAGCTGAGGGTGAAGATGTGGTTCTTCCCGGCGCTGTCGATTCTCACGGTCGCCGGAATCATCGCCGTACTGGTGCAAATGGCGTTCGACCGCACCGCGCGCACCGAGCTGTGGCTCAGCCTGCTGTCCTGGTTGGTGGTGGTCGCGGTGCACTTCGTCGCCAGAGTGGCGACGCGCAGACCCTTGCGCCGCATGTGATACTGCAACGCATGAGGTCGGCCGGGGTGCGTCGCGGAACGGAACTGTTGTTTTCACCCGGGGCGCCGCCGGAGACCGGTGGCCTGATAGCTCTGGCCGGTCTGCGGCTGCTGGCCGGGTTGATCTGGCTCTACAACGTGGTCTGGAAACTGCCACCGGATTTTGGCCAGCGCAGCAACAGCGGTTTGTACCACTTCACCCATCTGGCGATCGAACATCCGGTGTTCGCACCGTTCAGTTGGGCCGTCGAACACCTGGTGCTGCCGTACTTCACCGCCTTCGGTTGGGCGGTGCTGGTCGCCGAGTCCGCACTCGCGGTATTGCTGCTGACCGGGACGGCGGTGCGGCTGGCCGCCCTGATCGGCATCGGACAGTCACTGGCCATCGGCCTCTCGGTCGCCGAGTCGCCCGGGGAATGGCCGTGGGCGTACGCGATGCTGCTCGGCATCCACGTCGTCTTGCTCTTCGTGACGTCGGCCCGGTACGCCGCCGTCGACGCGGTGCGCGCCGCGACCACGCCATCAGCGGTCAGTTTGAGAGCGCAGCGGTTGCTGGCTGGTTGGGCAACCGTGCTGCTACTGATCGGGCTGATCGCCGTGTGGCGCGGTCTTGCCGGCAGTTGGCCCGCCTACGTCGGCATCCGACCATTGGAATTCTCGCTCGGCCAATACAACCTGCGTGGAGCCGTGGTACTGATCGCGGTCGCATTGGCGATGCTGGCAGCGGCCAGGGTCGGCCAGCGCTTGATCGCGATCGCGGCCGCCGCGGTGGCAGCGCTGGCCGCGGCCTCGATCTACGTCCAAGTAGCCGGGAATTCGGTGTGGCTCGGTGGAACCAACACCACCGCAGTAATTTTTGTCTGTGCGGCGGTGGTGAGTCTGGCAACCGGGCCGAGAATCGGCCGGACGAAAGGGGCGTGATGACCGCGTCGGGCGTTGTGCCGCAAGTCGTTGCCGTCGCCGCAGCACACGCCGATCGAGTGGACGCCGACTGTTCCTTTCCGGTGGAGTCGGTGGATGCCCTGCGGGCCAGCGGACTCCTCGGTCTGGTGCTACCGGCCGATGTCGGTGGAATGGCCGCCAGCCCAAAGGAATTCACCCAGGTAGTGGCGCAGCTGTCGGCCGCCTGCGGATCGACCGCCATGATCTATCTGATGCATGTGGCGGCGGCCGTCGCGGTCGCCGCAGCGCCCCCGCCGGGCCTGCCGGATCTGTTGGCGGACATGGCTTCCGGGAAAATACTGGGCACGTTGGCGTTCAGCGAGAAGGGTTCTCGGTCGCACTTCTGGGCGCCGGTGTCCACCTCGACCGCCGACGGGGACGACGTCGTCGTGCGGGCCGACAAAAGCTGGGTGACATCGGCGGGGTTCGCCGACGTCTACGTCGTCTCCACCGGTTCGGTCAGCGGCGTCGCCGGAGACGTCGATCTCTACGCTGTTCCGGCGGACACCTCGGGCCTGCGGGTGACCGGGACCTTCACCGGGATGGGTTTGCGCGGCAATGCCTCGGCGCCGATGTCGGTGGACATTCGCGTGCCCGCCTCCTATGGCGTGGGCCCGCCGGGCGGCGGGTTCGGCATGATGATGCAAACAGTGTTGCCGTGGTTCAACCTCGGAAATGCGGCCGTGTCACTGGGTTTGGCAACCGCCGCTACCAGCGCCGCGGTCAGGCACGTCAGCAGCGCCCGGCTGGAACACCTCGGCGGGAGTCTGGCCGAGCTGCCGACGATCCGCGCCCAGATCGCCCGGATGGGCACCGGGCTGGCGGCGCAGGAGGCGTATCTGGCGCAGGTGGCCGATCGGGTGAGTTCTCCCGACGACACCACACTGACGCATGTGCTGGGAGTCAAAGCGTCGGTCAACGACGCCGCGCTGACCATCACCGAGTCGGCGATGCGGGTGTGTGGCGGTGCGGCGTTCTCCAAGCATCTGCCCATCGAACGGGCGTTCCGCGACGCTCGGGCCGGGGCGGTGATGGCACCGACCGCCGACGCACTGTACGACTTCTACGGCCGGGCCGTCACCGGGCTGCCGCTGTTCTAGGGGAGGGATATGTCAGCCGAACCGCTGGTTGTCGGGGCTGTGGCATACACGCCGAATGTGGTCCCGATCTGGGAGGGCATCCGAAGCTACTTTCGGGACGCCGAAAGCCCGGACACCGAGATGGATTTCGTGCTCTACTCCAACTACGGGCGGTTGGTCGACTCGCTGATCGCCGGCCACATCGACATCGCCTGGAACACCAACCTGGCCTATGTGCGCACCGTGTTGCAAACGGGTGGGCACTGCACCGCGCTGGCGCAGCGGGACACCGACGTCGACTACACCACCGTGTTCGTGGCGCGCGCCGGCAGTGGACTGCACGGCGCGGGCGACATTGCCGGAACACGTGTTGCACTCGGGTCCGCCGACTCCGCGCATGCGGCGATCCTGCCGCTGTATTACCTGCGTCGCGCCGGCATCGCGGAGGCGGACCTGCACGTCACCCGATTCAACACCGACATCGGCAAACACGGCGACACCGGCCGCAGCGAGCTGGACGCGGTGGACGCCGTGTTGGCCGGGGAGGCGGACGTGGCGGCAATCGGCAGCTCGACGTGGGCGGCGATGGGTGCCGCGGAGCTGATGGGGGAATCGCTGGCCGAAGTCTGGCGCACCGACGGCTACTGCCACTGCATGTTCACCGCGTTGGACACCTTGGCCGCCGAGCGGTACCAACCATGGCTGGACCGGTTGCTGGCGATGAACTGGGATAACCCCGAGCATCGAAAGATATTGGAACTCGAGGGGTTACGACGCTGGGTGCCGCCGCACCTGGACGGATACCAGCCGTTGTTCGAAGCTGTCGAGGAGCAGGGTATCGACCCGCGATGGTGATCCTGGACTTGATGCGCCAGGTGAGCGGGCTTGCGCAGGGCGCCACCGTCGAAGTTGCCGTCAGCAGTCACCGCGACCGAGAACTCGCCGAAAAGTGGTGCGCCCGAACCGGAAACACTCTAGTGCGGGCCGACCTGGACGAGGTTGGAGTCGGTACCGTGGTGGTGCGGCGCGGTCATCCACCGGATCCCGCCGAGGTGCTGGGCGTCGACCGGCTGCCCGGGGTCCGGCTGTGGCTCTATACCAACTTTCATTGCAATCTGTCCTGTGACTACTGCTGTGTCTCGTCGTCGCCGCAGGCCCCGCACCGCGAACTCGGGGCCGAGCGAATCGGCCGCATTGTCGGTGAAGCCGCGCGCTGGGGGGTGCGGGAATTGTTCCTCACCGGCGGTGAGCCGTTCCTGCTGCCCGACATCGACACGATCATCTCGGCCTGTGCCCAGACGCTGCCCACCACCGTCCTCACCAACGGGATGGTGTTCAAGGGCCGGGCGCGCCGGGCGCTGGAATCCCTGCCCCGGGATGGGCTCGCCCTGCAGATCAGCCTGGACTCGGCGACGCCGGACCTGCACGACTCGCACCGGGGTCGCGGGTCGTGGGAAAAGGCGGTCGCCGGAATCCGTTTCGCGTTATCGCTGGGTTTCCGGGTACGCGTGGCCGCGACGGTCGCCGCCCCCGCTCCCGGCGAACTGGCGGCATTTCACGAGTTCCTCAATGCGCTCGGTATCGCCGGCGAGGATCAGCTGGTGCGGCCGATCGCCTTGGAAGGTGTTGCGTCCGAGGGGTTGTCGCTGCGCCGCGAATCGCTGGTTCCGGAGGTGACCGTCACCGCCGACGGCGTGTACTGGCATCCGGTCGCCGCCACCGACGAGCGGGCCCTGGTGTCGCGGACCATCGAACCGCTGACCCCGGCACTGGACGCGGTAAGCCGGCTGTTCGCCGAGCAGTGGGCGCAGGCCGCCGAGGCGGCCGCGTTGTTCCCGTGCGCGTAGCGCGGGACGCTACGTAGCGAATCAGTCGTCGCCCCATCGCCTTTCCACCGACCGGCCACCGCCGTCAAGGTCGCATTCACCGGCGCCGCCACCCCGACGCGGGCGCCGTACCGTGGAACCGCACCGTTGCTGACGTCGATCTCGCTGATCCGGCGCGCTTGATGGTCCAGCAGTGCCGACGGCTTCGCGTCGGGCATCACGGCGTCGAAGGCCCGATACCCGATGCCCGATACCCGATGCCCACGCCACCTCCCACGCCTTGGTCACGGCCGCGCGGCTGGCCGGGCCCACCGGCCCACATCCGCTGAATGGGGTTGGTGATATGGCGGTTGAGCGAGCCGTTGCCGACATTGCATGCCACTGTCCAACTCATTTCCGGGGCTACATCTGAAGTCGGGCAATCGGCGGCGCCGGATCCGGAAACCGTGCACTATCGAAGCCGACAGGGAGGTGGGCCAATGATTCGCGCCGTGTGGAACGGGACCGTGCTCGCAGAAGTGCCGCAGACCGTCACAGTGGAGGGCAATCACTACTTCCCGCCGGATTCAATTCATCGCGAGTATCTGATCGACAGCTCCACCACGTCGGTATGCCCGTGGAAGGGGGTGGCCAACTACTACACCGTCGTGGTGGATGGCCAGACCAATCCCGATGCCGCCTGGTATTACCCGGACCCCAGCCCGGCTGCCAGCGACATCAAGAACCACGTGGCGTTCTGGCGGGGCGTGACCATCGAGGGCCAGCCGAGCTAACGGTTTGAACCCCGGAAGATGGTCCGCCAACGCGAGGACGCGACCGCCTGGTCGAGAAGCTCCGGAGCCCGGCTGCGGACCGCGTCGATGACCTGGCCGGCCGTCGGGTTGACCATGGCGATATCGCCCACGACGACGGTGGGCACGGTCTCGTTGCCGTCGGCGATCGAGCGGACCGCCGCTGCCGCGTCCGGATCAGTCCAGATGTTCACCTCCCGGGTGGGCAGCCGGCGCCGCCGTAGCGCCCTACGCAGCCGCCAACAGAACGGGCAGCCCGGACGCCAGTAGACCACCACTTCGCCGGCCATGCCGTTACCCCAGCGACCGATCGATACTCAGCAGCTCGTCGACCGACCACTGGTCATCGGCGTGACGCCCGTAATGCACCGCGACGAGGCGGCCATCGGGATCGATGAGAAAGTCCGCGGGCAGCCCCAAATGCGTTGTGCCATCAGTAGATCCAACGCCGGCGTAGGCCGGATCGCGGCGGTGCCGCAGCGCGGCCCAGTAGCCGCGGACGGCTGCTGACCAGGCGCGCCAACTGGCCAGGGAGCGCCAGCTCCGCTCCACCCCGAACCGGCAGTAGTGCACCTTGTCGGGGTCGGCGACCACGGCGAATGGCAGCACGCTCTGATATCCGCGCAGCGCGTCGGCCGGCGAATGAAAGAACACCACTTCGGTGATACCGGCGTTGGTGAGCTGCTGGTGGCGGTCGGCGAAGCTGTGCAGATGCAGACTGCAGATCGGGCATCCGGCAAACCGGCGAAACTGCAGATGGGTACGCCCCCCGGGCGCCGGCACCGCCACGGGCTGACCGGTGATGGTTTCCAGCTGTTGTGCGGGAATCGTCGCGCCCATCGACAGTCTGCCGGGGTTTCTCATCGGGTTCTCACTGGGGTAGTACACCTTGTTCGCTCTGCCATGCCAACTTCACGCCGGCGTCAGCGAGCCGCGCTGTGCGCTGCCGGCAGAAAACGGGCGGCGTGGTCGGCGTACTCGGCGGTGACATAGACGTGGTAGCGGCGCGCCAGCAGGGTGTGCTCGCTGGTGAAGTCCCGCTTTCCACCCGTCGACGCGTGTGCGGCGAAGCCGAAGATAGCGCCCCAGAGTGCGCCGAAGGCAATCGGCAACAGGAGCACCCATACCCAAAGCCATAACGGGCTGACGGCAAAGAGCAAGAACAGCAGGCCGATCAGTGCGCCGATCCAGGCGCCGCTGGCCGCACCCGCGAGCGCGGCCTTGCCCTTGGTCAGGCGGCCGGTGACTTGTTCCACGGTGCGCAGGCCGTCGCCGACGATGCGAACGTGCTCGACGGGGAATCCGCCGTCGGACATGCGATCGACCAGCTCCTGAGCCGCGTCGTAACTGTCAAACGATGCGACCAGCCGTTGTCCGGTGCTCGTTGTCGTGCGTTCCCCGGCGGGGTCGGTCATGAGTCTCATCCCTCTCGATATCAGTTTCGTTGCCTCGATTGTCTGTCGTCACAGGGATACCCCGTGCCGGGTGGCCGTATGCACGCTGCCCCCAACCCAGCTCAAAGCGCTTGGCTGCCAGGGCTTTTCATCTTCGGGCTACTGCTGGCTGGGACACGCCTCGATGGGCACCCGCATGGTCAGGTCACCGTAGTTGTCGAATACGGTCGAATACCAGGGTCACCTCCACCGACGTACCCGGTCTGGCGGATTCCCGCAGACCGTCCACGCTGACGGCGAATGGTTGGCCGGAAGCGCCTACCTGTTCGATCGATTGGCCGGCAGCGATCGATGACTGCGGGGGAATTTCTAGCGGCGCGGCCGGAGAGATATGGACGGCCTCGGCCGCGTCGGTGGCGATCGCGAGCAGGCGTTCCGATTCGGTGCTGCGATTGTTGGTGGCCGTGAAAGCGAGCGCCGCGGCATCCCCCACCTGAATCGCACCCGACCCCGGTTGAAAGCGGGGCACGATGTGGGCGTTCTGCACTGTCGTGTCCTTGGTGTGGGAGTTCGAGCCGCGGTTCGACGAGTCGATGACCGGGTTATCACTGCCACAGCCGCCGGCCAGCACCAGGCCCACGGATGCCGCGCCCAGTCTGGTCGGGTTGCATACGCCCATGGGGGATGCTTTCCCCGCCGTCGGCATGCTTACACCCGCGACGGGTAGAACTCTTACACCCTGTAGTTGAGCGGGCCGCAGCGGCTGGGACACTAGTCGTCATGGGCAGCACGGACCAGGCGACCGCGCGGACGCACGTCTCCGCGCGGCTGTTCGCCGACGCCTGCACGGTCATCCCCGGCGGGGTGAACTCCCCGGTGCGCGCGTTCACGGCCGTCGGCGGCACCCCGCGGTTCATCACCGAAGCGCACGGCTGCCGGCTCACCGACGCCGACGGCAACCGCTACGTCGACCTGGTCTGCTCGTGGGGCCCGATGATCCTCGGTCATGCCCACCCGGCCGTCGTCGACGCCGTCGCCCGGGCCGCCGCGAACGGCTTGTCGTTCGGGGCGCCCACGCCGGCCGAGACCGAGCTGGCCACCGAGATCATCGAGCGGGTGGCGCCCGTCGAGCGGATCCGGCTGGTCAATTCCGGCACCGAGGCCACCATGAGCGCGGTCCGGCTGGCGCGCGGGTACACCGGCCGGGCCAAGATCATCAAGTTCGCCGGCTGCTACCACGGCCACGTGGACGCACTGCTGGCCGACGCGGGCTCGGGCGTGGCCACCCTCGGCCTGCCGTCCTCGCCGGGGGTCACCGGCGCCGCCGCGGCCGACACCATCGTGTTGGCCTACAACGACGTCGACGCCGTCCGGGAGACCTTTGCGCGTTACGGCGAGCAGATCGCTGCGGTGATCACCGAGGCCAGCCCGGGCAATATGGGCGTCGTCCCGCCCAGGCCCGGCTACAACGCCGCGCTGCGCTCGATCACCGCCGAACACGGCGCGCTGCTGATCGTCGACGAGGTGATGACGGGGTTTCGGGTCAGCCGAAGCGGCTGGTACGGCCTGGATCCGGTGGCCGCCGACCTGTTCACCTTCGGCAAGGTGATGAGCGGCGGGCTGCCCGCCGCCGCGTTCGGCGGCCGGGCCGAGGTGATGCAGCGGCTGGCGCCGCTGGGGCCGGTGTATCAAGCCGGGACACTGTCGGGCAACCCGGTGGCGATGGCCGCCGGGCTGGCCACGCTGCGGGCGGCCGACGACGCGGTGTACGCCGCGCTGGACGCCAATGCCGACCGATTGGCAGCGCTGCTGACCGAGGCGCTGACGAATGCCGGGGTGCCGCACCGGATTCCGCGGGCCGGCAACATGCTCAGCGTGTTCTTCACCGACCGGCCGGTCACCGACTTCGCGTCGGCACGAGCCAGCCAGACGTGGCGTTATGCCCCGTTCTTCCACGCCCTGCTGGACGCGGGCGTCTACCCGCCGTGCAGTGCGTTCGAGGCGTGGTTCGTCTCGGCCGCCCTCGACGACGCCGCGTTCGGGCGGATCGCCGACGCGCTGCCTGTTGCGGCCCGCCGGGCCGCCCACGCCGCCCGAGAGGATAAAGCCTGATGGCCGAAGAAACCCGGGTGCACGTGGTGCGCCATGGCGAGGTGCACAACCCCAGCGGGGTGCTCTACGGCCGGTTGCCCGGCTATCACCTGTCGGATGCCGGCCGAGCGCAGGCGGTCGCGGTCGCCGACTTCCTGGCCGGCCGCGACGTCGTCGCGGTGATCGCCTCGCCGCTACAACGCGCTCAGGAGACCGCCGCGCCTATCGCCGCCCGCCACGAGCTGGCGGTGGACACCGACCATGATCTGATCGAATCGGCGAACTTCTTCGAGGGCCGCCGCGTCGGCCTCGGTGACGGCGCATGGCGCGACCTGCGGGTGTGGTGGCAGCTGCGCAACCCGTTCACGCCCTCGTGGGGTGAGCCGTACACCCAGATCGCGCAACGGATGTCGACCGCGGTAGACAAGGCGCGGGCGCGCGCCGCCGGCCACGAGGTGGTGTGTGTCAGCCACCAGCTGCCGGTGTGGACGCTGCGGCTGCACGTGACCGGTAGGCGGCTGTGGCACGACCCGCGGCGCCGCGAGTGCTCGCTGGCGTCGGTGACCTCCCTGGTCTATGACGGCGACCGCCTGGTCGACGTGGTGTACTCCGAACCGGCAGGCTGCTGAGCATGCGCCGGCTCGCTCTTGCTCTGGTGGTGACAGCCGTGCTGACCGGCTGTTCCGGGCGCGATGCCGTCGCTCAGGGCGGCACCTTCGAATTCGTCTCCCCGGGCGGCAAGACCGACATCTACTACGACCCGCCGGCCAGCCGCGGCCGCCCGGGACCGCTGTCCGGGCCGGACCTGCGCGACCCGGCGCGCACGCTGAACCTCGACGATTTCGCCGGGCAGGTCGTCGTCGTCAACGTCTGGGGCCAGTGGTGCGGGCCCTGCCGGGCCGAGGTGAGCCAACTGCAGCGGGTATACGACGCCACCCACGGCTCCGGGGTGTCCTTCCTGGGCATCGACGTGCGCGACAACAGTCGCGACGCCGCACTGGATTTCGTCGACGACCGCCACGTCACCTTCCCGTCCATCTACGACCCGGCGATGCGCACCCTGATCGCATTCGGCGGCAAATACCCCACCACCGTCATTCCGTCCACGCTGGTGCTCGATCGCCAGCACCGGGTCGCGGCGGTGTTCCTGCGCGAGCTGCTGGCCGAGGATCTGCAGCCGGTGGTGCAGCGGGTAGCGGCCGAGGAACCGGCGAACCCGCCGGGCCGGCAATGACCGGTTTCACCGAGATCGCCGCCGCCGGGCCGCTGCTGCTGGCGCTGGGCGTGTGCGTGCTGGCCGGGCTGGTGTCGTTCGCCTCGCCCTGTGTGGTGCCCCTGGTGCCCGGCTACCTTTCCTATCTGGCGGGCGTGGTGGGCGTCAACGAGGAGCCACGGCCGCAGCCCGCGGCCCGGTGGCGGGTCGCCGGGTCGGCGGCGCTGTTCGTCGCCGGGTTCACCACCGTGTTCGTCCTGGGCACGGTCGCGGTGCTGGGCATGACGACCACGCTGATCAGCAACGAGGTGCTGCTGCAGCGGGTGGGCGGGGTGTTGACCGTGGTGATGGGGTTGGTGTTCGTGGGCCTGATCCCGGCATTGCAGCGTCAGGTCAAGTTCAGCCCGCGGCTGTTGACGACGGTGGCCGGGGCACCGCTGCTCGGCGCGGTGTTCGCGCTCGGGTGGACGCCGTGTCTGGGGCCGACGCTGACCGGGGTGATCACGGTGGCTTCGGCCACCGACGGCGCCAGCGTGGCGCGCGGGATCGTCCTGGTGATCGCCTACTGCCTGGGGTTGGGCATCCCGTTCGTGCTGCTGGCGTTCGGTTCGGCGGGGGCGGTCGCGGGCCTGGGCTGGCTGCGCCGGCATACCAGGGCCATCCAGGTCTTCGGCGGCGTGCTGCTGATCGCCGTCGGCCTGGCGCTGGTCACCGGCGTGTGGAACGACGTGGTCTCCTGGCTGCGCGACGCGGTGGTGTCCGATGTGAGGTTGCCGATTTGACGGAGCGAGCAGCGGCGCGAGGAGACGCAGAATCGCACCAAACCAAGCGGTTTGGTGCGATTCTGCGTCTGCTCGCGGCCAAAGCGCGCAACACCTGGCGCTCGTTGACGTCGATGGGCACCGCGCTGGTGCTGCTGTTTCTGCTCGCGCTCGGGGCCATACCGGGAGCGCTGCTGCCGCAGCGCAGCCTCAACGCCGGCAAGGTCGACGACTACCTGCGCACCCACCCCCTCATCGGCCCGTGGCTGAACGAGCTGCAGGCCTTCGACGTGTTCTCCAGCTTCTGGTTCACCGCCATCTACGTGTTGCTGTTCGTGTCTCTGGTGGGTTGCCTCACTCCGCGGATGATCGAGCACGCCCGCAGCCTGCGGGCCGCCCCGGTCGCCGCGCCGCGCAACCTGGCCCGGCTGCCCAAGCGCGCCAGCTCCCAGGCGGTCGGGGACCCCGAAACCGTGGCCCAGACGATCGCGGCGAGGCTGCGCGGCTGGCGCCGGATCGTCCGGCACACCGACGGCACCTACGAGGTCGCCGCCGAGAAGGGCTACCTGCGAGAATTCGGCAACATCGTCTTCCATTTCTCGCTGTTGGGCTTGCTGGTCGCGGTGGCCGTCGGAAAGCTCTTCGGCTACGAGGGCAACGTCATCGTCATCGCCGACGGCGGTCCCGGCTTCTGCTCGGCCTCCCCGGCGGCGTTCGACTCGTTCCGCGCCGGCAACACCGTCGACGGCACGTCGCTGCACCCGATCTGCATCCGGGTCAACGACTTCGCAGCCCACTACCTGCCGTCCGGGCAGGCCACCTCGTTTGCCGCCGACATCGACTACCAGGCGGACCCGGGCAGCCGCGACCCGTCGGCCAACACCTGGCGGCCCTACCGGCTGGAGGTCAACCATCCGCTGCGGGTAGGCGGGGACCGGGTGTATCTGCAGGGCCACGGCTACGCGCCCAGCTTCACCGTGACCTTCCCCGACGGCCAGAGCCGCACGTCGACCGTGCAATGGCGACCCGACAACCCGCAGACCCTGCTGTCGTCGGGGGTGGTGCGCATCGACCCGCCGGCCGGCAGCTATCCCACCGCCGAAGAACGCCGTCGGCACCAAATCGCGATCCAGGGCCTGCTGGCACCGACCGAGCAGCTGGACGGCACCCTGTTGTCGTCGCGTTTCCCGGCGCTGGACGCCCCCGCGGTGGCCATCGACATCTACTGCGGCGACACCGGCCTGGACACCGGGCGACCGCAGTCGCTGTTCACCCTGGATCCCCGGCTGCTCGAACAGGGCCGGCTCACCAAGGAAAAGCGGGTCAACCTGCGCGCCGGCGAACAGGTGCGCCTGGATCAAGACGGCACCACCGTCCGCTTCGACGGCGCCGTGCCCTTCGTCAACCTGCAGGTCTCCCACGACCCCGGCCAAACCTGGGTGCTGGTGTTCGCCGTCACGATGATGGCCGGGCTGCTGGTATCGCTGCTGGTGCGCCGCCGCCGGGTCTGGGTCCGGATTACGCCGGCCGCCGATACCCCCGGTACGGTGAACGTCGAGCTGGGCGGCCTGGCACGGACCGACAACTCCGGCTGGGGTGATGAGTTCGAGCGGTTGACCGAGCGATTGCTGGCCGGGTTCGGCGCATCGGCGGCGCCGATGCCCGCAGCATCCCGAAGGAGCCCTCAGGTGCACGTCAGATGAACACCGCGCATATCAACATCGGCCTGGCCCGCTACTCCGACTGGGCATTCACCTCAGCCGTGGTGGCCCTGGTGGTGGCGCTGCTGCTGCTGGCCTTCGAGCTGGCCTACGTCCGCGGCCGCAAACTCGAACCGGTCGCGGTGGCCGCCGGATCGGTCGCCGTCGACAGCACCATTCCGGGCATCGTGGCCGACGGTCCGCGGCGGCCGTTCGACGAACGCGTCGGGCGAGCCGGGCTGGCGGTGCTCTACCTCGGCATCGGGTTGCTGGGCGCCTGCATCGTGCTGCGGGGCCTGGCCACCATGCGGGTGCCGTGGGGAAACATGTACGAGTTCATCAACCTCACCTGCATGTCCGGGCTGGTCGCCGGCGCGGTGGTGCTGCGTCGCCCGCAGAACCGGCCGCTGTGGGTCTTCCTGTTGCTCCCGGTTCTGATCCTGCTGACGGTGTCCGGGCGCTGGCTGTACGCCAATGCCGCCCCGGTGATGCCGGCACTGCAGTCGTACTGGTTGCCCATTCACGTCTCGGTGGTCAGCCTCGGTTCAGGGGTGTTTCTGGTCGCCGGCATCGCCAGCATCCTGTTCCTGCTGCGAACCTCGCGGCTGGGTGAGCCGGCAACCGAAGGGGCGTTGGCTCGCCTCGTGCAGCGCTTCCCCGATGCCCAAACGCTGGACCGGATCGCCTACCGGACCACGATCTTCGCCTTCCCGGTGTTCGGTTTCGGAGTGATCTTCGGGGCCATCTGGGCCGAGGAGGCCTGGGGCCGCTACTGGGGCTGGGACCCCAAGGAAACGGTGTCCTTCGTCGCGTGGGTAATCTACGCGGCCTACCTCCATGCCAGGTCAACCGCGGGTTGGCGGGACCGGAAGGCGGCCTGGGTCAACGTCGCCGGGTTCGTGGCCATGGTCTTCAACCTGTTCTTCGTTAACCTGGTTACCGTGGGTTTGCACTCCTATGCTGGTGTGGGGTGATCAGGCGGCGGGTACAAGGACCGAGTAACGCGACGAGGGGACGTACACGTGTCTGACCATCCGACGGAGGGCGTGGGGGCGCCACTGGGGCAGGAACGCCAAGACCCGGATCGCCCGACGACACAGCTGTCGGCCGGCGAGACGGGCGGCGACTCCAGCGAGGCGCCGACCCGGGCGTTTGCCGGATTCCGCACCGAGCGACGCTTCTCCGAATCGGAGACGCATGCCGTGCCCCCGCCGCCGACCCGCGCCGAACCGCGCGCGTGGGCGGCTACCACGCCGGCCAAGGGGTTGCCGACCATCACCGATGCGCAGCCCTACGGGTATTTCGGCGGGCAGCCGGCCGACACCTCGGTGGAGACCGCGCAGCGACCGGCGGGCACGCCGCCGACGCGTTATCCGGAATTGTCCACCAGCACGCTGTTGCGGCAGGTCAAACCGCCGCCGTCGGAGGGCTGGCGCCGCTGGCTCTACATGGTGTCCGGCAAGCTGATCAACCTGGGGGAAAGCCCACGGGTCAACCGGTACAACGACCTGGTGGTTGCGGTGAACAGGCCGCTACGCGGTTGCTATCGGATCGCGCTGCTCTCACTGAAGGGCGGTGTCGGCAAGACCACCATCACCGCCACCCTGGGCGGCACCTTCGCCTCGATCCGCGGGGACCGGGTGGTGGCGGTGGACGCCAACCCGGACCGCGGAACGCTGAGCCAGAAGGTGCCGGTGGAGACGCCGGCCACGGTGCGTCATCTGCTGCGCGACGCCGACGGCATCGAGCGCTACAGCGATGTCCGCAGCTACACCTCGGTGGGGCCCAGCAGGCTGGAAGTGCTGGCCTCGGAAACCGATCCGGCGGTGTCGGAGGCGTTCAGCGCCGACGATTATGCTCGCACCCTCGAGATCCTCGAGCGGTTCTACGGCCTGGTGCTTACCGACTGCGGCACCGGGCTGCTGCATTCGGCGATGTCGGCGATATTGGCCAAGGCCGACGTGCTGATCGTGGTCAGCTCGGCATCCATCGATGGCGCCCGCAGCGCCTCGGCAACGCTGGACTGGCTGGATGCACACGGCTACGAAGAGCTGGTACGCGGATCGATCGCGGTGATCAACGCCGTCCGGCCGCGGTCCGGCAAGGTCGACATGCAGAAGGTGGTCGATCACTTCTCACGGCGCTGCCGCGCCGTGCGGCTGGTGCCGTTCGACCCGCATCTGGAAGAGGGCGCCGAGATCCGCTTCGAACGGTTGAAGCGGGAGACTCGCGAGGCGCTGATGGAGTTGGCCGCCGTTGTCGCCGACGGGTTCCCCAACGATCAGCGGCGAACCAACCCGGCGTTCATCTAGGTCGACCGGGCCCCGGTCAGCCCTGTCCCAACCGGCGCAAGAACTCTGGGTCGTCGTCGGGTCCGATCACGCGAGTCTTGGGCCGGCTTGTCTGCGACCGCGCCGCACGCCAGCCGATGTAGATCAGCGTCCCCAATACCAGGACGACGAGCAGGTAAAGCACTCGACACCTCCTGAGAGCGAATATACCCGCGCCGTAGGCTCAGGCTGTGTCAGCAGCGCCTCACGGCAACAGCGCCGAGAAAACCACCGAGCACCGCGGCGTCATCGACGTGGCGCTCTACGCTACGGCCCGGTTGCTGCTCGCGGCCGCGGTCACCGCGGCGATCTACGGGGCGGCGCGGCTGGCCGGGATCAACGAATTCCCGGTTGTCGTCGCCGCGCTGTTCGGGCTGACCATTGCGATGCCGTTGGGTATGTGGATATTCACTCCGTTGCGCCGGCGAGCCACCGTCGCCCTGGCGGTTGCGGGGGAGCGCAGGCGCGCGGAACGCGAACGGCTGCGGGCCCGGCTGCGAGGTGAGGATCCCGACGATCCGAACTCCGACCAGGGTGCCGGCGAAAGCTGAAATCCCGCCTATCCGTTCGGCGCCTTGGGCATTCGGACCACTTGCGCGGCATAGCTGAGGCCGGCGCCGTAACCGATCAACAACGCCAGGTCGCCCGGCTTGGCGGTCCCGGTCGCCAGCAGTTCGGCCATCGCCAGCGGAATGGACGCCGCCGAGGTGTTCCCGGTGTGCTCGATGTCGTTGGCCACCACCGCATCCGGCCGCAGTTGCAGGGTCTTGGCGAGCAGTTCGTTGATCCGGCTGTTGGCTTGATGCGGGATGAACACGTCGATCTCGTCGGGTGAGACCCCCGCTGCGTCCAGCGCCCGCTGACCGACTTTGCCCATCTCGAAAGCCGCCCACCGAAAGACGGCGGTACCTTCCAGGCGCAGGAACGGTCGCGGTCCGATCGGGTTCTCCGCGTGGGTGATCCAGTCGATGTCCTGCCGTATCGCGGTGGCTTGGTCGCCGTCACTGCCCCAGACGGTCGGTCCGATGCCTTGCGTCGGCGTCTGCCCGACCACCACCGCGGCGGCGCCGTCGGCGAAGATGAAGCAGTTGCTCCGGTCGTACATGTCAACCGTGGGTGACAGTTTCTCGGTGCCGATCACCAGCACCGTGCCGGCGCTACCGCCCCGGATCATGTCGGCCGCGACCCCGACCGCGTATCCGAATCCGGCGCATCCGGCCGAGATGTCGAATGCCGGAACGTCTTGGGCGCCCAACGCCGCGGCGACGATCGGGGCACACGCCGGGGTCTGCAGAAAGTGGGTGCTGGTGGCGACGATCACGCCGTCGATGTCGCTGCCTTCGAGGCCGGCGCCGGCGATCGCCTGCCTGCTGGCGTCAATCGCCATCGATGCGGCGGATTCTTCGGCGGCGGCGAACCGGCGGGTCTTGATACCGGTTCGGGTGTAGATCCATTCATCGGATGAGTCGATGTTCTGGCATATCTCGTCGTTGGTGACCACCCGTGCGGGGCGGTACGCCCCGACGCTGAGCAACCCCACGTTCGTGGTCCCGCTGGCTGTGGCGATCTCCGTCATACCCGTCCTCGGTCGCTGTTATCCCCATGTCGAGTGTGCGCCCAGGGTCGTGCGGCGCCAACAGCACCCGCCCCGAAGGCCCAGCCTGAATGCCCGGCAGGCCCGGCGCGCACCCTCACCCGGCCACCGTCAACGCCACGGCCACCGCAACCGCCCAGACCAGCATCGCCAGCCCGGTATCGCGCAGCACCGGGATCAGCTCGGGCCCGCGGCGGCCGGATCGCACTGGCCCGGCCGCACGCAGGGCCAGCGGCGTGGACACCAGGCCCACGGCACACCACGGCGTCGCAATCGTCAACAGCAGCGTCAACGCCCCCGCCGTGACCAGCAGCCCCTGGTAGAGCACTCGGGTAGGGGCATCGCCCAGCCGCACCGCCAGGGTGATTTTGTTCGACACCGTGTCGGTCGGGATGTCGCGCAGGTTGTTGGCCACCAGCACCGACGACGACAGCGCTCCCGTCGCGACGGCGAGCACCAGCCCCACCCAGTCGACCCGCAAGGCCTGGGTGTACTGGGTGCCGAGCACCGCGATCAGACCGAAGAACACGAACACCGCGACTTCGCCGAAACCGGAGTAGCCGTAAGGTTTCGCGCCGCCGGTGTACAGCCACGCCCCGGCGATGCAGGCGGCGCCGACCGCGATCAGCCACGGCTGGCTCACCAGCGCCAGCACCAGGCCGGCCGCCGCGGCGACCGTCAGGCTCACCATCGCCGCCGTCAGCACCGAGCGGGGGGCCGCCAAGCGTGAGCCGACCAGCCGCGGCGGGCCGGACCGCTGGTCGTCGGTGCCACGGATGCCGTCGGAATAGTCGTTGGCGTAGTTGACGCCGACGGTCAGCGCAACGGCGACAACCAGCGCCAGCAGTGCCTTCCACCACACGGCGGCGTGCAGCCAGGCCGCCGCGCCGGTGCCCGCGACGACGGGCGCCACCGCGTTCGGCAGGGTGCGCGGGCGAGCGCCGCCGACCCACTGCGTGAAACTGGCCACCAAGGCATCCTGCCGGTGTCCCGCACCCGCGATCAACTTGCGGGCATAGACAACAATGAGCGGATGCTCGCAGTGATCGGCGGTACCGGCTTCTACACCTTCTTCGGTCCCGATGCGCGCACCGTCGAACCGGAAACCCCCTACGGCCGGCCCAGCGGCGCGATCACCATCGGCACCGTCGGAGGCCACGATGTCGCGTTCCTGCCCCGGCACGGCGTCCATCACCAGTATTCGGCGCACACCGTGCCCTACCGGGCCAACATGTGGGCGCTACGTGCCCTTGGCGTGCGACGGGTGTTCGCCCCGTGCTCCGTGGGTAGCCTGACGTCCCGGCTCGGGCCCGGCGCGGTGGTGGTGCCCGACCAGTTGGTCGATCGCACCCGCGGCCGGGCCGACACCTACTTCGACTCCGGCGGGGTGCACGCCACCTTCGCCGATCCGTACTGTCCGACGCTGCGCGGCGCGGTCACCGGGTTACCCGATGTGGTCGACGGCGGCACGCTGGTGGTGATCCAGGGCCCGAGGTTTTCCACCCGCGCCGAAAGCCAGTGGTTTGCCGCCGCGGGGTTCAACCTGGTCAACATGACCGGTTATCCCGAGGCAATCCTCGCTCGTGAGCTCGAATTATGTTATGCAGCAATAGCTTTGGTGACCGATGTCGACGCGGGTATCGACGTCGGGAAGGGTGTGAAAGCGTCCGACGTGTTCGCCAGCTTCGGAGAGAACATCGAGATGCTCAAGGAGCTGGTGCGGGCGTCGATCGGCCGGGTCGCCGGGGAGCGCACCTGCACCCTGTGCCTGCTGCATGCCGGTGTCGCGTTGCCGTTCGAGTTGCCGTGAAGGTGCTGTTGACCGGTGCGGCCGGTTTCATCGGATCCCGGGTGGCCGTCGCGCTGAGCGACGCCGGCCATGAGGTGGTCGGCGTCGACGCCTTGCTGCCGGCCGCGCACGGGCCCGACGCTCGGTTACCGCCGGGGTGTCACCGCGTGGACGTCCGTGACGGCGACGCCCTGGCGCCGCTGCTGGCCGGGGTGGACCTGGTGTGTCACCAGGCGGCGATGGTGGGTGCCGGGGTGGACGCCGCCGACGCGCCCGAATACGGCGCCCACAACGACCTGGCCACTACGGTGCTGCTGGCCCAGATGTTCGCCGCCGGGGTGCGCCGCCTGGTGCTGGCGTCGTCGATGGTGGTTTACGGGCAGGGTCGCTACCACTGCGGCCGGCACGGATTGGTCGACCCACTGCCGCGGCGGCGCGCCGATCTGGACGCCGGCGTCTTCGAGCACCGCTGCCCGGTCTGCGGGGACCCGGTCAGGTGGCGGCTGGTGGACGAAGCCGCCGCGGTGCGGCCGCGCAGCCTGTACGCGGCCAGCAAGGCGGCGCAGGAGCACTACGCGCTGGCGTGGTCGGAGTCGACGGGCGGCTCGGTGGTGGCGCTGCGCTACCACAACGTCTACGGTCCCGGCATGCCGCGCGACACCCCGTATTCCGGGGTCGCGGCGATCTTCCGCTCGTCGCTGGAAAAGGGGGAGCCGCCAAGGGTTTTCGAAGACGGCGGTCAGATGCGTGACTTCGTCCACGTCGACGACGTCGCCGCGGCCAATCTGGCCGCCGCGGATCTGACCGCGGCGGACCGCGGCGGGTTCACCGCCGCCAACGTCTGTTCGGGGCAGCCGATCTCGATTCTGGAGGTGGCCACCGTGCTGTGCGAGGCCCGGGGCGATTCGATGTCTCCGGTCATCACCGGGCAATACCGCAGCGGCGATGTGCGCCACATCGTCGCCGATCCGGCGCGAGCCGCCGAGATGCTGGGCTTCCGTGCGGCCGTGGCGCCGGGCGACGGGCTGCGTGAGTTCGCGTTCGCGGCCCTGCGCTGACCGTTACTGCGAGTCGCCTGGCGGACGGTAGATCTTCGGGCGCACGGGCCCGGTCGTCTCGGCTGACCGGAAGATCCGGGGGGACGGCCCCGGCGCCGACAGGACGGTGGTGGGCGCGTCATGGACCGCCTCCGGTGTCCGGAACCGGGCCGTCTCCGCTTCCGACGGCAGCGCGGGCCGCCCGTCCGGTGGGGTGCGGAGCCGACCAGACCGGGGGCGTCGCGGATGTGACCGCATTCGCCGCGGCGGGCGCTGCCGCCGGGCGATCAGGACGGCGGCGAGAATGCCCAGGGCCAGGCCGCACAGCGTCACGTCGAAGACGCTGCTGATCTGCTGGGCCAGGTTGTTGCCATAGACCGGGTTCGCCGGGGCGCCGGGCGGTGTCGCGAATCGTGGCGCCAGGACGACGCCGAGGATGACGCGAGAAACGCTGAGCGCGAACAGAAATCCGGACAGCGACGAGATCAGCCGGCCGGGCAGCGCATCGTTTGTCAGGTTGAGTCGAAGCCAGATCGCAAGCACCGCGGTGACAAGATCGAAGCCCGCCAGCGTCATGGTGTCATAGCGCGAATAGGGGTAATCCAACATCACCGCCGTGGTGAGGTCGGTCAGCCTCATCACCACCGAACCCAGGCACCACGCGGCGATGAGCAGCAAGCCGTTGCGGGCCGCCGCGCGCCAGACGGCCTTGGCTATCGGCCGGCCGCCCGGGGGTCGCACCAAGGTCAGCGGCGCGAAGACGGCGGCGCCGGCCGCCCACGCCAGAAACCCCTCGTATCCGACGCCGGCCGTCGAGGTGTTCTGCGCGATGCCGTGGAATGCGTCGACTTCGCGGCCCACCGGCAGGATCCACACGATGACTCCGGCGACCAGCGCCGAGGCTCCCAGCGCAATCGTGGACAGCCGGTAGTCTTCGGTGCCCTTCAGCATCCACCGGGATGCAACCAGCACCGCAACCAGCGCGACAATGCCATAGACCACCGCCGTGTCGATCACCACGATGTTCTGCTTGCCGAACCCGGAGGCGGCCCCAGCGGGATGCAACGCGTATCGCACCCGCCACACAAGGTTGAAACCCGAGCTGAGGGCGGCGCCGAACATCGACGCATAGCCGATGATTCGGGCAGCCAGCAACCAGTTGCGGTGTTTGTCATCGTCGGCGATCGTGGCGGTGATTGACGGTTGCGCGCTGAGCACCGCGCCGGCGGTTCCCAGCCAGGCGCCCGGCCCGACACCGCCGGGCACGTTGACGGTGCCACCGAACCGGATCGTTTGGAACGCGTCGTAGACGACGAACGCCAACACCAGCAGCAGATACGGGATGTTGAGGCCCAGACGCACCCGTCCTGCCCGGCCAGGATCGGGCTTACCCAGATACGGCACGACGGCTGCCGTCAGCGACAGCAGCGTCACCAGCAGCAGGACCCCGAACAAGATTTTGCTGCTGCCCGGAATCCGGAAGCCGAAATACAGATTCCACGGGAAGAACAGCGCGCTGACCACCAGCACACCGGCGGCCAGGTCCCGGTTGATGTTCCACCTTCGTAGCGAGTCCCGGGCCTGACCGGGCGGGGCCGGCGGCTGCGCGCCCATGATCGGGCCGGTCGGCGTGTCGTCGCTGCTCAGGCTCACGATGCCTCCCTGGGATCGAGATCGGTTGCGGCTGCCTCGGCGTCGGCGCGGCGGCGAGGGAACCCCCTGCCGGGCGCTCGGCGTTGTTGGATTGCGAACATATCCTCCATTCGGACGACGCGGCAGGTGGCAGGGTTTTCGGGTGTGACCCAGCCCTTCGGAAATCCAGTTACGCTGCGTTTGTCGCCTGAAAAGATGAATACTGCCGACCGTATCGCAGTCTAATGATGCCGGACATTGCTGGCCGTGGGGTCGCCAGCTGAAGGAGACCGTAAATGGACGTCGTGTTGGGGGTCGCGGTCGCGGGTCCGGTCGCGCGGTTAGCGCTTGTCGGGGCCGGCTCCGGGGGTGCCGCCGTGATCGACCAATCCTCGGTCGACGTGGCCGATGAGCCCATCTCGGTGTTGACCGAGACGGTGGCCGGCACGGACCGATTGCTGGCCGACGAGGGTCACCGACTGGTCGCCACCCGGCTGTGCTGGCCGGATCACGGCAAAGCCGACGAACTGCGGCAAGCTCTGGTCCATTCCGGGGTCCACGACGTGGAGGTGTTGTCGGAGTCCGAGGCTGCCACCGCGCTCTTGGGTGCGCAGGGCTCGGACTCGGCTGTGTTGCTGGTCGGCGAGCAGACGGCGAGCTTGTCGGTCGCCGGTGCCGGTGACGCGCCGCCGACCGTGCTGGCTGCCGCGCCGGTGGAGGGTGACACCACGGCGACCTTCGACACGCTGATGGCGCGGCTGGATGAGCAGTCGGGTGCTCCCGGTGAGGTTTTGCTAGTGGGTACCTCTGCCGAGCAGACCTCGGTGCTGGCCGACCAGTTTCAGGCCGCCTCGACGATGCGGGTGCAGGCTGTCGACGATCCGACGTTCGCCCTGGCCCGTGGCGCGGCGTTGGTTGCCGGGGCGGCAGCGGGCGCGTCGGGTTCGACGATGGCGCAGCCGGCCGTGGCCGCAGACGCGACGACTTTCCTCCCGCCGGCCGCGGTGCCGGCGGGTGAGGCAGCAGATGCCCAGCTGGCGTACTCGGAGGCCGGCGACGACTTTGCGGGCGCCTATGACGACTATGACGATGACTATGGCGAGTACGGCGACTACGGCGACTATGGCGACGACGAGGCGGCCGCCTCGGGCCGTCCGCGGCTCAACTCCCGGTCGTTGCTGATCAGCAATGCCGTGGTGGCATTCATGATCATCGGATTCGCCTCGCTGGCGGTGGCGGTGGCGGTTGCCATCCGGCCGACCGCGGCGTCGCAGCCGGTCCAGGGTTACCAGAACGCGCAGCCGGGCAAGTTCATGCCGCTGTTGCCGACGGAACAGCAGGCGCCGGTCCCACCGCCACCTATCGACAACCCCACCGCGGGCTTCCAGGGAGGTACCGTCCCGGCCGTCCAGGGCGTGGTTCCTCGGCAGCAGACGCCGCCCGCGACGGGCGGGGAGCCGGTTGCACCGGCCCCGGCGCCTCCCGGTGTCGTGCCCGCACCAATTCCGATCCCGGTTCCCGTCATCATTCCGCCGTGGCCGGGCTGGTCGCCGGGAGTGCCGACTCCGCCGACCACGCCACCCACCACGCCGCCGACGACGCCACCCACGACACCGCCGACGACCCCACCCACCACACCGCCGACTACACCGGTGACCACACCGGTGACCACGCCGCCGACCACACCGGTGACCACGCCGCCCACGACGATGGCTCCGGTGACCACGACGGTCGCTCCGACGTCCGTTCCGCCGACCACCGTCGCTCCGACGACCGTGGCTCCCCAGCCGACGCAACAGCCGACCCAGGAGCCGACGCAAGTGCCAACGCAACAGGCACCAACCCAGCAGGCACCAACTCAGCAGGCACCAACCCAGCAGCAGACTGTGGCCCCGCAGGCGCCGCAGACGGTGGCTCCGGCTCCGCAGCCGCCCCTCGGGGGCGGCGGCAGCGGCAGCAGCGGTGGTGGTAGCGGCAGCAGCGGCGGCAGCAGCGGTGGTGGTAGCGGCGGCAGCAGCGGTGGTGGTAGCGGCAGCAGTAGCGGTGGCGGCCACTCCGGCCACTGATCCCGGTCGCGGCTTCGCCTAAGGTCGGAGGGCATGCCCGGCGATGCGGTGACTGTGGTGCTGCCCTGTCTGAACGAGGAAGAGTCGCTACCGGCGGTGCTGGCCGCGATCCCGGCCGGTTATCGGTCGCTGGTGGTGGACAACAACAGCACCGACAACACCGCGGTGGTTGCCGGCCGCCACGGCGCGCAGGTGGTTACCGAGCCGCGGCCAGGTTACGGCGCTGCGGTGCATGCGGGCGTGGAAGCCGCGACAACCCCGATCGTGGCGGTGATCGACGCCGACGGGTCGATGGATGCCGGTGAATTGCCCCGGCTGGTGGCCGAACTCGAGCGGGGCGCCGACCTGGTAACCGGTCGACGTCGCCCGGTTCGCGGATTGCACTGGCCCTGGGTGGCGCGGCTGGGCACGGTAGTGATGAGCTGGCGGCTGCGTACCCGCCACGGATTGCCGGTGCATGACATCGCGCCCATGCGGGTGGCTCGGCGGGAGGCGCTGCTGCATCTGGGCGTCGCCGATCGACGGTCCGGGTATCCGCTGGAACTGTTGGTCCGCGCCGCGGCAGCCGGCTGGCGCGTGGTCGAACTCGACGTCAGCTACGGTCCCCGGACGGGCGGCAAATCCAAGGTCAGCGGTTCGTTGCGGGGCAGCATCATCGCGATTCTGGACTTCTGGAAGGTGATCTCGTGAGCGTGCTGCCGGTCACGGTGCTGGTGGTCGCCAAGGCGCCGGAGCCCGGATTCGCCAAGACGCGGCTGGCCGCGACGATCGGTGACCGGATCGCCGCCGACATCGCCGCGGCGGCGCTGCTGGACACGCTCGACGCGGTCGCGGCGGCGCCGGTGGCCGCGCGGGTGGTGGCGCTCACCGGTGACCTGGACGGGGCGGCCAACGCCGACGACATCCGGCAACGGCTGGCGGCCTTCACGGTCATCGAGCAACGTGGCGAGGACTTCGCCGACCGGCTCGCCAACGCACACGCCGATGCCGCAGACGGGTATCCCGTACTGCAAATCGGCATGGATACTCCCCAGGTTTCCGCCGGACTGCTAAGTGATTGCGCACGACGGTTACTCAATGCGCCGGCGGTGCTCGGATTGGCACTCGACGGTGGCTGGTGGGTGCTCGGAGTGCACAGCCCTGCTGCGGCGGAGTGCCTGCGCGGCGTCCCGATGTCGCAATCGGACACCGGTGAACTCACATTAAAAGCGTTGCGCGACAACGGTATTGAGGCGACAACTGTGGCGGCACTGGCCGATCTCGACGTCATCGACGACCTCGCGGTGGTCCGCGACGCGTGCGGCCCGGACAGCCGCTTCGCCCGGGTCACCCGCGCGGCCGGGCTGTAAAGCCGCCCGGGGAGGTGGGCAGCACCAGCGGGGCGGCGCACTCGGGCGTTGCCGGATACCCCACCGTCAGCGGGTTCGGCGGCGCAGCACCACCCAGCGCCCGACGAGCCCGACGGCAAACATGCCCAGCCCAGCGGCGACCGATTCCCACGGCAATGTGACCACCAGGACCAGACAACCGGTCAGCCCGAAGACGCTTAGCGCCCGCCGCCGGCCCCGGCCCGCCAGGGTATAGGCGGCGGCGTTGGCGATCGCGTAGTAGATCAACACGCCAAAGGACGAGAAACCGATCGCGCCGCGCAGAT
The DNA here is from genome assembly GCF_002086675.1 of Mycobacterium persicum. Classification (GTDB taxonomy): domain Bacteria; phylum Actinomycetota; class Actinomycetes; order Mycobacteriales; family Mycobacteriaceae; genus Mycobacterium; species Mycobacterium persicum. Next base: position 65,633 of record NZ_MVIF01000012.1, read on the forward strand.
CCACGGTTGCCACCAGCACGCACACCGCGACGGCCAGCGCGATCTCGGCGTGATGCGGCACCTGATAGCGCGGATGGACCGCGGCCAGCCAGCGAGGCAGGTCCCGATGACGGGCCATCGCCAGCGCGGTGCGCCCCACCCCGGCAATCAGCGCCAGCAGCGCACCGAGGGAGGCCAGCGCGCCGCCGACTGCCACCACCGGCACCAACGGCGCGGCACCGGCGGCGCGCAGCGCCTCGGCCAGCGGTGCCGCGGCACTGGCCAGCCGGTCCGGGCCGGCGGCCGACAGCACCGCCACCGCGACCACCAGATAGGTCGCCACCGTGATCGTCAGCGCCAGGGTGATCGCCTTGGGGATGGTGCGGGCCGGGTCACGGACCTCTTCTCCCATCGTGGCGATGCGCGCGTAGCCGGCGAACGCGAAGAACAGCAGTCCCGCCGCCTGCAGCACCCCGTAGGGCGTGACGACGGACCAGCCTTCGATCAGATGGGCGGACCCGGGCCGGGCCGCGGCAATGCCGATTACCACGACGGCGAGCGCAATAAAGGTGCACGCCACCAATATTCGGGCCAGCATCGCGGTCTTGGTGATGCCCCGATAGTTCAGCGCGGCCAGCACCGCCACGGCGGCGACCGCCACGGCTCGCTGCGCCCACCCCGGCCCGGTGACGGTGTAGGAGGCGACGGTCAACGCCATCGCCGCACACGAGGCCGTCTTGCCGATCACGAATCCCCAACCGGCCAGAAAGCCCCACCACGGTCCCAGGCGTTCGCGCCCGTAGATGTAGGTGCCGCCGGAAACCGGATACCGCGCGGCCAGTCGGGCCGAGGCGATCGCGTTGCAATAGGCGACCGCCGCGGCGAGAGCCAGCCCGATCAGCAGCCCCACGCCCGCAGCCCGGGCGGCCGGGCCGAACGCGGCGAACACCCCGGCGCCGATCATCGATCCCAGCCCGATCACCACCGCATCGGTGGTGCCGAGCCGACGTGCCAGTGCCGACTCTTCCATGTATCCGCCTACCAGTTGGTGAAGATGATGCTGTTCAGCAGCAGGGCACCGACGGCGTTGACCGCCAGCCACAGCCGGTCGGACCGCGCCGGCAGCAGCGCGGGCGCCGCGGTCAGCCAGATGGTGAACGGCAGCCAGATCCGTTCCGTCTCCGCCTTGCTCAGCATGCTCAGGTCCGCGCAGACGATGGCGGCCAGCGCCCCCAGCAGCAGCAGGTGAAACCCGGAGCGGTGGCCGATCGCGTCGCGGTCGAACACCCGGCTGATGCCGGCGACGCTGCCCAGCCCGATCGCGCACACCACGCACGCCAGGTTGGCCCAGCTCCAGTACTGAAACGGCCGGTCGTGGGCGATCCCCTGCCAATAGCGTTGCTGCACCAGGGTGTAGCCCTCGAACCAGGAGAATCCGGCCACCGCGAAGGCCACCGCCACCGCCAGCGCCGCCAACACGGCCGGCCCCACCGCCCGCAGGCACACCCGCCAGTCTCTGGAAGAGGCCAGTACCGCCAATGCCGGAAGCCCCATCAGCATCAGGCCGTAGCTGAGGAAGACGCCCCAGCCCAGCAGCAGGCCTGCCCCGGCGGCCACCAGCCCGGGAAACCGCGTTCCACCGTGCACCGCAACGGCGAGCAGCGCGATACCCCACGCCGCGACGCCGGCGAAATAACCGTCGGCCGACACCGCGACCCAGATCGCGGTCGGCGCCAGAGCGAGAAACGGGGCGGCGCGGCGGGCGGTGCGCTCGCCGGCCAGCGCGCGGCCGGCAACCACCACCGCCGCCGCGGCGCTCGAACCGACCAGCAGGCACAGCAGCCCGGCCCAGGCGCCGCCGTGCAGACCGAGCCGATCCAGCCACACAAACGTCAGCAGCGCGCCCGGCGGATGCCCGGAGACATGCGTGGTCCAGGAATTCGGCTGGAAGTCGACGATCCGGCCGGCGAACGTCCGGAGCGTCGCCGGGATCTCTTTGACGCCCGGCACCTCCGATAAGTACTCGTCCTTGGTGGTCAATCGGCCCGCGAAGCCTTGCTGCCAGCCGTCGATCATCGCCAGCGAGAACGCCCAGGCGCAACTGGTGACCCAGCTGCCCAGGGTCAGTAGCTGCCACGAAAGCCGTTGCACCACAAACGGACCCAACGCCACGACGGCCAGTGCGATGACGATCGCGGCGACGGTGCCCCAGCTGGCGTGGATGTCCCAGTAGCCGAATATCGGTGCCGCGCCGGCCCGCGAGGCGAAGCGTTCCAGGCCGATATCGCTGCGCGGTTTGACACCTAGGTTCGTCCGCGGCAGCACGAAGGCGGCTGCCACCAGGACGACCCCGACCGCGACGGCTACCGTTTCCCGGCGGGCAATTCTCACGATCGCTCAGCCTATTGATCGCTGGCGACTTGATCGCCGGCGACGCGGCGCACCAACGCCGCCCGGTCGATCTTGCCGATGCCGCGTCGCGGCAGCTCGTCGACGATGTGCAGCTCGCGAGGCGCGGCGGTGACATCGAGCGTGCGCGCGACCTGCGCGCGCAATGCCTCCAACGTCGGCGCGGCGCGACCAGCGCGGACCACGATCGCGGCCACCACGCGCTGGCCCAATCGGTCATCGGCCAGCCCGAAAACCGCACAGTCAGCCACCGCCGGGTGGCTGGACAATGCCGTCTCCACCGGCCCCGGCAGCACGGTCAGTCCGCCGGTGCTGATCGCGTCGTCGACCCGCCCCAGCACCCGCAGCACGCCCGAATCATCCACCGCGCCAAGGTCATCGGTGAGGAACCAGCCCGGTTCGGCGAACGGGTCGGGATCGACCGGGTTGCGATAGCCGTTGGCCAGGGTCGGGCCGCCCAGCGCGATGCGGCCATCGGCCAGGATCCGCACCCGGACCCCGTCGAGCGGCACGCCGTCGTACACGCACCCTCCCGCGGTCTCACTCATGCCGTAGGTGCGTACCACCCTGATCCCGGCCGCCGCCGCGGCTGCCACGACTCGCCGCGGAGCCGGCCCGCCGCCGATCAGCACGGCGTCCAGTTCGGCCAGCGCCGCCGTGGCGGCCGGGTCGGTGAGCGCCTTGGCCAGCTGGGCGGCCACCAGCGACGTGTATCGCTGCCCCGGGTCCAATCGCCTTATCGCACCGGGCAATTGGGTGACGTCGAAGCCCGCGGAGACATCCAGCTCGACCGGCGTGCGACCGGCGAGCACGCTGCGAACCAGCACCTGCAGTCCGGCGATGTGATACGGCGCCACGGCCAGCAGCCAGCTGCCCGGGCCGCCGAGACGGTGGTGGGTGGCCGAGGCGCTGGCGGTCAGAGCGGCCGCGGTCAGCAATGCGCCCTTGGGCGCACCGGTGGTTCCCGACGTCGTCACCACCAGTGCCACGTCGTCGTCGATCTCTTCCCCCACCCGCAATGCGGCGGAGGCAGCCTCATCGGGTGCCGCCGTCACCACCAGCGCCGAGCCGTCGCCCTCGAGAACTCGCTGCAGGGCGGGCAGCAGCAGTGAGACGGCGGAGCCCGGGGGGACGGTCAGCGCCCGCAGGACGGCTATGCCCGGTCCTCGGCGGCGTCATCGAACGGCCAGCCATGCGCGGCCAGCCGGGCGCGCACCCGGTCGACGTCATCCGGCGACGGTAGGTCGTCGGTGAATTGGGTGATCACCACCCCGATGTCGATCTGGTCGAACTCACCGCGGCGGATGAGTTCGCTGGCGACGGCCTGCACCTCGTCGTTGGTCAGTCGGCGCGCCAGCAGGGCAAGGACGGCAAAGGAGTCGGTCGGTGGAACTCCCTCGGGATAGCCCGCCCGCAGCCACGACACGATTGAGGTGAGAAATCGGTTCACGCTGTTACAACTTCCCGTCAGGCCCGCCGAAAAACCGTACGTCAGGATCCAATCTGACGCTACGCGCGTTTCGCGCCGAGGAGGTTCCAGCCGAGGTGATGGGCGATGAAGTCGCGGGCGATGTACAGGACGCCGACAATGACCACCGCCAGCACCAGCCCGAAGATGGCCCAGCCGAGCGCGACCAACACCGGGCGCCGTGGACCGGCGTGGTCCCCGACCGCCCCGACGGTGCCTGAACCGGCTGCCTGCAGCCGCACTCCGAGCGCGAACAGCGCCGGCAGCCCGGCGCCGAGCAGCACGCTGGCAATCAGGATCTTCGCCGTGGCCTCGTAGTTGAACCAGTGATTCATGAGGCGTTACCGGTCTTGACCGCGTCGTCGGCACCGAAGTCCGGTAGCTGACCGTTCGATGCGACGGTGGTTGTTGGAGGTGGCGGAACCGGTTTGACCGCCCCGTCGAGCCCGGCCGTCAGGCTGCCTTCCCACTCGGCGTTGACGTTGGTGTGGTCCACCCGCGCCTGGCGCGACCGCCGCCAGATGCTGGCAGATGTCAGGCACAGCAGGCCGAAACCGACGAGAGCGCCCGGGTATCCGCCGATGATGTGCACGAGCCAGTAGGTGGTCGCGCCGACGAGGCCGGCCAACGGAAGCGTGATCAGCCACGCGGCCACCATCCGGCCGGCTACCCCCCAGCGCACCTCGGCGCCGGGCTTGCCCACGCCGCTGCCCAGCACCGAGCCGGTTGCCACCTGGGTGGTCGACAACGCGTAGCCGAAGTGTGCGGACAACAGGATCACCGCGGCCGACGACGACTCGGCGGCCATGCCCTGTGGCGGCTTGATCTCGACCAGTCCCTTGCCCAGTGTCCGGATGATGCGCCAGCCACCCAGGTAGGTGCCCCCGGCCATCGCCACCGCGCAGGACACGATGACCCACAGCGGCGGCATGGTGGCGGTCTTGCTGACCGCGCCGTAGGACATCAGGGCCAGAAAGATCACACCCATCGTCTTCTGGGCGTCGTTGGTGCCGTGCGCCAACGAAACCAGTGATGCCGAGCCGATCTGACCGTGCCGGAACCCGGCTTCGGTTCGCTTGCCCGGGAGGCCACGGATGACCCGGTACACCAGCCAGGTGCCGATCGCCCCGACGAGCGTGGCCAGCAGCGCAGCCACTACGGCCGGCACGAGCACCTTGGACACCACACCGCTCCAGATGACGCCGTGACCGCCGACGGCGGCGATCGTGGCGCCGACGATGCCGCCGATCAAGGCGTGTGACGAACTCGACGGGATGCCCAGCAACCAGGTCAGCAGGTTCCACACGATGCCGCCGACCAGGCCGGCGAACACCAACTCCAGCGTCACCAGGTTCGCGTCGATCAGACCTTTGGCGATGGTGGCCGCGACAGCGGTGGACAAGAACGCGCCCACCAGGTTCAGCACCGCCGACAAAATGACCGCTGTCTTGGGCGCCAGTGCGCCGCTGGCGATAGAGGTGGCCATGGCGTTGCCGGTGTCGTGGAAACCGTTGGTGAAATCGAACGCCAACGCCGTGATCACGACGATAATCAACAGGAACAAGTCGAGGCTCACGGCACCTGATTCTGGTAGTTGGGCTGATCCGCTGTCGAATAGCTGAGTACGCGAAATACAGGTGTACCGCCACTCGTCGCCAGATATTACTTAACCGTTAACCCGGTGTTCCGCCGCGTTCACCTCGGGTGTCTTTGCGCAGCGGGTGGCCCGGGGGCACCTCGACGAAGATCAAGGTGATGCCGTCCGGGTCGGTCACCTGCATCTCGTAGAGTCCCCACGGTTCGTGTCGCGGCTCCCGAGCGATCGGCACCCCCCGGCCGGCCAACTCGGCCCGCGTGGCGTCCAGGTCGCGCACCTGCAGCCACAGCGCCCCGGGAAACGGGCCGCGGGAGTGGTCGGGCTCGCCGTAGCCGGCCAGCTCGAGCAGCGACTGGCCAGCGAAAAGCACTGTGCCCGAAGGGTATTCGCGGGCAATGGCCAGCCCCAGCTGGTCGCGGTAGAAGCTCAGCGACTTCTGATAGTCGGCCGGCCGCAGCAGCATCCGGCTGGCCAGGATTTCCATGGTGTCGTGTCTATCACTTGTCAGTTGGCGGCGCATCGGCTCCGCAGGGTCGGCACGCCGGGGCCCGTGAGGTCGTCGCAGCCGGCCACCCGGCCGGTCATGGCCAGCAGCAGCGACAGCAGCGGGCCCTTGACCTCGTCACCCTGTCCGTGCTGCCAGTCGTGGTCGGTGGCCCGCAGCGCCAGCCCCGACACCCGGCTCTTGGAGCCGATGAGCATGTTGGAGCCCTTGTAGAAGTCGATCACCTGCGCAACCGCGTCGGGCGGGTAGGCGTGCGAGATGCCCAGCGGACGGCGGATGTCCTCGCCGTGCACGACCACCTCGCCGAGCCACGACGTCGTCGGCCCGGGTGGGGCGGAGGTGGATTGCCGCAAGCGGCGGAACTCCTCAAGGGTGGCGGCCGGGTCGGGGCCGCGGCGCTTGGCGATCTGGCCCTCGGCGAATTTGTCGAAGTTGAACCCGGCTCTGGCCAGCGCCAGAAAGAACGTGGCCGGATTCAGTGCGGCCGTCGCCGACAGGTGCGCGACGACGTCGCGCACCGTCCATCCGGTGCACAGCGACGGGGTGTCCCACTGTGCCGGCGTCAGCCTGGCGAGGTCGTCGGCGAGCGCTCCACGCTCGGCCGCGATGGTGGTCCAGATGTCGGTCATGGCACCCTCCTGAGTTAATCGCCGTTGAGGTGTTCGTTGCGTTGCTGCATGAGGGCATTGACCCAGCGGGGCCCGATGGTGTTGAGCGCCTTGGCCGCCAGGGCGATCCGCGGCGCGATCCGCACCGGCCGAGTCCGCGCGGCGGTCACCATCCAGTCGGCGGCTTCCCGCGCCGTGAGCGCGGGCATTCCCTCGTACGCCTTCGTCGGGGCGATCATCGGAGTAGACACCAACGGGTAGTAGAGCGTCGTGGAATGCACCCCGACGCGTCCCCACTCGGTTTCGATGGTTCGGCTCACCGCCGACAGCGCCGCCTTGGACGCGTTGTATACGGAGAACAGCGGCGCCGACTCCGACAAGACGCCCCACGTCGCGACGTTGATGATGTGGCCATCGCCGCGCTCGCGCATCCCTGGCGCCAGTCCGCGGATCAGCCGCAGCGGGGCGTAGTAGTTCAGCGCAATGGTCCGCTCGATGTCGTGCCAGCGTTGCAGCGACTCGTCCAGGGGACGGCGGATTGACCGGCCGGCGTTGTTGATCAGGATGTCGACGCCGCCGATGCGCCGTTGCACGTCGGCCACCAGGGCGTCGACGGCGTCCAGGTCCGAGATGTCACAGGGCATCGACATCGCCGTCCCGCCGGATGTGGTGATGCGGTCGGCGACGGCGTCCAGCAAGTCCTTGCGGCGGGCGACGACGGCCACGGTCGCGCCCTGCCGGCCGAACAGCTCGGCGGCGGCCTCGCCGATGCCCGAGGAGGCACCGGTGATCAGGATCCGCTTGCCGTCGAGGTTGACCGGCCTGATCGCGGGCCGGTTGACCAGCAGTTGCGGCGACACCGGTGGCCGCATGGTGGCCAGCGAGATCTGTTCGGCCAGCCGGCGCAGCGGACTCTTGCTCACAGGGGGGCAGTCTAGGTGGCAGCCCGGCACCCCTAGAAATACCGCGGGAACCGGTCCCAGTCCGGCGGGCGCTTCTGCAGGAATGCGTCGCGGCCTTCGACGGCCTCGTCGGTCATGTATGCCAACCGGGTGGCCTCACCGGCGAACAGCTGCTGACCCACCAGACCGTCGTCGAGCAGATTGAACGCGAACTTCAGCATCCGTTGCGCCTGAGGCGATTTCGCATTGATCTCCGCTGCCCACTGCAGACCGGCCGTCTCCAGCTCGGCGTGGTCCACCACCTCGTTGACCGCGCCCATGCGGTGCATCTGCTCGGCGGTGTACGGCCGGCCCAGGAAGAAGATCTCTCGGGCGAATTTCTGGCCGACCTGACGGGCCAGATATGCGCTGCCGTAGCCGCCGTCGAAGCTGCCGACGTCGGCGTCGGTCTGCTTGAAGCGGGCGTGTTCGCGGCTGGCCAGGGTCAGGTCGCACACGACGTGCAGGCTGTGCCCACCGCCGGCGGCCCAGCCGTTGACCAGGCAGATCACCACCTTGGGCATGAACCGGATCAGCCGCTGCACCTCGAGGATGTGCAATCGGCCGGCGCGGGCCACGTCAACGGTGTCCGCGGTCTCGCCGGAGGCGTACTGGTAACCGCTACGCCCGCGGATGCGTTGGTCACCGCCGGAGCAGAACGCCCAGCCGCCGTCTTTGGGCGAGGGCCCGTTGCCGGTCAACAGGACCACGCCCACGTCGGGCGACATCCGCGCGTGGTCGAGCGCCCGGTACAGCTCGTCGACGGTGTGCGGCCGGAACGCGTTGCGCACCTCGGGCCGGTCGAACGCCACCCGGACCGTGGCGTCGCTGACGTGGCGGTGGTAGGTGATGTCGGTCAGGTCGTCGAATCCGTCGACTCGCCGCCACACCGAGGCGTCGAATGGGTTGTCGTTCAAGTCTTTCGAACTCCGTTCTTACGCCGGTTCGAGCCGGAAAACGATGAAGCGTCCGGCTTGTGCCTCCAATTCGTCGGGGCTGCCCTCGTTGATCAGGCCGCAGCGCTTCATCACCCGCACGCCGGTGGGCACCTGGGCCGGAAAGGCGCGCAGGATCGGACGGGCCTGGTCCGGCGGCAGCTCCACCAGCCGCAGGCGCTCGGTCTTGCGACCGCGGGTCAGGGTGACTTCGTCTGCGGCACGGACGTTTTCGACCCAGTCGGCGCCCGGGAAGCCGGCCACGACATAGCTGGCGCCGTCGACCGTCATCGGCGTGACGGGCGTAGATCGCGGAATCCCGGATTTGCGGCCGGGCACCGTCAACACGGCCGGGCCTTCCTTGCCGTACGCCACTCCCAGCCGCGACACGATCATCATGACCTTGTTGGTCGCCTGCAGCCACCACGGCGGGCGGACGCGGTCACCGTCGGTCATGGCTGCCACAGTAGTCACCGCAGCTTCGAGCGTGACGCCACAGTCACGACCGGCCGCGAATGTGCCTGCAGCGTCACGCTCGACGACGAATCACCCGACGGCGCGGCCGGCGCCCTCCCAAAACCGGGCTCGCACCGCCTTCTTGTCGGGCTTGCCCAGCCCGGTCAACGGCAGCGAGTCGACGATCACCACCCGCTTGGGCGACTGCACCGAGCCCTTGCGCTCCTTGACCGCAGCCTGGATCTCGCCGGTCATCGCCTCGATCGCGGCGTCATCGCGGGGCGCGTCGGCGCGCAGCACCACCACCGCGGTCACGGCCTCGCCCCACTTCTCGTCGGGCGTCCCGACCACACACACCTGGGCAACGTAAGCGTGCTCGGCGACCACGTCTTCGACCTCGCGGGGGAACACGTTGAATCCGCCGGTGACGATCATGTCCTTGACCCGGTCGACGATGTAGTAGAAGCCGTCCTCGTCCTCGCGGGCCATGTCGCCGGTGTGCAGCCAGCCGTCCCGAAAGGTCTCGGCCGTCGCGTCCGGCAGGTTCCAGTAGCCGCCGGCCAACAACGGCCCGCTGACACAGATTTCGCCCGGCTCACCCTGCGGCACCGGCTTGCCGTCTTCGCCGAGCAGCGCCACCCGCGCGAACAGCGTCGGGCGGCCGCACGAGGTCAGCCGCTTCTCGTCGTGGTCGCCCTTGGCCAGGTAGGTGATCACCATCGGCGCCTCGGATTGGCCGTAGTACTGGGCGAAGATCGGGCCGAACCGCGCGATCGCCTCGGCGAGCCGCACCGGGTTGATCGCCGAGGCGCCGTAATAGACGGTCTGCAGCGACGACAGGTCGCGGGTGTGCGAATCCGGGTGGTCCAGCAGCGCGTACAGCATTGACGGCACCAGCATGGTCGCTGTAATGCGTTGTTCTTCAATAACTTTCAGCACTTCGGCGGGGTCGAATTTGGCCAGCACCACCATTTCGCCGCCCTTGATCACCGTCGGCGTGAAAAATGCCGCGCCGGCGTGTGATAACGGCGTACACATCAAAAACCGCGGATTTTCCGGCCATTCCCACTCGGCCAGCTGGATCGACGTCATGGTGGAGATCGACTGCGCGGTGCCCATCACGCCCTTGGGCTTGCCGGTGGTGCCCCCGGTGTAGGTCAGCCCGATGACCTGGTCGGGTGGCAGGTCGGCGGGCACCAACGGCCGCGGCTGGTACTTGGCCGCCTCCGCGGACAAGTCGACAGCCACCTCTTTCAAAGCGTCCGGGACCGGACCGATGGTCAGAATCTGCCGCAACGAATCCACCCGCTCCAGCAGCCCCAGCGCCCGCTCGACGAACATCGGGTTGGGGTCGATGATCAGCGAGCTGATCCCGGCGTCGGACAGCACGTAGGCGTGATCGTCCAGCGACCCCAGCGGGTGCAGCGCGGTGCGCCGGTAGCCGCGGGTCTGGCCGGCGCCGATGATCATCAGCACTTCCGGACGGTTGAGCGACAGCAGGCCGACCGCGACACCGGTACCGGCGCCCAGCGCCTCGAAGGCCTGGATGTACTGGCTGATCCGGTCGGCCAGCTGGCCAGCGGTCAGCGTGGTGTCACCCAGGAACAGCACCGGCTTGTTCGTGTGGCGCTTCAGCGCGCCCACCAGCAGATGGCCGTTATGGACCGGGTTGCGCAACGACTCGTCCGTCATGTGGCAAGACTAGAACGTGTTGCAATTCCTGCTGACCGCGCCCTCGTGGGCCGCGGTTATCACTAGGATCGCCGGTCATGGGCCATGCAGATCTCGTCATCACCGGAACCGTGCTCACCGTGGACGAGTCCCGGCCCACCGCCGAAGCGCTGGCCGTCACCGGCGGCCGGATCGTCGCCGTCGGAAACCGGTCCGACGTCAACGAGCTCATCGGCCCCGACACCCGGACCATCGACCTGGGTTCGGGCTGTGTCATGCCGGGTTTCGTTGAGGCCCATGGCCATCCGCTGATGGAAGCGGTCGCGCTGTCGGACCGGTTCGTCGACATCCGTCCGGTCACCATCGGCAGGGCCGACGCCGTCGTCGACGCGATCCGCGATGAGGTCGCCCGACGGGGATCCGAGGGCGCCTACTTCAACGGCTGGGACCCGCTGCTGCAGTCGGGTCTTCCGGAACCCACGCTGGCCTGGCTCGACGAGACGGCGCCCGAGGGTCCGTTGGTGATCATCCACAACTCCGGCCACAAGGCCTTCTTCAACTCGCACGCCGCCCGGATCAATGGCCTGACCCGCGACACTCCCGATCCCAAGGGCTCCAGCTACGGCCGCGACGCCGACGGGGAGCTCGACGGCACCGCCGTGGAAATCGGGGCGGTGTTCTCCCTGCTGGGCGACGCGATCAAGCCCGACGACTACCCGGCGATGCTGCGGGCCGAATGTGCCCGGCTCAGCCGTGCGGGGCTGACCATGTGCTCGGAAATGGCGTTCGATCCGGCGTACGGGCCACTGGTCGAGCAGGCCCGCGACGACCTGACGGTGCGGTTACGCACCTACGAGATGTCCAATGCGCGGATGTCCACCGACGCCGCACCCGGGCAGGGTGACGACATCGTGCGTCAGGTGGGAATCAAGATCTGGGTGGACGGCTCCCCGTATGTCGGCAATGTCGACCTGTCTTTTCCCTACCTGGACACACCCGCGACCCGCACGATCGGGGTGAAACCAGGTTCGTGCGGCTGCGCCAACTACACCCGCGAACAGCTCACCGAAATCGTCGGCGCCTATTTCCCCAAAGGCTGGCAGATGGCCTGTCACGTGCAGGGCGACGCCGGCGTCGACACCATCCTCGATGTCTACGAAGACGTGCTGCGCCGCCACCCGCGCGACGATCACCGGCTGCGGCTCGAGCACGTCGGCGCCATCCGGCCCGACCAACTGCAGCGGGCGGCCGAACTCGGCGTCACCTGCAGCATCTTCGTCGACCAGATCCACTACTGGGGTGACGTCGTGGTCGACGGCCTGTTCGGGCCGGAACGCGGATCCCGCTGGATGCCGGCCGGGTCCGCGGTGGCCACCGGCATGCGGATCTCGTTGCACAACGATCCGCCGGTGACCCCGGAAGAACCGCTGCGCAACATCAGCGTGGCGGTGACACGAGTGGCGCCCAGCGGTCGGGTGCTGGGCCCCGAGGAGTGTCTGACGGTCGAACAGGCGATCCGCGCGCAGACCCTCGATCCCGCCTGGCAGATGTTCGCCGACGACGTGGTGGGCTCGCTGGAGGTCGGCAAGTACGCGGACCTGGTGGTGCTGTCGGCGGATCCGCGGACGGTTCCGCCCGAGGAGATCGCCGACCTCGAGGTGCGGGCGACGTTCCTGGCGGGCCGGCAGGTCTATCGGCTGTGACGCCCGCGCTGGCGGACTTGCTGGACCGCGTGCACGTCGTGGCGTTGCCGATGCGGGTGCGGTTCCGCGGCATCACCACCCGTGAGGTGGCGTTGATCGACGGCCCGGCCGGGTGGGGCGAATTCGGGCCGTTCCTGGAGTATCAACCCCGGGAAGCCGCCGCCTGGCTGGCATCGGCCGTCGAGGCGGCCTACCGCGAGCCGCCGCGGCTGCGACGCGACCGCATCCCCATCAACGCCACCGTGCCGGCCGTTGCCGCCGCCGAGGTGCCGCGAGTGCTGGCCCGTTTTCCCGGCGCCCGCACCGCCAAGGTGAAGGTCGCCGAGCCCGGGCAGAGCCTGGCCGACGATGTCGCGCGGGTCAACGCGGTACGGGATCTGGTCCCGACGGTGCGGGTGGACGCCAACGGCGGCTGGAGCGTCACCGAGGCCGCCGAGGCGGCTGCCGCACTGACCGCTGACGGGCCGCTGGAGTACCTCGAGCAGCCCTGCGCCACGGTCGCCGAGCTCGCCGCGCTGCGCCGGCGGATCGACGTACCGATCGCCGCCGACGAATCCATCCGCAAGGCCGACGACCCGCTGGCCGTCGCCGGCGCCGGGGCCGCCGACATCGCGGTGCTCAAAGTCGCTCCGCTGGGCGGGATTTCGGCGTTGCTGGAAATCGCCGCACGGCTCGACATGCCGGTGGTGATCTCCAGCGCGCTGGATTCGGCCGTCGGCATCAGTCAGGGCCTCACCGCCGCCGCGGTGCTACCGGAACTTCGGCACGCCTGCGGGCTGGGCACCGGCGGGTTGTTCGTCGAGGATGTCGCCGAGGTCCCGGCGCCCGTCGACGGTTGTCTGGCCGTCGGCCCCGTCACGCCCGAGCCGGCGCGGCTGCACGCCCTGGCCGCGTCGCCTGTCCGGCGGCAATGGTGGATCGATCGGATCAGGACCTGCTACCCGCTGCTGTACCGTCGTTCGGGTGATCAACCTGGCTTACGACGACAAAGGGACCGGTGAGCCGGTCCTTTTTATCGCCGGTCGCGGCGGTGCCGGACGCACCTGGCATCCTCACCAAGTCCCGGCGTTCCTGGCCGCCGGATACCGCTGCATCACCTTTGACAACCGCGGGGTCGGCGCCACCGAAAACGCGGAGGGCTTCACCACGCAGACCATGGTCAACGACACCGCGGCGCTGATCGAATCCCTGGATATCGCCCCGGTGCGCATCGTCGGGGTGTCCATGGGCGCTTATATCGCCCAGGAGCTGATGGTGGTGCGGCCCGAACTGGTCAGCGCCGCGGTATTGATGGCCACCCGCGGCCGGCTGGACCGCGCCCGGCAGTTCTTCCGCACCGCCGAGGCCGAGCTGTATGACTCCGGCACCCAGTTGCCGCCCGACTACGAGGCGAGAGCCCGCCTGCTGGAAAGCTTCTCGCGCAAGACGCTCAACGACGACACGGCCGTATCCGATTGGATCGCGATGTTTTCCATGTGGCCGGTCAAGCAGACACCGGGACTCCGCTGTCAATTGGACTGCTCACCGCAGGCCAACCGGCTGCCCGCCTACCGCAATATCGCCGCACCGGTGCTGGTGATCGGTTTCGCCGACGACATCGTGACCCCGCCGCATCTGGGACGCGAGGTCGCCGACGCCCTGCCCAACGGCCGCTACCTGCAGATACCCGACGCCGGCCACCTCGGCTTCTTCGAGCGGCCGGAGCCCGTCAACGCCGCGGTGCTGAAGTTCTTCGCCAGCGTCAAGGCCTCAACGGCTTGACCGCCGGTTGTGACACCCTGTACTGGTGAACCCCTCGACGACCCAGGCCCGCGTCGTCGTCGACGAGCTGATTCGCGGCGGCGTCCGCGACGTGGTGCTCTGTCCCGGGTCACGAAACGCGCCGCTGGCGTTCGCGTTGCAGGACGCCGACCGGACCGGCCGGATTCGGCTGCACGTGCGCATCGACGAACGCACCGCCGGTTATCTCGCGATCGGGCTGGCGGTCGCTGCGGGCGCGCCGGTCTGTGTGGCGATGACGTCGGGGACGGCCGTCGCCAACCTCGGCCCGGCCGTGGTGGAGGCCAACTATGCCCGGGTGCCGCTGATCGTCCTGTCGGCGAACCGGCCCTACGAGCTGCTGGGCACCGGGGCCAATCAGACCATGGAGCAGTTGGGCTACTTCGGTACCCAGGTCCGTGCCACCATCAGCCTGGGTCTGGCCGAGGATGTCCCGGAGCGCCTGCCCGCCCTCAACGCGACCTGGCGATCGGCGACCTGCCGAGTCTTGGTGGTCGCCAAGGGTTCTCGTAGCGCCAACGCCGGACCGGTGCATTTCGACATCCCGTTGCGCGAGCCGCTGGTGCCGGACCCGGGGCCCCGTGGTGGCGTCGTGCCGCCGGGGCGGCCGGACGGCAAACCGTGGACCTACACGCCGCCGGTCACCTTCGATCAGCCGCTGGACATCGACATGTCGGCAGACACCGTCGTCATTGCCGGGCACGGTGCCGGGGTGCACCCCAATCTGGCGGAGTTGCCTACCGTCGCCGAGCCGACCGCGCCGTATGCACCCAACCCGTTGCATCCGCTCACCCTGCCGCTGCTGCGTCCCCAGCAGGTGATCATGCTGGGCCGCCCGACGCTGCACCGCCCGGTGTCGGCCCTGCTGGCCAACCCGGAAGTGCCGGTCTACGCGCTGACCACCGGGCCGCGCTGGCCTGATGTCTCGGGCAACTCGCAGGCCACCGGCACCCGGGCGGTCGTCACGGGCACGCCCAACCCGAGGTGGCTGCGCCGCTGTGCGGACCTGAATCGCCACGCGCTCGCCGCGGTGCGCGAGCAGTTGGCGGCCCACCCGCTGACCACCGGCCTGCACGTCGCCGCGGCGGTGGCCGACATACTACGGCCCGGTGACCAGCTAGTTCTCGGGGCGTCCAACCCGGTTCGCGACGCGGCCCTGGTCGGGCTGAGCACCCTGGGCATCCAGGTCCGGTCCAACCGCGGCGTCGCCGGTATCGACGGCACCGTGTCCACGGCCATAGGCGCGGCGCTGGCATTCGAGCGGGCTCAGCAGAGCACACCCCAGGGACGGACCATCGCGCTGATCGGAGACCTGACGTTCGTCCACGACAGCTCCGGGCTGCTGATCGGTCCCACCGAACCCACACCGCAGCGGCTGACGATCGTGGTGTCCAACGACAACGGCGGCGGCATCTTCGAACTGCTCGAGCAGGGTGACCCGCGGTTCTCCGACGTGTCGTCGCGGATCTTCGGCACCCCCCACGACGTCGACGTGGGCGCGCTGTGTCGCGCCTACCACGTGGAGAGCCGCCAGATCGAGGTCCAGCAGCTGCGGGCCGCGCTGGACGAACCCAACCCGGGTATGCGGGTGCTGGAGGTCAAGGCGGACCGGTCGTCGCTGCGACAATTGCACGCCGCCATCAAGGCGGCTCTGTGATCTCGCCAAAAATGTTGCTGCGCATCCTGATCCACGGCACCAGCGAAGAACTGGCGGATAGCTGGCCGCGCCGGATAGTGCGGTGGATCCGCATCACCGTGCTGATCGTCACCGCATTGGTCACCTTGCAGTCGGTGCTGTTGGTGGCCGGCGCCTGGCGCAACGACCTGGCCATCGAGCGCAACATGGGGGTGGCGCAGGCCGAGGTGCTCAGCGCCGGGCCGCGCCGGTCCACCATCGAGTTCGTCACGCCCGAGCGGGTGACCTATCGGCCCGAACTCGGCGTGCTGTATCCGTCCGAGCTGGCCACCGGCATGCGGATCTACGTCGAATACAACAAGAAGGATCCTAATCTGGTGCGGGTGCAGCACCGCAACGCCGGGCTGGCGATCATCCCTGCCGGATCCATCGCGGTGGTGGCCTGGCTGGCCGCCGCGGTCGCGCTGACCGGTCTGGCCCTGCTCGACCGGCGGCTGGACAAGCACCTGAACAGCGCGCCCTGCGGCTAGCCGTGCCGGCTGACGGTGTAGTCGACCAGTGCTGCCAGTGCCTGCCGGCCCGCAACGTCGGGCAGCAGGTCCAGCTCGTGCCGCGCCTGCGCGGCGTATTTCGCCAGCATGTCTTTGGCCTTGGCCATCCCCGGCGATGCGCGCAACAGCGCCAGCGCCTCGACCACCTCGGCGTCGTCGTGGATGGGTCCGGCCAGCAGCGTACGCAGCCGCGCGCCGTCGGGCCCGGTGTCCTGCAGCGCGTAAAGCATCGGCAGCGTACGCACCCCTTCACGCAGATCGGTGCCCGGCAACTTTCCGGACTCGTCGGATTCGCTGTCGATGTCGATGATGTCGTCGGCGATCTGAAAAGCCGTGCCGACGATGCCGCCCAGGCGGCTCAGCCGCTCGACCTGATCGCCGTCGGCGCCGGAGAACATCGCACCGAACCGGCCCGCGGCCCCGATCAGGCTGCCGGTCTTCTCGTGCACCACCGTCAGGTACTGCTCAATCAGGTCGACGCCTTCCGGGGCACCGCGAGTCTCGCGCATCTGCCCGGTCACCAGGGCAGCGAACGTGTCGGCGACGATGCGCACCGCGGCCGGACCCAACCTGGACACCAGCCGCGATGCCGTCGCCAGCAGGTAGTCGCCGGCCAGGATCGCGACGTTGTTGCCCCAGCGTGCATTGGCGCTGGGGGCGCCGCGACGGACCTCGGCCTCATCCATCACGTCGTCGTGGTAGAGCGTCGCCAGGTGGATCAGCTCGACGACCGCGCCGGCGATGATCACTTCCTCGGCCTGCGGGTTAGGGCCGACCTGGGCAGACAACACGGTGAACAGCGGCCGGAACCGCTTACCGCCGGCCTTGAACAGGTGCAGCAGCGAGTCGATCATCACCACGTCGGCGCTGCGCAACTCGGTGTCCATGAGCTGCTCGATCCGCGCAACACCGTCGCGCACAGCAGTGGCGAATCCGGCGTCGCCGAAGTCGACGCCCGCCACCACCGTCGCCGGAGTTCTCATTCGACCAACATACTGGTGAGCATGAAGACCGGAGCCGACCTGGTAGTCGTGGGCGCCGGGCCGGCCGGCTCGGCGGCGGCCGCCTGGGCTGCCCGTGCCGGCCGAGACGTCCTGGTCATCGATTCGGCCGATTTCCCGCGCGACAAGGCCTGTGGTGACGGCCTGACCCCGCGAGCGATCGCCGAGCTGGAACGGCTGGGGCTCGCCGAGTGGCTGGCCGGCCGCATCCGCCACCACGGCCTGCGGATGAGCGGATTCGGGGGCGAGGTGGAAATCGCCTGGCCCGGACCGTCCTTCCCGGCGCACAGCAGCGCGGTGGCCCGCACCGAGCTCGACGAGCGCATCCGCAAGGTCGCCGAGGGCTCCGGGGCCCGTATGTTGCTTGGCGCGAAAGTCGTTGCAGCCCATCATGACTCGTACAGACGAGTGGTTTCGGTCAAGTTGGCCGACGGTACCGAGGTGGCCTGTGGACAGTTGGTCGTCGCCGACGGGGCGCGGTCGTCGCTGGGCCGCAAGCTGGGCCGCCGATGGCATCAGGACACGGTCTACGGCATCGCCGCACGCGGCTATGTGACCACCGAGCGCGCGGACGATCCATGGCTCACTTCGCATCTGGAACTGCGCTCACCCGACGGCGCCGTGTTGCCCGGCTACGGCTGGATTTTCCCGCTGGGCAACGGCGAGGTGAACATCGGCGTGGGAGCGCTGTCGACCACCAAACGACCGGCAGAGCTGGCGCTGCGGCCGCTGATGTCGTACTACACCGACCTGCACCGCGACGAGTGGGACTTTCCCGGCGAGCCGCGGGCGGTGGCGTCGGCGCTGCTGCCGATGGGCGGCGCGGTATCCGGTGTGGCCGGGCCCAATTGGATGTTGATCGGCGACGCCGCGGCGTGCGTCAACCCGCTCAACGGCGAAGGCATCGACTACGGGCTGGAGACCGGGCGGCTGGCAGCCGAAGTGCTGGACGCACGCGACCTGTCCCGGCTGTGGCCGTCGCTGCTGCACGACCACTACGCCCGGGGATTCTCGGTGGCACGCAGGCTGGCGTTGTTGCTGACCTTCCAGCGGTTCCTGCCCACGACCGGTCCCGTCGCGATGCGCTCCACCAGACTGATGACGATCGCGGTGCGCGTGATGGCCAACCTGGTCACCGACGAGGACGCCGACTGGGTGGCGCGGGTGTGGCGCGGCGCCGGGCGGGCATCGCGGCTGATCGATCGCCGGCCACCGTTCAGTTGAGCCCTGCGGTGCCACGTGCGAGATGCGGCAGAGGTGTATAGTCCGGCTAATGAAGGGAACGGGGCTGGCTCTTATCGCCTCCACGGCGGTGGCTGCCATCGCACTGGCCGCACCCGCACAGGCCGACGACTACGACTACACGTTCAAGCAAACCGTCAACGGATTCGGCGTTTACGGCCCGCAGGACCAGCTCGCGTGGCTGGCCAAGATCAGCTGCGAGCGGCTGGAACGAGGCGTCGACCACACGGCCTACAACTCCGCGACCTTCCTGCAGCGCAACCTGCCGCGCGGGACCACCCAGGGCCAGGCATTCCAATTCCTTGGTGCCGCGATCGACCACTACTGCCCCGAGCAGGTGGGCGTTCTGCAACGGGCCGGCACCAGCTAATCGGGTTCGCCGGGCTTGTACCCGGCATGCAGCGCCACGATTCCGGCGGTCAGGTTGCGCCACCGCACCGCCGACCACCCGGCCCGCGAAATGTGGCCCGCCAGGCTCGCCTGGTCCGGCCATGCCCTGATCGACTCGGCGAGGTACACGTAGGCGTCGGGATTGCTGGACACCGCCCGCGCCACCCGCGGTAACGCCCGCATCAGGTATTCCTTGTACACCGTGGCGAACAATGCGCTTGTGGGCGTGGAGAATTCGCACACCACCAACTGGCCCCCGGGCCGGGTGACGCGGGCCATCTCGCGCAGTGCCGCCGGGAAGTCGGCCACATTGCGCAGCCCGAAACTAATGGTGACCGCGTCGAACACCCCGTCGGCGAACGGCAGCCGGGTGGCGTCGCCGGCGACCTTGGGCACCTTGCGGGCCTCGCCGGCTGCCAGCATCCCGACCGAGAAGTCGGCCGCCACACACCATGCGCCGGATTTCGCCAGCTCCACGGTGGATACCGCGGTGCCCGCGGCCAGGTCCAGCACCGTGTCGCCGGGCCCGATCCGCAACGCCGACCGGGTGGCTCGCCGCCAGTACCGGTCCCGGCCCAGCGATAGCACGGTGTTGGTCAGGTCGTAACGGCGGGCGACACCGTCGAACATCGACGCGACGTCCAGGGGATTCTTGTCCAGGGCGGCGCGGCTCACCAGCCAGACGCTACCCGTCTGCGCCGGCCCCGTGAACTGCCCGCCCCGTGAGCACCGTTGCCGGCGCGAGCCCGTCAAGCGCGGATCACCCGGGCAGGCCGTCGTCGCCGGTCGCCCCGGTCTGACCAGCCTGTCCAGCAATGCCTGGCGACAACCCCCCTCCGCCAGAACCTTCGGACCCCGGGTTGCCGCCGGTGCCGCCGGTACCCACGCTGCCGCCGGCGACCGACGCGCCAGCATGGCCCCAAAGCCCGCCTGCCCCGCCAATACCGCCGCTTCCGCCGTCGCCGCCGTCGCCTCCGGTGCCGCCGTTGCCGCCGTTGCCGCCGGCAAGGACCAGGTTGCCGACAACCAAGCCGGTGTTACCGCCGCCGCCGCCGGTACCGCCAGTGCCCCCGATACCTCCGACACCCCCCGTTCCGCCGTTTCCTCCGTTAGCGCCCTACAACAGTCCGCCGCTACCGCCATTGCCCCCGGGCGCACCTGGCGCGCCCAGACCACCACTGCCGCCGGAACCGAACAAACCGGCGTCACTGCCGTTGCCGCCACTGGGATGAGCGCCGCCGCCGGATCCGCCGCTGCCGCCGTTGCCGAACAGCAGCCCGCCGGCCGCGCCGTTTTGCCCGGTCCCGGGTGTCCCATGGGCACCATCACCGATCAGCGGGCGTCCCAGGAGCAGCAGCTGTGTGGGCGCATTGATCACACCCAGTACCTGCTGCTCGAGGACCTGCAGGGGTGAGACGTTGGCGGCTTCAGCGGCCGCATAGGCATTCCCGGCAGCAGTCACAGCCTGGACGGATTGGCCATGAAACGCCGCCAGCCGCGCACTCAGCGCCTGGTACTCCTGGGCGTGCGCAGCAAACACGGCCGAGATGGCCGCCGACACCTCGTCAGCACCCGCCGCCGCCAACGCCGTTGTCGGAGCGGCCGCCGCGGCGTTGGCCGCCGATTACCGACCCAATGCCCGCCAAATCCGTTGCGGCGGCTGTCACCAGCTGTGGTACGGCAATCACATACGACACCACGCCGATCCTCCTCGCCGGCCCCCGAACACGCCGATGCTAACGCCACGTCGGGTTGCGGATCGGCAAATTGAGCAACCAGGTGCCGCGACCTGAGAAGGACACCGACCGTCGATACCTGAAACGTGCCTTAGGCGCGGCGCATTCGCCACACCGAATCGCGCTCCCGCGCAGCCGGCGACAGCACCGCCTCGTAGTGGCCCAGCAACTCGTCGCAGAGCACCGGCCAACCCCGGCCCAGTACGCTGCGCCGGGCCGCGAGGGCGTAGCGGTTACGTTCGCAGACCAAGTGGGCGACGGCAGCCGGCAACCGGGCCTCGAATTCGGCGACCGGCAGCAGCAACCCGGTGCGGTAGGGGACAACCAGGTCGCGGGGGCCGCCGGCGTCGGGGGCGATCACCGGCAGCCCCGACGCCAGCGCTTCCTGCACGACCTGGCAGAACGTCTCGTGTTCGCCGGGATGCACGAAGACGTCCATGCTGGCATAGGCCCGCGCGAGCTCTTGACCGTACAGAGCTCCGGTGAAAAGCGCTGTGGGCATTGCCGATTCGAGTTTGCGACGGTCTACTCCGGTGCCGACGACGACCAACCGCACCGCGCCGGAGGCACTCAGGGACGCGAGCCGCTCGACGTGTTTCTCGGGGGCCAGACGACCGACGAAGCCGACGATCGGCCGGCCGTCCGGTGACCATTGTCGCCGCAGCGCTTCGTCGCGGGCGGACGGCACGAATCGAAGCAGGTCGACTCCGCGTCCCCACCGGTAGACCCGCGGGATACCTTGGGCAGCAAGGTCTTCCATGGTTGCCGTGGACGGCGCCAGGGTGCGGTCGGCAAGACTGTGCAGGTGGCGAAACCAGGCCCACGCGGCGCGCGACGTCAGCGGAATGCCATAGCTGGCGGCGAATCCCGGTACGTCGGTCTGATACACCGCAACCGTGGGGACGCCCAGACGGCGGGCCGCGCGCAGCCCGCCGTAGCCCAGCAGCGCCGGTGACGCCAGATGCACCACGTCGGGTCCGAAGCCGCGCAGCACCCGAAGGATTCGTGGGGCGGGTACACCCAGGGGCAGCGTGGTCACCTTGGGGAACATTCGCGCCGGCACCCGGTGGACCCGGACACCGTCGTGCAGCCGGTCGGCTCGTGGCTCACCGGGCGGGTTGTCCGGAGCGATGACGAGGGCCTCATGACCGGTGCGGCGCAGATGCTCGAGGATGCGGAGCACCGAGTTGCTGACACCGTTGACGTTGGGCAGAAACGACTCAGCGACAATCGCAACGCGCACGCGACCACGGTGTCAGGCCATATTGTCGGCAAGGTTGCCGACGGGCATACGCGGCGCGAAAACTAGCCGGCCAGGATTTTGGTGATCGTGGTGTCCCACAGTGCCCGTTTCGACGGCGCTGAAGCAGCGGTGCGACCCGCAGGGCGCGGTCTACTTGCGCCACCGCAACCACAAGATGCGCCGCGATGCGGTGGTACCCATCGACGACGAACTGGCGATCCTGATCCAGGACCAGCAGGCGCGCACCCGGCAACGGTTCCCCACTACAGGTGTGCTGTTGCCGCGCATCAGCGCCAACCCTGACGGGCGGCTTCCCATTCCCACTGCGACTTTCCGCCTCCAGCTCGGGCTTGTTGGCGCTAGAGGTTGCTTCGACGCGGATGTATTCGGGGGCGGTGAGTGCGTGGCAGCGGTTGGCTTAGGATTGCAGACGACGGCGACGGCGTCGTCGTTTGAGTCGGTGATCGCTGGGTTGGTCGGCGGGCAGTGGGCTGGACAAACCCCGTTGGCCATGGCCGCTGCGGTCGCCGTTGAGGAGATGGTTGACCGCCCGGGGCGGCCTATGAGACAGCGTTTACCGCGACGGTTCATCCCACCCGCGGTGATGGTGAATCGGATGTTGTTGACGAGTTTGGCGGACGCGAATTTCGTCGGCCAAGATGCTGCGGCGATCGCCATTGTTGAGAGTGTGTATTTCCAGATGTGGCCACAAGGTGTCGATGCCATGATCGGCTGTCACACCAAAGCAGTCGCTATGGCCTCGACGTTGACGCCATTGAGCGCATGACTCACTGAACTAACAAGATCAACCCGAGCGGTGATTCAGCCGTGATTCAGCCGTGGTTCCCGCCCGTGGCCCTGCCGACCATCAACCCACCCGAGTCGGTGCTCAACGCGGCGTCAGATGTGTTGTCCGACCTGCCGATATCGTCGCTATTGTCGATGGCTGAATTGGGGATGTGTCGGGCCGAATTGTTGCTGTCGCCGTTGATAGTGGCGATGTTCAGCACACGCGAAGCCGCCGCCGGATTAAGTTCAGGCCCATCCCCCCTGGGCGCGGTATCGATACTGCCGACTGGGCCAAGATCTGTGCCCGGCGGGTTATCCAGCGCCGCAGTGTACGGATTTGGATAGATGATGACCCCGAGATCGATGACCCGAGCAACTGGAACCCCCGACGCTATGGCCACGATGTCCGTCCCACCGCGCGCGGGCTCGCCCAGCGCGACACCCAGCGCGACACCCCCGCGGCGGTGGTGTCGGCGCTAGCGCGCCGACGCTGGCTATCCACTGCAGCTTGATCCCCCAAGTCGGGATCGGATAACAACCCACAGCAGTGCACATCCGTTGCACGGCAACGACATTAGTCCGAAGTTGCGACCGTCTGGATAGGTGATTTGGGCTTTGACGTGGGGTTTTGATGGTTTTGGGTGTTTTGGGTCTGACTACGCTGCGATGGCGAGGGGGATGGTGGCCTTGATGAGGTCGAAGGCGCGGCGTTGGTCGTGGGTGGGTTCGGTGAGAGTCTCGATTTCGATGTTGGTGTCCTGGTAGCGGATTCGGTTGCGGGTCAAGGTGGCCAGGTGATCGAGCAGAGCGCGGAAGCTGCGCAGTGGGGTGGCGTCGGTGGTTTGGTGGCGAGATGCTTTGGTGTGCGCGTGTGGTGAGCGTTGTGCGGGTGCGACGGGGTTG
>NZ_MVIF01000130.1 GCF_002086675.1 Mycobacterium persicum
CTCCGCGGTGACGACGTCCATAATCACGCCGCCCTTGAGCATCTCGGCCATACCACGCTTGACCCGCGCCGTACCGGCCTGGCCGGTGGCCGACCCGGATGGCGGGGCCCCGTTCGAGGTGTCCACTCGCTTCTTCTCTCCTTCGATGCGGGCACCAGTCTAGTGGTGAGCGAAAACCGGGTTTTTCGGCTCCGCGCGGCGCTGCGGGCGGGGGTCATGGCCGCGTTCAGACGGTAAACCAATCGGGCCGCAACCCTTTTGAGCCCCAACGTCGTTGGGCGCCGACGAAATTTGCCGAAGGCCCGGCGAGCGCGCCCACGCTGTCATACAGTAATTGACGTCCTTTCGGGCAGGACCGCTATTCCATTGGGTTTTCACTCGCCCGTGCACGGCGACGGCCGGCGTACGAAAGTCCGCGGCCAGCCACATCGCACGGCAGCTGAGAGCGCCGCGAAGGAAACGCGTGTCATGAACTTCACCGTGCTACCGCCGGAGATCAACTCCGCGCGGATGTACGCCGGCGCCGGTCCGGCGCCGATGCTGGCGGCCGCGGCCGCCTGGGACGGGCTGGCCGCCGACCTGCAGGCCTCGGCGGCCTCCTTCGAGTCGGTCGCCTCGGGTCTGGCGGCATCCTGGCAGGGCGCCGCGTCGACCGCGATGACGGCCGCGGCCACACCATATTTGGCCTGGCTGAGCGCGGCCGCGCAGCATGCCGAGCAGACGGCCGGGCAGGCCCGGGTGGCCGCGAGCACGTTCGAGGCCGCACTGACGGCCACGGTGCACCCGGCGATGGTCGCGGTCAACCGGACCGGGCTGGTGTCGCTGATCGCGTCGAACCTGCTGGGCCAGAACGCCCCGGCGATCGCGGCCACCGAGGCCGAATACGAGCAGATGTGGGCCCAGAATGTGGCCGCCATGTCCGGTTACTACTCCAATGCGTCGGCACTGGCCAACCGGCTGACTCCGTGGCAGCAGCTGCTGGGCGGCCCGTCGACACCCGGCGCGGCAGGCCCGGTGGCGATGGCGCCGGGCACGGCGCTCGTCATGGGCACCGCGTTGCTGCAGCCGACGTCGAGCTATGTAAGCCGCATCGACCAGTTGTTCCTCGCCCCGATCCACCCGGGCTACCTCGCCCAAGGCCTGTACACCCCGGAGCAGTACTGGCCGCTCACGGGTCTGACGAGTCTGACCGTCGGCCAGTCCATGGTGCAGAGCGCGAAAGTGCTCAACGACGCGATCATGGCGCAGAACGGCAGCCCCACCGTGGTATTCGGCTACTCGCAGAGCGCCTCGGTTGCCACCCTGGAAATGCAGCACCTGCTGACCCTGCCCGCCGACCAACGGCCCACCGCTGACCAGCTGTCATTTGTGTTGGCCGCCAACCCCAACCGGCCCAACGGCGGATTCCTCGAGCGCTTCCACGGTCTGTACCTCCCGATTCTGGATCTGCCGTTCTTCGGCGCCACCCCGGCCAACGCCTACCCGACCACCGATTACGCGATTCAATACGACTTCCAGGCCGACTTCCCGCAGTACCCGCTCAACCTGCTCGCCGACGCCAACGCCGTCGCCGGCCAGTTCTACATCCACTCCAGCTATCCGGACCTCACGCCCGCTCAGATCGCTACCGGTGTGGTGCAGCCCGTGTCGCCGGCGGACACCATGACCAAGTACATCCTGATCCCCACCCATGATCTGCCGCTGCTCAACCCGCTGCGCGCGATCCCCATCCTGGGAAACCCGCTGGCCGACCTGGTGCAGCCGGATCTGCGGGTGCTCGTGGAGTTGGGTTATGACCGCACCGCCTATCAGGATGTCCCCACCCCGGCCGGCCTGTTCCCGCAATTCGACCCGCTTACCGTTGCCGGCCAACTGGTCGAGGGGGCCGGGCAGGGCCTGCATGCCGCCATGGCCGACCTGGGTTTGCCGCCGCCGCGATTCCCGCAACTGTCCTGACCCGGCGGATTTCGTCGACGCAACGCATTTGATCGTCCACACGGGCAAATACCCGCGAGAGCTCGGCGGCCACCTCGTTCGAGGCGTTGACCGCGGGGCTGGCGGGCGGGACGTGGTTGGGTGCGGCGTCGGCGGCGATGCTGGGCGCGGCAGCGCCCTATGCCGCGTGGTTGCAAGCGACGGCTGCTGACGCCGAGCAGGCGGCCGCTCAGGCCCGATCAGCGGTGTGCGCGTTCGAGGCGGCGCAGCCGCCACCGTGCATCCCGGGATCATCTCAGTCAATCGGTCTCAGTTGCTGTCGCTGGTGATGTCCAATCTGTTCGGCCAAAACGCGCCGGCGATCGCACTCGCCGAGGCCGAATATGAGCAGATGTGGGCGCAGGATGTGACCGCCATGCTGGGCTACCACCTGAGCGCCTCGGCAGCTGTCGCGCAGTTACCGCCATGGCAGGAACTGCCGCAACGATTGGCGGATACGGCCGACAGCGCCATTGCCAGCTGGCAGCTCCCGAACATCAACATCGGCACTGGGAACACCGGCAACGTCAACATCGGCAACGGCAACCTTGGCAGCTTCAACCTCGGCTTTGACAACGTGGGGAATTTCAACGCGGGTTGGAACAACTATGTCAACGCGAACATCGGCACCCGCAACGTCGGCCAATTCAACATCGGCTTCGAAGACACCGGCGACGCGAACGTCGGCATCTGGAACGTCGGCGAGCGCAATATCGGCCTCGTCAACGTCGGCGAGGGCTGGATCGGCTACGCGAACCCCCAAAACGGCGACGTCGGCGTCACCAGCGTGCTCGAAAGGCTGGGGGTCGGCGGCGTGGTGGTGACCCTGGGCGGGACGGCGTTCAGTCCGCTGCCCCGAATCTTCTACACCGCGGCCGTTTCGGACCTGTTCATCCACCCCGTCGACCCCGCCTTCACCGGATACGCCGCCAACTTCCTGGTAACGCCGTCGAAGCTGTGGCCGTTAACCGGTCTGGGCAGCTTAAGTCTCGACCAGTCGGTGGCCCAGGGCGTCGCGAACCTGAACTCGACGATCATGACGCAATTCGCCTTGGGGCAAAAGACCGCCATTCTGGGCTACTCGCAAGGCGCCGTGATCGTCGGCGAAGAACTGCGCCATCCCGCGACCTTGCCGGCCGACCAACGGCCGGCCTTGAGCGATCTGTCGTTCGTGCTGATCGGTTCCCGCTTCCCGGGAGTGCATATACCGATCGCGGACTTTACGTTCTTTCCCGCGACGCCGGCGAATGTCTATCCGACCACCGTTTACTCACTCGAATACGGTGGATCAGCGATTTTCCGCAGTACCCGATCAATATCCTGGCAGACGTCAACGCCGTCGCCGGCGCCTTGATTCTGCACTCCCAATTCCCGGCGCTCACGCCCGAATGGGTTGTCACGGGTGTGGTTCAGCCGGTGACACCGGGGTCACTGACCACCTACATCACGATCCCCGTCCAGGATCTGCCGATGCTGGCTCCGGTGCGCGCCATCCCCTTCGTCGGAGAACCGCTGGCCGACTTGATCCAGCCCAACTTGAAGGTCCTGGTGAACTGGGGCCGCGGCAACCTCGAACACGGTTACAGGCAGGGGCCGGCCGACGTTCCCACCCCGGCCGGGCTGTTCCCGGGCATCAGCGTGTTCGACGTGGCCGCGGCGCTGCAGCGCGGCACCGTGCAAGGCATCAACGACGCACTGGCCGATGTGGGGCTGCGACCGCTGTCATCGTGGTTGCCGCGGCTCCCCCTGAGATCGGCCCGGCGAGACCCCGCACCGATCAGCGAATGGACTGCGGCACAACGGTATTGCGCACAGCGTCGCCCGACGCATCCGCCAGCCGGTTGGCTTCGGGCAGCAGCTCGCCGAGCTGCAACGGGTACACCTGCTCGCCGGCGGCCACCAACCGCGCGATGTCGGTGGCGTCACACCAGCGGGCGCCGTGAATGTAGCGGCGCTCCAGCTCGGTTCGGCCCTCGATGGACGGCTCGAACCGCCGCGTGCGGTACACCAGGTAGAACTCTTCACTGTCGAGCAGCGAGCCGTTGAACTCAAAAACGTCGTGGCGTCGCCAGACGGGGCCGACCAAGTCGGCCGGCTCGACCTGCAGACCGGTTTCCTCGGCCAGCTCCCGCGCAGCCGCCGCAGCCAGCTGCTCCCCGGTGCGCACCTCACCGCCGACGGTGAACCACCACCGAGGCACCGCGGGGCCTTCGGATTCCCTGGCCGCCGGGTCCGAACCGTGCAGCAACAGCACCGCACCGGTCTCGTCGAGCAGCACCACGCGCGCCGAGGTGCGTCGGATCAGGTCACCGTGGTCGGCCCGGTCGCCGTGGGCCAGCGCGTGGGGACGCTCCGCGATTTCGAAATACGTTGGCAGCGGCGCCCTTCCACCGAGCCGGAAAGCCCGCACCATGCGCCGTTCGCGCAGCACCAGGGTGTCGCGCACCGCGTCGTTGTGGAATCTGCGAGCCAGCACCACCCGGGCTTCGGCGTCCGCCAACTCGGCAGCCAGCGCCGTCGGCAGCGACGCCGGGTCGACCACCGCCAGTGCAGCGGAGAGCTCATTTTCCGCGGCCTCGCGCGCCTGCCGCGCGGCGCGCTCGGCCGCGTCGGCCAGGTCCGCCAACCGCCTGCCCTCGGCCGCATCACCGTAGGCCTCGATAGCGACCGCACGCGCCACCACCGCGCGCCGCGCCAGCGCACCGTCGAGCGCCTGCCAGGACAGGTCGTAGCGGACGTGCAGCCGGTCCAGCCGGTTGGCGCGCTGATAACCCCAGGCGCCGAATGCCACCAGCACCACGAACAGCATCGCGACGACGGCGGCGAGCAGCCACATCATCAGCTGGCGACCTGCACCTTGACGCCGGCCCCGGCGACCGTCTCGTAGACCCGCATGATCTGGCTGGCCACCACCGACCAGTCGTACCGACGAACCGCGTCAGCGCCGGCGGCGACGTACCGGCGACGCAGCGCGTCGTCGTCGAGCACCCGGCTCAGCGCATCGGCCAGCGCCGCGGCCTGTGAATCCGGGGGGTCGACCGGGACCAGACATCCCAATTCGCCGTCTCGCAGCACCCGCCGGAAGGCGTCCAGATCGCTGGCGACCACCGGGGTACCGGCGGCCATCGCCTCGACCAGGACGATGCCGAAACTCTCGCCGCCGGTATTGGGGGCGCAGTACACGTCGGCGCTACGCATCGCCGAGGCCTTGCCGGCGTCGTCGACCTGGCCAAGAAAGCGGAGGTAGCGCGTCAATCCGCCCGCCTGGCTGCGCAACTGGTCCTCGTCGCCGCGGCCGACGATCAGCAGCTGCAACTCCGGAAAACGCTGCACAACAGCAGGCAACGCGGCCAGCAGCACGGCCATGCCTTTGCGCGGCTCGTCGTAGCGGCCCAGGAACAGCACCGTCTTGCCCGGCCGCGGATATCCGTCCAACGGCGCTGCGGAGGCGAAGAACGCCACGTCCACGCCATTGGGGATCTCCACCGCGTCCGAGCCCAGCGCCTCCATCTGCCAGCGCCGGGCCAGATCCGACACCGCGATCCGGCCGACGATCTTCTCGTGCATCGGCCGCAGGATGCCCTGAAACACCGTCAGGGTCAGCGACTTGGTGGTCGACGTGTGAAACGTCGCCACGATCGGGCCTTCCGCGATGTTCAGGGCCAGCATCGACAAACTCGGGGCGTTCGGCTCGTGCAGGTGCAAGACGTCGAAATCGCCTTCGGACAGCCACTTCTTGACCTTGCGGTGGGTCGCCGGGCCGAAGCGGAGCCGTGCCACCGACCCGTTGTACGGAATCGGAACTGCCTTGCCACCGGAGACGACATAGTCGGGCAGCGCCGCATGTGGTGATGCCGGCGCAAGCACGCTGACCTCGTGCCCGCGGGCGCGCATCACCTCCGCGAGCTGCAACACATGCGACTGCACGCCACCCGCCACGTCGAACGAGTAGGGACAGACCATCCCGATGCGCATCAGGCTTTCCTCAATTGGGCCTCAATTGGGCCTCAATTGTGCCTCAGCCGGGTCCGCCGGGCCTCCGACAGATCAGCCAGCCACTGCGGTTGCAGCATGTGCCAGTCAGCGGGGTGCTCGGCGATGTTGGCCGCGAACCGGTCGGCCAACGCCTGGATGATGGTGCCGACATCGCCGCTGGTGCAGTCCAGGGCCGGATACACCCGAAAACCCCAACTATTGGGTTCGAACCAGCAGTGCGCCGGCAATAACGCCGCTCCGGTCTCGATGGCCAGCTTGGCCGGCCCCGCGGGCATCCGGGTGGGTTCACCGAAGAAGTCCACCTGGACGCCGTTGCGGGTCAGGTCGCGCTCGGCCATCAAGCAGACCACCCGGTTGGCCCGCAACCGGTCGCACAACACCTCGAACGGCGGTTTGGCGCCGCCGGACAGCGGGAGCACCTCGAACCCCAGGCGTTCCCGGTACTCAATAAAACGCCGATACAACGACTCGGGTTTGAGTCGTTCCGCGACGGTGGTGAACGTGCCATACGTCTGCGCCAGCCACATGCCGGCCATATCCCAGTTTCCGCTGTGCGGCAAAGCCACCACAACACCGCGGCGCGCGGCCAGCGCGGCATCCAGATGGTCGAGACCCTGGAACGAGTTGTCGATCTGTCGAGCCACCTTGCGGTGGTTCATCGTCGGCAACCGGAACGCCTCGCGCCAGTAGCGGGCGTAGGACTCCAGCGAAGCACGCATCAAGGCGTCCGGGACGTCGGCGGGCCGCACCCCGATGACCCGGGCCAGATTCTTGCGCAGTTGCTCGGGCCCGCCACGGCGAGCCGCGTAGTGCGCCCCGGCATCGAAGACGTTGCGAGCGGCGAACTCCGGCATCGCGCGCACGACCCGCCAGCCTGCCGCATAGGCCCAGTCGGTCGCATGACCGGTCAACAGGCGACGCGGGCTCCCGCGGAATTGCACGCCGGCCGGGGTGGCGGTCACTGCTGCGTCTTTCCGGGGCTGCCCGGTTTCGGGTGACCTTGCGTTTGCGTCCCACCGCCCGATGGCGGTATGCGGTCGGTGGCCCCGGGCGAAGTCCAGACCGTGTGCAACCGCTGACCCAGGGTGATCACGCTGGCCACGGCCAGCACCCACATGGCCACCGGCAACGCCGGCGGCCACGCGATGAACGGAAAATCCGATACTCCCGCACCTACGAGCACGATGATCAACCGCTCCGGGCGTTCGATGATGCCGCCGTCGCCGCGCAGGCCGCTGGCTTCGGCCCGCGCCTTGACGTAGGAGATCACTTGCGAGGTGACCAGACAAACCAGCGTCGCCACCACCAGCAGCCGGTCACGCATGCCGAACGCGATCCACCACAGCAGACCGCTGAACACCGCGCCGTCACTGATGCGGTCGCAGGCGGCGTCCAGCACCGCGCCGAATCGGGTGCCACCGCCGCGTTGCCGGGCCATGGCCCCGTCCAACATGTCGAAAAGCACGAAGAACCAGACCACACACGCACCGGGAAACAGCCTGCCCATCGGGAAAAGAACCAGCGCACCGGCCACCGAAGCCGTGGTCCCGATGATGGTGACGGCATC
Source organism: Mycobacterium persicum (assembly GCF_002086675.1). Classification (GTDB taxonomy): domain Bacteria; phylum Actinomycetota; class Actinomycetes; order Mycobacteriales; family Mycobacteriaceae; genus Mycobacterium; species Mycobacterium persicum. Next base: position 7,538 of record NZ_MVIF01000130.1, read on the forward strand.
GGGCGTCAGGCCGATCCACAACAGCGCCCGGGCCAGCGGATCGGTGATCCGCGCAAAGGCCGCCCGGGACAGAAACGGCACCTTACTCATGCGCGCCGCTCCTGCTCACGGCTGCCTGACCCATTCGGTGGCCAGCAACCGGCGGGTGTCGCGCAGCAACTGCGGAATCACCTTGGAGCCGCCGATGATGGTGATGAAGTTCGCGTCGCCGCCCCACCGCGGGACCACGTGCACGTGCAGATGCTCGGCCAGCGAGCCGCCCGCCGACGTGCCCAGGTTCAGGCCGACGTTGAAGCCGTGTGGCCGCGACACCTTCTTGATGACGCGAATCGCCTTCTGGGTGAACGCCATCAGCTCCGCGCTCTCCCGCTCGGTCAGGTCCTCGAGCTCCGAAACCCGACGGTAAGGCACCACCATCAGGTGCCCCGGGTTGTATGGATAGAGGTTGAGCACGGCGTAGACGAGTTCGCCGCGGGCCACCACCAGACCTTCCTCGTCGGATAGCAGCGGGATTTCGGTGAACGGCTGCGAGCGCTCGGCCTCGGGGCGCTTCATCGGCGCTTCGGCGAGGTAGTTCATCCGGTAGGGCGTCCACAGCCGCTCTAGGTGGTCGCGCTGACCGACGCCCCGATCCAAGATCGTGCTGTCCTCGCGGTCAGCGTGCTGCTCGTCACCCACCGCTGCCCACTTTCACCAGTTCAGCTGTCGGAGCAGCGTTTTCGCGGGTTGCGAGCCACTCCACGATCGCCGCCACCGCCGCGTCCCGCGGCACGCCGTTGAGTTGGGTGCGGTCGCCGAACCGGAAGCTGACCGCGCCGGCCTGCACGTCGCGGTCACCGGCCAGCAGCATGAACGGCACCTTCTGGTTGGTGTGATGCACGATCTTCTTGGCCATCCGGTCGTCGCTGCCATCCACCTCGACCCGTACCCCGTACGACTTCAGCTGTGCCGCAACATCTTCCAGATATGTCAGGTGCTCGTCGGCGACCGGGATGCCGACCACCTGAACCGGCGCCAGCCACGCCGGGAACGCCCCCGCGTAGTGCTCGGTGAGGATGCCGAAGAACCGCTCGATCGACCCGAACAGCGCGCGGTGGATCATCACCGGGCGCTGCCGCGCACCATCTTTGGCGGTGTATTCCAGCTCGAAGCGCTCCGGGAAGTTGAAGTCGAGCTGGATCGTCGACATCTGCCACGTGCGGCCCAACGCATCCTTGACTTGCACCGAGATCTTGGGGCCGTAGAACGCGGCGCCGCCCGGGTCCGGCACCAGATCCAGGCCGGATTCGGCACCCACCTCGGCCAGCACGTTGGTGGCTTCCTCCCAGACCTCATCGGATCCGACGAACTTGTCCGGGTCCTTGGTGGACAGTTCCAGATAGAAGTCGGTCAGACCGTAGTCGCCGAGCAGGTCGAGGATGAACCGCAGCAATGAGCGCAACTCGTCGCGCATCTGGTCACGGGTGCAGAAGATGTGCGCGTCGTCCATGGTCAGCCCGCGCACCCGGGTCAACCCGTGCACCACGCCGGACTTCTCGTAGCGGTACACCGTGCCGAACTCGAAGAGCCGCAACGGCAGTTCACGATAGGACCGGCCGCGCGCCCGGAAGATCAGGCAGTGCATCGGGCAGTTCATCGGCTTGAGGTAGTAGTCCTGGCCGGGTTTGCGCACCGAGCCGTCCGGGTTGTGTTCCGCGTCGATATGCATCGGGGGGAACATGCCGTCGGCGTACCAGTCCAGGTGTCCGGAGGTGTGGAACAGCTGGGCCTTGGTGATGTGCGGGCTGTTGACGAATTGGTAGCCGGCCTCGGTGTGCTTGCGCCGCGAGTAGTCCTCCAGCTCGCGACGCACGATGCCCCCCTTGGGGTGGAAAACCGCTAAGCCGGAACCGATTTCGTCGGGGAAGCTGAACAGGTCCAGCTCGACCCCCAGCTTGCGGTGATCGCGCCGTTGCGCCTCCTCGATGAGCTCCAGGTGTCGGTCGAGCGCCTCCTGTGACTCCCACGCGGTGCCGTAAATCCGTTGCAGGCTGGCGTTTCTCTGGTCACCGCGCCAGTAGGCCGCCGAACTCCGGGTCAGCTTGAAGGCCGGGATGTGTTTGGTGGTCGGGATATGGGGTCCGCGGCACAAGTCACTCCAAACACGTTGCCGGGTGCGGGGATTGAGGTTGTCGTAAGCAGTGAGCTCGTCATTACTACCTGGGGGGCCGACCTCCATGATGTCTGGGTCCCCGGATTTGTCGTCGACGAGTTCGAGCTTGTAGGGCTCGTTGGCCAGCTCCGCGCGGGCCTGGTCCTTAGACGCATAGACCCGTCGGTCGAATAGCTGTCCCTCCTTGACGATCTGGCGCATCCGCTTTTCCAGCGCCGCCAGATCCTCGGGCGTGAACGGCTCGGCCACGTCGAAGTCGTAGTAGAAGCCGTCGGTGATGGGCGGGCCGATGCCCAGTTTGGCTTGCGGGAACAGGCCCTGGACGGCCTGAGCCAGCACATGGGCGGCCGAGTGCCGGATCACACTGCGGCCTTCTTCGGTGTTGGCCGGCACCGGCATCACCTCGACGTCGACATCGGGCACCCAGCCCAGGTCGCGCAGCTTGCCCTCGGCGTCGCGCACCACCACGATCGCGTCGGGCGTGCCCCGCCTGGGCAACCCCGCCTCGCTGACCGCGGCCGCCGCGGTGGTCCCGGCCGGAACCCGGATCGGGTGCCGCGGGTCGCCGCCGTCGGCTCCGGGGACGGGGTGTGCGGGGGGGCTCATCGGGTGGTCTCCAAGGCTGGGGCGTGTCGGAACGAACGCGACCATGCTATCGGTGTGCCCGACCACGCGGATTGACCCGTCGATCGATGCGCGCCTACCGTGCGATCGTGGTGACGACCATCGAACGGTTGGCCGCATGGGTCGCTGACCTTCGTCTCGACGACGTCCCGGACGCGGTGGTCGACCTCTGCCGCGCCCAACGCCGATCCGTGTTCGCCGCCGTGGCCGCTTCGACCGGCGACGTCGCATCCCGGCGGGTGCTCGCGGGCGTCGAAACCTGGGCCGGGGACGGCCCGGTTCTCGTGCCAGGGCTGCCCCGCTCGGTCGCCGTCGACGCTGCCCTGTATGCGGCGGCCGCGTTGTCGATCGCGCTCGATTTCGACGACTATGTGTGCTTCGCTCACGCCGGCCACTCCGCCGTGCTGGTGCCGGTAGTGCTGGCCGCCGAGACCGGCGCCTCGGCGGCCGAGCAACTCACCGCCCAGATTGCGGCTAACGAACTCGAGGCCCGGTTGGGCGGCGCCTGCCTGCTCGGACCGCTCAATGGTCAGCTGTGGTCGTTCGTGCACGCCGCCGGATCGGCGGTCGCCGCAGGACGCCTGCTCGGGCTGGACACCGGCCGGCTGGCGCATGCCCTGGCGCTTGCCCTTTACCAAGCTCCGCGCGCCACGGTGCCCGGGTTCATGGCGCCCGACTCGAAGTTACTGACGGCGGCCGAGCCGACTCTGGCCGGGATGCGGGCCGCCCGACTCGCTGCCCGCGGCGTCACCGGTCCGCTGGATGCCCTGGACCATCCGCAGGGCTTTTTCGATGCGTTCTGCTATGCGCCGCTGCCCGCGCTTCTCGGCGGCCTTGGCTCCGGATGGGCGACCCGGACGATGAGCATCAAGCGCTACCCGGGGTGCGCCTATGTTGATACAACCGTCGATGCGCTGCTTGAACTCGGGCCGCCGCCGGCCGCCGACGTCGCGTCGGTCGTCGTCGAGGCGGGCGTGCTGACGTGCGGAATGGACGCCATGTCGCACGGGTACACGGCCGTCCGGATGCCCACGCCGGTGACCATCAGCTTCTCGATCCCGTGGACCGTCGCGGTCACGCTGGTCGCCGGCCGGCTCACGCCCGTCGAGGTCAACGAGGAGTGGCTGGCCACCCACCACCGCGAGCTCGCCGAGGTGGCCGACCGGGTGTCGGTGCGCCACGACTGGTCCCTTACCCTGCGCACGGCCGAGGCGATGGCGCCGCTGCTTCCGGTGCGCGCGATCACGGCCGGCACGCCAACCCGCCGGCTGCTCGCCGCTGTTCGACGAACTCGCCGCGGGCACAAGGGGATTCGTGTTGGTGTCGGCGACGGCATGGCCGTGCTGCGCGCCCTGCGAGCGCGCGGGATCGGTGCCGCCGGCCGCGCCGCGACCGGACCGCCGTGGGCGCCGGCGGCACTCGACGCGTTCACGATGACGTTTCCGGCGCGAGTGCGGGTGAGGTTGCGCGACGGCCGCGAGCTGGTGGCCGAACGCGACATTCCCCACGGCGGAGCCGGGAACATGAGAACCAGTCCGGACGAGGTCAGCCGCGAGAAACTCTCCGCTTGTGGACCTGCGGTGTGGGACTCGCGGGGCACCGAGAACATCGTCGAGGCGATCGACTCCGACGCCGCCGGCTTGTGGCGCCTGCTGGGAACTAAGGCTGAGAACTAAGGCTGCCCGGGCTTGAGCCGCACAAACAACGCGTCGGCCTCGGTCAGCACGGTGTCGCCGTCGGTCAACCGGCCGGAGACGAAGATCTTGCGCCCGTCGACCCGGTCGACTCCCGCGTCGACCTGCAACTTTGTTTCGATGGGCACGATATTGCGGTAGTTGATCGTGAGGTAGGCCGTGCGTTGCCGGGTGCTGCCGGTGAGCACCGACGCCGTCAAACCCAGGACGGTGTCGAAAAGCAACCCGAGCGCCCCGCCGTGCACGGCGGCGTTGCGGCCCAGGTGAAATCGGGCGAATCGGGCCCAGCCGTGGATCCGGCCGTCGTCGGTCTTACGCGCCGACATCGGCACGGTCAGGATGTTGCCGCGCACGAACAGGTCCATCCGCCGGCCCGACGGCGAGTGCCATTCGTCGGCGTCGAACGGCGTCAGCAGTGCCGACACCTTCTCCAGCAGGTCGGCGGCCTCGGTGATCACGTCGTCGGGGGCATCGGCGGCCCGGGCATGGTCTTGCAGCTTGCGCACCGCGTCGATGAACCGGCCGTAGTCGGGCCCACCCTTGGTGGTCGGTTCGGGGGGATTGAATCCGCCGCCCGGGTGTCGTTGATGCTGACCTGCCATCACAACACCGTATTAGGACCGTATTAGGACGGTATCAGGTTGCACGGTACGTGCCGGCCCGCGTGGTGAGCCCTGGTTTAACCCGGTTGGCCAGACAGGCCGTCAGCACCGATGCTGCCGTCGGCGCCATCGCCTCCGTTCTGGGTGGTTCCGGTCCCGCCCGTACCGCCGGCGCCCAGCCCGCCGCCGCTGCCACCGGCGCCGCCGGCACCGCCACCGCCAGCGGAGCCGTTGACGCCCGCTTGGCCGATCAGCAAACCTCCCGAACCGCCGAGTCCGCCGATACCGGTGCCGCCGCCGTTGCCTCCGGTGCCACCCGCGCCGCCGTCGCCGCCAGTGCCTCCGGATCCGCCAGCGCCGAAAGCGCCATTGTTTGGGGTCACGCCGGCGCCGTCACCACCGGTGCCGCCGACACCTCCCTGACCACCGGTGCCGCCGGCACCACCCTGGCCGCCGGTGCCGGCGACGCCGCCGGCACCGCCGTTGCCGAACAGCAGCCCACTGCGACCACCGTTGCCACCCGAGCCGCCGCCACCGCCGGTACCGCCGGTGCCGCCGAGCCCACCGTCCCCGCCTCCACCGCCGGTGCCGCCGGCGGCAGTGCGGTTCGCGCTGGCTTCGGCAGAGCCGCCGTCACCGCCACTGCCGCCCGAACCGCCCGAGGCGCCAGCACCGCCGGTGCCCCCTATGCCGCCGC
>NZ_MVIF01000131.1 GCF_002086675.1 Mycobacterium persicum
GAAGTGGGGGCTGAGGTTGGCGATGCCGACGTTGAGGGTGCCGTCGTTGAAGAAGCCGATGTTGCCTTGGCCGGTGTTGCCGTAGCCGAAGTTGGGCAGGCTCTGTAGCGCCTGTGGGGGCGAGACCAACTGCGCAACAGCCGCCGCCGCTCCCGCGTGATAAGCGACCATCGCGGTCACGTCCTGAGCCCACATCTCCTCGTAGATGCTCTCCGCGGCCGCGATTGCCGGCGCGTTCTGACCGAACAGATTCGACAGCACCAAGGACACAAAGTCAGAACGATTGGCCGCTACTGCCGCCGGGTGCACGGTGGCCGCAAGCGCCGACTCAAATGCGCCTGCGACCGCTCGGGCCTGCGCACAGGCCCCAACGGACTGGGACGACGCTGTTCTCAACCAGCCCTCGTAGGGCGCAGCGGCGACCAGCATCGCCGAAGACGCCGGACCCTGCCACGCCTCGGCGGCCAGGCCTGAGGTCATCGAGGAAAACGACTCCGCCGCCGAATCGAGCTCTGATGCCAACGCATTCCAAGCTGCTGCGGCCTCCAACATGGGCGCCGAGCCGGCGCCCGAGAACATCCGCGCCGAGTTGATCTCTGGTGGCAACACCAAGAAGTTCATAAACCAGCTACCTCCCTAGCCCGATTTCGGCCCGTCGTTCGAGGCCCTCGTAAGCAAGATACATTGACATATCTGATCTAGGAGCATATTCGATGCAGACATAAATATGATGTGCAGACATATGCGATGTGCTAGTTGTAGTCAACCTTTCTATGTGGCCGCGTCCCGGAGCTAAGGACGCAGGGCCGACGTCGAGTCCCGATTCACTCCGATTCGGTCCAGAGATCGACGCCGACGCGGTCTGGGCCCCGGGCTGCCGATCAATGCTGAACATGTGCTGGTCGACACCAGCGCGGCATGCCGTCGCAGCGATGAGTCTGCCGACGCTCGCAGGTCTACCTACGGACCGAGCAAATCACCTCATCGGGAGTAGGGCATGGGACTCATCCACATCGAGCTGTTCGCGACCCTCGACCTCGTCGGTCAGGCGCCCGGGGGGCCCGACGAAGACCCCGTGAGGTTCCCGTTCGGCGGCTGGCAGGCGCCTCTGCTGGACGAGGTCGCCGGCGCGCAGGTCGGTGCCGCGTACGAAGGCACGGACGCACTCCTACTTGGCCGGCGGACATACGAGATCTTCGCCGCTTACTGGCCGCACGTCGAGGATGGCGAGGACAGCGAGATCGCCATGCTATTCAACAGCGTTCCCAAGTACGTGGCCTCCCGCGGCAGGCCCGACCTCTCGTGGACCGGGTCCACACAGCTCGGCCGGGATCTGGTAGGCGCGGTACGTGACATCCGTGAACGGCACGAGCACGTGAAGGTTGTCGGGAGCCTGAACTTGGTGCAGACCCTCCTGCGCGAGAAGCTTTTTGACCGTCTCGACCTGTGGGTGCACCCGATCGTGCTCGGCGTTGGGAAGAAGGTGTTCGACGGCGGTGCGGTGCCCACCAACGTCACCCTTCTCGAACCGCCGGTAGCCAGTCCGAACGGTATTTTGTTCCTGCGTTACGGGCTAGCCGATGGCGTCCCAGAGACCGGGGACATGAGCGCACCCGATCGTGGTGCCGGCCGCGGCGACTGAAACTGCCCGCGAACTGTCGCCGGTGAATCCGCCAGGTCGGCATACCTTGCCTCGCCACAGGCTGTCGCCGCTGCATCTACCGCGGTTTCGCGTGATCTCGGTGTCGTGACATGCCTTACGATGGCGGCTGCCAACAGGGTAACGCGGATACAAGTGACGGGTGAGACGGGTAGGGCAGACGGGGTAGGACAATTCGTCACAGTGACGTATTGCCGATAGCGCGGGCACGACGGTGAGCGGTCCATCGCAGGGCGATGCGGCAGGCCCGAGTGGGGCATCAGCTAGGTTCCACCCGACCGGAATCAGCTTTGTCGGGGAGTGATTACGGTCTTCGATTGCCCGCGCTGCGGCGACCAAAATTGATCGGCATCGGTCACGCCGTACCGGAGTTCATGCCGACGGGCGCCCGTAGCCTGGTCGGCTGTGAACGTGACGTGATAATCCATTAGCCCCAGCCGCTACAAGATAACTCGTCACTGTGACGGATGTTTGGCGGTACCGCTGGGGTGGTTGATGGTCCGCTCTAGGGTCGGCTGCCTATGGTGCGTAACCAAGCTTCCATCCGTATGAACAACTACAACCAGTAGCAGCCCGTTAAGGAATCGGTACAAGAATCACGCCGTGACGTGCGTCGAAAGGCCAATCGTCAAGAGGTGCACGCACTTTCACTTCATGCAACTCTCAAGGCGTATGCCGATAAGCGACATTATGTCAAGTAATCGCCGCCGTGTTCATCTGATGAATCACGCAGCATCTGTGTGACACTCACCCGCCGAGCCGTTGTCGATGTTCGAAAAGACCTGGACACAAGGGGTTTTCGGTGATTGCGGCCTAGGGGGCATGACCTCCCTCCTGGATAGTCGGTGCGACACGCGTCGGTGAACCTTCAAGTTGCGATGGACCTACCTGCGGCAATGTGGTAGATGATTCATTAGATGATTCAATGATGCAACAGATGAGACAACCTCGGAGGCTGATTTGCCCGTCGACAAGAGCGGTCGCGTGGTCCTCGTCGGATCGGTTCCGCTGCTACATCCGGAGGCCCAGACCGTCGAGGACATGCTCGACGGCTGGCGCAACCAGCAACTGTGCCGCAACCTCGACCACGAGACCATCGGCAAGCGCATCGCTCTGGTGCGCCGCTTCATCGACCACTGCAACGAGTTCCCCTGGTCCTGGACGCCTGCGATGGTCGAGGAGTTCTTCGCCGATCTGCGCGGCATCAAAGGCCGGGCGCAGTCGACCGTGCGCGGCTATCAGAACGGGCTGCGATTGTTCTGCTCATACATCGCCGACCCGGACTACGGCTGGGATCGGGTATGCGAGCAGCGTTTCGGCACTCACCCGGCGCAGGTGTTCTTCGAGTGGAACACCGCTACCCATGTCCAGGACAACGAGCAGAATCCAGAAAAGCGGCCGTTCACGAAGAAGGAGCTGCAGGACTTCTTCGACCATGCCGACGAGCAAGTCACCCTGATCGCCAACTCCCGCAAGAAAGGCTGGCTACCGGCCTACCGCGACTCGGTGATGTTCAAGATCGCCTACTCCTACGGGCTGCGGTTCAACGAACTGCGCCACCTGCAGACCGTCGACTTCTCCCGCAATCCCCACGCCCGCGAATTCGGCCAGTACGGCGCTGTCCTGATCCGGTTCGGCAAGGCCAAGAAAGGCTCACCGCCGAAGCGGCGCACCGTGTTCACGGTGTTCGACTGGACCCCAGAGGTCATCGCCGACTGGCTCACCCACGGCCAGCCGTACATCGACGACGGCATCGACCTGTTCCCCAGCGAACGCGGCTCCCTGATCGCCGAGACCACATTGCTACGCCGCTTCCGACGCTACTGCGACGAACTCGACCTACCGGACGGGCTGGATCTCCACTCGTTCCGGCGCTCCCACATCACCCACCTCATCGAAGACGGCTGGGACGCCAAATTCGTCCAAGACCAGGCCGGCCACGACTTCGCCAGCACCACATCCCTTTACACCGGCGTATCCAGCGACTATCGCACCCGTACACTGCGCCGCATGCTCGATCAGACCGTCAAAGATGCCCTCTCCTTCGGAGAAGAGTCATCATGAAACGTGAAGTCGACTACACCTGGCGTCTGGCCGAACTCATGGCCGCCCACGGCATGCACAACAGCACCGACCTGATCCCCCACCTCGCCGAACGCGGCATACAGCTCTCCCGCCCACAGGTCTATCGCATCGTTCATCAACGCCCCGAACGTATTTCGCTACAATTGATGGCCGCACTATGCGACATCCTGGGCTGCGGCGTCGAGGACCTAGTCACCGTCACCGCCACCGACGTCCGACGACGCAAGACCGCATCCGGAACCGCCGCCACACCGCCGCCGAACGTGGTCGAACTCAACAAGTCAGTCCGGCCACGGCGGGCACGGATCATCACCGATGGCCCCGATTAGCCCCAAGCCACGATCCACACGCCGCGGACGCCCACCCGTCACCACAGGCCACTACGAATGCAGCCGCTGCCAACGCAAAGCCAACAAACTGCGGGTCGAATGGCCCGGTGACCAGCTCTGCAACAGCTGCTTCTACACCGCGATGCGCACCCACGACATCTGCCCCAACTGCGGGCACGACGGCGTCCTGCCGGGCCGACTCAACAGCACCGACCCGCGGCCCGTCTGCGTGACCTGCGCCGCTATCCCCGGCGACTACACCTGCCGAACCTGCGGACACGAAGGAGAAATCCACCGCCGCGGCGAATGCGCCCGATGCGCCCTGCGCGATGACCTGTGCAAAATCCTGATGCACCATCCTGCCGACCCAGCCGCCATGGAAACCCTGCTCGAAGTACTCTGCGGCGTCGACCGACCCGAAAGCATCCTCACCTGGAAACGCAACATCCAGGTGCTGCAGCTGCTCGGCGGAATCACCTCCGGCGCAATACCGCTCACCCACGATGGCCTCGATGCCGCCGGCCCCGGGCGCCACATCGGCCACCTGCGCAGCATGCTGCAACACCACAACCTGCTCCCGCCACGCGACGAACACCTCGCACGATTCGAAGGGTGGCTGGCCACCAAACTCGACCCCATCGACTCCCCCGCAGTACGAGCGCCCGTGGAGCAATTCGCCACCTGGCATCACCTGCGCCGCTTGCGCAGCGAGTCCAAGCCCGGCCAGGGCACCGACGGGCCCAAACGCGCAGCTAAACAAGAGATCACCGAAACCATCAAATTCCTTGCCTGGCTCGAGCAGACCCACGCCCGCACTGCCACCACCTGCAGCCAGCAGGACATCGACGAATACCTGGCGTCAGGTCCGACCACTCGCCACCTGGTCCGGACATTCTTCGTCTGGGCCAAACACAGCAAGATCAACACCTCGGTGACCATCGAGCACCGGCAAGCCAAAACATCGCCGACAGTCACCCAAGATCAGCGCCTCGCGTGGCTCAAAGAGCTGCTCACCGGTGACTCCGAAAGCCTTCCCTACCGCATCGCCGGCATCCTGCTGCTGCTCTACGCCCAGCCCCTCACCAAGATCGCCGGCCTGCAGGCCACCGCTGTCATACGGGTAGGCGCCGAGACCCGTATCGCCCTGGGCAAAGAACCCACACCCGTCCCCGAACCGTTCGCCTCTCAACTGCAACACCACCTCTACAACCGGCCTAATCAACGCACCACCGGCGGAGCCGTAGGGACGCCTTGGCTGTTTCCCAGCAACCGACCGGGCCGTCACGTCGACCCGCAGTCGATCATGCAACGGCTTCGACAACTGGGCATCAACCTGCTGGGTTCTCGCAACGGGGCACTTCGCGAACTCGTCACCGCCATCCCGCCAGCGGTCGTCGCCGAAATGCTCGGCTACAGCGACCAAGTCACCCAAAGACACGCCGCCGAAGCCGGCAACACCTGGATGCAGTACGCATCCGCCACCGATCGGAAACCCGCCCCGACCAAACCCACAGGACGCACAGTGGATGCTGACGAACCCAACGATCTTCAGTCCAACGCCGTTGACGAACCCGGCACCGACGCGGTCGCGAGTACGCTGTCCGACCTCGATCCCCCAGTCCGGCTCTACGACATCCACCTTGAATCCATCCGAGCGGCAGCGACGGCACTCGACGAAGCGCGGGACGCCATTCGAGTGGCCGAAGAACAACTCGCCCAGGTGGTACTACAAGGACGACTCGCAGGACTTTCATGGGCTAAAATTGCCGCCACGCTGGGTATCTCACGGCAATATGCCTACCAACGCTGGGCGACCCGCCTACGCGAAATCAATGATCCCGCAGTAACCATCGCCGAGGACAACGACCAGTCGGAAGTACCTTTTGATCAGTAGGATTCGACGTCGGTTATCAGTAACGAGCTGAGGTCCAAATGAGCAGGACCTATCAACTCCGTGTCACGGCTTCGCCAGCAAGTGGGACGTCGTTTCCGACCATACCGGCATGCCGCGATGGACACCATTCCGTCGCGTCGTTCGGGAAGGAACCGGCCAGCCATATCCCAATGGGGTCGGTGCAGTGCGGGCTCTCCACATTGTGGGTCCGCCTACCCGTAAGGAAGTCCTTGATTTCGAGCCGCCGCACCCACCTCGCTACCAGCTGCTATCGGGACTCGATTCTCACCGCAGCGCATTCCGTGGCACCGGGTCAGCCCGCAGGCGTCATCTCCTCGACCACTCGATCATGGGTGTCGATGAGCGGCGACCAAAGCGGATGCACTCGGTCGGGAACCACGAGGTGTGCGCGTCGACGTGCCCGGGTAAGGACTACGTACAGCAGCCGCGACAGCGTCGGGTAAGGGGGGCCCTCTTTGCCGTGGTATTCGTCGTCCTGCAATAGCAGGATCGTCACGTCGGCCTCCCTCCCCTTTGTCTGATGCAAATTCATAACCTGCACAGGATGCGGTCGCAGTCCTGTGTTGCCCACCAGCGCGGCATGGCGCAATTGCTCCAACTCCGCTTCGACCGCGCTGAAGGGCTCGCCTTCGCGGAGGTGCCGCAGCGCCGCCCGCATTCGACGGGCGGCGAGGGTCCAGGTCTCCTGACCGCGGTGTGTCCCGAGACGCGCGTAGGCGCCCGAGACGACGTCGCCGAGCCGGTCGACGTCCAATGGGGTCGACGCAGCGAGGAGATCGCCGGTCAGGTCCGAAAGAACGCGTTCGAACGCGGGGTTCGTCCCCTGCAGAATCTGTTGGGCCAACGGAGTGCGCGCCCGGTAGTTCGCGGCGACGTATACCGCGAGCGCCGATCGGCCGGGGACGCCGCAAAGTGCGTAACGGAGCATGGCTGCCTGCGCGTTCAGTGCCTCTCCGTACGCCTCGGAGAGGCCGACCTGCTCGTGGCGTACGCCATGCTCGGTCAATGCGTCCGACAGTTCCGTCGTCGCGGCATTGGTGTGCGTGAACACACTCACGGTGTGCCGCGCCGAGCGTTCGGCGGCGATGATTTCCATCGCGGTCTCGTACCGGGCCGTCGCCCCGATTCGGGTGACGACGAGACGCCTGCTGGTCACGGCACCAATCAAGGCCGCGTCGTCGAACCGCCGTTCGCGCGCCGCGTCGGCCGCCGCCGGCAGCACGCCCGTCGGGTCGCGATGGCTGGTGACCGGTAGGTCAATGCGGACCGCGTCGGGAAGTCGTAGGGCCTCTTCCACCCGTCGCTCTGGGGCGATTCCCTTCATCTCGGCGTAGATGCACTGGTTGACGTCGCCGAGCAGAATTCGGCGCGATGTCGGCGCGACGGCCTGCGTGAACCGCCACTCCTCGTCGCTGGTGTCTTGGAACTCGTCGCAGATCACCAGGGCGTAGCGCCGGCGGTAGTAGGCGGACACCGCGTCGTTGCTAAGGATGTCGAGTGCCAGCGGAATGAGCTGGGCGTAGCGCAGACTGTCGGTGACGGCGCCCTGTACCCGGTACTCCGCCTCCGACTGGATCCGCAGCGGCGGAGGATGGCCGTATGCCGCGCCCCAGTCGGTGACGACGCGCCACGCGAACCCGTGAAAGGTGACGACGTCCATGCGGTTGAGCAACGGCCCTACCACGGGCCCCGCCCGCTCGATGACCTGTGCGACCGCGGTCCGTGAGAAGGACAGGAGGACCACTCTGGCCCGCGGCGGCAACGGCGACACCGCCTTGTTGATCAGCATCCTGCGACGCAGCGCATCGCGCGACGCGTCGTCGGCGCGGATGAGGGCCGCCGCCGCAGCAGCAGCCGTTGTCGTCTTACCCGTGCCGGCTCCCCCCAGCACGATGGTCACTGCCGCCGTCGACTCGATCACATCGTTCTGCGTTCCGACCGGGATGTAGGTCACGGCGCTGCTCCCGCGCCCGTCGCGCCGGGCGAAGGCAGGTCGACACGACGCGGCCCTCTGTAGGTGGCGGACGCCACACGGCTCACGGCGGCGAGAGCCTCCTCGATGATCGGAGGTAGCGCGCCCGAACTCTCGACCAGGGCGTCGAGGAACTGCTCGTGCAGACCCTTCTTGTGAAGAACAGGCGACACGGCCTTCGACAGATCGCCGTCGGACACGCCTGAGGACGGATCGGGAATTCCGTACGCCGGCAGCACCCCCGCGGCGGCGCGGAGGTGTACGGCGTCGACACCGGACTGCAGCGCCTGTTCGATCGCGGCCTTGGGAGGAAGTCGGACGACGACGTCGCACGCGGCCTCGATGTCGGCCAGCACTGTCGGCGAGGTCTTGTCCGGATCGCGGTCGATGAGCGCGACGACGCGAAAGCCCAGTGCTCGCGCGAGATCCGCCACTCTCGGAATCTGACCGGTTCCGCCGCCGGAACCGTTGTCCGCCGATACGAGACGGACACCCACCGCCGCCAGGGTCGAGCGCGCGGCTCCCAGGTGCCGGTCCGCCGCGGTGAAGGTCGTCAGGTCGTGCGGGCCCTCCACGATCGCGACTACCGGCGCCGTGAGCGCGGGCAGCAGTTGAGTGTGCACGAGGCGCCGCACCGCGATCTCCTTCCGGTCGATCGGCGCCGCGAGCTGGTGGTGGCTCCGGGCTCCCTTGAGGCGCGCGAGCCGCACCAGTTCGGCGGGAGTGAAGGCGCGTGCCACTTCCGGCCGCCGCGTAGACAGCCACACCTGCGCCGCGGCGGCGCGCAACGATGCGGCCAGATGTTCGGAGGTGGCCGCGTCGAGCCCATCGCCGAAATCGTCTCCGAGCACGACGGCGCGATCGGTGGTGGTGGCGAGAAGCAGCGCCTCGGCCGCGGCCAGGACCGCCGATGTCGTCGACCCGTGGTTGGACAGGCCTAGCAGTCCCGCGTCGTCGAGTTCCAGCGCCGGCTGCACTGTGCGCAGCAGAGCCGACAGAGAGCCGTCCTCCGGCTGAAACCGCACCGCCTCGGCCGTCATTGGCGTCCCTGTGAGGTGGTGAGAGAGATTCCCAACCTGCAGGACGTCGTCGACGGTCGCCGAGATTGTGGGATGCGCCGCGAGTGCGGCCGTCGCGGTGGCCACCGACTGCTCGAGCGCGCGGAACGCCTCGGACGCGCCCTCAACGTCGCGCTCATCGACCAGCCGTCGCAGTGCACCCTCGGCTCTCAACTGTAGCGGGCGCTGCGCCGAGAGGACGATGACGGGCAGTGCCCGCCGGGTCGCACCGGGAACACGCGCATACTGCGCTGCCGCAGGATCGCTACGAGCCGGGTAGTAAACAACATGCTCGAGACTGTCGGCGATCGGGTCGTAAGTGACGCGATAGCAGAGCCGCACCCCGAGTTTCGCGTTGAACGCCGCGTTGCCGCTGTCGTCAATCTGGTCGTCGACGTCGAGCGGTTCGAGAAACCCGTCGCACAATTGTTCCAGCTCTGCGTCGAGGTCGACCAGGGTCACCTCGACTTCGGCGTAGGGCGCCAGGGCCGGTTCATCTGCGGCGGTCCCGCCGGCAGGCCCGGCTCCTGCAGCGTCGGCGGCCTGATCCTCGGGAGGGGTCGGCGGCGCGCCGGAGCCGTCCGGTGTGGACGCGTCATCGGCCGCCGTCGGGGCGCCGCTCCGATGCCGTCGAATGTCGGTGAGCGACGGCTGCACGCGGATGTACGCGGGATCCAACAGTCTCATGAGCGCGGCAACCAGGTCGCTCCGACCCGATCTGGGCACGCCCGCGAGCACCACGTGTCCCCCGGGTCGAAGATCCAGCTCCGACCAACCGCGGAAGTCTTTCAGCCGCAGGCGCGAGACGCGCACATCACCCTCCTCGATTGTCCCAGGGGCCCTCGATGCGCCGGTACTGCGAATCGCGAGTCGCCCGAGGCTGTCGAAACATCCCGGTATAATTTCCGGTATGTTTTCACTACCCTACCCAACTGACGAGGAAGTCACTAACGAACTCGGCGACAAGTTCCTCGAATCCCTCGTCGCCGCCGTCCGTGGCGCCCGCACCGACTACCACGACATGCAAGCCTGGCGGCCGGGCTGGTTCCCCACCATGCACGCCCGCTGCCTGTCGAACCTCATACACGACCGCATCTGGGCACGGCTAGTTGCCATAATCGAGAACGACGTCGTCGCCGACGTCATCGAGAAGGGCCCGACTCGTGAGATCGCGATCGGCATCCACCTTCGGCTACGAATCAAGCGTCACTCCGCCGGTGACAAGATCAGCACCTACCCGACCCGCACGGCGATCGAATTCTGGCGGCAGACCGCAGACACCCTCCCGGGCCTCGAGGAGGTCCGCATCGCCGTCGGCTACCGCTGGGACCGCGAACTCCGCGAGATCGAAGCACCCGTCGTATCACTTCGCGACGGGAAAGATAACGTCATCTGGGCCATCGAGCTGACCGAACCCGCAGAGGGCGAACGCGTCACGTGGCGGCCGATCGAGCCGACACTGCCGACGATCGACCTGGGCGAAGGCCTTGCCAGCGAAGCCCACGAAGACGAAGGAGAAGCGAGCGCGCCATGAGTGGATTGGGAGATGTGCTCGCGATCGCTCGGAAGGCGCGGGGCTTCACTCAGTCCGAACTCGCCGACCTGGTGGGCACCACACAGCCAACCATCAATCGGTACGAGGCCGGTGACCGCGACCCCGATCCGGAGACAGTAGCCGCGCTGGCCAAGGCACTCGGCGTCACCGAGCAACTACTCACCCACGGCAATCGCTTCCGCGGAGCCCTCGCTGTTGACGCTCACATGCGCCGGCAAAAGACCACCAAGGCGTCGCTGTGGCGGCAAATGGAAGCCCGGCTGAATTTGTTGCGGGTCCACGCGTCTTTTCTGTTCGAGGAGATCTCGATCAGGAGTGAGCAACACGTTCCGACGTTCGACCCCGACGACGTGCCCGCGCAGCACGCCGCGCGGCTGATCCGGGCACAGTGGCGAATGCCGCTGGGGCCGGTGGTGAACCTGACGCGCTGGCTCGAAGGTGCCGGTGTGCTCGTATTCGAAGAAGACTTTGGTACGCACCGCATCGACGGTCTGTCCCAATGGGTCGGCGACCACCCGGTGATGCTGATCAACGCAAACGCACCGGCCGACCGCAAACGTCTCACCAAGGCCCACGAGCTCGGTCACTTGGTGCTGCATTCCAACGTGGCAACCGACGACATGGAGAGCGAAGCCAATCGGTTCGCCGCAGAGCTTCTAATGCCGCTGGATGAGATTCGTGCGGAACTTCGAAAGGTGGATCTCGGTTCGCTCGTCGCATTGAAACGTGAGTGGGGCGTATCGATGCAGGCGCTCGTCGAGCGCGCCCACGCCATTAAGACAGTGACCCCCGAGCAGCGGACTCGCTTCTACAAAATGATGAACGCCCGCGGCTGGAAGACAAACGAGCCCGCCAGCGAATTCATCCCCGCCGAGCGACCGGAGTTCCCAACCCGCATCGGTGACGCCCTGATCGCGAAGGGCTTCAGCGAAGAGAGGATCGCTCAGATCGCCGGCGCCGCAACAACGGACGGCAACCCATTCAAACCAACGCCGATAAATCGACTTCGTGCGCTCTGAAGCTTTGCCCCCGAACGGAGTCGGAGTGGGGGCGTGGTCGCCGATTCTGTTGTGGTCTTAGTGTGCCGCGGGGCGCATGAATTCAACGTAGGTGCGACCCATCGCGATTTCGTGCGATTCTTTGTTCCCCGCTGCGACCGAAATGACGACGTCACTGAGACGATGACGCCACCCAGGCGTCTTAGTCACCCTGGCAAATTCGCAGGTCGCTGATGACAGGACAGAATGAGACCGGGCATCTTCATTCGCCTCCTGCTCGTCCTTCTGCTTGGCTCTGTCTCTTCCTCATCTTCAAGAAGGTGTGAATGATGCACCTTCGCGGGATGCTGAGCTGCATAGTTGAGACAAGTCAAGATCCGGAATGACAAGTATGTAATATCGGCGTATCTTGGACATCTTCGCCTGGTGTCGATCATCCGGCGGAGTACCGGAAAGACCAAGCAATGCAAGTTGAGCAGTTGTTCGTCGAGACCCTTATCGACATCAGGCAGAAACTCAGCAGCAACCCCTCCGAGTACCAGCTGCTGAAGGTCTCCAGCCTGTTACGGCAGATCCTCCTGGAGAACCTTCTAGAAGACGCGAGCATGGCAACCTCGATGGTGGCCAAGTTTCGCGTTGTTAAGCCGAATCCGTACCAACCCTCCGCTGAGCTCGACAAGTCCTGGGCCGCGATGCACGCCGTTCACCCTGACACGAAGCGAGTGAACATCGGCGCAGGGTTCCAAGGTGGGCTCATGAGAGGCGAGCCCTCTGAGCCAGGCGAGCAGGTGCTGGAACTGACGCGCAAGGACTTTCTTGCCCACCCCATAGGCTTGACGTTGAGTGACGTTCAGTACTCCGTTGAGAGCGTGTTGCGGGTGGCTGCGAATAGCCTTGGCGGCACCCACAATGATGGGAAGCCCAACCGAAATCCGGAGGCAGAGGAGCTACGCCAGTATATGGAATCCGCTGGGGCGCAGTGGTTTGGCAGGTCAATGCCTTCAGCCTTTGTGTTTGAGATCGCGGGCTGCACGTTGCGCGCATGCGAGCCACTGGCGAACGAACTAGCCCGACTCGGCCTATACGCGCCAGCGGTGAGTGAGTGGACGTTGGACAGCGAAGGCAAGGGGCGTACCGCAGGTCTCGACGCAATCATCAACGGAATGTCATCTGGCACAAAGTTCTTCGTGGAAGTCCATCCTGTGCCTTAATCGGGCCACTCAGCGCCGCCGGTCCCGAAGACGCTGACCGGGGCCTCGGCTACACGCCCTCCCGATCCGGCTCGCGTGCCGCCGCCAGGTTCCTCGCGGGAGTGCGTAGCCGCACGCCCCGGCGCTACTGTGCACAGGGAGGAATTCGACGGAATCGACTGTCGCGGGTTACCGGTAAAGGATCGTAACTCCATTGCACGACAACAGATTTCAGTGAACGTTATCTGACGGTCTGCGCATTTCCTAGAGATCGACGAGCAATAGTCAATACCTGTGGATCGAATTTTCAGGCAGCCTCCTTCTCGGTCCCGTCGACGGTCTGCTCGTCGGGG
>NZ_MVIF01000132.1 GCF_002086675.1 Mycobacterium persicum
CCGATGACCCCACCAGCACGTTCGTCTCGATGGGCAACTACGTGTTCACCACCAAGGTGCTGATCGACGCAATTCGCGCCGACGCCGAGGATGATCACTCGGATCACGACATGGGCGGGGACATCATCCCGCGGCTGGTGGCGGACGGGATGGCGGCGGTGTACGACTTTTCCGACAATGACGTGCCGGGTGCCACCGACCGGGACCGGGCTTACTGGCGTGACGTCGGGACGCTGGATGCGTTCTACGACGCCCATATGGATCTGGTGTCGGTGCACCCGGTGTTCAACCTGTACAACCGGCGCTGGCCCATCCGGGGTGAGTCGGAGAACCTGGCGCCGGCGAAATTTGTCAACGGAGGTTCGGCGCAGGAGTCGGTGGTCGGTGCCGGCAGCATCATTTCGGCGGCCTCGGTGCGCAACTCGGTGTTGTCGTCCAATGTCGTTGTCGACGACGGCGCCATCGTGGAGGGCAGTGTGATCATGCCCGGCACCCGGGTCGGCCGTGGCGCGGTGGTACGCCACGCGATCCTGGACAAGAACGTCGTCGTGGGGCCCGGTGAGATGGTGGGGGTGGACCTGGACCGAGACCGGGAAAGGTTCGCGGTCAGCGCCGGCGGCGTGGTCGCGGTGGGCAAGGGCGTCTGGATCTGAAGCGTGTCGAACGATACCGGTGAGTGGTCAGCCGCCGATCAGCGTCCGATCATGCTTGGTGGCCGCGTTCATCACACCCGGTACGGTTTCCAGTGGTTTGGTAGCGGCGCGGTGCAGGCCAGGGCGCTGCCGGCTTGCCCGGCCGTGATGCGGTCAAGGGATTTCTGGGACCAATAGGTGGGCGTCGTAGCGCGGGCCCCAGCGCAGCGTGATGCGACTGCGCGGCGAGTCCGGATAGGCGGCAGGGAATTGACCCGTGAGCGGGTTGCGCGGGGATAACCATCGACCGGCGATCACCAGGCGCAGTTGCTCTCCGGCACGAAACAACGTCGCCGACGGACCGAGGGCGACATCAACCGCGACCACCTCGCCCGGGGTAGCCGGCCGCGCCCGGACGCACGCCGGGACCGGCTGCCAGGGCCGGGAGGCTTCGGGGTCCAGCTCGCGCAGCGCGACCCGCTGCCAGCCGGTGGTGACCCGGTCGCGGCCCCAGCCGTAGGACCCTTCGAATCCGACGAACCGCCCGTCGCGCCACTTCTCCACGCCAACGAACAGGTTCGCGTCTTGGCCGCCGTCCAGTTGCACCCAGAGCCGGGCCGCCATAGGACCGGTCAGTTCGATGTCGAATGGCACTGTCCAGTTGAAACATGCTGCGCGCGAATGTGTTTCGAATGTAATGCTGCCGGCTTTCGGCGGCCTTTCGGGCGTCAGCATTCCAGCGGCGGCGAGATACATTGGCCGCCAACGGGTGCGGGCGAGGGGCCATTCGGCCTCCTCGCGTACCGCGGCGACGGTGTCGCGATCCTCGCGAACCTCGAGGCGAACACTGCGCGACGGTGGTGCTCCGTCGAGCACGTCGCGGAAGAACTCGAGTTGCTCGGCCAACGCGGGCTCCGAGTAGAACGTTTCCCACTTGCCACCGCGATGCGTATAGAGCCGGGCGTGCCGGGAGCCGGCATCGGTGAACGCCCGGATAGAGCCGCGACTGTGCAGGTTGTTGTCGGAGAAGCTGCCGCAGACCAACATCGGCACCGTGATCGCCGATAGATCGGGAACGATTGCGCGCCATTCCTCGTCGCGCAACGGATGATCGGTCTGCATCTGCTCCAGGTCGTAGGCCTGCCGGGTACGACGCACGTTGCGTGACCAAAACCGGGTGAAGCCGACCTCGCGAATTCCGCCGGGAAACGCCAGGTCATGGTAGGCATCGGTGAATCCTTCCCACGGGCAGATGGCCCGCAGTGCCGGTGGTTGCAGGGCGGCGCCGGCGTACTGGCTGATGGCCAGGTAGGACACTCCGAGCATGACCACCCGGCCGTCACTCCAGGGCTGGTCGGCGACCCACTGCACCAGGTCGTAGGTGTCTTCGGCTTCCCGGGCGGAGAGCAGCCTCCCCGTGCCGTTAGAGCGACCGCAGCCGCGCGAGTCGGCATTGACCACGGTGAACCCTTGTGCGGTCCACCAGCCGGGGTCCGGCGCCTCCCAACCGGTCAGGGCGGAGAATCTCACCGGCTTGGGTTGGCGCAGCACCCGGTATAGCCGAGGGACGGTCCAGCGCTTGCGCCGCCTGGTCGGCAGATCGTCCTTGCCGTAGGGATGGATGCTGACGATGACCGGTCGGGGGGCCCCGCCGGATCGCCGGAAAACGTTGACCCGCAATACGGTCCCGTCGCGGGTAATGACGTCGACGTCACGCTCGACGAGGACGTCGGCCGGGGGATCGGTAACGGTGACCGGGGGTTTGACGATTCCGCGAATCCGGGTGAATGCGTACCGAAGAGCGCCCGGCCGTCGCCACGGCCGGTCCAGGGCGGGTGTCGGATCTCTGGCCACGCCGTTACCTTAGAACGTGCTGGCTTGGCAGCAAACGAATTTCGCCACTCCGACCCGACTTGCTACCAGACGTGGGGCAGTAGCCGATAGCGCACCCGCTGCATGTAGTCGCGATATCCATCCAGCTCCGCGGCTAGTGCCCTCTCCTCGTCCAGAATGCGGAAAACGAGGACGAGCGTCCCCGGGATGACACCCAGCAGCCCCCAATAGGAGCCGAGCGCAAGCGGCATGCCCACCATCAAGATCACGTTGCCGACGTACATCGGGTGCCGCACGAACCGGTAGAAACCGCTGGACACCACCTTCTGGCCCGCCTCCACCGTCACCGTCGCGGCGGCGTAACTGTTCTGGACGACCACCAGCATGGCGATTGCGAGTCCGGTCGCGACGAGTAGGTCGCCGACCACGCATACCACCATCGGCACAGCCGACCAACCGAATCGATGGTCTAGCACGCTGAGCACCATGATGCCGATGACGCTGACGAACGCGCCCACGATGATGAATTTTTGGGCAGTTCTGGTTTCCGCGCGTGGTCCCGCGTGCATGCGCCGCTGCAGCGCGGCCGGGTTTGTCCGGGCCAGGTAGATGCTGGGCACGATCGTTGCAACGGTGAATACGGCGATGAAAACCCATGCTTGCCAATAGTTGAAAGTACCCGCAGGGTAAAACAGCAAGAATCCGAACACAACCAGACCGGCCAGCCCAGAGATCACGGCCCGCAGACCAGTTTTCATTTCCCCTCCCGATGTTATCGGCTAATTCCGCATATCACGCCGTTGAAAAGCCATGGCACCCAACGTGATCAATCCCGCATCTATAGCCAGCAGCCACAGCAGTGGCTCGGTGTTGAAGTCGCTGCCGCCAACTCGCGGAGTGTGTGCGAAAGGTTCCAAGTCCAGCACCCATTGCGGGAACCCCGACAACGAACCAAGCAGGTACAACGCGACGAAGCTGACCAGCACGCCCCACGCCACCGGGGCGAACCGCGGTGCCACACCGAACAATGTGATGGTCACCGCGGACAGCAGCCAGACGCCCGGCAGCTGGACCGCCGCGGTGGCGACAGCGGTGGTCAGCTTGCCGCCGAGGTCGCCGGCGGCGGCGCCGTAGGAAAGGCCGGTGACCACGCCGGAGAGCAGTATCGCCGCTGCGGGCGCGGCCAGCGCGATCACCAAATGGCTTGCCAGTAACCGAATCCGGGACACCGATCCGGCGAGCACGGTCTCGGCGCGCTGGGCGAGTTCCTCCTGGTGCAGGCGTAGCGACACCGAGACGGCGAACGCGGCGGAGATCATGCCCAGCATGGTGAAGCCCACCGCGACAAAGGCCTGCTCCAGCACGCTGGTGCCGCCCAACCGTGCGACGATGTCTCGTACTGCGGTGCCACTGCCCAACTCCTGTCCGATGCCGTGTACCACGCTGCCGATCAACAGCCCGTAGAGCACCAGCCCCACGGTCCAGACCAGCAGCGCGCCGCGGTCAAGCCGCCACGCCAGCCCGAAGACGTTGCCCAGCCAGGGTGCGGCGGTGGCGGGGCCGGCGCGTTCGGCGATGAGCCCGGCGCCGACGTCGCGGCCCGCGAGCAGCCGATAGGCCACCACGGTCAGCGCGGCGGCCGTCGCCAGATGCAGTAGCAACACCCACCAGCGATCCCCCGCATAGGGCCTGACCTGAAGTGACCATCCCAGCGGGGAAAACCAGGACAGCGCACCCGATCCCGCGTCACCGACAGCCCGAAGCGCGAACATCGTGCCGAGCACGGCGAACGCGATACCCCGGGTCACTCGGGCGCTGGGCGATAGCTGCGCGGCGACGGCGGCCACGGCGGTGAACACCAATCCCGACCCGGCCAGGGCCGCGCCAAAGGCCAGCGACCCGGACGGCGCCACCTTGGTGGTCAGCAACCCCGCCGCACCGATAGCACCGGTAGCGATCGATGCCGAAAACGACAGCACCAGTGCCGCACTGAGACTCGCGTAGCGGCCGACTGAGGTGGACTCGATCAGCTCGGCACGGCCGGTCTCCTCGTCGGCCCGGGTGTGGCGGATCACGGTGAGGATGACCGCCACCGCGATGAGGGTGTGAAACATCCCGGCTTTCCAGATGCCGACGGCGCCGAGACTGTCGTTGTAGACCTGACCATAGAGCGCTCGCTGGGCCGGGCTGGCCGCGATCGAGGCCACGAACCCGGCACGATCCTGCGGGGCGGGGTAGACCTTTTCGATACTGCTGACGTACACGGTGGCCAGCGGCACCGAGAGCAGCGACACCCAGAGTGGCAACACCACTCGGTCGCGACGCAGGTAAAGCCGCAGTAGTCCGCGGGTGCCGGTGAAAGCCGAGCCGCGTGGCGGTGCAGATTGTGGTTCGGGCCGTGGACGATTCAGCGTTGCGGTGCTCATGTCGCCGATACCTCCTGGGTGTGTTCGCCGACGTGCGGACCGACGCTGTAGTGGCGCAGGAAGAGTTCCTCGAGCGAAGGTGGTTGGCTGACCAGACTGCGCACCCCTGCGTCACCGAGCACCCGGACCAGTTCGCCCAGGCTTTCGATGTCGACCTGGGCCCGCACGGTGGTGCCCTCGACCGTGACGTCCTCGACGCCCTTGATCCTGGTGAGATCGCCCGGGTCGCCGATCATTTCGGCCTTGATCGAGGTTCGGCTGAGGTGGCGCATGGATTCCAGTGAGCCGCTCTCGACGGTCTTGCCGGCCTGAATGATGGTGACCCGTTCGCACAGGGCTTCCGTTTCGGCCAGAATATGGCTGGAGAGCAGGATGGTGACCCCACGGCCGCGTGCTTCCTTGACACATTGCTGAAAGACGTTTTCCATCAACGGGTCCAACCCGCTGGAGGGTTCGTCCAGCAGCAGCAGCCTGGCGCGTGACGAAAATGCCGAAATCAGGGACACCTTCTGGCGGTTGCCTTTCGAGTAGGTGCGTACCTTCTTGCGCGGGTCGAACTCGAAGCGCTCGATCAAGTCCGCGCGAAGGTTCTCGTCGATACCGCCCCGCATCCGAGCCAGCAGATCGATCGTCTCGCCACCAGTCAACGTCGGCCACAACGTGACATCGCCTGGAACATAGGCAATTTGGCGATGCAACTGAACTGCGTCGGCCCAGGGATCGCGACCCAGCAGCCGCACACTGCCGCCGTCGGCTTTCGCCAGGCCTAACAGAATCCGGATGGTGGTCGACTTCCCGGCGCCATTGGGTCCGAGAAATCCGTGCACCTCGCCTTCGTGCACGGTGAGGTCAAGGCCGTCGAGCGCACGCACCACCCCGAACTTCTTGATCAGCCCTCGAATATCGATGAGGGCCGAGGCGTTGTCACTGGACATCGGATTCTCCTTGCTTCTCTTCGGCGAGGAAGGCCTCGTACATGGAGCGATCAGTCAGCAGGCCCTCGGTGTAGACCTCCAGCGCCGGCAGTACCATGTCGCGCGTGTAATCACGGAGTACCGCACGCAGATCGGTTGGGGTTGCATGCATTTGCAGGTACAACAGAAAGCCGCCGCCCCCGGTGATGGCCAGGTACTTGGCCCTGGCCTGCGGGTCGCGGCTGGGTTTGACGGTGCCGGCACGCACTCCTTCCTCGAGGTAGTCTTCTGTATTGTCGATCATCTTCTGCCACAACGTCTTTGCCAATTCACCGCCGGATTGCATGCTGCGCACCAGGTAGGCCATCAGGGGCGCGTAGGACTCGACTTGGGCGAGCTGGCCCAGCCAGGTGGCCGGGTCGTTGGATTGCATCGCCGTCGACTTTTCGCTGCGGATCTCTTCGGCGACGTAGTCGTCGCAGGCCTTGCGCAGACCATCCTTGGAGCCGAAGTGGTGGATGACCAGGGCGGCGCTGACTTCCGCGGCTTCGGCGATGGTTCGCAGGCCAACGTCGAAACCGTGCTGACCAAACTGCTCGATCGCCGCATCCCTGATGCGGGCCGCCGCAGTCAAGTCGACTGAACGCATGTTCAGCACATTAAACGACTGTTCAGTCCAAAGTCAAGGCAGTGGGCCTTTTGCGTCTGCAGACCGCGGTTCAGTTCTGCAAGACCCGGACGCCGCCCCATGCGTCTCGGCCCGCCGAGTGGCCAACCGGCGCGGTGAGCCGACGAGATGCCCTGACCTTCCTTAGGTGATGTCGGCGTCAACACGTCAGTGCGATTACCCGATTTGGGATCGGTAGCGGCGCCGCCGGTGTGTACTTGGGCGCAACAAAGAACACGCTCCCTGAGGATGGGCGCGGACATGGAAAGGAAATCGATATGGTCAGCGCGGTCAAGCGGACGTTCGTCGGTGTTCTGATTTCAGGCGTCGGCGCGGTCGCCACCTTGTGGCTCGCCGCCTTGGGGCCGGGCGCCGCGACTGCGCAAGCCGATGTTCGGTGCGACCCGGTCTGCCATGGCACCTGGTGTCCGGGAGACCCAGTTGATTTTCGGGTTCGAGACCTGGCGACTGGCTGGGACATGAACACCTGCCACGAATACCACCAGGTATCGGGCCAGCCAGGGGTCTATGCCGAAGGCCCGCTTGACCCGGGCACCTTTGTCTGCCCGCCGATTTCGTTCATGTGCCCGTGACCGTTGGCCGGTACGCCTCGCTGGATTATCGGCCTGAACAGTGAAGCGCAGGGCGTCGAGGGGCGGATAGGGAACCGCTGGACGCGCAAGGTCTCGTTGGTCATCTGGTGTTCTGAGGCAATCGCGTTAACGGCCACCTTTGCCGGAATCTGATTCGGCTATGAGGAGTTTGAGGATCTGTCCCGCCAGCCCGGGCCGATCCCTGCGGCGGGCACGGGTGGATGCACCGGGGACGACCACCTCGAGCGGCGCAGAAGCTGGAGAAGCACCTTTCTCGCCTTAATCCCGGACGGCGGCCAGCACACCGTCACCCAGCGGCACCAGTGCCGGGGTGAGCCGTTCGTCCTCGGCGATCAGTCGGGCCGCCTCCCGGACCGCGGTCACCTCGGCGTCGCGTGCCGCCGGATCACCGGCCCGTCCGCCCAGCGCTGCCCGGTGCACCACGATGACCCCGCCGGGTCGCAGCAACCGCACACCCTCGACCACATAATCCGGCTGGTCGACCGGGTCGGCGTCGACGAACACCAGGTCATAGGCTTCGTCGGCGAGTCGGGTCAGCACCTCTTGGGCACGCCCACCGATCAGTCTGGTGCGCGACGGTCCGATTCCCGCCTCGTGGAAGGCCTGCTTGGCGAGCCGTAGGTGTTCGGGCTCGATATCGATCGTGGTCAGCACGCCGTCACTGCTCATGCCGGACAGCAACCACAGTCCGCTGACACCGGCTCCGGTACCCACCTCGGCGACCGCCTTGCCGCCGCTGAGCTTGGCCAGCAGGCTCAGCAGGGCGCCGACGGCGGGACTCACCGCTCCGGCGCCGATGTCCATGGCCCGCTCACGGGCGCTGGTCAGGATCGCGTCTTCAGATATCGACCCCTCGGCGTGCGCAGACATCAGTTCGGCTCGACTGGGGGTCTGCGGGCCGTGGGCGACCGAGCTGTCACCGGTGCCGTCCATGTCGGCAGCGTATGCCGGATCTGCGAGGCCGTCGGGCAGGCGCGCCCGATGGCCGGACCTGAGCCCGCACAGCACAGCCGCTGCGGACACGCCCGGGATGCGTGGCGCGATCAAGGTCAACCCGCCGCCGAAAAGCCCAGGAAAATCCAGGTAACGGATTGGTTTCTCAGCTAAAGCTCAGTTTGCTCATATACCGCCCACACGCCGGTGCGCGACGGTATCGGTATGGAACGAGGCGGACGCTGGGCGGGGAATACGGGGTGGCAACTGCGCGTTGCCGGAAACGAGCTGCCACCGCTTGAAGGCAGGGATAGCAGGGGAATTCCGGAGGGACACGACATCGCCACTTTGAGCACGACCACCATGTCTCACCCCCAACACATCCGCGACGACGAGTGGGTCGAACCGTCCGACGGGTTGCTTGGTACTGCGGTATTCGACGCGACCGGGGACAAGGCCACAATGCCGTCGTGGGATGAGTTGGTACGTCAGCACGCCGACCGGGTGTACCGGCTGGCCTATCGGCTCTCGGGCAACCAGCACGATGCCGAGGACTTGACGCAAGAAACGTTCATCAGGGTTTTCCGGTCGGTCCAGAACTACCAGCCGGGGACCTTCGAGGGCTGGTTGCACCGCATCACCACCAACCTGTTTCTCGACATGGTCCGCCGCCGGACCCGCATCCGGATGGAGGCGTTGCCCGAGGATTACGACCGGGTGCCCGCCGACGACCCCAACCCCGAGCAGATCTATCACGACGCACGTCTGGGGCCCGATTTGCAGGCTGCCCTCGATTCGCTGCCGCCGGAGTTCCGTGCCGCGGTGGTGTTGTGCGATATCGAAGGTCTGTCCTACGAGGAGATCGGTGCCACCCTCGGGGTCAAGCTCGGCACCGTGCGTAGCCGGATCCATCGTGGACGCCAGGCGTTGCGCGACTATCTTGCCGCCCATCCCGAACACGGCGAGGCTTACGCACGACCGGCCAGGACAGGCGGTTAAGACAGGCGCCAGCAAGCCAACCATCGGTTTGGCCACCGCATGGTTGCCAACTGGTCCCAAATCCTCGGGTTTTACTCGATGATGATGGTTATCCGGCACCGAGCCGCGCTACATTCGAAATACCCAAGTGGGAAAAGGCTAGCCACAGCCCGAAAATGGCTCTCATGCGCAGGGAAGGAGCTGGCGATGGCCGACCGGGGACATGTGTTTCGGCGCGCGTTCTCCTGGCTTCCCACCCAGTTCGCTTCGCAAAGCGATGCGCCGGTCGGTGCGCCGCGTCGGTTCCGGTCCACCGAGCACCTCTCCATCGAGGCCATTGCCGCGTTTGTCGATGGTGAGCTGACAATGAACGCCCACTTGCGCGCGGCGCATCACCTGTCGCTGTGCCCGCAGTGCGCTGCCGAAGTAGACGACCACAGCCGTGCTCGTGCCGCGCTACGCGACTCGCGCCCGATCCGCATCCCCAGCACGCTGCTCGGGTTGCTGTCCGAAATCCCCCATCAGCCGTCCGACGACGCGACGCCGCTGCCGGAACCCTTCGCGCAGCGCGATGTCCGTGGCCAGCGGAAGCGTCGCTAACTTGGTTGGCTGCACCCCGAAATGAAAGCCGGCCGGCTGCTGGCTTCAGCCATCAGAAATGTCACGGATACTAGGGTGGACACCGATAACGCCGCGTCCGGTAGGGCGGGCCGTCGTGGTCCGTGTCGCCGACGCTCAGCAGAGAACCAGAAGAGGATCACGTGACCTCCGACCAAGGCAAAAACAGTGGCAGTACCGGTGTGGGGGACGGCGGCCCCCGCCTGGCGCCGCGTCCCGTCTTTCGGCCACCGGTTGATTCCGCATCGCGTCAAGCGTTCGGGCGACCATCGGGGGTGCGGGGTTCGTTTGTGGCGGAGCGGGTGCGTCCGTCGAAGTACCAGGACCAGGCCGAGTTCCGAGCGCACGAGCAACCAGCCGACCCGGTGCTGGAGGAAGCCTTCAGCCGGCCACCCGGCGGCGTCGACTCGCTGCAACGCCACCCCATCGACGCCGGGGCGCTGGCCGCCGAAAAGGACGGCCAACGGGACGAGCCCGACGATCCGTGGCGCGATCCCGCCGCGGCGGCCGCGCTGGGAACCCCGGCACTGACCCCACCGCCACCGCACAGCACGCTCGGCCAGCGGGGCAAGCTCGGCGTACGCGATGTGCTGTTCGGCGGCAAGGTGTCGTATCTGGCGCTGGCTGTGCTGGCGGTCTTGGCGCTGGTGATCGGGTTGATCGGCGGCGTGATCGGTCGCAAGACCGCCGAAGTCGTCGAGGCGTTCACGACGTCCAAGGTGACGTTGTCCACCAGCGGCAACGCCGAGGAGCCGGCCGGCCGGTTCACCAAGGTGGCCGCGGCGGTGGCCGACTCGGTCGTGACCATCGAGTCCAAGAGCGACCAGGAGGGCATGCAGGGTTCCGGCGTCATCATCGACGGTCGCGGCTACATCGTCACCAACAACCACGTGATCTCCGAGGCCGCCAACAACCCCAGCCAGTTCAAGACGACCGTGGTGTTCAACGACGGCAAGGAGGTGCCGGCCAGCCTGGTGGGCCGCGACCCCAAGACCGACCTGGCCGTGCTGAAGGTCGACAACGTCGACAACCTGACAGTGGCCCGGCTCGGTGATTCCGGCAAGGTGCGGGTCGGCGACGAGGTGCTGGCCGCCGGAGCGCCGCTGGGACTGCGCAGCACCGTGACGCATGGCATCATCAGCGCGCTGCACCGCCCGGTCCCGCTATCGGGCGAGGGTTCGGACACCGATACGGTGATCGACGCGCTGCAGACCGACGCCTCGATCAACCACGGCAACTCCGGTGGTCCGCTGATCGACATGGATTCGCAGGTGATCGGCATCAACACCGCCGGTAAGTCGCTCTCCGACAGCGCCAGCGGACTGGGCTTCGCCATTCCGGTCAACGAGATGAAGGTGGTCGCCCAAACGCTGATCAAAGACGGAAAGATCGTTCACCCGACGCTGGGTATCAGCACCCGTTCGGTGAGCAACGCGATCGCATCGGGTGCGCAGGTGGCCAACGTGAAGGCCGGAAGCCCCGCTCAGAAGGGCGGAATTCTGGAAAACGACGTGATCGTCAAGATCGGCGACCGTAAGGTGGCCGACTCCGATGAGTTCGTCGTCGCCGTGCGGCAGCTGACCATCGGGCAGGACGCGCCGGTGGAGGTGGTCCGCGAGGGTCGCCACGTCACGCTGACGGTCAAGCCCGAACCCGATACCAGCTCGTGATGATCGCAAGCGCGGCGCAGCCGGGCGCAGCGGGTCATCACCATCCGACCTGATGTTCGCCAACGTCGGCTGGGGGGAGATGCTCGTACTCGTCGTGGTCGGGCTGGTGGTGCTGGGCCCGGAACGGCTCCCCGGTGCGATCCGCTGGACTGCGGGCGCGCTGCGTCAGGCTCGGGAATACCTCAGCGGCGTGACCAATCAGCTGCGCGAGGACATGGGGCCCGAATTCGACGACCTTCGCGGGCACATCAGCGAGCTGCAGAAGCTGCGCGGCATGACGCCGCGCGCCGCACTGACCAAGCACCTGCTTGACGGCGACGATTCCTTCTTCACCGGCAACTTCGACCAACCGGCCGCCGCGAATCCGGCGCAGCCGACCCACCCGCCGCCCGGGACGGAACGGCCCGTTCCCGACGAGCCCGCACGTCCTCCGTTCGACTCCGACGCGACCTGAACGGCCGCTCAGCGCCGGGTCGGGTCGAGCCCCAGCGACATGCCGGCCAGTCCGCGGCGCCGTGCCGCCAGACCCTCGGCAATGTTGAGCAGCTCCTTACCCACCGCCGAATCCGGCGCACTCAAGACCAGCGGCACGCCCGCATCGCCGGCGGCCACCAGCGCCGGGTCCAGCGGGATCCGACCCAGCAGCGGCACGTCGGCACCGACCGCGCGGGTCAGCCGCTCAGCCACCTGCTGACCTCCGCCCTCGCCGAACACCTGCAGCGTGCTGCCGTCCGGCAGCGTGAGCCCGGACATGTTTTCGACGACGCCGACGATCCGCTGACGGGTCTGCAGGGCAATGCTGCCGGCCCGTTCGGCCACTTCGGCGGCGGCCAGCTGCGGCGTGGTCACTACCAGGATCTCGGCGTTGGGAATCAGCTGAGCCACCGATATGGCGACATCGCCGGTCCCGGGCGGCAGGTCGAGCAGCAGCATGTCCAGATCACCCCAGTAGACGTCGGCCAGGAACTGCTGCAGCGCCCGGTGCAGCATCGGCCCGCGCCATACCACCGGCGTGTTGCCCTCGGTGAATTGCGCGATCGAGATGACCCGCACCTCATGGGCGATGGGCGGCAGGATCATCGACTCGACCTGCGTGGGTCGGTCGGTGGTACCCATCATCCGCGGAATGGAATGGCCGTGAATGTCGGCGTCCAGCACGCCGACCGACAGGCCACGGGCGGCCATCGCCGCGGCCAGGTTGACCGTGACGGTGGACTTGCCGACGCCGCCCTTGCCGGAGGCGACGGCATAGACCCGGGTCAAGGAGCTGGGCTGGGCGAACGGGATGACCGGTTCCCGCGCGTCGCCGCGGAGCTGCTTGCGCAACTCGGTGCGCTGCTCGTCGCTCATGACATCCAGGCTGACCCGGACGGCTCCGGTGCCGGGAACGTCGGACACCGCCCGGGCGACACGCTCGGTGATTTCCGACTTCTTCGGGCAGGCCGCGGTGGTCAGGTAGATACCGATATGGACCTCGCCCTGCGGGCTGACGTCGACACCCTTGACCATTCCGAGTTCGGTGATGGGTCGTCGTAGTTCGGGGTCGATCACTTTCGCCAGCGCAGCGCGAACTGCGGCGGTCAGGTCGGCGGCGTCGTCTCGAGTTTGGGACATCACGCCGAGTTTATGCGGCGGCGGCTCGGACCGAGCGGGCGGTCGACGGGTCAGCTCACCGGAGTGAGCACCGGCCCGCCGGGCACGGGCGTAGTCGGCGCAGGTGCGGGCGAGGGCCCGGCCGGCTTCGGCGAAGCCGAGCCGGACGGTGCCGGGGCAGCCGCCGCTGTGGCCGTGGCTGCAACAACCC
>NZ_MVIF01000133.1 GCF_002086675.1 Mycobacterium persicum
GGTCGGGGGGTTGGTGTGCGGGGCCGGCAGCCCCGGGTGCGGGTGGTCCGAGGGCCCCGGGGGCCGCGGTGGGCCGGGCCGCGGCGGGGCGGGGGTGGGTTGCTCAGCCGGCGGCCCTTGCTGGTAGGGCTGGTTTGGCGGAGGACGGCCGGCCGGCGGGTATCCCCGCGCTCCGAAGCCGCCATACTGGGTCGGCTGGTTGTGGAAGTCTTCGGGTGGTCCGTAGCGTGCCACAAAACCGATGGTACTGACGCCGGGGTGCTTCCCAGCTCAGAAGGTGCTGACCCGGTCGATGCTGACGAACATGCCATGCCCGGTGCTGTTGTTCTGGAAGCGGGTGCCCTCGGTGGTCGAGGTGATGGTCCAGCCCTGCGCGTCGTAGGTCCTGTAGTCGATGGTGACGGTCGGAATCGCGCCGAGATTGCCGAGGACCCACTGCACGGTGCCGGCGGCGGTGATGTGCACGCCGTTGGCGTGCTCACCGTCCTTGATCGGGGAATTGGTGAACGGCGCCTCGCAGCCGACGCTGTCTTTGTTGATCTGGCAGCGGGTCTGGCCGGACTTGGTCTCGATGAAGACGTAACCGTTCTGGTCGGGCGGCAACGGGATGGCACCGGCCGGCGTAGTCGGGCTCGGCGTTGTCGGCGGCAGCGGCGCCGTGCCGCTCGGTGGCGAGGTACTGGGCCGCGACGTCGGGAACGACGGCTCGATCGGCCCGGCGCCCGGTCCGGCGATCGGCCTGCCGTCAATGGTGGAATCGCATCCGGCGCCCAGCGCACCCGCCGCCAGCAGGGCCGCTCCGATCTGCAATAACCGCACGCGCTACTCCCGAGATTCTCAAAGACCAAAGCTCAGATTACGCAGCAGGTGACGCAAGTTACCGCAGTGACGCGCCTTCGGCTTCGGTGTGGCCCATTACGTCTGCGGCCCGGCGCGCGGCCGCGACGATGCCCTGGTAGCCGGTGCATCGGCAGAAGTTCCCGGCCAGGGCTTGGCGTATCTGGTCGTCGGAGGGCTGGGGATTGTCGTTCAGCAGCGCGGTGATCGACATGACGAAACCAGGCGTGCAAAAGCCGCATTGCAGTCCATGGCACTCCCGCAGCGCCGCCTGCACCGGTGAAAGCTCGCCGCTCGCTGACGCGACGCCCTCCACCGTCGTCACCTCCATGCCGTCGGCCTGGACCGCGAACAGCAGGCACGAGCGCACGGCAGCGCCGTCCAGCAACACCGTGCACGCGCCGCACGCACCGTGTTCGCACCCGAGATGAGTGCCGGTGAGCCCACATTTGTCACGCAGGAAGTCCGCCAACGTCATCCGCGGTTCAACGCTGGCGGCGACGGAATTTCCGTTGACCGAGAACTGGACTGATCGCTCATGCATAGCTGGCTCCGAGGCTTGGTTGCTGGGCTGCTTGGGTCCAGGCACGCGCCGTCATGGCGGCACCCACCCGGCTGCGGTACGACGCGGACCCTTGCAGGTCCGACGGAATGTCGTCGAGTTCCGACATGGCTGCCCGGCCGATTTCCTCGGGTATCACCTCGTGCAGCGGCAGGCCGGTGACCGCGGTTTCGGTCGCCGTCGCGCGCGTGGGCGTGGCACCCAGGCCCAGCAAGCCGATCGCGCAGCGCGACACCCGGTCATGGTCGTCGAGCCGCACCCCGACGACTGCCCCGGCGATCGCGAAATCGCCGTGCCGGCGCGCAAATTCGCGTACCGCAAAGCCGGATCGGCCATTCCACACCGGAAACCGGACACCGGTGAGCACCTCGTCGGGCTCCATGGTGGTTTCCCACAGGCCGGCGAAGAAGTCCGCGGCAGCGATCTCTCGTCGCCCTCGCGGCGAAAGCACCTCCATCACCGCGTCCAGGGCCAGTGCCACCGCCGGGTATTCACCGGCGGCATCGGCATGCGCGATCGATCCCCCCAGCGTGCCGCGGTTGCGGATCTGGAAGTGCCCGACGAACGGCGTCGCCAAGTTCAGCAACGGAACCGATTGGCGCACTTGCGCATCGGCACCAACGACGGCCTCGGTGGTTCCCGCTCCGATCCACAGTTGGTCGCCGCGCGCTTCGACACCGTGCAGCTCGGGCAGCCGGGATATGTCGATGAGGTGATCGAAGTAGGCCAGCCGCATCGACAACATCGGCACCAGGCTTTGGCCTCCGGCAAGGATTTTCGCCTCTTCGCCGAGCTCGGCCAGCAGGCCCACGGCCGCGTCGACGGTATCGGGGCGGTGGTAGTCGAACGATGCGGGCTTCACCGCGAGGCCTCTTCCAGGAGCGAGACGATCGACGCCGGACTGGCCGGCAGCCGCGTTAGGGCCACGCCCAGCGGCGCCAGGGCATCGTTGATCGCGTTGATCACTGCCGGCACCGATCCGATCGCCCCGCCTTCGCCGACGCCCTTGTATCCGCCCGGGCCCGGGCCCGGGATTTCGACGTGGCCATATTCGATCAGCGGCACCTCGGTGGCGGTCGGCAGCAGATAGTCGACGAATGTCGTGGCCAGCGGGTTGCCGTCGTCGTCGTAGACGAGGTTTTCCAGCAGTGCGCCGCCGATGCCCTGCACCGTTCCGCCGGCGATCTGTCCTTCCACGATCGCCGGGTTGATCATCGGCCCGACGTCTTCGCTGACGATATAGCGCAGCAGTGTGACTTTGCCGGTCGCGGTGTCGACTTCGCAAGTGCAGGCGTGGGTCGCGTTGGCCCAGTGAATCGGGTTGGGCGAGTTGAACCGAGCGGTCGCCTCCAATGTGGGCGACATTCCCGGCGGCAACTGCTGCGGTGAGTAGTGGGCCAGGTAGGCCAGCTCGCCGAACGACACCTGGGTTGCTGGGTCCCCGCGTACGGCAGCGCGCGAATGACCCAGTTGTACTTCGGATTCGGCCACCTTCAGGCGATGTGCGGCCAGTTTGACGATCTTCTCGCGCAGCATGGTCCCCGCCTCGGTGACGGCCCCGGCGGTCATCGGTCCGCTGCGGCTGCCCTGGGTCCCGGCCCCGTACGGCGTGGTCGCGGTATCGCCCTGAATGGTGCCCACGTCATCGAAATCTGCCCCCAGCACGTCGGCAGTCAGTTGAATGACAGTGGTTTCCAGGCTGTTTCCGCTCGAACCGCCGTTTACGTAGACGGTGATCTTGCCCGTCGGCCCCATCCGGATGGTGGCGCCTTCGGTGGCCATATGACCGGTGGCAGCGCCGGTGGCCTCGATGTACGCCGAGAAGCCGAGGCCCAGGTAGCGCCCGCGCGCCAAAGCCTCGGCCTGTTCTTTGCGGAATCCCTCGTGGTCAACGATTTTCACGGCTTGTTCGAACGTCTCGATCGGAGCGACGTGGTCGTACGGCATGCCGTTGGGGTTGACGTACGGCATCTCGTCACCGCGCAGCAGATTGCGCCGGCGCAGCTCGACGGGATCGATATTCATCTTGCGCGCGGCGATGTCGAAAAGTATTTCGCGCGCGAGGGTTTCGAACTGCCATGGACCGCGGTAGGCCGCCAACCCGGCGGTGTTGGAGAACACCGCCTTGTAGTTGAAGCTGGCCTTGGGCACCCGGTACGGCCCAGGGAAGAACATGCCGATGGCCGCGGTGGTCAACACCGGGTACGGCGTCGGATAAGCCCCGATGTCCTGGACGAAGTCGATGTCGGCGGCCGCGATTTTGCCCTCGTCGTCGAACGCCATCCTGGCCCTGCCGTCGACGTGACGCGCCTGCCCGGCCGACATCAGGTTTTCGCGCCTGTCCTCGATCCACTTGAGCGCCGCGGGCACCTTGCGGGCGGCCAGCATGATGCACATGTCTTCGCGCATCGGGACGACCTTCTGGCCGAAACCCCCGCCGGTGTCCCGCGCGATCACCCGAACCCGTTGTGCCGCAATGCCTAACAGGCGGGCACAGAAAGCGCGCAGTTCGTGCGGAGTCTGGGTCGACGCCCAGACGGTCAATTCTCCTGAAGCCGCCACCCACTCCACCACCAGGCCGCGGGTCTCGATCGGCACCGGCAGATGGATCTGCTGATAGAGGTGCTCTGCCACGACATTAGGCGATGTGGCGAAGACGTTTTCGTCCGGCCGCACCCCGCCCATACCGCCGGCGACATTGTTCGGGTAGCCGTCGTGTACCAGCACCTCGGCGGACTGCGCCTGCCTGAAGTCGACCACTGCCGGCAATGGCTCGTAGTCGACGTCGACCAGTTCGAGCGCGTCCTCGGCGAGGTAGCGGTTCTCGGCGACGACCAAGGCAACCGGGTCGCCGACGAACTTCGCTTCGCCGTTGGCCAGCGGGGGCCGCGGCGTGTCCGGGACGTCCTTACCCGCGACGGCGTGCCAGGCCTCCCGGACATCCGGATTGAGGTCGGCGGCGGTGAACACCGCGTGGACGCCGGGCAGTGCCAGCGCCGCCGAGGCGTCGATGCCATTGATCCGGGCCCGCGCGAACGGGCTGCGTACGAAGCAGGCGTGCAGCATGCCAGGCCTCGAGATGTCGTCGACGAAACTGCCATGCCCGGTCAGCAGCCGGCTGTCTTCGACGCGCTGCACGCGAGTGCCGGCGTAGCGGGGTGCCGGGGTAGCGCTGGTCGGTTGCAAGTCCTGAGTCATGGCGTTCCATCTGGTTGTCGCCTTTTGAGAAGCCCGATGTCATCATAGGAGAGTGGCGTTATCGGAGTCGATAGTGATCGGACTCCTCTTAGCGGCAGGTGCCGGACGGCGGTATGGACGTCCGAAGGTCCTCGTGGAAGGTTGGCTCGACGCCGCGCTGGATGCGCTGACCGGCGGTGGTTGCACCGAAATCGTCGTGGTTCTTGGCGCTGCCCAGGTGGCGGTCCCACCCGGTGTCACCGCGATCACCGCTGCGGATTGGCAACAGGGGCTGAGCGCGTCGGTGCGCGAGGGCCTTGCGCAGGCCGATCGCATGAACGCGGACTACGCCGTCTTACACGTCATCGATACACCCGATGTCGACGCCTCGGTGGTGGCGCGAGTGGTCAACCGCGCGTTGGCGTCCCGCAGTGGTCTGGCGCGGGCGTACTTCGGCGAACGGCCCGGACATCCGGTGGTGATCGCCCGCGGGCATTGGCCGGCAGTGCTGGCCACGATCTCCGGGGACCAGGGGGCGGCCGCTTATCTGCGGGCGGGGCGGCAGGTCGAGATCGTCGACTGCGGCGACCTCGCCAGCGGCGTCGACATCGACGAACCGCGGTGATGCGCTATTGCGCTATTGCGCTATTGGGTGGGCTGGGTGGTTTCCGCGGCGTGCTGGGCGGTGGTCAGCACGCGGTGGCGCACCACATACCAGCCGCCGATGAGGGCGGGGATGCCCACCAGCATCGCGGCGAGCATCCAGCGACCGTATGCCTCGTTGAACAGCATCAGGATCAGTACGGTCGCGAGAAAAACCAGGGTGAGCCAGCCGCTGTACGGGGACAGTGGCATCCGGAAATGCGGACGCTGCAACGTCCCGGCGGTCGTCAAACGGTGAAATCGCAATTGGCACGCCACGATGGTCGCCCAGGCCACGATGACTCCGGTTGCGGCGATATGCAGCACGATCTCGAACGCCTGGCTCGGTTTGACGGCGTTGAGGACGATGCCGAACAGACCGATTCCGGCGGTGAGCAGGATTCCGCCATACGGCACACCGTTTTTCGACAGCGGTGCGGTGAATTTCGGGCCGCTGCCGGCGATGGCCATCGATCGCAGGATCCGTCCCGTGGAATACAGCCCGGCGTTCAGGCTCGAAAGTGCGGCGGTGAGGACCACCAGGTTCATCAGGCTGCCGCCGCCGGCAAAACCGATCTTGGAAAAGAAGGTGACGAACGGGCTGACGTGTTCGCGGTAGGCGGTGTAGGGCAGCAGTAGCGCCAGCAGGATGGTCGAGCCGATGTAGAACACCGCGATACGGAACACCACCGAGTTGATCGCCCGTGGCATGACCTTTTCCGGCTCGGCCGCTTCCCCGGCCGCGATCCCGACCAGTTCGACGGCGGCGTAGGCGAACACCACGCCGGAGGTGACAAGCACCAGCGGCAGCAGCCCGGCCGGCAGCAGTCCGCCGTGGCTGCTCCACAGCGATACCCCGGTCTGTTGACCGTCGACTTTGAAACGTCCGGCCAGGAAAACCGTGCCGACGACAAGGAACACCACCAGCGCCAGCACCTTGACCAAGGCGGCCCAAAACTCCAATTCCCCGAAGAGGCGCACCGAGATCAGATTCATCGACAACACCACCAGCAGCGCGCTCAACGCGAGTGCCCACTGCGGAATCACGTGAAACGCCGTCCAGTAATGGAAGTAGTGTGCGATCGCCGTGGTGTCGACTATCCCGGTCATGGCCCAGTTCAGGAAGTACATCCAGCCGGCCACGAAAGCCGCCTTCTCGCCGAAGAATTCGCGGGCGTACGAAACGAACGATCCGGACGACGGGCGGTGCAGCACCAGTTCGCCTAACGCGCGCAGGATCAGGAAGACGAAGATTCCGCAGACCCCGTAGACCAGAAACAACCCCGGTCCTGCCGACGCGAGCCGGCCGCCGGCGCCGAGGAAAAGTCCGGTCCCGATCGCGCCGCCGAGCGCGATCATCTGCAGCTGCCGATTGTTGAGGGGCTTGTGGTAGCCGGAGTCTTCGCGGGTAAGCATGCTAGGAGGCGGTGCCATCGAATTCCTTATCGCCGTAGCTTGCGGAAACGCAGCGAGACTGGGTGCCAGGCTATCCCACTCCCGCCATCTGACACACCGTCAAGCGTGGCCGGCTGAGTGGGCGTCGAGTGTGTGGTGGCGGCGTCGAGGGTGCATTGGTGGCTTCGGGTGTGCGCTGGCGGCGTGTCTGAGCGGGACGGACTCAGCCCTGCGCGCACGCTCGACGCCCTACGCGCATAGTCGACGCCGCCAGTGCTCAGTCGACGCCCTACGTGCACAGTCGTTGAACGAAGACGCTCGAATTGGCCAACTTCGCTGCATCGTGTCAGTCAATGAACGAAGAGCGCCGCGCGGGCCAGAACCAAGATGCCGACCCCGGGAACAAGTCGGCAACCGGCACCGTTAGCATGATCGACAAGTTGAGTGGACCAAGCTCAACCCTGTTTGACAGCAAGTCCTGCTGGGAGCAGGCTTGAGCGGGGTTCACTCAGCATAGTGCAGTACCGAAGGTCTACATACTCAGGAGGAATCACCATGGCTCGTGCGGTCGGAATCGACCTCGGGACCACCAACTCCGTCGTCTGCGTGCTGGAGGGTGGTGACCCCGTCGTGGTCGCCAACTCCGAGGGCTCACGGACCACTCCGTCCGTCGTCGCGTTTGCGCGCAACGGCGAGGTGCTGGTCGGCCAGCCCGCCAAGAACCAGGCGGTGACCAACGTCGACCGCACCGTGCGTTCGGTCAAGCGACACATGGGCTCCGACTGGTCCATCGAAATCGACGGCAAGAAATACACCGCGCCCGAGATCAGCGCGCGCGTCCTGATGAAGCTCAAGCGCGACGCGGAGGCCTACCTCGGTGAGGACATCACCGACGCGGTGATCACCGTGCCCGCCTACTTCAACGACGCCCAGCGCCAGGCCACCAAGGACGCCGGCCAGATCGCCGGCCTCAACGTGCTGCGGATCGTCAACGAGCCGACCGCCGCCGCGCTGGCCTACGGTTTGGACAAGGGCGAGAAGGAACAGACAATCCTGGTTTTCGACCTCGGTGGCGGCACCTTCGACGTCTCCCTGCTGGAGATCGGCGAGGGCGTGGTCGAGGTCCGCGCCACCAGCGGTGACAACCACTTGGGCGGCGACGACTGGGACGACCGCATCGTCAGCTGGCTGGTCGACAAGTTCAAGGGCACCAGCGGCATCGACCTGACCAAGGACAAGATGGCGATGCAGCGGCTGCGGGAAGCGGCCGAGAAGGCCAAGATCGAGCTGAGTTCGAGCCAGTCGACCTCGATCAACCTGCCCTACATCACCGTCGACGCCGACAAGAACCCGCTGTTCCTCGACGAGCAGTTGACCCGGGCCGAGTTCCAGCGCATCACTCAGGACCTGCTGGACCGCACCCGCAAGCCGTTCCAGTCGGTGATCGCCGACACCGGCATCTCGGTGTCGGACATCGACCACGTGGTGCTGGTGGGCGGCTCGACCCGGATGCCGGCGGTGACCGACCTGGTCAAGGAGCTCACCGGCGGCAAGGAGCCCAACAAGGGCGTGAACCCGGACGAGGTGGTGGCAGTCGGCGCGGCTCTGCAGGCCGGCGTGCTCAAGGGTGAGGTGAAAGACGTTCTGCTGCTTGATGTTACGCCGCTGAGCCTGGGTATCGAGACCAAGGGTGGCGTGATGACCAAGTTGATCGAGCGCAACACCACGATCCCGACTAAGCGGTCGGAGACCTTCACCACCGCCGACGACAACCAGCCGTCGGTGCAGATCCAGGTCTATCAGGGTGAGCGTGAGATCGCCGCGCACAACAAGCTGCTCGGCTCCTTCGAGCTGACCGGCATCCCGCCGGCGCCGCGCGGCGTCCCGCAGATCGAGGTCACCTTCGACATCGACGCCAACGGCATCGTGCACGTCACGGCCAAGGACAAGGGCACCGGCAAGGAGAACACCATCCGGATCCAGGAAGGCTCGGGCCTGTCCAAGGAAGAGATCGACCGGATGATCAAAGACGCCGAGGCGCACGCCGAGGAGGACCGCAAGCGTCGCGAAGAGGCCGACGTCCGCAACCAGGCTGAGACGCTGGTCTACCAGACCGAGAAGTTCGTTAAGGAACAGCGTGAGGCCGAAGGCGGGTCAAAGGTGCCCGAGGACACGCTGAGCAAGGTCGAAGCCGCGGTGGCAGAGGCCAAGACCGCACTTGGTGGCACTGATATTGCCGCGATCAAGTCGGCGATGGAAAAGCTCGGCCACGAATCGCAGGCACTCGGACAGGCGATTTACGAGGCCACTCAGGCTGAGGCTGGCGCTGCCGGCGCGGGGCAGCCGGGTGGCGGCCCGTCGGGCTCGGCTGACGACGTGGTGGACGCGGAGGTGGTCGACGACGACCGGGAGTCCAAGTGACCGAAAGCAACCCACACGAACAGGTGACGGTCACCGACAAGCGGCGCATCGATCCGGAAACGGGCGAGGTACGTCATGTCCCTCCCGGCGATACGCCGGGAGGGACGGTACCCGGAGGTTCGGCGGTCGGCGGCGACAAACTGGCGGAAAAGGTTGCCGAGTTGACGGCCGACCTGCAACGGGTGCAGGCCGACTTCGCCAACTATCGCAAGCGTGCGCTGCGTGACCAGCAGGCCGCGGCGGACCGGGCCAAGGCCGCCGTTGTCAGCCAATTGCTGCATGCGGTGGACGACATCGAACGGGCACGCAAGCACGGAGACTTGGATTCCGGGCCGCTGAAGGCCGTCGCCGACAAGCTGATGAGCGCGTTGACCGGCCTGGGGCTGAAGCCATTTGGCGCTGAGGGTGAGGATTTCGATCCGGTGCTGCACGAGGCGGTGCAGCACGAGGGCGATGGCGGACAAGACGCCAAGCCGGTGATCGGAACCGTCATGCGGCAGGGCTACCAGCTCGGTGAGCATGTTCTGCGAAATGCCTTGGTTGCCGTCGTCGAAACGGTTGCCGACGACACGGCCGAATCGGACGCACCGCCCGCGTCTGACGAGCCCGTCGAAACCGAGCAGCCCGACACGAGCGATAACGCCGACGTGCCCGGTGAATAAGGCCGAGAATCACAGGCGAGGCAACACTACACAGACGAAGGTGAGGAGGTGACGCAACATGGCCCAGCGAGAATGGGTCGAGAAGGACTTCTATAAGGAGTTGGGCGTCTCCTCTGACGCCACCGCTGATGAAATCAAGCGCGTGGCTCGAAAGTTGCTCGCCGAGAATCATCCCGACCGAAACCCGGGCAACAAGGCGGCCGAGGATCGCTACAAGGCGGTCTCCGAGGCAAAGGAAGTGCTCACCGATCCGGCCAAGCGCAAGGAGTACGACGAAACGCGCCGGCTTTTCGCCGGCGGCGGTTTCGGCGGTCGTAGGTTCGACGCCGGCGGTTTTGGGGGCTTCGGGGGAGGTAGCTACGGCTCCGATGGCGCCGAGTTCAACCTCAACGATTTGTTCGACGCCGCCAGCCGTTCGGGCGGGACCAATATCGGTGACTTGTTCGGCGGGTTGTTCGGCCGCGGCGGCAGCGCCCGTCCCAGCCGGCCGCGTCGCGGCAACGACTTGGAGACCGAGACCGAGCTTGATTTCGTCGAGGCCGCCAAGGGCGTGGCGATGCCGTTGCGGCTGACGAGTCCGGCGCCGTGCACCAACTGCCACGGCAGCGGAGCGCGCCCGGGCACCAGCCCTAAGGTGTGTCCGACCTGCAACGGCGCCGGGGTGATCAACCGGAATCAGGGCGCGTTCGGCTTCTCCGAGCCCTGCACCGATTGCCGGGGTAGCGGCTCGATCATCGAGCACCCGTGTGATGAGTGCAAAGGCACCGGCGTCACCACCCGTACCCGCACCATCAATGTGCGGATCCCGCCGGGCGTCGAGGACGGACAGCGGATCAGATTGCCCGGGCAAGGCGAAGCCGGGTTGCGCGGTGCGCCGTCGGGAGACCTGTATGTGACGGTGCATGTTCGACCGCACCCGGTGTTCGGGCGCGACGGTGATGACCTGACCGTCACAGTTCCGGTCAGCTTTACCGAATTGGCTTTGGGTTCAACACTTTCCGTACCGACGCTGGACGGGACCGTCGGCGTTCGGGTGCCGAAGGGCACCGCCGACGGTCGCATCTTGCGGGTGCGCGGACGTGGTGTGCCCAAGCGCAGCGGCGGTAGCGGCGACCTGCTCGTCACGGTCAAGGTGGCCGTTCCGCCGAACCTGGAAGGCGCCGCCGAAGAGGCACTTCAGGCTTACGCGGCGGCTGAGCGGTCCAGCGGGTTCAACCCCAGGGCCGGTTGGGCGGGTCATCGCTGATGGCCAAGAAGGACGAGTCTCGGACGTTTCTGATCTCGGTGGCTGCCGAGCTGGCCGGCATGCACGCGCAAACGCTGCGCACCTATGACCGGCTGGGTTTGGTCAGTCCGAGGCGCACTTCGGGTGGGGGGCGGCGCTATTCGGAGCGTGACGTCGACCTGCTGCGTCAGGTGCAGCATCTCTCGCAGGAACAGGGCGTCAACCTCGCCGGCATCAAGCGCATCATCGAGCTGACGAATCAGGTCGAAGCGCTGCAGGCGCGGCTCAAGGAGATGGCCGAGGAATTGGCGGTCCTGCGCGCCAACCAACG
This sequence comes from Mycobacterium persicum, assembly GCF_002086675.1. Classification (GTDB taxonomy): domain Bacteria; phylum Actinomycetota; class Actinomycetes; order Mycobacteriales; family Mycobacteriaceae; genus Mycobacterium; species Mycobacterium persicum. Next base: position 11,253 of record NZ_MVIF01000133.1, read on the forward strand.
TCGTGAGCTTGCGGTGTTGCCCAAGAGCACGGCCCTCGTCCTCTGGCAACCGCGCCGGTGAGCGGAGCCCGCGTGAGCGGGCGAGCGAACGGCGCCATCCAGCTGGAGCCGGTGAGCGGAGCCCGCGTGAGCGGGCTAGCGAACGGCGCCATCCAGCTGGAGCCGGTGAGCGTCGTCACCGCGATGTCGCCGAACGTGTTCTGACGGTGAGAAGTTGGCCGGATTTTCGTCGCCAGGTCACGCTCGGTGCGCCCGCTGGCGTTCAGGGCGGCAACCGACGCGCGCACTGAGCGCAGTTGGCCCGGCCGCGCGACTCAGCGTGGTAGCGTCCGGCGACCGTGTGCACCAATTCGGGTCAACCCGGGAGGCGATCAGCCACCGCCCGCGCGAGCGGACGATGAGACAGTTACGGCAGCCTGACGTTGTGGAAGAAGCCAGACACTTGGGTGCCGATGTTTGCGATGCCGGATACAAATGCCTGCGTCGCGAGATCCACTGTGCTGGTATTGAATATGCCCGAGATGGTATTGCCCTTGTTCAACAGGCCCGATGTCAGCGCGCCGTAGTTGAAGAAGCCCGAGTCTTCCAGTGCGCCGGCGTTCCAGATGCCCGAATGGTTGGTGCCGGTGTTGATGATTCCCGATAGACCGTCGCCGGAGTTGAAGAATCCGGACGAGACGTGCCACTGCCGTAGTTTGAAGAAGCCTGACGACGGAGCGGTCGTTGAATTGAAGAATCCCGGTCCCTGGACGAAGTCAAAACCGAAGGTGTACGGGCCCGCCGTGCCACCGCCGGACTTTTCGAAGGTTGTGCGAACGATGTCATCGATATTTATTTGGAGCCGATAACACATTCGCAGGAATGGTCCAAGGGCCTAGGTCGCCGTGATAGACGGTGATATTTATGCCCGGCCATTGGTGCAGAACGACTTTGATCCGGATCTTGGAAATGGTGAACGCATCCTGGGTGATTTCGTTGATGGTGCCCTGGATTGGTAGTTCGACGAGGCCATGCACATCGCCCTGGTACGGAAATTCGGGAATGGTCACGTGGTAGGAGAGTCGAACCAAACCTTGGTAATCGCCTCTCCAGAGGAAGCCGTTGTTGTAGTTGCCCGAGTTGAAGGCGCCGGTGTTGACGTCACCGGTGTTGCCGATGCCGGTGTTGTAGTCGCCGCCGTTGAAGTATCCCGTGTTGTACATTCCCGAGTTGAAGCCACCCGAGTTGTGGTCTGCGCTGTTGAAGCTGCCCGTGTTCGTTTCACCCGCGTTGTACAAACCGGAGTTGTAGTTGCCGGCGTTGGCGATCCCGGTGTTGGCGGCGCCGGAGTTGAACCATCCGGTAGTGGTGCTGCCGGTGTTGCCGATGCCGGTGTTGTAGTCGCCGGAGTTGCCGATGCCCCAGTTTCCAGTACCGGAGTTGCCGATGCCGATGTTGTTGGTTCCGGAATTGAACAACCCGATGTTGCCGGTGCCGGAGTTCAACGTACCGAAGCCGCGTTGCTTGTCGCCGGTGAGCCCGAAACCGATATTTCCGTTGCCGGTGTTACCGAAGCCGATATTGCCGTCTCCGGTATTGCCCCAGCCGAAGTTGTGGTTTCCGGTGTTGCCCATCCCGAGGTTGTTCAACCCCGCTGTCAACGAGCTACCGACGTTCCCAAACCCGATGTTGCCGCTGCCGAGGTTACCGCTGCCGACATTGGCGCTGCCGCGGTTGACGAAGCCGA
>NZ_MVIF01000134.1 GCF_002086675.1 Mycobacterium persicum
GCCCGCATCGCCCCCGACGCGAACATCAGCTACGACGAGGCCGAAGCCTTCTTCCTGGCCCGCCTCGACCAATGGGACAACGCCAGCGCCCTCCAAATCGCTGAAACGGCAGGCCAGGACATCGGCGCGGCTGCCACCCGGATCGACCGCAAAGCGTCCGAGGTCCCCTCCTTGCCGACTGGCCATTCAGTCCGAACCGAGCGTTCTTCGCTTCAGATGGTTCAAAACTGAAGGTTTCGCCGACCGTCGTGGGCGACGCCGACGGTATAGCTGCCCGACCCCGCCGGCACCGTGCTCGCCGGCGATATGTCAGCATGGGCGGATGACTGCATGCAGCCTTGCTCGCATCGTTGGTGTCGTGGTTGTGACGGCGTGCGCGCTGCTGAGCGCGGTCGTCGTCAGCCCCGCCGCTCAAGCCGACCCCTGCACCGACGTCGCGGTGGTGTTCGCTCGGGGCACCCATCAGGCACCTGGTCTCGGGGACGTCGGCCAGGCATTCGTCGACTCGCTCAACTCGCAGGTGGGTGGGCGTTCCGTGGGGGTATACGCAGTGAATTACCCCGCCAGCGACGACTATCACGCGAGCGCGGCTGCCGGTTCTGACGATGCGAGTGCTCACATCCAGGACACCGTGGCGAGTTGTCCGAACTCGAAGATCGTGCTCGGCGGCTATTCTCAGGGCGCGGGGGTGATCGATTTGGCATCGTCGGCGATGCCGCCCACGGTGGCCGATCACGTCGCCGCGGTGGCCCTCTTCGGCGAGCCGTCCAGCGGGTTCTCGAGCATGTTGTGGGGTGGCCAACCGTTGCCGACCATCAACCCGCTGTACAGCTCCAAGGTCATCAACATGTGCGCCGCCGAGGATCCGATATGCACCGGCGGCGGCAACATCATGGCGCACGTTACCTACATCCAGTCCGGGATGACAACGCAGGCAGCCACATTCGCCGCTAACAAGCTCGGCCAGGGCAGCGAACGCGCGTAGCCGCAGGCCCGGTCGCTGCCGCGTTTCACGGCGGGTTAATGGAAGACCGTCGTACCGACACCGGACGGGCTGTACGAGACGTACACCGGTTGCAGGTCGAAGGGCACATACCCGGTGTTCATCAAGCCACTGGAAATGACCCGGGGGCCGTTCCCGTTCACGAAGTACTCGTACAGCAGCGTCGAACCGTCGTTGGTGTAGACCTGAATGTGAGTTCCGTCCGGCACGTTCCCAGAAACCTGGCCGGTGCCGAGCACGTTTGCCGGCATGGTGCCCAACACGCCGCCGGAGTCGACGATCATCGGGACGTGCTGCAACGAGCCGCCGTTGATCTTGAGACCCAGCGTGGCGATCGGCGATCCGGTAATGGAGTCTCCTGCGCCCAGCGGATCGGGACCGAACCGCATGGTGCCCTCGGGGATGTTGATGAGCACACCCTGGTTGAGGTCGCCCGGCAACGCCTGGTTCGGAATGCTGGGGCCGGGTCCGGTCGCATTGGGTCCGATGCCCAACACGCCGTTGACGCCGGCGGGCGCGAAATACCCGGAGAATGTCTGGGGGAATGACAGCAGGACGACGTTGACGTCGGTCGGCGGCGTGGCGATGCCGTTCCCGAAATCGACCGGCGCATGGTAGGTGGCATAGAGGTAGGTCAGCCCGCCGCTGTAACCGCTGAGTCCGAAACTGGTCGGCAAGCCCATGCGGAACATGCCGAATATTCCCCCTACCTCGTTGGGCGTGACGACAAGACCGGCGGATCCGGTATCCACCAGCACGGGCACGCTCGGTCCGCCGTTGACGGACATGTACACCACCGGCTCGGTGACCGCATGCATGGTCAGCGGCACCGTTCTGCCGTCCAGACCGGGCCCGCTGATCCCGGCGTTGCCCCACAACAACCCGCCGCGTCCGCCGGCGCCGCCGGTGCCGAGCATTCCGCCGTCGCCGAGACCGCCGGCACCACCGCCCCCGCCCCAGCCGAACAGGCCCGCGGCGCCACCGACGCCGCCGGTCCCGCCAATGGTGAGCGACGCTCCCCCGGGTCCGCCGGGCCCGCCGTAGCCCCACAGCCAGCCTCCGTTGCCGCCGGCCCCGCCCGGCGCACCGGTTCCGCCGGTACCCCCGGCACCGCCATTGCCGATCAGCCCGGCCGGACCACCAGACCCGCCGGGCACTCCCGAAGCCGTCTGGGAATAACCGTTGCCGCCGTTGCCGAGCAACAGCCCGCCCGCCGCGCCGTTCGGACTCGACACCGTCCCGTGTGCGCCATCGCCGATCAGCGGACGACCCAACAGCGCCAGGGTCGGTGCATTCACCGCTCCCAGCAGATCGCTTTGTGCCGTCTGCAACAGCGACACAGCCTGGGCTTCTCCGGTCTGATAGGACCCGGCCGACGAGTTCAGCGTCGCCACGAACTGCTGGAAGAAGGTATTGGCCTGGGTGCTGAGCGCCTGGTATTCCTGACCGAACCCGGCGAACAGGGTGGCCACCGCGCCCGACACCTCGTCAATGGCGGCGGCCGCAAGCACGGTTGTGGGCCCGGCAGCCGCCGCGTTCGCCGCATGCAGCGCCGAGTTGAGGCTCTGCAGATCCGCTGCCGCCGACGCCACGATCTCGGGAGCCACGACCAGAAGTGACACGCCGCTCCCTCCGCGTCATTTGCTCACCAGTGTGCGCATTAAGCGTATCCAGGTCCTGCCTCGGGATATGCGTTTTCGGCATAGCGGCCCCATATCGCGTCACGAATCGGCCCGGGGCACCTCGCGTCGCCTTCCTGACCTCAGTCAACCGGCAGTCAACCGGCGCGGCCTTTGCACAGTGCGAAATGGCGGTGGCGGGTAGGTGATGACTGCACGCGGGTTGATCGGAAGGGTTGCTCATTGTCGGCTCGGGTTTCGTGGGTTCGGAGATCACCTCGCCGCGCAGATGCAGATCGAGGCCGGGGTGTGCCCGATGTGATGCTGACCGGACACGACCCGACCTCGCGCGGTGCCGAATTCCGCCCCCCAACTATGCGGCGGCCAACCGTGATCCGCGGCGGTTAGACAATCCGGATCGCTTCGACCCGTTGCGAGAGGTCAGCGAGCACTTCGGCTGGGGCAGCGGCATCCACACCTGCATAGGCGGCCCGCTGGCTCGCCTCAAGGTCAAGCTGCCTCAGCCGTCGCTGGTACCTCCGCTGTCGGCGACCCCGTGGCCACCTGCGTGCCCCCACAGCCATCCGGCCTTGCCGCCAGCGCCCGCGGTGCCGCTTGCACCGTCGTTACCGGAGACCCCACTTTGGCCGCCATTGCCGGCGATGCCGCCGTGGCCGCCGCTACCCCCGGCGCCAGCGGCACCTCCGTTGCCGCCATCGCCGAAGAGCCAGCCAGCATTGCCGCCTTTGCCGCCGCTGCCAGCCGCACCGCCGTTGCCGCCGGCACCACCACTGCCACCGTTGTAGCCATTGCCGCCTGTGCCACCGGTGCCACCGGTGCCACCAGCGCCCCCGGCGCTCCCGTTCCCGCCGGTACCTCCGTTGCCCCACAACAGGCCACCATTGCCACCGGCACCGCCTTGGCCACCGGTTCCGCCGTTGCCGCCGGCTCCCCCATTCCCACCGGAGGTGTTGTCGCCGCCGTTATAGCCGTGTGTGCCCTGGCCGCCGTTGCCCGCGATGCCGGCATTGCCGCCGTTGCCGCCGTTGCCAAACAGCAAGCCGCCATTGCCGCCTGCGCCGCCATTGCCTGCGGCACCACCATTTTGACCGAGTCCGTGGTAGCCGTTTGCGCCGCTGCCGCCGTCGCCGCCGGCGCCGCCATTGCCGATGAGTCCGCCTGCGCCGCCGTTGCCGCCGTTGCCTCCGCTGCCCCCTGCCACAGCCGCGGTGCCGCCGGCTCCCCCGGCGCCACCGTTGCCAACCAGTAGTCCGCCGTGGCCACCGGCGCCGCCGTTGGCGCCGGCTCCGCCGGCTCCGCCGTTGCCGCCGTTGCCAAAGAGTCCGGCTGCTCCGCCATTGCCGCCGTTTTGGCCCGCTGCGCCGGATCCGCCGTTGCCGCCGTTACCCCACAGCCATCCACCCGCGCCGCCGTTTTGTCCGGTCCCGTTGAGCCCGTTGGCGCCGTTGCCGATGATCGGACGCCCGACAAGCCATTCGCTGTCGGCGTTGGCAGTCTTGAGCGCATTTTGTGCGGCGCTTTCTATCTCGGTAGTCCAATACTTCAATGAGCTACCGTTGAGTAGGTTGACAAATTGCTGGTGGAGCCATTCGTATTCGTTGCTGAAGGTGCGCCACAGTTGGCCCTGCCTGGTAAGTGCGGCGGCCATCGCCGCCGAAATCTCGTCGGCGCCGGCGGGTAGTATCGCCGTTGTCGGGGTGGCAGCGGCGGCGCTTGCCTCGCTAAATGCTGATCCGATGGCTGCCAAATCTGTTGCGGCGCAGTCCAACGCCTGCGGCACGATGGTCACATATGACACCGCTTATCCTCCTGGGTTTACCAATGTCGTTGTCGGGCAGCGTGTGAGCGCCGTTTGCGCGTTATCCGATTCCGGCTCGCGGGATCACGCTGTGTGGGGTGGCCAGCGCAGGCGCAGCAGCGCCGACGCCGCCGCGGGCGGTTACCTCGCTGGGCGTCGCTGAAGTCGATCCCGCGCCCCGAGGCGCAATGGGCATCATCGGGATACCATCGGCGGATTCGGTTGGTTGCGCCATGGCGGCAGGGGTTGGCATGGATCCAAGTCCTTGCACTGCCGAACTGGTAAGCCCGCTGGGCAATGATCCTGGCCAGGTCGCCGGCACCGATACCGCCCCCAGGGTGTGAGCCTGGCCCATCACCGCCGACATCCCCGAACCCGGCATCGCGGCGCCGCCAAGTCCGGTCAGGGCAGGAGCAGCGCTTCCGGCAATGGGCACAACCGAGGACGCCGCAGCGGATGCGGCACTTCCCAATCCGGCTGCGCCCAATCCGCTGCTGGCCCCGCGGGCACTCGACATCGCCATCATTAATGGCGACATCATGAAGCTGACCGGGTACATTCCCAATTCGGCCACCGACAACACTGACGACACCGGCAAATCCGACAGCACGCCCGAGACCGTATTAAACAGCGGGCCCAGCGGATCGATGATGGGCGGGTTGACGGGCGGAAACCACGGCTGAGCCGCTGTACCGCCTACCAGATCAGTCGGTGGCGCGCTCAGCGGAGACAATGTCGAGGCCAGGGTCACTGCCTTGGTGTGGTAGCCGACCATGGCGGCGACATCTTGGGCCCACATTTCGGCGTATGCGCTCTCGGTCGTCGCGATCGCCGGAGCATTTTGGCCCAAGAAATTCGTGTTTACCAGCGTTGTGAGCAAGTTTCGATTCGCTGCCACCGCTGCCGGGTGAACAGTGGTCGCAAACGCCGATTCGTAGGCTGCCGCTGCCGCCTGCGTGTGACCGCAGGACAGCTGGGCGTGCTCGGCGGCCGCGGTCAACCATCCCGTCAACGGAGCTGCAGCTGCCGCCATGGACATCGATGCTGCTCCCGCCCATTGCCCATAGACCAACGTGGCGATCACCGATTGAAACGACGACGCTGTCGCCTGCAGATCATGGGCCAACCGCTGCCAGGCAGCGGCTGCGGCATGTAATGATCCCGACCCGGCACCCGAATATATCCGAGCCGAATTAATCTCCGGTGGTAACCACGAAAAGTGAAAGAACATCGTCACTCCAATCAGCCAGTCGAATCATCGGCTTTGACAACGGAACACACTAAGATCGAAGCAAAGAAGCCTCATTTTAAGCTTTGTCATCAGAGATTGCTTCGAGAAGAAACAATGGTTGACATTGCCGACCCTAGTTCGGAGATCATGAATTCATGCACGTCATAGACAAATGTGTTGAGGCTATACGGTTTGATGGAGCTAAATCGTGCGCTTGTGATCAAGCACATTTTAGATTTTACGCTGCATCGACTACCGATCTACATTGTTGAATTCGCTGTCATCCAACTCTCACTAATCATCCGCGGGTCGTCATCAAATCTGTTGGACGTAACCATGGAATACATTTGTATTGTAAACAATTCAGTTGCATAGCCAGGTGTGAACCAGGATACACAACGTGACAGGGCGCTCCATCCCCCGGTCGGATGACAGCCGCGTCCACCGATCGGTGGATAGTGAGCCGATCCGCGCCGGTGTGCTAACTCATTCGGGCTGACCAGCCGGAGTTGGCCGGCGATGCGGTTGGGCGTGCTTGCTGACGGATTGTGGGCGTAGGTCGAGCCGTTGATTGCCTTTCGGGTGCGCCCGAGCGGCGCAAGAGGTTAGCGAAACCGGCTGATTCCGGAAGGGATTGCCTGGCGGTTGCATCCGAGCACACCGCATCCCGTTGCGTTGCAGGGCAATCAGACACACCTTTGCTGAGCACGAACACCGGATCACTGGGAGTCAGGCCAAGGGGCGATGGGTGTCGCTTACCAGAGTTGGGCGGCCGACAGATGAGATCTGTGGATCACCGCCGAACGCAGTTCGAGCCTGCTCGGGCAACGGCGCGCTGCCCGCCACGACACATACATCTGACCTATCTCGCCGGCGCCCTAGTGAGATTTGTGCCCGGGCTGTTGTCCTGCGCGGCGCGCCGCAACGGCGTCAATGGCGTGTCGACAAACGGCCGGCTAAGTATCGCCGGACCCGCCGGCGGCAAGGCTGCAGGATTCAATCAAAGCCGGCCCATAGGTAGCCGCACCGCACTCGCATTGCCAACAGATGTGCCGGCCGCAGGAACATTGGATGGTGGCCACGATCATGTGCCCGGGCAACAGCCAGTGGCCGCGCTCGCAGCGCCGGGGCGGTCGGTCCGCCCAGTGCGCTGCCGACACATGCGCCAACTCGCCGACGTCAACACTCACCGCAACACACTCGCATCCGCTTGCGGATCAATTCCAGGGTGAACGCCGAATCGTTATGCTTCGTTTCCTGCTCTTGGCCGTGTCGTTGCATCCGAAATGGCGCCGGGTGCTCCCAACCGCTTTGGCCATCTGTCGCCAGGGGTCGGTGCGAAATGCTACTTCTGCAAGGTGAACTGGTTGACGTCGATGTAGCCGGTGCGGAAAGCCTTGGCGCAGCCGGTCAGGTATTTCATGTAGCGCTCGTAGACCTCTTCGGACTGGATGGCGATGGCCTCGTCCTGGTGCGACTGCAGCGCCTGCGCCCACAGGTCCAGGGTGCGTGCGTAGTGCTGTTGCAGCGACTGGCGCCGGGTCAGCGTGAATCCGGCCTGTGCCGAGCGCACCGCCACCATGTCGATCGACGGCAACCGGCCGCCGGGGAAGATCTCTGTGACGATGAACTTGACGAAGCGGATGATGTCGATCGAGATGGGCAGACCCTGCTCGCTGAGCTGCTCTCGGGTCAGTCCGGTGATGGTGTGCAGCAACATGACGCCGTCGGCGGGCAGGACCCGGTGTGCCATGGCGAAGAAGTCGTCGTAGCGGTCGTGGCCGAAGTGCTCGAAGGCGCCGATGGACACGATCCGGTCGACGGGCTGGTCGAACTGTTCCCAGCCCTTCAGTAACACCGTCCTGCTGCGCGCGGCGTCCATCTCGTCGAAGGTCTTCTGGACGTGGGCGGCCTGGTTCTTCGACAAGGTCAGCCCGATGACGTTGACGTCGTACTTCTCGATGGCCCGGCGCATGGTGGCCCCCCAGCCGCAGCCCACGTCGAGCAGCGTCATGCCCGGCTGCAGGCCCAGCTTGCCCAGCGACAGGTCGATCTTGGCGATCTGGGCCTGCTCCAGCGTCATGTCGTCGCGCTCGAAGTAGGCGCAGCTGTAGGTCTGGGTCGAGTCCAGGAACAGCCGGAAGAAGTCGTCGGACAAGTCATAGTGCGCCTGCACCTTGTCGAAATGCGGCCTCAGCTTTTGAGCCATGATCGTGCGCCTTTCTGGCCCCCCCTTGAGGCCCCCGCGGGTGGCATGCACCGGTCTGCTGCATTCTCCCCGTGTCATCCATCAAACCAGCCGGCGCGCCATCCGCCAGTTCGTACCCCGCCCGTCGGGTTCACCAGACCGGGGCCGGGGCGCAAGGAGGGATGGACTGCCGGTGTGGTTGGCTGGACGTTCGCGACAAGTAATCGGGCGCGCCTGTGGACCGAGGACAACGCATGAACATGAATCCGGAGCGGTTTGTCGTCAGCCGTACCATCGCCGCGACTCCGGCGGAGGTTTTCGCAGTTCTGGTCCAGCCGTCGCGCCATCGGGACACCGAGCCGGGTGATTGGGTCCGCGACGCGATAGACGCCGCACCGATCACCGGCAGCGGTCAGGTCTTCGCGATGAATATGTACTTGACGCAAGCCGGTGGTGACTACGTCACCTACAACTTGGTCAATGTCTTCGACCGGGACCGCGCCATCGGCTGGATGCCGGGCCAGCTCGACACCACAGGAAACCACGTTGCCGGCGGTTGGTGGTGGCGTTACGACCTGGTCCCCAGCGGGGAGCACACCGACGTCACCCTCACCTACGACTGGAGTGCCACCCCGCAAAGTTTTCGCGACCAGGTCGGCGGGATGCCGCCGTTTTCGGTTGCCTACCTGACTGCGTCGCTGCAGAGGTTGGAGCGCTTGGTCACCGGTTGAGCCGCGATCCACGATCACGGCTCAACTACTTGCGGGACAAGGCGATTGGGCTCATGAGCGGATGAGTCGAGGCGACCGACGCCCGATGGTGGGCCCGGCCGGAGCCGACGAAGATGATCCCCGACGGATTCGCCAAATCCCACCCCCAGAAGTCTTGACTGATTCAAGATAACGCGTCATAGTGACGAAGTGGCGTCAACGGCGCACTACACACAAAAGCTGCGAATGGCCGATCTGCGTGTTACCCGGCCCCGGCTTGCGGTACTCGAAGCCGTCGACGCCAACCCGCACGCCGACACCGAGACCATCTTCTCGGCGGTTCGGACCGGCCTGCCCGAGGTTTCCCGCCAGGCGGTGTACGACGTGCTCAATGCGCTGACCGCGGTAGGCCTGATCCGTCGGATCCAGCCGTCAGGTTCGGTCGCCCGCTACGAGTCCCGGGTGGGCGACAACCACCATCACGTCGTCTGCCGCTCGTGCGGAGTCATCGCCGATATCGACTGTGCGGTCGGGGATGCGCCGTGCCTGACTCCCGCGGACGACGGCAACGTTCTTGATGGCTTCGTTCTCGACGAGGCCGAGGTCATCTACTGGGGTCTGTGCCCCGACTGCTCGACCGCAATACCTCGATCACAGCCGTGATCGCAGCCCGTTTCACCCACACCCGGAAGGAATGCTGTGTCATCCGATACATCCGAAAGCCGCCCGCCGCAACCGGATTCGAACACGGCGAGCACCAGTGAGAGCGAAAACCCGGCGATCCCGTCGCCCAAGCCCAAGGCGCATGCACCGCTGACGAACCGGGACTGGTGGCCCGATCAGATCGACGTGTCGATGCTGCACCCGGGCCCGCCGGCGGCCAACCCGCTCGGTGCGGACTTCGACTACGCCAGCGAGTTCGCCAAACTCGACGTCGACGCGCTCAAGGCGGACCTGGTCGAGGTGATGACCACCTCGCAGGACTGGTGGCCCGCCGACTACGGCCACTACGGCGGCCTGTTCATCCGGATGAGCTGGCACGCCGCGGGGACCTACCGCATTCACGACGGCCGCGGCGGCGGCGGCCAGGGCCTGCAGCGGTTCGCCCCGCTCAACAGCTGGCCGGACAACGCGAGCCTGGACAAAGCCCGCCGATTGCTGTGGCCGGTCAAGAAGAAGCACGGCAACAAGATCTCGTGGGCGGACCTGATCATCTTCGCCGGCAACGTCGCCCTGGAATCGATGGGATTCAAGACCTTCGGCTTCGGATTCGGCCGCGAAGACGTCTGGGAGCCGGAGGAAGTCCTCTGGGGCGAGGAGGACGAATGGTTGGGCACCGACAAGCGCTACTCGGGCGAACGTAACCTTGCCCAGCCCTACGGTGCCACCACGATGGGCCTCATTTACGTCAACCCCGAAGGTCCTGAGGGCAAGCCGGATCCGATCGCCGCGGCAATCGACATCCGCGAGACGTTCGGCCGGATGGCCATGAACGACGAGGAGACGGCTGCCCTGATCGTGGGTGGGCACAGCTTCGGCAAGACCCACGGGCGCGGCGATCCTGAGCTGGTCGGTCCCGAGCCGGAGGCCGCCCCGCTCGAGCAACAAGGACTGGGCTGGAAGAGTTCCTACGGCAGCGGCAAGGGCAAGGACGCCATGACCAGCGGCCTGGAGGTCGTCTGGACACCCACGCCGACCAAGTGGGACAACTCCTTCCTGGAAACCCTCTACGGCTACGAGTGGGAGCTGACCAAGAGCCCCGCCGGAGCGTGGCAGTTCACCGCCAAGGACGGCGCCGGTGCGGGCACCATCCCCGATCCGTTCGGCGGACCGGGCCGCGCCCCGACGATGCTGGTCACCGACATCTCGCTGCGCGAGTCGCCGATCTACCGCGACATCACCCGGCGTTGGCTGGATCACCCCGAGGAACTGCAAGAGGCATTCGCCAAGGCGTGGTACAAGCTGCTGCACCGCGACATGGGGCCGATCAGTCGCTACCTGGGTCCGTGGGTTGCCGAGCCGCAGCTGTGGCAGGACCCGGTTCCGGCCGTCGATCACGAGCTGGTCGACGAGCAGGATGTCGCCGCGCTCAAGAGCAAGGTGCTCCAATCCGGCTTGTCCGTACCGCAACTGGTCAAGACGGCCTGGTCGGCCGCGGGAAGTTTCCGGCGCACCGACAAGCGTGGCGGCGCCAACGGCGGTCGGCTGCGGTTCGAGCCGCAGAAGAGTTGGGAGGCCAACGAGCCCGCCGAGTTGCAGCAGGTGTTGCCCGTGCTGGAGCGCATCCAGCAGGAGTTCAACGGATCGGCATCCGGCGGCAAGAAGATCTCGCTGGCTGACCTGATCGTGCTGGCCGGGTCGGCGGCGGTGGAGAAGGCGGCCAAGGACGCCGGCTACGAGATCTCGGTGCATTTCGCGCCCGGGCGTACCGACGCCTCGCAGGACAACACCGACGTGGAGTCGTTCGCGGTGCTGGAACCACGCGCCGACGGGTTCCGCAACTACGTCCGTCCCGGCGAGAAAGCTCCGCTCGAGCACCTGTTGGTCGAGCGGGCATACCTGCTGGGTGTGACCGCTCCGGAGATGACGGTGCTGGTCGGCGGGTTGCGTGCCCTCGGCGCCAACCACGGTGGCAGCAAGCACGGCGTCTTCACCGACCGGCCGGGAGCGCTGACCAACGACTTCTTCGTCAACTTGCTCGACATGGGTACGGAGTGGAAGCCCTCGGAGGCCGCGGAGAACGTCTACGAGGGTCATGACCGGGCCACGGGCGATCTGAAGTGGACCGCGACCGCCAATGACCTGGTGTTCGGCTCGAATTCGGTGCTGCGCGCACTGGCCGAGGTCTACGCCCAGGACGATAATGCGGGCAAGTTCGTCGAGGACTTTGTCGCGGCCTGGGTCAAGGTCATGAACAACGACCGCTTCGATCTCGCCTGATCCGCCGGTGTGACCGAGCGACACCCCGCGAGCCGCCGGTTCGCGGGGTGTCGTTTTCGCTCAACCTGCGGCGGCAGTGACCACGATCGAATCCCCGCCGGTGTGCCAGGCCGACGTGAAGGTGGTCACGGCGACCTGCTCGTCGGCGTGGTCGGCGCCGGGGTCGTTGAGGTGGACGATCTCGTTGTTGGTGTCGATCCCGGTGACGACGAGGAAGTGGTCGGCCGTGCTGCGCTGATCGGCGCTGTTCCAGATGACCGCGGAATTGACCCAGGCGATGATCTTGCGGTTATCGGTGAGGTACTGCTGCAGGGCGGTAAGCCCGGTCTGATCGGGGTGCGTGGTATCGGTCATCACGGAGGTGATGCCGTAGTGCGCCAGCAGTACGACCGTGTCCCCCAGCTCGATGCCCCCGGTGCCGTTGGCGTGGCTCGGGTCGTTGGCGGGGGCATAGATCGGCCCCGGGTTGGTCTGCGAAGGAGTGCTTTCCGCCAGCGCGATCATCTCTTGCTCGGTCGGCGCGTGCCCGGTGATCTGACCGACCACGTCGGCTACCGAAACCAGCCCACAGTTGTCCTCGAGCGACTGCTGTTGCCAGTACCTGGCGGCGGTCACGGGGTCGCCGTACATGCCGGCGACGGTGGTCGGGGACGCCGTTATCGGGAGATTGGTGGACGTGGCGCCGGCGGTGACCGTCGACAGCGTCGGCGACGGCTCCGGCGGCGCAGGATGGCCACACGCCGAGGCGATGGAAATACCGGCCACGACCAACGCGGCTCGCACCGCATTGCGCGCGGCCGCCGCGATCCGCACGTCGTACATGGTGCTGATTATCGATCACGGTCTGCGCTCGGACAGCGCGGCATCGGCATCGGCCTTGGCACGCTCGGCGACCGCGCGCAACGCAGGACACTCGATCGTGCATGTCGTGGTGAAGACCGTGTGGTGGACCAACGCCTGGGCGACGATTCCCAAAGGCGATTTCGCGCATCGCTGCTGCGACGTTTCTCGCTGTTGCCACTCCTGATCAGCCGAAAGCCCGGACAACTCAGCCGACGAGGAGCAAGATCGGCTCAGCAGCTGGTGGCTAGTGTCGGCGTCCACCCGACGATGTCGAGAAATTGCGCAAGCACGGTTGCGCACTTATCGCGAAAGGGGCTTGAGATGACAGTGACACAGGTTTCGCACCGTGCAATGACGCCGCGCCAGCGGCTGACGATTGTGGCGACCGGTCTGGGAATCTTCATGGTGTTTGTGGACGTCAACATCG
>NZ_MVIF01000135.1 GCF_002086675.1 Mycobacterium persicum
CCCGTCCCACCCCGCCCAGCTGGGACGGATGAAAACGCGGCGAATAGTAGGCGCCGATGACCCGCAGGAACTGAAAAGGCCCCGGCACCAGATCCCGCCGCGCCGCATCGAAGTAATCCCGCCAGCGCGGCCTGGTCCCCGGCGACAGGTACGGGTCGACCGAGTACATGAACCGCACACCGCGCACGAACAACCACAGCATCGCCGGCGTGACCAACAGCTGGGTGCGCACCTGCCGCCAATACCCGGCCCGCAGATGCTTCATGGTGTCAAAGGCGACCGCCTTGTGTTCGACCTCCTCCGCGCCGTGCCAGCGCAGCAGATCCAGCATCACCGGATCGGTGCCGAGGGCATCGTGCTGCGGGGTGTCGAGAATCCATTCGCCCAGGATGGCGGTGTAGTGCTCGATGGCCGCCACGATCGAAACCTGCTCCAGCAACCAGCTCTGCCGTCGTCGCAGGCTCCAGCGGGGCCGGTCACCGATCAGCTTGCCGAACAGCCAGCGGAGCTGGTCGGTGAACGGTGTCACGTCAATGCCCCGGGCGGCGAAGCGCTCGAGCACGCCGGAATGCGCCTGGGAATGCAAGGCCTCCTGGCTGATGAATCCCTGTACGTCAAGCCGCAATTGGTCGTCCTTGATCAGCGGCAATGCCTTCTTGAACGCCTCGACGATGAACTCTTCACCCGCCGGCAGCAGCAGGTGCAGCACATTGCAGAAGTGGGTGGTGAAGGGTTCGTTGGGCACGTAGTAGAACGGCAGCTTCGCCCAATCGAACTTGACGTCGCGCGCCTGAAGGACGATTCGCTCGTGATCCAGTGACGCGTCGTGCGGGCCGGCGGCCTGGTCATCGACAGTGAACATGGTGATCCCCCTGGACGCGTGCGGCTGTACGGCTAGTACCCAAAAGTGCGCTGGCACTACCTCGTAACCGACCCACGGTGACTAGGCACTGCATTGCGCCTCGGGTTCAGCCTCGGTGATCAGCTGCTCGCGCCGCAGGAACTCGACCAGCGCATCGACCGTGTCGGCCAGGGCCGGTTCGCGCAACCCGACCTTGGCCAGCGCGCGGGCATGCCGGTACCGCGTGTTGTCGTAGCGCTTGTCGCGCATCGCCTCGATCTTGCCGGCCGAGCGGGTCAGGAAATCGACCAGCGGGTACAGCGGGTCGCGCGGCGTGCACCGGCGGTTCAACTGCTCGGCGAACGACGGGATGTCGTGGTAGGCAAAGCGGTAACCGTGGCGTTCCGACAACAGCCGGGTGATGTCGGTGAGGTTGTAGTAGTCGTCGGCGGTGATGTTGAAGACCGTGCCGGTCTCGGCCGGCAGGTCCATCAGCGCGACGATGTGATCGGCGACCAGGTCGGCCGGCAGCAGGCTGACCTGGTTGTGCGCGTTGACGGCAAGGCCGTGCTCGATCATGAACGCGGTGAGGCGCACCAGGATGTCGTCCTGGCTGCCGAAGCCCGCACTGGTGGGCGAAATGAGCGACGGCCGGTAGATCCGCACGTCGAGTCCGTGCCGCTGCGCGGCCAGCGTCAGCTGCTCGGCGACCCACTTGGTCTGCGAGTAGCCGAAATCCAGCCCGGCCATCTCCTCGTTGCCATACGACTCGCCGACCACCGGCATGGTGCTCCAGCCATAGATGAAGGTGCTGGAGACCAGATGGAAGCTCTTGCGGTGGGTGGTCAGCGCCAGCCGCAGCAGCTCCCAGGTGCCGATCACGTTGGCCGGACGCAGTGCGTCATAGGTTCGGACGTAGTTGACCAGGGCGCCGTTGTGGACGATGCCGTCCATGGTGTCGGCCAGTCGCCGGAACCCCGCCTCGCCGATTCCCAGGTGAGGCTCGGCCAGATCGCCGCAGATCACCCGAACCCGCGCCAGGACTTCGGCCTCCAGCGCCGGCGACCATAGCTGAGCCCGGCGTAGCGAGGCGATGATCCGATCGTGACCGTGTGCCGTATCGGTGGCGCGCACCAGCGCGTGGATGGTGTAGGACGTCCGCCGCAGCAGGCTGGCGAGCAGGAACGGTCCCAGGAATCCGGTCGCCCCGGTCAACAGGATGTCGCTGGGCGCGCCCGATCGCGCCGGCGGGAGCGCCGGCAGCGGCAGCCGCGCGTCGACACGCATCTGCATGACCTCGTATGCCTCGTACTCGGCGGCAATCCGGTCGAGCGCGTGGCGCAGGGCGTGGATCGGCTGGCCCGACCCATCGCCGAACTGCCACACCAGCCGGAAGAACTCGGCAACCGTCAGGCGCTGCAGCAGGCGAGTGTTGACCTCCTCGGTCAGCTCCGCCGCGCCATGCTCGTCCAGCAGCGACTGCAGGTCCGCGCGCAGTTCGGCCAGGGCCAGTGAGTCGATGCCGAGATCGGCGAAGGAGCAGTCCTCCTGGCCGGTCAAATCGTAGCTCTCCATGAGGTGACGGAAGCGTTCCAGCGGACCCGCGGTGACGCCCAGCTCCTCGTGGGTCCGGCGGGTGCGGCTCGCCAGCACGGGCAGTTTGCCGTCGAGCCACAGCCGCCGCGTCTGCGCGCGCCTGATCTTGCCCGAGGTGGTCTTGGGAATGCTGCGCGGCGGCGCGAACACGATGGTGTGCGGATCGACGTGGCAGTGGCGGCGGATCGACCGCGCCAGTGCCTTCGGGTCCGGGAGAGCGTGCTGGTCACGCACCTCGGCGACCACGACCAGCGCTTCCTGCTCCTCCTGCTCGACCGAGAAGGCCGCGACGCAGCCGTTGCGAACCTGCGCGGCCGAGCGCTCCACCACGGCCTCGATGTCGGAGGGGTAGCAGTTGACGCCCCGGACGATGATCAGGTCCTTGCTGCGGCCGCAGACGAACAGCTCGCCCTCGTAGAGGAAACCGAGATCGCCGGTACGCAGATAGGTGCGCTCCGCATCGCCGGTGATGCGGGCGGCGAAGGTCTCCGCGGTGAGCTCGGGACGGTGCCAGTAGCCGCCGCCCTTGGACGGCCCGTCCAGCCACACCTCGCCGATTCGGCCCTCGCCCACTGCCTGCCTCGACTGCGGGTCGACGATGCGGACCACGTTTCCGGCAACGGGCTTGCCGCAGCTCACGACCCGGGCCTGGTTGTTGTTCTCCGGCAGCGCCTTTTCGACCCGGGCCAGATTCTGCCCCAGCGCCCGCTTGTTCAAAGCCAGCGTCTGGCGCCCCCGGATAGACACGATCAGGGTGTTTTCGGCCAAGCCGTAAGCGCCGGCCAGCGCATCGGGCCGCAGACCGTAGCCAGCGAAGCGCTGCCGGAAACGAGCAAACGTGTTGGCGTGCAACGGCTCTGCACCGACGACCAGGCTGTCCAGGCTGCTCAGGTCGATCCCGGTCAGCTCGTCGGTGGGCAGCTTGTCCTCACGCAGGCAGTACTCCAGCGCGAAGTTCGGCGCCGGGCTGTGGGTGGCGCGCACCTGGCTGATCAGCCGGAGCCACGCCGACGGCCGTTGCAGGAAATCAGCCGGCGACATCGCATGCGTAGTCCCACCGAGCAGCAATATGAACAGGTAAGCGGAGATCAGGCCCATGTCATGGTGCTGCGGGAGCCAGCTGACGGCCACTTCGCCGCCGGCGAACGCCGAGCCGTTGGCGATGACGTTGGCGTGGCTGACGATCACACCCTTGGGATCGCTGGTGGAGCCGGAGGTGTACTGCAGGAAGAGCACCGGACCGGGCGCGTCCGCCACGGGGGCGCCGCCGAACTCCCAGGTGCCGTCCGTTGCGAACCACGGCAGCTCCGGAGGCCGCGCGGCGTCGGGCCACGGCAGCCCGCCTTGTCGGTGGCCGAGCAGCAGGCGGTAGTCGTACTCGAGCTGTTTGGTCGACAGCACCGCCTTGGCCTGGCAGTCCCGTGCGATAAAGCTCAGCTTGGCCAGGCCCGCTTCGAACGCCATGGGCAAAGGCGGGCTTACCGGTACGGCGATCACCCCGATACGAGCGCAGGCGAAGAACGCCGCCACCATCTCTAGCCCCGGCGGGTAGACCAGCAGCGCCCGGTCTCCCGGCCGCAGCCCGGCCTCTGCAAACAAATAGGCGGCCAGCTCGCGGGTCCGTTCGGCGAAGCTTTGATAGGTGTAGTGCTCGAGCTCGCGGCCTTCGGCATCCACGAACCGGTAGAGAGTCTGGTCCGGCCGGCGCGCTTCCCACATCCGCAGGTAGTCGATAAGCGTATCCATCGTAGGAGCCATTCCCCCTTCCGAGCCGGTCTTCGACCGGATCGACGGAACCACGTCATTCACCAATCGGTAATGCCAAGAGTAACGCGACAGACCGATAGCAAGCAAAGGATTTCAGTCCAATTTATGTGGGTTGACACTAACCTCACAGGCGCGTTTCACATTAATAAGTCATATTACAAATA
Organism: Mycobacterium persicum; assembly: GCF_002086675.1. GTDB lineage: Bacteria > Actinomycetota > Actinomycetes > Mycobacteriales > Mycobacteriaceae > Mycobacterium > Mycobacterium persicum. The sequence continues at coordinate 4,369 of NZ_MVIF01000135.1, forward strand.
GCGAGTGCTGTGACTTCCGGCCCCGCAGGCACGTGACACGGAATCACCGGAGATTTCCGTACTTACGCATCTCAGTATCTCAGTACGTTGAAACGGCGGCATTTAAGCAGGTAAACCGGCGGTAATCCAAAGATACTGACATACGCAAATGCGTATCACCGGATTTCATGAACATGGCCATAGAGTTTACCTTTCACACCGTTACCAACCGGTGTCACCGTCACAATCCCAGGTTAGCTTGTAAGCGGAACGTGGCCTCGCAACTGCTCGTCTTTCTGTCGTTATCGATCATTGCAGCAACGACAATCTATGTCACCTGCGAAAATGAGTCACTGGGCGGTGGGCCGGCGTCTCGGCGCCGGGCGCCCCGTCGATCGGCCGGTGCCAGCGGGCGCGACGGCAGCATCGGGCCAGCCGTGTGCGGATGGTGTTGGCCCGAGTCGACGGCATCCGCGCCGGCCACCGGGCCGCGGTCACCCGCTGCTTCCGGACCGCAGTCTGACCCCGTAACCACGCCGCCTCACGACAGCCACGTGCAGCAACGCCGTCACCGGCGACCGGCCGGGCCCCTCCCGCCCGCCGGTTGCGACCAGGCGCGGTACCCCGCGGGCCTGCGGATCCCCGTTCGCCGGCGGCCCCCAATCCGCACCGCCGTGATAGTGCAGCAACTCCTCATCTACGGATATACTGCAACGGATGTACTGACATACTGATATGGCTGGCCGAGGGGGGCACCACGATGAGCAGCGCAGACCGCATCAACGCCGACGCCGAACGCTTCCGGGCGTACACCGCAGACGCACCATTCGCGTCGTCGGTCGCGGCGGCGCCGACCGAACCGGTCACCATCGGCCGCACACGCGCCGCGCGCACCCGGCGAACGGTCGACCTCTCGCCGGCCCAGCATCGAGCCCTCGACATCTGGCAGCGAGAAGCCGCGGACCGCCTCGGCGTCGCCCGCGTCACCGGACAAGAGGTCCTGGTCGCCCTCGTCGACCAACTCTTGAGCGACCCCAAACTGTCGGCGCAGATCACCCGCACCATCCGTTCCCGGCGCTGACGTCACCGACGACGCGGGCGACGCGCATGCCCCACCTGGGCCATCCGGATGCGTGGTCCGGCGCTGGCCACAATCTTGACGATGCCGACGAATCGCTCGCCGTCGATGATCGGTGACAGCGGCTCGTCCTCGGCCTCGATGACCATTTCTTCGCCGTTGACATCGCGCACCCGATCACCGCGGATGCTGCCGTAGGTGAGCCCCGCGGGAAGTTGCGCGACGATCCTGGAGGGCCTGGTGTCCCCGGCCTGGAAATGCAGCACTCCGGCTGCGGCGGCCTTCGGGAAGAGCCGGAACGGACCGCCGATACGCAGGTCGATCGCACCCGCGTGCAGCAGTCGGTGGGTTCGCGTCGGGACCTCCTCGCCGTCGATGATCACGCGGGCGTGGGTCGGCGCGAACAGGTGAGCCGCCCAGTTGGGTCTGTTCATGCGGCCCGGGGCAACCTTAGAAGTCAGGTAGTCACCGAACGTGCGGGCGATCACCCGGGCGACGGCCGCGCGGCCATGATCGGGGTTGGCGTAGTACTTGTCGTAGAACCGGTTGCCGACGCCTCCGGCGGCCAGCCCGAAGCACAGGCGATGGAATGGCGCGCCGTCGGCGGTCTCGCCGTCGAGTTGCAAAGTGTCGAGGCAGACCTCGGGCGGCGGCTGATTTGACTCGGCGGCCGCCGCCAGCGCACTGACGATCGCATCGGCCCGCCCGCGCACCCCCGCTTTGCGCGCGACGGCGTTGACACTGCCGCCGTTGGTGGGCACGAATGCCGGCCAGCGTTCCGGATCGGCCACCCACTGCCGGGTTTCGTTGATCAACCAGTGCAGTGCGCCGTCGCCGCCGTCGCCCACGAGGTGGGTGACTCGGCGATAAAGCTGCTGCAGGGTCGTGCGGAGTTCGTCGACGGACGCGGTTTCGTGCACCTCGCCCCAACGGCCGACGATGTCGCGCAGCTCGGCGGCGCGATCACGTGGCGCAGCGAGGTTCTTGCGTGCCTTCGGATTGACGATGACGCCCAGGTACATCTGCTGGTCACCCGCCCGGCGCGCGTCTGACCGACCCGCGGCCGTTGCGGGGCAGGGCCGGCCAGGCGGATACATTGCGTGCCACTTGGATACTCCTCGGCGAAGGGACAGCGCGTGCGATCACGCGGACCACTCGGGACGATACCCAGCTTCACTGGTTTTGAACCCTGCCGTCGTCGCCACCAAATAGACGCCGCCAAAGCCTGGGCTTCGGCCTCGGCGGTGTCCCGGGCGTGACCAAGCACCGTCGGGGATCCGGTCAAGGGTCGCGCTTTACCATGTCATCGGTGTCGAACGCGTGAGGTTTTCCATCGCGAAGAACCGAAAAGAACTAAGCACTGACGGGGTGGGATAACGGATGCCTGATCGGTGTGGCGGGGTGTTGCCGCGCGCCGCGGTGGTCACGGGGAACGCCGCGAAAAGGTCACCGGGGGCCGGCTGATGAGGCTCCGCATTCCCGCGACTGCCGTGCCTGAGTGGACTGCGGCAGAGCTGCCGTCCTTCGCCGGACGCACCGTCATCGTCACCGGGGCCAACAGCGGGCTCGGTGAGGTGACCGCCCGCGAGCTGGCCCGGGTCGGTGCCCACGTCATCCTGGCGGTACGCAACACCGAGAAAGGCGAGGCCGCCGCCCGGCAAATGGCCGAACCCGGGGCCTGTCGCGTCGAGGTGCGTCGGCTCGACCTGCAGGACCTGTCCTCGGTGCGGGACTTCGCCGACGGCATCGACAAAGTCGATGTCCTGGTCAACAACGCCGGCGTCATGGCCGCTCAATACACGCTGACCGCCGACGGATTCGAGGGCCATATGGCCACCAATCACCTCGGTCATTTCGCGCTGACCAACCTGCTGCTGCGCAAGCTCGCCGACCGGGTGGTGACGGTGTCCTCGCTGCTGCACAACATCGGCTACATCAGCCTCAGGGACCTGAACTGGCAGTCGCGGCCGTATTCGGCGTGGCTGGCCTACGGCCAGTCGAAGCTGGCCAACCTGCTGTTCACCAGCGAGCTGCAGCGGCGTCTGGATGCCGTCGGCTCCTCGCTGCGCGCGCTGGCCGCCCATCCGGGCTGGTCGCACACGAACCTGCAGGGCAACTCCGGCCGCAAAGTGGTGGACGCGGCGGTCTTGGCCGTCGACCGGATGGTGTCTACCGACGCCGACTTCGGTGCCCGCCAGACGTTGTATGCGGTGTCGCAGGACCTTGCCGGCAACACGTTCGTCGGCCCCCGATTCGGCTTATATGGCCGCAGCCAGCCGACCTGGCGCAACTGGTCGGCCAGGCGGGCCGCCACCGCCGTCGCACTCTGGGAGCTGTCCGAACGGCTGACCGACGCCAAGTTCCCGCTTTGAGGCGACGGTGCGCGAGTGTGCAAGCCGGCGAGGCGGTTTCGGCGCCGGGACGGCTGAGAACTCGGTGCACAGTCGCCTCAATGCCCACGAAACGTGAATAGTGGGTATACGTGCGGCCGCGGGCCGGATGTCGGCGAGGAGGGCGCCCCATGTCGAATACGGATATCGCCGGGTTTCTCGCGTTGTGCGCCGCGCTGGCGGCCGCGATCGGCAGTGTGATCCGCCAGCGGTCCGCCCAGGAGATCACCGACCAACCCGTCGGCTACCTGGCGCTGTTCGGCATGTTGTTGCGCGACACCCGCTGGTGGCTGGGCGGTCTGGGCGACATCGCCAGTTACTGTCTGCTCGCCGCGGCCCTCGACAAGGGCTCGGTGATGTTGGTGACGGCGCTGCAGGTGACGGTGCTGCTGTTCGCGCTGCCCCTCTATGCGCGGTTGGCCCATCATCGGATAACCCGGCGGGAGTGGCTGTCGGCGGTGTTGCTGGCTGCGGCGTTGGCGACACTCATCACGGCTGGAGATCCCACCGCCGGCCACTCCCGGGGCTCGGTGCAAGCCTGGATCGTGGTGGCCGCGGTGCTGGGCCCTGCCTTGGGATTGTGTGTGCTGGGCGCCCGGATCCTGGCGGATCGTCCCGCTGCGGCGGTGCTGCTGGCGGTGGTGTCGGGTTCGTCGTTGGCGCTGTTCGCGGTACTCACCAAGGGCATCGTTGACGTGCTCGAACATGGTACCGACAACCTGTTGCGCACACCCGAGTTGTATGGCTGGGTGCTGGCCGCGCTGGGCGGGATGATCTTCCAGCAGTCGGCGTTTCGCGCCGGCGCCCTGACCGCCTCGTTGCCGACGCTGACGGTGGCCAAACCGGTGGTGGCCTCGGTGCTGGGGGTCACCGTGCTCGGCGAGACGTTGGAGGCCGACGGCCCGGAGTGGCTGTTGCTGGTGGCCTCGGCGGTGGTGGTGATCATCGCGACGGTTGCCTTGGCGCGTGGTGAGGCCGCTACCATGGCGGCCGGCGCGGGACGTGACGTGACCATCGCCGAGCGGCCCACGGCGCGGTCGCAGCCCTTGGGCGGTTGACGCAATACCGGCGGCTATCTCCGGGCGGCGTCCCGGCTGCCGACTTCCGCCCGGGTCTTCATCGGGACACTGAGTTGACCATAGAACTCAAGGGTGTTGGTGCTACGTTGACGTCGCCGATCGGTGATCTGGACACAACGTTCTACCACAAGAATGGTTCCGCGCTGGTTCGGTTTTGACCCGTCTCTACTGGGCCGTGAGGAGAACGAGTGAGTGTCAATCCGTTCGACGACGAAAACGGTAGCTTCTTCGTCCTGGTCAATGACGAGGAGCAACACAGCCTGTGGCCGGTGTTCGCCGATATTCCGGCCGGTTGGCGGGTCGTTTACGGTGAGGCCACCCGGGCCGAATGCCTGGACTATGTCGACCAGAACTGGACCGATATCCGGCCGAAGAGTCTGCGGGAGAGGCTGGCGGAGCGGAGGGCTTCCGATTCGTAGGCCCGCTGGGTGCAATCCGCGTGAACCCTGATGGGCGGCTGCGCCATGTCGAGTGTGCCGACGAGCAAGGCCAAGATGCACACGTATCTCACCGAGCCCGGTGAGGTCCAGGCGCTTGATGAGGCGCTCTTGATGCCGAGGCGCTGAATGCGGCGCGCTGGCCGACGACTCCGGCAGCCCCCACGAAGGCCTGCGCCCGGTGTTTTCGGTGATCGACGGGATACCCCACAGCTTAGCCGGGCGCGACGGGCACCCTGACCTCCGGTGACTCATGCGACCCATGTGACCAGTCGCCGTCTTGCCCGGCAGCGAAACAGGACCACACCAGCAGCGCCCAAGGCCATCCCGGTGCCGCCCGAGGCTTTGCGGAGGCTGACCCGTGGGAGCCCATCCAGCGGGTAACCCGCCCCGGCGCAGGGCACGGCGTCGGGACATTGCAGCTGAGCCGGCAGTTGCTCGGGGAGTGACCGCCGGCCGGTAGGGCAGGTCGGTGCCAGTATCGAGGTCGGAGTGCACGCTCTGGGCGGCGTCCAGGAAAGCACGTAGGACAACAGCAAAGCGCCGGTGAGATGGTTGGTCAGACGAATGCGGGCCATGCCGCGCGCGTCGTCGCCGAGTTGGTCGTCGCCGGCGATGCCGGTGCGATCACGTCGGCCTGGGCGAGTAGTGCGCTCAGGTTGCACCAACGAGGCGGTGATGCGTGACATGTTCGAAATAGGCGCTGCTGCAAGGACATCCGAGTGGTCGACCAGCAAACTGGCCCGCAACGAGAAGATCGTAGGATGCGGTCACCGGGTGTACCAGAACGGTGACTGGCGGGTGTCGGCCAGGGGCAAGCCCTGATGCGGGTGGCCGGACGAGAGGGTCAGCGGTGGCTCCACACTTACCCCATCCTGTACCCCATCCTGGAGCGGGATATGTTGGCCGCGACTGGAATCAGGCCGAATCTGGACTTTCGTCGCGCGGCCCATGAACCGGTCGTGCAACGACGGTGCGCGGCGGTCGAAATCGGGGACTGCGACCCGGTGCGGCGGGCCCGGAAGCCACACCGACCGGGTCGTCACCTGATCACTCAACTCGGTGCGGTTACCGCCGCCGTGGGTGTAGTGTCCATGGTGAGGTTTTCTTTCGTAGCCAGCCCTGATCTCAGGGTTTGCGACCGCATCGCAACCACGGGTCTGTGACTGGCTTCGTTTGTCGATCCCCACACGTGTGTGCCGGGTCAGGCCGAAGTGAAGGGGTCGTCAATGGATCATCGCGAGTTGCGCGCGGGTCGACCGGTGGCGGTGATGATGTTGCTGGGCCACGGCCGCGTGACGCGGGTGGTTTTCGGCTGGGCAATGTCAGCGCCATGAACGGAGCAGTGGGTGGGCGGCGCCTGGCCAGCCCCGTGCGGGTCGCCTTGGCGATGGAGCTGGGTGCGCCGCTTGACGGGGCGTGGTGGCCGCACACGGCCTCGATAGCGCGCGAGCTTCCCGAGTTGGTTGATGCGCTGTGCGCGCGGTTGGGCAAGATCACCGCCATCACCGTGAACTGGTCCTCGCTGGAAAGCTCGCCGGATCTCGATGCGCTGAACCGTCCCGGGGTAGGGGACAGGGCTGAGCGTGGCCGGGTTGTCGTACGCCAGCGACTGATGACGATCACCGGCAGCCGGGCCTCGGCGAACCTGTTGGTGGTACCGTGCCGCACGTCCGCGGCTCTGGCCAAGATGGTGTTGCGCAGATGTGCGGGACTGCCCGCCATGGGTGAGGAGCGGGACACTCAGGAATTCCAGACCTGCGGCGACATCCTGCGTGCTGCTCGGGCCGAAAGCGCACACTGCGGCCGACCTGTCCGGGATGATGCGGCCGCGCACGCCGCTCCGGCCGATCTGCAGTCATGACGGCTTGATGGGTACCTCTCCAACCGCGCAACGCCGTGCAGCGGCAACACTTCTCGGCGTACGGTCCGACCGCGACCAGCCGGCGACTTCGTTGACCTCCGGACGCTTGGGCAATCCACCTCTGAAGCCCCACATCATGCTCGGTGCGGGCCTGCGCTTGAGACGTGTCGCGCCGACGCTCGTAAGAAAGGATGTATCTCATGGCCATACAGAACTGGTGGGACGCACCGGAAATTCATCCGTCGGAGATCCGGGTCGGTGACGTCATCGGCACCGTGCGCCCGACCCATGTTCCCTTCAAGGTCAAGCTGATCAGTGAGCCGAATAGAAGCCCGAAGCAATGGACGTTTTTCGGCCGCGACGACGCCGGCCTGGACTACGTGAGCACCTTCGGTGACGGTGAATTGGTCCGCAGGTACACCAAGGCCTCCTGACCGCCGCCCCGGCGACGGTCCGGCAGAGCGCCACCGAAGCGGTTGCGCTGGCGCCGATCTTCGCGCGGGCCAGCACGTGATGCCTCACGTCAATATGCCCGCGAAAATTAGTCGATGCCTCACGTAGGAATGCCCGCGAAATATGGTGGTTCAGCAGGCCTTGGTCCGGATGCCTTTGCGGATGTCGGGTAGGGCGGTGCGGATGCTGGCCAGGTAGAGCTGTTCGGTCTTTTCCTTGGCTAGCAGGAGAAGTCGGTTCTGCAGATCGGCGATCTCGCGGCCGATTTTGGCGGGGTTGAGGTGGTCGCGGTAGGCGGTCAGTTCGGCCTGCTGTGTTGGTGAAAGGACGCCGGCGGCCAGAAGCCGGTCGAATGGGGTCTGCGGTGTGTCGTAGAGGCGTCGGCGGCGGCCGTCGCCGCTGCTGGCGTACCCGATGGGTTTGATGGTTGGGGTCAGGTAGTTGAGCCGGTCGTTGACCAGTGGCCAGAGCCGGTTGAGCAGGGCTCGTTCTTCAGGGGTGTCGTAGCGGTAGTAGAACGCGTATTTGCGTACCAGGTGGTTGTTCTTGGATTCGATGGTGGCCTGGTCGTTCTTCTTGTAGGGCCGGGATCTGGTGAAGAAGATCTCCATCTCTGCAGCCCACTTGATGACGGCCTTGTTCAGGAAC
>NZ_MVIF01000136.1 GCF_002086675.1 Mycobacterium persicum
AGTACTAACGGGGCTTCGCCCCAGCCCGACGAGGCATGTCGTGATCAGCTTGGGGTGTGGGGCTCCGGTCGGACGGGGTTGAGACCGTGACCGGCGGACCGATCCGGTGTATGAACCGCATAGCGCGGTTGGTTGGCCTGACTGGCCGCCCGTCCGACCGGAGCCCCACACCCCAAGCTGACCACGACATGCCTCGTCGGGCTGGGGCGAAGCCCCGTTAGAACTCCCAGTCCTCGTCCTCGGTGACGACGGCCTTGCCGATGACGTAGCTGGAACCCGAGCCGGAGAAGAAGTCGTGGTTCTCGTCGGCGTTGGGTGACAGCGCCGACAGGATCGCCGGATTCACGTCGGTCTCGTCACGCGGGAACAACGCCTCGTAACCCAGATTCATCAGCGCCTTGTTGGCGTTGTAACGCAAGAATTTCTTGACGTCTTCGGTCAGCCCGACCTCGTCGTAAAGATCTTGGGTGTATTCGACCTCATTGTCGTAGAGCTCGAACAGCAGCTCGTAGGTGTAGTCCTTGAGCTCGGCACGTTTTGCCTCGTCGACCAAAGCCAGACCGCGCTGGAACTTATAGCCGATGTAGTAGCCATGCACGGCCTCGTCGCGGATGATCAGCCGGATCATGTCGGCGGTGTTGGTCAGCTTGGCTCGGCTCGACCAGTACATCGGCAAGTAGAAGCCCGAGTAGAACAGGAAGCTCTCCAGCAGCGTGGAGGCGACCTTGCGCTTGAGCGGTTCGTCTCCGCGGTAGTACTGCAGCACAATCTCCGCTTTGCGCTGCAGGTTGGGGTTTTCCTCCGACCAGCGGAAGGCGTCGTCGATCTCGGCCGTCGAGCACAACGTGGAAAAGATCTGGCTGTAGCTCTTGGCGTGTACCGATTCCATGAACGCGATGTTGGTAAGCACCGCCTCCTCGTGGGGGGTCAGCGCGTCCGGGATCAGACTGACCGCACCCACGGTGCCCTGGATGGTGTCCAGCATGGTCAGACCGGTGAAGACCCGCATGGTGAGCTGCTTCTCATGGGCGGTCAGCGTGCCCCAAGAAGGGATGTCGTTGGACACCGGCACCTTCTCGGGCAACCAGAAGTTTCCGGTCAGCCGATCCCAGACCTCGGCGTCCTTTTCGTCTTGCAGCCGGTTCCAGTTGATCGCTGAGACCCGGTCGATAACCTTCACTGTTGCCTCCCAGAACGGCCGCTCTACTCAGGCCTCAAACACTACCCCTGGGGTCCGACAAGCCGGCGCAACACAAGAGGTTGTGTTTGCGTGTCGCATGGCGTGCCGGCGTGATGGCCGGGTGCCGCGACCAACCGAGTCGCTATTTCGCCGCGGCGACCGTCTTCCGGTTCTCCGCCGAGCCGTTACCGACCCCCAAGAATTGGTATTCGTCGGTTTTGACCGAGCGGGTGGCCCGCCAATACTGCCAGGTGTAGCCGCCCCAGAGCACGGTGTTCTTGCCATGCTCGTCGAGATACCAGCTGCTGCAACCGCCGCTGTTCCACACCGAGCCGGCCAACTTGCGTTGCAACTCGTCGTTGAAACGATCCTGGGCGGCGCGCGTGGGAGCCAACGCCTGCGCGCCCAACTTGTCGCACTTGGCGATCGCGTCGGCGACGTAGTGGATCTGCGACTCGATCATGAACACCACGGAGTTGTGCCCCAGCCCGGTGTTGGGGCCGAGCAGGAAGAACAGGTTGGGCATCTCGGCCACGGTGATCCCGCGATGCGCCCCGATGCCCTCGCGATTCCACCGGTCGACCAGATCCTCACCGTGGCGGCCCTTGATCTGCACGTAGGTGTAGGAGTCGGTGACGTGGAAGCCGGTGGCGTACACGATCACGTCGACACCTCGGGAAACCTCACCGCCGGCGCCGTCGGCGGTGACGATCCCGTCGCGCGTGATTCGGGTGATGCGGTCGGTGATCAACGTGGTCTTGGGGTTCGCGACGGCTGGGTAATAGGTGGAGGAGTTGAGGATCCGCTTGCACCCGATGCGATAGTGCGGGGTCAGCTTGCGGCGCAGCTCGCGGTCTTTCACCGAGCGGCGAATGTTGTATTTGGCGTAGGCCTCGATGAACCTCAGCGCGTTCGGCCGCTTGGTCATGCCGAAGGCCAGCGCCTCCTGCGCCCAGTACAAACCCAGGCGCGCCAGTGCACGCAGCCCGGGAACGTTCTCCATAGCCTGGCGCAGCGCCGGCGGGATCTCGGGGTTGGAGCGCGGCACCACCCACGGCGGAGTGCGTTGGTAGAGCTGAAGTTCGGCGACCTGGTCGACGATCTCCGGCACGATCTGGATCGCGCTGGCGCCGGTCCCGATGATGGCCACCCGCTTGCCGGTGAGGTCGACGCTGTGGTCCCACTCCGCGGAATGGAAAGCGGGGCCGGCGAATTCATGACGCCCGTCGATGTCGGGGAAGGACGGGATGTGCAGCGCTCCGGCTCCTGAGATCAAGAACTGGGCCACGTACTCGCGCCCGTCGGTGGTGAAGACGTGCCAGCGGTATTCCTCGTCGTCCCAGTAAGCGCGATCGACCAACGAATTGAATTCGATGTAGCGGCGCAGCCCGTACTTCTCGGTGACGCCCTTGAGGTAGTCCCAGATCTCGGGCTGATAAGAGAACGGGTTCCTCCAGTCGGGCTTGGGCTCGAACGAAAACGAGTACAGGTGTGACGGGATGTCGCAGGCACAGCCGGGGTAGCTGTTGTCGCGCCAGGTGCCCCCTACGTCGTCGGCCTTCTCCAAGATGATGAAGTCTTGGCCGGAGAAGCCCTGCTTCTGCAGTGCGATCGCCATGCCCAGACCGGAGAACCCGGTCCCGATGATGACGGCGCGGGTGTGCACCGGCGGCTGGGCGGACTGCGGCGCCGGGCCGGCTTCTGTGACGGCATTGGTCATGGTGGATCGGTCTTTCCTAGTGAGGCGAGCTTTGGGCCGCCCGGCCCAAGTACCCAGTACCCAGGGTATCGGTTAGAACGAGTGTTGACGATCCTCGCGGCGATGTCAACGCAGCCTGCACTCAGCTGACAGCGCGATTGCTGGGTACCGCGTCGTGGATCGGCTTGTCGGGGTCCATGGTGATGCCCAGCGCCTCGGCGGTGCCGACGATGACGCCCATCATGATCGTGGTCAGATGCGCGACGAATTGCTCTCGCGGCATCCGTCGCGGGCTGTCGGGCTCGGGACCCAGCCACCATTCGGTGGCCGAGGCGGCCGCTCCGAACGCGCTGTGCGCGGCGAGTTCGAGCGCCGCTCGATTCAGGTCCATCTCACGCAGTTCGTTGTTGAACAACTCGGCGAAGGTCAAAGTGATTTCCCGGCCTTCATTGAGCGTGCGCACCGTCGCCTCGGACTGCTTTGCGGAGCGGCCCTGAATGAAGACTCGGAGCACATTGGGGTGCTTGTCGACGAGGATGACGTACTCCTCGACGCTGCGCCGGATGACCTCGCGGGCCGAGTCGGTGGCGAGGTTGATCGACGGGAAGATCGCGGCCCACAGCATGTCGCGCAGCCGCTCCCCGATCGCGACGAACAGGTCGGACTTATCGGTGAAATGCCGGTAAATCTTGGGCTTGGCGGTGCCGGCTTCCTCGGCGATTTCCCGCACACTCAGCTCGGGCCCCAGGCGGTCGATGGCACGGAAAGCCGCTTCGACGATTTCGTTGCGCACCTTCTTGCGGTGTTCGCGCCAACGTTCACTGCGCGCGTCGACTTTGCCCCCGGGCTTCACGCTAGGGTGGGGCCGGCTGATTCTCACCACGTCAAGCACCTTACCCCGTTGCGGCCGCTGACCTGGGCAGACTGCTCGCCGTGGCGACTTCAGGGCCGGCTTGCGCGCCTAGAGCATGCAGGACACGCACCCCTCTACTTCGGTTCCTTCCAGGGCCATCTGCCGCAGCCGGATGTAGTAGAGCGTCTTGATTCCCTTGCGCCAGGCGTAGATCTGCGCCTTGTTCACGTCACGGGTGGTGGCGGTGTCCATGAAGAACAACGTCAGCGAAAGCCCTTGATCCACATGCTGAGTGGCCGCGGCATAGGTGTCGATGATCTTCTCGTAGCCGATCTCGTAGGCGTCCTGGTAGTACTCCAGGTTGTCGTTGGTCATATACGGCGCCGGGTAGTAGACCCGGCCGATCTTGCCTTCCTTGCGGATCTCGACCTTGGACACGATCGGGTGGATCGACGACGTCGAGTGGTTGATGTAGGAAATGGACCCGGTGGGTGGCACCGCCTGCAGGTTCTGGTTGTAGATGCCGTCCGCCTGCACCGATTCCTTGAGCCGCCGCCAGTCGTCTTGAGTAGGGATGTGAATGTCGGCGTCGGCGAATAGCCGGCGCACCTTCTCGGTTTTCGGCTCCCAAATCTGCTCGGTGTACTTGTCGAAGAACTCCCCCGACGCGTATTTGGACCGCTCGAAGCCCTTGAAGTGCGTGCCTCTTTCTCTCGCGATCCGATTCGACGCGCGCAACGCGTGGTAGAGCACCGTGTAGAAGTAGATGTTGGTGAAGTCGATGCCCTCCTCGGACCCGTAAAAGATGCGCTCCCGCGCCAGGTAGCCGTGCAGGTTCATCTGACCCAACCCGATTGCGTGGGAGTCGTTGTTGCCCTGCTCAATTGAAGGTACCGACGTGATGTGGGTCTGGTCGCTCACCGCGGTCAGCGCGCGGATGGCCACCTCGATCGTCTGGGCGAAGTTCGGCGAATCCATCGCCTTGGCGATGTTCAGCGACCCCAGGTTGCACGAAATGTCTTTGCCCACTTTGGCATACGACAAATCTTCGTTGAAGTATGACGGCGTGGACACCTGCAGGATCTCCGAGCACAGGTTCGAGTGGGTGATCTTGCCCTCGATGGGGTTGGCCCGGTTCACCGTGTCTTCGAACATGATGTAGGGGTAGCCGGACTCGAACTGCAACTCGGCCAACGTCTGGAAGAACTCCCGCGCCTTGATCTTGGTCTTACGGATCCGCGGGTTGTCGACCATCTCGTAGTACTTCTCGGTGACCGAGATGTCGGCGAACGGCACCCCGTAGACCCGCTCGACGTCGTAGGGCGAGAACAGGTACATGTCGTCGTTGCGCTTGGCCAACTCGAAGGTGATGTCGGGAATCACCACGCCCAGGCTCAGCGTCTTGATGCGGATCTTCTCATCGGCGTTTTCCCGCTTGGTGTCCAGGAAGCGGTAGATGTCGGGGTGATGCGCATGCAGGTACACTGCGCCGGCGCCCTGACGCGCGCCCAGCTGGTTGGCATAAGAGAACGAATCCTCGAGCAGCTTCATGATCGGGATGACGCCGGAGCTTTGGTTCTCGATGTTCTTGATCGGCGCGCCGTGCTCGCGAATGTTGGTCAGCAGCAACGCAACTCCGCCGCCGCGCTTGGACAGCTGCAGTGCGGAGTTGATCGATCGCCCGATCGACTCCATGTTGTCCTCGATGCGAAGCAGGAAACAATTGTGCACGACAGTGCCGCGAATCGTGTACGTGTGCGTATTTTTGACGTGGAGGTTGTAGACCTTCGTTGGGGCTTCCTGCGTGCGCCGCAACTCACGGATCCCGTACACGTGCCGCCCGTGCACAACCTGATAGGTCGTGCGCGACGACCCTTTCTGGCCGATATAGTTGTGCAGGTTCTTGCCGACATCGAAGATGAACTCTTCGTTGGCGCCGGGCAGCCCGGGCACGAATAGCTGTCCCGTCACGTTGCCTGCCCGGTTAACGTACTGGCGGATCCTGGAGACAATCCCGATTCGGCGCAATAGAAGCTGCACCTGATCAATCAGTTCCGGGCCCAGGTCAAACTCCGGGCCAAGGTCGAGCACCATGCCGCCGCTGGTACTGCAGCCGTCGCCGCGAAACAGTCCGGCAAGCAATCCACGCTGAAACTCGTCATCGGCCGTTAAGACGTCGTGGGACAACCGCTTCAACCGATATCCCGTGCCCACCAGGGAGAGGAACAACGACGCAACGACCTCGCTGTTGCAAATCATACGAACCGACTGGTCCGACACACTCTGGTGTATGGCGAGGTCCGCGGCAAACACTCGTTTGAATGCCGCCGCCAACTCCTGCTGGTAGTCGAGTTCGTGTGTGCCGACCGCGAAGTGGATGCCATTGGGCGTTCGGTCCGCGGGTCCCGATCGCTTGGAGATATGACCTTCGGCGAGGTACCAGCCAAGGACGAGGCCAAGATCGTACGACTCCTCGACGTAGCGATTCACCGATACAAAGCTCATATGGTGGCGCTGCTTGTTGCGGTGCTTCCGATCAGAGTTGACCTTACGTATGAGCCCATCGACCTCTTCGTATTCGCCCGCGCCGGTGTGTTCCATCAGGTCGTAGACCCGTCGCGTCCGCCCCTCCATCGGCGCTGCCGTCACGATGAAGTCCGAAGGACGAATGTCTTTGGCAGCCAACCACACGAAGCCGTTGAAGGGGTCCGCGCCGTCACCGTCGATAAGTGTCTGCACATCGCGCGTGGTCCACACCAGGATCGGATGCTCGGGGGTGCACAGGATCGGTTCCCGGTGTCCGAAGTGCGAGATCGAAATGAGTGCTTGGTCATTGGGGTTCTCGACGACGGCCTCGACGGCGGCGAAGGACCCGTCATGGGAGAGCACCCGGTCGCCCACCTGCAGAGTTTCGATTGCCTTAGGGCCGTCGGGGGTATCCACCGGGGTTCCGGCCGGGAAACAACTCACCGGCTCACCGCGCTGTTTCTTGCCTGAGTTCAAAAACGTCGGGGTGGCCGGCTGGAAGCGGCCTTCGATGATCTCGTCGACCAGCTGCTCGGCCAGCGTGGTGTCACCGCCGGCCAACGTGAGCGCAACCATGACCACCCGGTCCTCGAAGCGCTCCAGATAGCGCTTCCCGTCGAAAGTCTTCAGGGTGTAGGACGTGTAGTACTTGAAGGCGCCCAAAAACGTGGGGAACCGGAACTTTTTGGCGTAGGCACGGTCCAGCAGCGACTTGACGAAGTTACGCGAGTACTGGTCGAGAACCTCACGCTCGTAATAGTTCTCGCGGATCAGGTAATCGAGCTTCTCGTCCTGGTTGTGGAAGAAGACGGTGTTCTGGTTGACGTGCTGCAGGAAGTACTGGCGCGCCGCGAGTACGTCCTTGTCGAACTGGATCTTGCCGTCCGCGTCGTACAGGTTCAGCATCGCGTTCAGCGCGTGATAATCCAGTTCTGCCTGCCCCCCCGAAAGGTGCGAGTGCGCCCCGGAGGTTACAGGCTCTGCAGTGACGGTTGGTGACACGTCTGCTCCTTCCAAAATTCAGCCAGGCCCGCACGGACGGCGGCCACGTCGTCCTCGGTGCCCATCAACTCGAAGCGGTAAAGGTAGGGAACGTCGCATTTGCGCGCGACGACGTCACCGGCGTAGCCGAACTCCGGACCGAAGTTGGTGTTGCCGGCCGCGATGACGCCGCGCAGCAGCGCTCGATTGCGCTCGTTGTTCAAAAAGGCGATGACCTGTTTGGGGACATAGCCGCCGGCATTCAGTTTGGGTGTGACCCGGCCGCCGCCGTAGGTGGGCAGTATCAGTACGTAGGGCTCGTCGACCTCGATGCCGCCGTGCAGCGGTATCCGCGTGGCGGGCAGACCCAGCTTCTGCACGAAGCGGTGGGTGTTCTCCGACACGCTGGAGAAATAGACCAGGTTGCACGGCCTGATATCCATGGCACCGCTGTCTCCTTGCCTAGCGCCTGCTCGTGCTATGCGCTCAGCGAAGCCAAGGCGAGCGCCTTGATGCGGTCGGGCCGGAAGCCGGACCAGTGGTCGTCCCCGGCCACCACGACCGGCGCCTGCAGGTAGCCCAACGCCATCACATAGTCCCGCGCCTCGGAATCCAGACTGATGTCGATCTTCTCGTAGGCGATGCCGATCTTGTCCAGCGCCTTGTAGGTGGCGCTGCACTGCACGCATGCGGGCTTGGTGTAGACGGTGATGGTCATGGGCGTACCGCTCCTTTGCGGGAATCGGGGAACAGGAACTGGCAACGACTCAGGTGGTGCATCTTCGCTATGTTCAGCGGCCCGGCTTGCTCCCAGATTCCCGTCGTGGGCCACCATGCTGATCGGACATGGCGATGCCGGTTCCGGGAAGTTCAGCGGGCCCCGTGAACCTGGTGAGACCCGGTGAACCTGGGATCTGCCGGTGCCCGAAACACTACACCTAGGGGGTCCGGACGAGAAGAGATACAAGATGTTCTGAATGACATTCTTGAAATTCGCAGGTCGTGGGCATGTGCCCGAGCCGGTCTCGGCGTGTCGCAGATCACACAACCCGGCCGTGGTATCCATGTCGCCCGGTATATCACCGACCACCGACAAGCTCATGAGTCATCGTCGGGCAAGCCGAGCCCAGCAAAGGCGCAATTCCGTGCTGGCCAGGGCCGTCGAGGGTTGGCGGAGCGCCGTGCGGGCCCGCCCGCGGTAGCCGGGTCAGCCCACCTCGGCAGCCAGCTTGCCGACGATGTCTCGCAGATTGGCCGACATCTCGGAGCTGTCCGCGGGCGCCTGGCCCGCCAGGGACTGGAACGGCACCGACAGCTTGATCGCGTCGATCACCCGCGCGCCGGCGATGGCGAACGACTTGCGGGTCTCGTCGTGGGCCCATACCCCGCCGTATCGGCCCACGGACCCGCCGATGACGGCCAGCGGCTTGGCTTTCAATGCGCCGTCACCGAACGGGCGTGACAGCCAGTCGATCGCGTTCTTGATGACAGCGGGGATAGTGCCGTTGTATTCGGGGGTGACCACTAGAGCCGCATCCGCTTGCGCCGCGGCCTGTCGCAACGCGATCACCGCTCCGGGAACGCCATCGGGGGTATCGATGTCCTCGTTGTAGAACGGCAACTCCGCCAGCCCTTCGAACACCGTCACGCTGACGCCGTCGGGCGCAACAGCGGCCGCCAACTCGGCGATCTGGCGGTTGACCGAACCGGTGCGCAGGCTTCCCACCAGCGCCAAGACTCGGATACCGGAGAGGCCGGAGAAATCGGAGAAATCGGACATAGTGCTTCCCTTCGCGTTGGTCTCATCTTTGCACGACTCAACCGGACTCTGGTCCGCTTTAATCCCTCCGGGTTACTGTTCAGGGGTGAGTGACGAGTTGCCGGCGTCGACTCGGCCGGAGCGCGGTGACGCGGCGCGCAATCGCGCCCTGCTGCTGGACGCGGCGCGCCGGCTGGTCGCCAATCGTGGCGCCGATGCGATCACCATGGACGACGTCGCCGCCGCGGCCGGTGTCGGCAAGGGCACGCTGTTTCGCCGCTTCGGCAGCCGGGCGGGTCTGATGACGGTATTGCTCGACGAGGACGAGCGGGCCAGTCAGCGGGCATTTCTGTTCGGCCCACCGCCGCTGGGCCCGGATGCGCCGCCGTTGGACCGCCTGATCGCGTTCGGCCGGGAACGGATCTGCTTCGTCCACGCCCACCGCGAGTTGCTGTCGCAGGCCAACCGGGACCCGAAGACCCGTTACAGTGCGGCGGCGTCGGTGCACCGCACCCATGTGCGGGTGCTGTTGCGCTCGGCTCACACGACCGGCGACCTTGATGTCCAGACCGATGCCCTGCTGGCCCTGCTCGACGTCGACTACGTCGAGCACCAGCTCAACGACCACGGTCACAGCCTGAAAACGTTGGGCGACGCGTGGGAAGGCCTGGCGCGCAAGCTCTGCGGGCGGTGACCGATCCCGATGCCGCGATGGATACTGCATGTCGACCTCGACCAGTTTCAGGCGTCGGTGGAGCGGCGCCGCCATCCCGAACTGGCCGGGCTGCCGCTCATCATCGGCGGCAACGGCGATCCCACCGAACCCCGCAAGGTAGTCACCTGCGCTTCCTATGAGGCTCGCGAGTTCGGCGTGCGGGCGGGAATGCCGTTACGTGCGGCCGCCCGCCGCTGCCCCGGCGCCGTATTTCTGGCGTTGGATCCGCCCGCCTATGACGCGGCCTCTGACCAGGTGATGGCGTTGTTGCGCGACCTGGGGCATCCGGTCGAGGTGTGGGGCTGGGACGAGGCGTATGTCGGTGTGGCCGCCGGAGATCCCACCGACGTCGCCGAACAGATCCGCGCTGTGGTCGTCACGGAGACCGGGCTGTCCTGCTCGATCGGCGTCAGCGACAACAAGCAACGCGCCAAAGTCGCCACCGGTTTTGCGAAACCGGCCGGCATCTTTGCGCTTACCGACACCAACTGGATGGCTCTGATGGCCGACCGTCCGGTCGACGCGCTCTGGGGTGTGGGTCCGAAGACGGCGAAAAAGCTTGCGGCCCTTGATATCACCACGGTCAGAGTGCTCGCGAACGCCGACGCCGAGGAGCTGACGTCGGCGTTCGGCCCGAGAACAGGGCTGTGGCTGCTGCTGCTCGCCAAGGGCGGCGGCGACACCGAAGTCAGCACCAC
Organism: Mycobacterium persicum; assembly: GCF_002086675.1. Taxonomy (GTDB): domain Bacteria; phylum Actinomycetota; class Actinomycetes; order Mycobacteriales; family Mycobacteriaceae; genus Mycobacterium; species Mycobacterium persicum. The sequence goes on from NZ_MVIF01000136.1 coordinate 10,412, forward strand.
CCCGTGGGTTCCGCGCTCCCGCAGTCACGTCGTCACCTTTGCGCAAGACCTCACCGAACGAACCGAAATGGAATCAGCGTTAAGGGAATTGGCCCGCAAGGCACTCGACGAGGTGGTGACCTCGGGGCGGCTGGTCACCCGGGTGGCCGTTGTCGTACGCACCGCGGCTTTCTACACCCGCACCAAGATCCGCAAGCTCGATGCGCCCACCACCGACGCCGACGTCGTCATCGGCGCCGCCCTGCGGGTCCTGAACTTGTTCGAGCTGGACCGCCCGATACGGCTACTCGGCGTGCGCCTCGAACTCCAGATGCCCGCCTAGCTTCCCCTGGCCCAGGCGCCGATACAGCGACCGCGAACTGCGCATTTCACGATTCGCGAAGGCTTGCCGAAGCATGGCCGGGCACAGTCGGTCGTGACAACAAACTGCTCACGAGTGGACAACTTCCCCCGACGGGTCCTCATGGTCCGCGGTTCACCATCCGGTGAGCGTCACGGCCGGTCGGGATGCGGTTGGGGCTTGGTCTGGGCAGCCCGACGGCGCCCGTTCTGACGGGCGCACGAGGAAACACCGCTTGACGGAGGACGGCCGCATGAATTTCTTGATACTGCCACCGGAGATCAATTCCGCGCAGATCTTCGCCGGCGCCGGCGCGGGCCCGATGCTGCAGGCGGCGACGGCCTGGGACGGGCTGGCGACGGAGTTGCGCATAGCGGCGGACTCGTTCGGGTCGGTGGCCTCTGGTCTGGTGCACGGGTCGTGGCAGGGTGCGGCCTCGGCGGCAATGGCGGCCGCGGCGACGCCCTATGTGGCGTGGCTGCAGTCGGCTGCGGCCCAAGCCGAGCAAGCGGCCGGACACGCGAAAATTGCAGTCGACGTCTACGAGGCGGTGCGCACCGAGATGGTGCATCCGGCGTTGGTCGCAGCCAACCGTTCTTCGCTGGTGCGGCTCGTGTGGTCGAACCTCTTCGGCCAGAATGCCCCGGCAATCGCCACGGCCGAGGCCCAGTACGAGGAGATGTGGGCGCAAGACGTCGCCGCGATGCTTGGCTACCATTCCACGGCTTCCACGGTCGCCACCGCGTTGGCGCCGTTCACCCGCCCGCTGCAAAGCCTGGCGGGCCAAGCGATGGGCCTGCTAAACGGTGGCAGCTCGATAGCTGCCGGCGCGGGCGCGGCCCCGGCGGCAGCTGTTGCCGCGCCCACCGGGCTGCTGCCACCTGGCGTGTCGAGCATCTTCAATATCGGCTTCGCCAACTTTGGCGGCCTGAATTTCGGCAACGCCAACCTCGGTGATCTCAACCAGGGCAACGGCAACCTCGGCAACCTCAACTTCGGCTCGGGCAACCTGGGCAGCGTCAACCTGGGCTCGGGCAATCTGGGCAACTTCAACGTCGGCCTCGGCAATCTGGGCAGCAACAAATTCGGCTTCGGCAACAACGGCGGCAACAACAACGCCTTAAACAACACCCGCAACAACAACAACTCAAACAAAAAACCAGAAACAAAAAACAAAGAAAACACA
>NZ_MVIF01000137.1 GCF_002086675.1 Mycobacterium persicum
CCTCTCCTTCAACGCCAAACCGCAATCCGGGCACGCTTAAACGACTTAGGCATACCCATAGAGGGCGAACCCGCCCTGGCCCCACGCGGCCGGGTACACCCGGTTCCGAGCCCCCATCAAACCAACCGGGTGCGCCTTCAAGCCCGAGCATTACCGATCAGGCCACGCAAATCGGTAAAGATGTCGTGGAACACGTTCCTAAAGGCTCAAGACTGAATACTTTGGTCGACAGGCTTAATCAATTGCACATCGGCAATCAGCAACAGGCCGCGGAGGCGGCCGAAGCCGCGGGGGAAGCGGCGTGGGGTCAAACTGGGGGTATTGTCAACGGGCCTAATGGAGCAAAGCTGGTGCTACCCGCTAACCTGAAGTTCGGGGAAGCTATCATGGTAGCCCCGGACGGAACGCTTTCTGTATTTCGCGGCGACCTCTATCAGTTTTTGCCGAAGTAGTGGAGTAGGCGATGAATGCAACTTTGCATGCAGCAGTAGTCAACTTCGAGGTTTATCTCCTGATGACCATGAAGCCGCGACTGTCTTTAAAAGATACCCGGGGCCTATTAGATGCCAAGCTGGCCAAGGCAGGGCTATCTTTGGACGAGGCAGTACGTATTCACGATCGGGTAGCAGAAGCCCTCAGCGAAGCGACATCGCGATTTCGAGACATGAAGACACTGTTAGGAGTTCTTGACGAGGACGCCACAGCACTGAAGTACAACAGCGTGTTGTGGCCCGGCTTCAAATTCAACGCCCACGCTGACGCGAACGGACTACTTGAGTCAGCGGGTTACACGCACACCGAGCACACATCGCTCGATGTCGAATCTCCGGCCCAGCTGGCAGCTTGGAGTTGCGACATTCCCGAATTTGATGAGCGTTTCGGTCCGGCTATTCGACGTACCAAAAGGCCGCTATTCGACGACATCCTTCCCGCGGAGGAAACTTATGAATTCTTGTGGAACGAAGACCGCTATGGGGCGGAATTCCTTTGGGGCCTATTCTTGCAAGCTTCGATGGTCTGGGATTGAGCTCGCCAAGGTGCAAATATCCGAGAGTTCCGCAACAAATTGGCAGTCCTCAATGGCCCATCTCATGAAGCGTTGCGGGTTCGGCGCCGCCCACGTGGGCCAGCAATAGGGGAGGCGTCAGGGAAGTGCTGCACTGCGGGGAATCGGCTATGAGGCAGCGCTGTCCGCAGAGGTCATCGTCCGGCGGTGGTATCCGCGTGGAACTGAAGGAAATCAGGCAGGAACGCACATGACGTACCCAGCCGGGGACGAAACGACGCTCCCCAAACTGCCTGCACAGATGCGGTGGGTGGCGCTGGTGGACAAGCGTCAGCTCGCGGTGCTGCTGCTAGAAAACGAGGTACCGTCGCTTCCGCGACGGACACCTTGGAGGCGCGCGGTGATATCGACTACGAAAACCAGCCGGTCGACGCAGTGGAGCGGCTATGTCGGCGTTTGGCCGACCAGGCGGTGCGTCAGTGGGGTTTTATGCAGGGTCTCAAGCAGAAGCTCGGACCAGGTGTCGACGTGCGGATGAAGCTGGTGGAGTGGAACCGGTGAGCTTAATGCCCCACCTGTGGGGGGTAGCTTACGGGTTTGCGACCAACCCCAACCACTACCAACCAACGAGCGTTGGTTACCCGGACCGGTCACCACCGGCACCGTATCGAACCCCAAACACCTTGGGGCATCAAGCAATCAGTGCACACTACCCTGCTAATCCACCGCGTGGACACCAGCGGCGACAACCAACCGCCACCCACCCGCGACCTGAAGACCCCCGCAGCCCCTGATCAACACCCGCGGTAACAGCGCGCACGAAGGATGACACGCGTGAACTTCGGCAAGTTACGACTTTGACGTACCAGGCGGTCTCAGTCGACCGGGTTGGTTAGCGCTACCGGAGCGCTTCGGGTTCTATAGTCTGCGAGCGTGCTTGCCGTTCGTGACGCGCTGGGGCCCGCGCGGGTGCGGCTGCACGGCGGGCCGGTGCTGGCCGAGCTGGAGGCGCGGTTCGGTGCGCCGGCTCGGGTAAAGCTGCTGGCCGGGGAAATCCGCGACGGTGACGGCGCGGTGGTCGACGCCGATACGGTGCTGCCGCCGGGGTCTTTCGTCCACCTGTACCGTGATGTGCCTGACGAAGTTCCCGTGCCCTTTGAGATGCCGGTGTTGTATCAGGACGACGACATCGTCGTCGCGGACAAACCGCACTTCTTGGCGACCATGCCGCGCGGGCGCCACGTCGCCCAGACCGCGCTGGTGCGGCTGCGCTGTGAACTCGGGTTACCCGAGTTGAGCCCCGCGCATCGACTGGACCGGCTGACCGCCGGGGTGCTGCTGTTCACCACCCGGCGCGAGTTGCGTGGCCGCTATCAGACGCTGTTCGCATGCGGTGCGGTGCACAAGACCTACCTGGCTCGGGCGGCGGTCAACCGCGCGGTGGTGCTGCCGCGGGTGGTCCGCAGCCGCATCGTCAAGCGTCGCGGTCAGCTGCAGGCGGTTTGCGAACCCGGCGAGCCGAACGCGGAGACGTTGGTCGAGCTGATCTCACCGGGGGGCTTGTACCGGCTGACGCCGCGTACCGGACGCACCCACCAGCTGCGGGTGCATATGGCGTCACTGGGACTGCCGATCACGGGAGATCCCCTGTACCCCAAGGTGCTCCAGGAAGTCGACGGTGACTTCAGCTCGCCGCTGCAGCTGCTGGCGAAGCGCATCGAGTTCGACGATCCGCTCACCGGCTCGCGCCGTGAGTTCATCAGCCGCCGAGAGGGAATCTGGTCATGAGTGAAGACAGCGCACTGGTCATCGTCGCCGGGTATCAGGACATTGATTCGGCCCGGAGCGATTTCGAGAACCTCACCGGCCGGGCCAACGCCAAGACGGTCCCGCTGCAGGGCGCGGTGCTGATCGGTAAGGACGACGAGGGCAATCCGGTGCTGCTCGACACCGGGAATCGTCTCGGTCGCCGCGGCGCCAAATGGGGCGCGGGTGTCGGCTTGGCGGTGGGCTTGTTCTCGCCGGCGCTGCTGGCCGCTGGGTTGGTGGGCGCCGCGACCGGAGCAGTGGCCGGCACCTTCGCCCACCATCGGATCAAGAGCGGGCTGGCCGACAAGATCGGGCAAGCGCTGTCGGCGGGCAGTGCCGTCATCATCGTCGTGACACCGGCGCCGGGCCGGCTTCCGGTGGAGCAGACCCTGGCCGGTTCGCCGATGAAATCGGTTGCAGAACTCAGTCATTCGACATTACGAAGCCTGGGCGCAGCACTGCAAGAAGCGATGGGCAAGTTCAATCCCGACCGTACGAAGCTGCCGATACCGCAGCGTAGCTTCGGCGGCACGATCGGTCGCACCATGGCAGAGTCCGTCGGCGACTGGACGATAGTCCCCGGCCCGAGCGCGCCGGACAATGCGCCCAATGTCTTGATCGTGCTGATCGACGACGCCGGGTTCGGCGGACCGGACACCTTCGGCGGCGGCATCCGAACGCCGGCACTGTCGCGGGTGGCGCAGAACGGGTTGGCCTACAACCGTTTCCATGTCACCGCGGTGTGCTCGCCGACCCGCTCGGCGCTGCTGACCGGGCGCAACCATCACCGGGTGGGATTTGGATCGGTGTGTGAATTCCCAGGTCCGTTTCCCGGTTATTCGACGGTCAAGCCGCAGAGTTGTGCCGCGCTGCCCCGGATCCTGCGTGACAACGGCTATGTGACCGCGGCATTCGGCAAGTGGCATCTGACTCCGGACAACGTTCAGGGAGCATCCGGGCCGTTCGACAACTGGCCGCTGGGTTGGGGATTCGACCATTTCTGGGGTTTCCCCAGCGGCGCCGCGGGCCAGTACGACCCGATCATCACGCAGGACAATTCGGTTATCGGCATACCCGAGGGTCCAGCCGAAGAAGACGGCAAGCCCTACTTCTTCCCCGACGATCTCACCGACAAGGCCGTCGAATGGCTGCACACGGTACGGGCCCAGAACGCCACCAAGCCGTGGCTGCTGTACTACTCGACCGGCGCCACGCACGCACCGCACCACGTGTTCAAGGAGTGGGCCGACAAGTACCGCGGCCAGTTCGACGAGGGCTGGGATGTGTACCGGCAGAAGACGTTTGAACGGCAGAAGCAGCTGGGGATCATTCCGCCGGACACCGAGCTGACCGAGCGGCCCGACCTGTTCCCGGCCTGGGAGAGCTTGTCGGATACCCAGAAGAAGCTCTACGCCCGGCAGATGGAGGTGTTCGCCGGCTTCTCCGAAAACGCGGACTGGAACGTCGGCCGGCTGCTGGATGCCATCGAGGATCTCGGCGAGGCCGACAACACGCTGGTCTTCTACATCTGGGGCGACAACGGGGCCAGCATGGAGGGCACCAACACCGGCTCGTTCAACGAGATGACGTTCCTCAACGGCCTGGATCTCGACGCCGATCAGCAGCTGGCGCTCATCGAGCAATACGGCGGTGTCGAAGCTCTCGGCGACGAGTTCACCGCACCGCATTTCGCGAGTGGCTGGGCGCACGCCAACAACACGCCCTTCCAATGGGGTAAGCAGATGGCCAGCCATCTCGGAGGGACCCGCGATCCGATGGTGGTGGCCTGGCCGGCCCGGATCCGGCCCGACGGCCAGGTCCGCGGCCAGTTCACCCACTGTATCGACATCGCGCCAACTGTGTTGGCGGCCATCGGTTTACCGGAGCCGATCAGTGTCGACGGCTTCGAGCAGGAGCCGATGGACGGAACCAGTTTCCTGTACACCTTCGACCCGAGCATGGGGCCGGAGGCCGAAGAGCGCCACACCGTGCAGTACTTCGAAAACTTCGGCAGCCGCGCCATTTACCGCGACGGCTGGTGGGCCTGTGCTCGGCTGGACCGGGCGCCGTGGGACCTGTCGCCGCAGACGATGCAGCGCTTCGCGCCCGGGAATTACGACCCCGACCAGGACATCTGGGAGCTGTACTATCTGCCCGACGACTTCTCCCAGGCCAACAACCTGGCGGCCGAACATCCGGACAAGCTGGCCGAACTGCGGCAGCTGTGGTGGCAGGAAGCCGAACGCAACCGGGTGCTGCCGTTGCTGGGCGGGCTGGCCGTGATGTTCGGTGAATTGCCGCCACTGCCCACCACCACCCGCTTCGCCTTCCAGGGAGACGTGCAGAACATCCAGCGCGGCATGGTCCCGCGCATCTTTGGCCGCTCCTACGCGATCGAGGGACGGCTGCACATCCCCGACACCGGGGCGCAGGGCGTGATCGTCGCCAACGCCGACTTCATGGGCGGGTTCGCGCTGTGGGTTGACGAGCAGCAGCGGCTGCATCACACCTACTCCTTCCTCGGCGTCGAGACCTATCGACAGGTATCGACGGAGCCGCTGCCCGCCGGCGACGTCACGGCGCGGCTGCTCTTCGAAACCGAGCAGCCCGTGGTGGGCTCCGGCGGCAAGGTGACGCTGTGGGCCGACGACCGATTGATCGGCGAGGGTCGGCTGCCCCAAACGGTGAGTCTGTCGTTTACGTCCTACGCCGGGATGGACATCGGCCGCGACAACGGGCTGGTGGTCGACCGCGACTACGAAGACAAGGCGCCGTACGCGTTCACCGGAACCGTCAAAGAGGTGATCTTCGACCTCAAGCCCGTTCATCCCGAAGCCGAGAAGGCGTTACACGAACACGCTTCGGTGCAGGCCGTCGGTCAGGGTGCGGCGGGCTGACCCGGGCAGGCCTCGAGACAACCGGATGGCTCAGGTCGAGGTGTGGTGATGTCTGGGGCAATACGCGGCGACGCTCAGGCCGACAAAGTATCCGGCGTGATAGCCGTCCAAGTTGCCGCCCTTGGCTAGGTCATTCGCGACGTCGGCCTTGTGCCTGCCCTGATCGAGTTCATCGCACACCTGGTGGCCGGCCATGATAGCGGTCTGCGGCGATGCGAAGTTGATGCCTTTGGCCTTCACCGCATTGAGGAACGCGGCATCGACCCCGTCGGCTTGTGCCGTCGGGGTGCCCAGTTCGGCTAGGCAAAACAGCGCGACTACCAGGATGAGGCGCACCGGCAGCGTTCGGGCGGTTCCGCTCTGCCGCATCAGGCTGGTCGCCATCGCTGGAACCTCCCGCTGACAAATCCAACGGCATGCCACGCCGCCTGCGATCATTACCCGGCGTAATCGGACGTGCGAACTCCTTGCTGCGGGCCGCGCGTTAGCCAAAGTTGCGATGGCCTGACCTCGTCGGTCCACGGCTATGGCCAGTGTTCTTCGGTTGTTGGTAAAGCGTGAGCAAAGCCTCACCACCTTTGGTGGCGTCGGCATGTCGCGACCGTATACCAGGTGGAAACTGTCGATGAAATCGTGAATCATATTGTGCCCAGGCATGGTTGGGCCCAAAGTTCGTATACCCGATGTGGTTACCATGCCTCATGGCTGGGAGGAAGACAGCAGTTTGGCGGGCCGCAGATCGGTCGGCAGCGATTGTCCCTTTCGGGCTGTCCTCACGAGTTCCACGGAAGCGCAGCCGATTCTGGACCACCCTGGGCAGCCTCGGCTTTGCAGTGATGTTGACGGCATGTGGCAGCGACAACACTTTAGGAGCAGATGCGGCAACAGTAACGCCGTCGAGCAAAGTCGCTTGCGGCGGTAAGCCGACGCTGAAGGCAAGCGGTTCCACCGCTCAGGAAAACGCAATGGTGAGATTTACCAAGGATTTCGAACGCGCCTGCCCGGGGCAGTCGGTGAATTACACGCCCAACGGTTCCGGTGCCGGCATTAGTGAGTTCACGGGCGGCCAAACCGATTTCGGAAGCTCCGATTCACCGCTGAACAAAGAGGAGTATGCCAGCGCGGAGCAACGGTGCGGCTCGCCCGCGTGGAACTTGCCCGTGGCGTTCGGGCCCATCGCGATTACCTATCACGTCACGAGCCTGGCGTCGCTGAGCCTCGACGGTCCGACCGCGGCCAAGATCTTCAACGGCGGCATCATGACCTGGAGCGATCCTGCGATTCAGGCGCTCAACCCCGGCGTCACCCTGCCAGATGAACCAATTCGAGTCGTGTTCCGCAGCGACGAATCCGGAACCACCGACAACTTCCAGAGATACCTCGATACCGCTTCCAACGGCGCATGGGGCAGGGGGGCGGGCAAGCGGTTCAACGGCGACGCCGGCGAGGGCGTCAAAGGCAACGACGGCGCCGCCGCGGCCGTCAGCCGCACCGAAGGATCGATCGGCTACGTGGAATGGTCGTTCGCCCGGGCGCGACAGCTGGGCATGGCCAAGATCATCACGTCGGCGGGCCCGGATCCGGTGGCCATAGGCGCCGACTCGGTGGGCAAAACGATTTCGGCTGCCTGGTTCATCGGGGAAGGCAACGACCTCGCATTCGACACCATCTCGTTCTACCGGCCGAACCGGCCCGGCTCCTACCCAATCGTGTTGGCGACATACGAGATCGTGTGCTCGAAGTATCCCGATGACCAGGTCGGTATCGCCGTCAGGGCATTTTTGCAGAGTGCGATCGATGCCGACCAGCGTGGTCTGCAGGACAGCGGATATGTCCCCGTTCCCGCCGAGTTCAAGACCCGACTGTCGACCGCGGTCAGCGCCGTCTCGTGATCGGTGGTCCTTCCTACCGGCGGGGAACGCTGGTCTGCGCCCGGAACGGCGACCCTCAACCGACCAGCGATTTTCCCGCCTTGACCAGTGCAATGTCGCATCCAATCACCCCGCTTAGTCAATGTGAGATGTCATGGATTTCATAAGCCTGCCGCCCGAGATCACCTCGGCGCTAATCCATTCGGGACCTGGCCCGCAGTCACTGCTCGAGGCTTCCGACGCGTGGCAGCGGCTCGGCGCCGATGTGGAAGAGTCTGCCGGCGCGTATGCCCCGGTGCTGTCTGCGCTGACCGGCTCCTGGCAGGGCCCATCCTCGCGGGCGATGGTTGAGGCCATCGGCCCATACCTTGCCTGGCTGCGTGTCACCGCACAGCAATGTCGGCAGCTGGGCTCCTCGGCCCAGGTTGCTGCGGCAGCATTCGACTCCGCGCTATCGGCGATGGTTCATCCCTCCGAGGTCGGCGCCAACCGGATCCAGCTGGCAAAGCTATTGGCCACCAACGGATTCGGCAGAAACCTCGCGGCAATTGCCGATACCGAGAACCAGTACCACGCCATGTGGGTGAATAATGCGGCGGCCATGTACCGGTATGCGGCCGCCACGGCGCAAGCTCTGGTGCTACCCCAGTTCGTTTCGCCGCCGGCCATCGCGGCTCCCGGGGGAGTGGCTGCTCAAGCCACGCGGGTGGCAGCCGCCGCCGCAGCGCCGGCCCCCGCTGCACCCGCCGCCGCTGCCTCTCCGGTAGATGCGGTTTTGCAAGCGTTTGGGGTCGCCTTCGACCCCAACAGCGGCTGGTTCGGGCTGGCGAATACGTACGCCAACCAGTTCATTTCGTCCGGGTTTCCCATCAACCTGCTCAGCTACCTGGCGCAAAACACGTCAGCCCAGGCACTGCAATCGGTGGCACCCGACATCGCCGAGGGCCTATCGGAGGGCGAATCGGCGCTGGGGATGTCGGCCGCTAATTTTTCCAGCGCGGCCAGAGCCCTGGGGGCAGCGGAAGCACCCGCGGCAGCGTTGGGCGTCGGGGTGTCGATGGGCAACCTGACCGCACCGCCCGCGGTGGTCGGGCTGTTGGCCGCTTCCCACACGCCGGTGCAGCTGGCCTCGGCGGTGTCGCCTCTGCCCGCCGGGGATTCCGGATTCCCGATGCTCCCGCCACTGATGCCGCCGCCGATTTCGGCCGGTAGTGGTTGGCGTAAGAGGAAACAACCAAAGTACGAGGACCTCGAATACGGTGTGGAGCTCAAGGGCACCGTGATGCCGCGACCGCCGTCGGCGGGCTGATCGGACCGTATCACCGGCAACACTTCGAAAACGGTCGGCATGGGCCGTCGTCGCAAACCCCGGCAAACGCGGCGATGTCGAAACGCGCCGAGGTCCCCGACAAGAAGCGGGTCACACGCGTGGACTGCAGGTCATGCGGGGACCCGCTGTCGGAACGAGTTTTCGGGCTGCTTGAACCGCTGCTATTCGGGTAGTCGCCGACGATGGAATCTGGGAAGGCATTGGACGTCATGGCAATCACCGTCACGTTCATCGGCAACGCCACCACGCTGATCGGCGCCGGTGGCCTGACCGTGCTGACCGATCCGAACTTCCTGCATCGGGGGCAGCACGCCTACCTGGGCTACGGGCTGGTGTCCAAGCGGCTGCGGGAGCCGGCGTTGAGCATCGATCAACTGCCGCCGATCGACGCCATTGTCCTGTCGCACATGCACGGCGATCACTGGGACCGGGTGGCGCAACGGGGCCTCGATCACGACCTGCCCGTCGTCACCACTCCGCATGCCGCCAAACGGCTGCGTCGTCGCGGTTTCCGGCACGCATTCGGCCTGCCCACTTGGCAGCGGCAAACGATCAGCAACGCCGGCGTCAGGCTGACCATGACATCGCTGCCCGGCCGGCACGCGCCGCTGGGAATTCATCGGCTGCTGCCGCCGGTCATGGGCACCATGCTCGAATTCACATCCGCCGACTCTTCGATGCTGCGCCGACTGTATGTCTCCGGCGACACCTTGCTCGTCGAGGAGCTCAACGAGATTCCCCGTCGTTTCGATTCGATCGATCTGGGCGTGCTGCACCTGGGCGGGACCCGGCTGCCGGCCGGCCGCCGACTGCACTTCGGCCTGACCGTGACCATGGACGCACGCCAGGGCACGGGATTGGTGCAGTTGCTCGGGCTGCCGACGCTGATCCCCATCCACTTCGACGACTACGGTGTCTTCGCATCGCCGCTGGCCGACTTCATCCGCGAGATGAGGCGCCGTGGTCTGGCCGACCGAATCATCGAATTGGAGCGCGGCGCTTCGGTAACCGTGTGAATTCCCGAGGTGGCCAACCGTAACGCGGCGGCGATCGGTAACTTGGCCGTCATGCCGTGGGTGCGATGGTTCTTGTCGCTCGTTCTCGTGGCATGCCTGGGCGGCTGCGGAGAACAGCACGTGTCGGCGGCACGTTCTCGAGATCAGGCCGGGACATTCCAGTTCGGCGGCCTGAAGCGAACCTATATCGTGCATTCGCCGCCGGGCGCGCCGGTGGGATTGGTGCTCAACCTGCACGGGGGTGGTGGTACCGGCGCCGGTCAGCAGAGCCTGTCAGCCTTCGACCCCGTCGCCGACGCCAACAATCTGCTGGTGGTCTATCCCGACGGCTACGACAAGAGCTGGGCCGACGGGCGGGGAGCCTCGCCGGCGGACCGCCGCCATCTCGACGACGTCGGCTTTCTGGTCGCGTTGGTGGGCAAGCTGCAAAGCGAGTTTTCGGTTCCCGCCGGCCACGTCTTTGCCACCGGAATGTCCAACGGAGGATTCATGTCCAACCGGTTGGCGTGCGACCGCGCCGACGTGTTCGCCGCGATCGCGCCGATCTCCGGCACGCTGGGCGTCGGTGTGGCCTGCAATCCGTCGCGGCCGGTCTCGGTGATGGAGGCGCACGGCACCGCCGATCCGGTGGTGCCGTTCAACGGCGGGAAAGTGCGCGGCCGCGGCGGTCCCAGCCAAGCCATCTCGGCTGCCAGCATGATCGACCGGTGGCGCGCGGTCGACGGATGTCAGGGCGATCCCACGATGGACGAACTGCCCAACGTCGGCGATGGAACCGTGGTACGCCGTTATGACTCGCGGTCATGTGTGGCCGGGACCGAAGTGATCTTCTATCGAATCGACAACGGCGGGCACACCTGGCCCGGCGGCAAGCAGTATCTGCCCAAGACGATCGTCGGTAGCACAACGCGCGCCTTTGACGGGTCGCAAGCCATTGTGCAGTTCTTTATGTCGCACGGCCGGGCCTGAGAGTGCTTTGTTGGATTTGCCTGCGGCACAACTTAACACGATCAGCCACCGCAGCGGCGACGCCGGCGAGGACTTCATCAGCAGTGCCACGCCAGCCGCCGCGGAATAGTACTCGGAAAAGTGCCGGAATCGTGCAATTATGAGCAGCACCACATCTTCCGATGTCAACATGTTGCCGGGTTGGAGGGCCACCATGTCGTATCTCATCGCCGTACCGGACATGTTGACGACAGCAGCCGTCGATGCTGCGGGTATCGCCTCCTCGGTGCGGGCCGCGAACCTGGCTGCATTGGCGCCGACCAGCACGCTGATGGCTGCTGCTGCTGACGAAGTATCGGCGGCGATTGCCTCGCTGTTTTCCGGCCACGCCCAGGCATACCAGGCGCTCAGCGCGCAGGCGGTGGCGTTTCATGAGCAATTTGTGCAGGCATTGGGTGCCGCCAGCGGGGCATATGCGGCCGCCGAGGCGGCCAATGTCAACCCATTGCAGCCCCTCGTTAACGACATCTTCGGTGTGATCAATGCGCCCACGAACTTCCTGTTGGGGCGTCCATTGATCGGCGACGGGCTTGACGCCATGCCCGGCACCGGACAACCCGGTGGGGCCGGCGGGATCCTGTGGGGCAACGGCGGCGCGGGTG
>NZ_MVIF01000138.1 GCF_002086675.1 Mycobacterium persicum
GGCGATGGCGGTGCTGGCGGGGGCGGCGGCACCGGCGGCACCGGCGGCGCCGGCGCCGCCGGTGTCAATCCCGGCACATCCGGTGGTGGCGGCGGACCCGGCCTACCTCCTATTGGTCCCACCGGCGGGAAGGGCGGCAAAGGTGGTACCGCTGGCAACGGGGGTAGCGCCTGAGAGCGCGAGACCAGCGGCGCGCCACGGGCAATTGACCAGCTACGCGCAACCAACCCCGCGCCGGGCGGGACGGCTCGCAGCTGGTCAGTACCCAGGATTCAAAGATCAGGTCGGGAGCCAACGATATGACCGGCCGCGTGGGTACACCGGACCGCCGCACATTGCACCCGCAAGTCAGCGCAATTCGGCGCCTCAGCTCGGGCAAAGCCGCCGTCGGCCAAACCCAAATTACGCCCCAGTAGTCACCTGACCGGCCCGCACATCGTCGGCCTCCCGCGCCTCCGTCTGCTCCTTGGCCCAGCGGTAATCCGGCTTGCCGGCAGGTGATCGCTTCACCTCGTCGACGAACCAAATGCTGCGCGGCACTTTGTATCCCGCGATCTGCGAGCGCACAAAGCCGTCCAACTCGGCCAACGACGGGCGGCATCCTGGCCGGGCCTGCACCACGGCCGCTACCTGCTGGCCGTAGCGCGGATCGGGCACACCGACTACCAGAGCGTCGAAGACGTCGGGATGGCCCTTCAATGCGGCCTCGACCTCTTCGGGATAGATCTTCTCACCTCCGCTGTTAATCGACACGGAGCCGCGGCCCAGCATGGTGACCGTTCCGTCCGCCTCGACCATGGCGTAGTCGCCCGGAATCGCATACCGCACACCGTTGATGGTCTTGAACGTCTCGGCGGTCTTCTTCTCGTCTTTGTAATAGCCGACCGGAATGTTGCCTTTCTTCGCGAGCATTCCGCGCACCCCGGAACCGGGCTTGACCTCGTTGCCGTCCTCGTCGAGGACCACCGTCCGGTGGTCGATGGTGACTCGCGGTCCTCCGTTCTGCGACGCGCCGGCGGCGACGATGCTGGTTCCGCCAAACCCGGTCTCCGACGACCCAATTGAGTCGGTGATTACCCGATTCGGTAGCAGCTCAAGCAGTTTCTCCTTGATGCTCGGCGAGAACAATGCGGCGGTGCTGGCCAGCAGGAACAGCGACGACAGATCGTAATCGTGTTCTCGGTCAAGTGCATCCAGTAACGGCCGGGCCATCGCGTCACCTGTGAAGAACAACAGGTTCACCTTATGCCTCGCAACCGTGCGCCACACCTCGTCGGCGTCGAATTCCGGTGCTAGGACGGTGGTTTGACCGGAGAAGATGGACATCCAGGTGGCCGACTGGGTGGCCCCGTGGATCATCGGCGGAATCGGATACCGGATCATCGGCTGATTAGCGGCGGCGGCACGCGCCAGGTCGTATTCGTCCTCCACGAATTTCCCTGTGGCGAAGTCGGTTCCGCCGAACAGCACCCGGTAGATGTCCTCGTGGCGCCACATCACGCCCTTCGGGAATCCCGTCGTGCCGCCGGTGTAGAGCAGGTAGATGTCATCGGAGCTGCGCTCACCGAAGTCCCGCTCAGGCGAGCCCTGCTCCAGCGCCGCGTGGAACTCGACGCCTCCGTAACGCTGATAGTCCTTGTCGCTCCCGTCTTCAACGACGAAGACCGTCTTGACGTTGGGTGTGTCCGGCAACACGTTGGCGACCCGGTCGGAGTACTGGCGCTCGTGCACCAATGCAACCATGTCGGAGTTGTCGAAGAGGTACCGAAGTTCACCCTCGACATACCGGTAGTTGACGTTGACCAGAATGGCGCCCGCCTTCACGATGCCGAGCATCGCGATGACGATCTCGTTGCGGTTGCGGCAGTAGAGTCCGACCTTGTCGTCCTTCCGCACTCCGTGGTCGATCAGGTAGTGCGCCAGGCGGTTGGCTTTCTCCTCGAGTTGGGCGTAGGTCAGCTGCTCATCGCCGCAGATGAGCGCTACCCGGTCAGGCACAGCGTCGATGGCGTGCTCGGCGAGATCGGCAATATTGAGGGCCACGGACCCCAAACTAGAACGTGTTACATTTCTTGACAAGCGAATGCCCGATGTCGAGCGAGAGGCGGTTAGCCGTGCCCCTGGACAACGCCACAGCACTAGCAAACGAGCCCGAACCGGATGCGCTGGTCGAACAGCGCGGTCACACCCTCATCGTGACCATGAACCGGCCGCATGCCCGCAATGCCCTGAGCAGCGAAATGATGCAGATCATGGTGGAAGCCTGGGACCGCGTCGACAACGATCCCGACATCCGATGCGCCATCCTCACCGGGGCCGGTGGCTACTTTTGCGCCGGCATGGATCTGAAGGCGGCAACCAAGAAGCCGCCGGGTGATTCGTTCAAGGACGGCAGCTACGACCCGTCGCGTATCGACGCCCTGCTCAAAGGCCGACGGCTCACCAAACCCTTGATCGCCGCCGTGGAAGGTCCCGCGATCGCCGGCGGCACCGAGATCCTGCAGGGCACCGATATCCGGGTCGCCGGCGAAGGCGCCAAGTTCGGCATCTCCGAGGCCAAGTGGAGCCTGTACCCGATGGGCGGCTCGGCGGTGCGGCTGGTGCGGCAGATCCCCTACACGGTGGCGTGCGACCTGCTGCTAACCGGACGACACATCACCGCCGCCGAGGCCAAGGACATGGGCCTGATCGGCTATCTGGTGCCCGACGGGCAGGCCCTGACGAAGGCCATCGAGATCGCGGAAATCATCGAAAACAACGGCCCGCTCGCCGTCCAGGCGATCCTGCGAACCATCCGGGAGACCGAGGGCATGGCCGAAAACGACGCGTTCAAGATCGACACCCAGATCGGCATCAAGGTGTTCCTGTCCGACGACGCCAAGGAAGGCCCCAAGGCGTTTGCCGAAAAGCGCAAGCCCAACTTCCAGAACCGCTAACTCCCCCTCGCCGAGCGTGTTCTGACTGCGAGAATTCGGCCAAATCTTGACAGCCAGAACACGCTCGACGGCCTTGTCGGTACCCCGCGCCACACTGCTAGTCCGTGACCGGACCTTTCCTCGGCAGCGAAGCCCTCGCATCGGGTGCGCTGACACCGTATCGGCTGCGTAGCCGTTACGTCGCGATACATCCCGACGTATACGTCCCGCCCGGTACTGACCTCACCGCCACGACTCGCGCGCATGCCGCCTGGCTGTGGTCGCGACGGCGCGGCGTCATCGCGGGCCACTCGGCTTCGGCACTACATGGGGCCAAATGGGTCGACCATCGAGCACCGGCCCGATTACTCTATGACCACCGCCGGCCGCCCAGCGGAATCCTGATGTGGTCGAGCGCCGTCGCCCGTGACGAGATCCAGCTCGTTCGCGGCCTACAGGTAACCACCCCGGCCCGCACTGCCCTCGACCTCGCCTGCCGAAATCCGGTCGGCACCGCGGTTGCGGCCATCGACTCGCTCGCCAGAGCAACCAGGCTCCGGGTCGCCGAGGCCGAATTGCTGACCGAACGCTACCACGGATACCGCAACATCCGACGTGCCCGCACCGCGCTCAAGCTCGTCGACGCGGGTGCGGAATCACCCCGCGAGACTTGGCTGCGGTTGCTGCTCATCGACGCGGGTTATCCGCCGCCGAAGACCCAGATCGCGGTTTACGGAGAGTACGGCGAGGTTGTCGCCGAACTCGACATGGGTTGGGAGCACATCAAAGTCGCGGTCGAGTACGAGGGCGATCATCATCGGACCGATCGCAGGCAATTCAATAGAGACATCGCCCGCGTCGAAGCACTAACCGAGCTGGGCTGGATCGTGGTGCGGGTCACCGTCGAGGACGTGCCCGGCGGCATCCTGCGACGGGTGGCAGTAGCCTGGGCCCGCCCAACGTGAACTCAGCGCGAAAAATCAGCCAAAATCTCGCTCTGGCAACACGTTCGGCGCAATGCAGCTCAACGCAGCTCAACCTAAAGGCGCACTAGGAGTGAACACCACCGGCATCGACTCCAGGCCGCTGACGAAGTTCGCCGGCCGCAGCGGCAACGCCGCATCCGACGACGCCAGCCGCAGATCGGGCAGCCGCCGCAGCAACCGCTCCGTCATCAACGACAGCTCCAAGCGCGCCAATTGGTTGCCCAGGCAGAAATGGGTGCCAAAGCCGAACGCCAAGTGACTGTTCGGGTTTCGCTGAATGTCGAATCGCTCGGCATCCGGAAATACCGCTTCGTCGAAGTTGGCCGATTCGAACAAGAGCATCATCTTCTCGCCCGCATGCAAGGCTGTGCCATGAAAGTCCGTATCACGAGTCAACATTCGGCACATGTTCTTCACCGGCGCCGTCCAACGCAGCATCTCCTCGACCGCCGACGGCACCAACGACGGGTCGGCCACCAGCGAATCCCACTGGTCGCGGTTGCACAACAGCTGCTCGGTACCCCCACTCAAGGTATGCCGCGTGGTCTCGTCGCCGCCGATCAGGATCAACAGCGTCTCCATCACCAGTTCGTCGTCGCTCAGCCGCTCCCCGTCGACCTCGGAGCTCACCAGCACGCTGACCAGATCGTCGGTCGGCTCCGCACGACGCGCGGCGATAGTCCCCCGGGTGAAGTCGTTGTAGGCCGCGAAGGCATCCATGCTGACCTGAAAATCCTCTTGCGACACATGGGAACTCAGAAACGTCACCAGGTCGTCCGACCAGCGCAAGAACATCTCCCGCTGCTCCGGGCGCACGCCGAGCATGTCGCCGATCACCGCCATCGGCAGCGGCGCCGCCAGATCGCGCACGAAGTCACATTCACCACGTTCGCACACCGCGTCGATCAGCGCGTCACACAACGCCGCGATCGAGGCCTCTTTGTCTTTCACCCGCTTGCGGGTGAAGCCGGCGTTAACCAGCTTGCGCCGCAACAGATGTGCCGGATCGTCCATGTCGATCATCATCGGCATCGCCGGCTGGTCGGGACGGATGCCGCCGGCGTTGGAGAACAGCTCGGGCTGCCGTTCGGCGTCGATCACCGCCTGATAGGTCGACGCCGCGGCCAGTCCGTTGCGGTCACGGAACACCGGCTGATGCGCCCGCATCCACCGGTACGCCGCCCACGCCTCACGACTGGCGTAGAAGGTGCCGTCCGTCAGATCGATGTCTGGCCTGTCAACGGCTTCAGTCATGCCAGTCCTCCGCATTACAGTGAGCGTCATGCCTGTCTCGCAACACACCATCGCCGGCACGGTGCTCACCATGCCGGTCCGGATCCGCACCGCGAATATGCACTCGGCGATGTTCTCGGTGCCCACCGCGCCGACCCAAAAACTTATCGACTACAGCGGCCTGACGGTGTGCGAATACCTGCCGGGCAAAGCGATCGTCATGCAGATGCTGGTGCGCTACGTCGACGGCGACCTCGGCCAGTACCACGAATACGGCACCGCGGTCATGGTCAACCCGCCCGGCAGCCGAGCCCGACAAGCCCGGGGTCCCCGGGCCCTGACGAAAGCCGCGGCGTTCATCCACCACCTGCCGGTCGACCAGTCCTTCACCCTCGAGGCCGGCCGCACCATCTGGGGCTTTCCGAAGATCATGGCGGACTTCAATGTTCGCGAGGGCGCCAAATTCGGCTTCGACGTCAGCGCCGACGGGCAGCTCATCGCCGACATGGAGTTCAGCAACGGAGTGCCGCTGCCGACACGAGGTTCGCAGGTGCTCAAGGCCTATTCCCACCAGGACGGTGTCACCCGGGAGATCCCGTGGGAGATGAAGATATCCGGCCTGCGGGCCCGGGTCGGCGGCGCCCGACTGCGCCTCGGTGACCACCCTTACGCCAAGGAACTCGCCTCGCTGGGCCTGCCCAAGCGGGCACTGGCGTCGCAGTCGGCGGCCAATGTCGAGATGACCTTCGGCGACGCGCACGCCATCTGAATCCACCCGGCCAATCTAGAACGCGTTCTAATAGCGCCGCAAGCGGGATCTCACACCAGCCCCGCAAGGTCGCGGACCTGCTCAACGCTGCGGGCGCTGACCACCATCATGGTCACGCCGGCAGCTTCCCAGGCCACGATCTGCTTACGCACGTAGTCGAGGTCGCCGACGATCATGGCGTCGTCGACGAGCTCGTCGGGGATCACCGCCGCGGCCTCGTCCTTGCGCCCGGACCGGAACAGCTTGGTCACGTCGTCGACGACCTCGGCGTAGCCCATGCGGCGGTAGACGTCGGCGTGGAAGTTGGTGTCCTCGGCACCCATTCCGCCCATGTAGAGCGCCAGGAACGGCTTGATTCCGGTGAACGCCGCCGCGCGGTCCTCGGTGACCACGATCTGCGCCGTCGCACAAATCTCGAAATCCGCACGGCTGCGGCGGGCGCCGGGCCGGGCGAATCCCTCGTCCAGCCATTCGTTGTACATGCCGGCCATCCGGGGCGAATAGAAAATCGGCAGCCAGCCATCGCAGATCTCGGCGGCCAGCGCCACGTTCTTCGGTCCCTCGGCACCCAGCATGATCGGGATGTCGGCACGCAGCGGATGAGTAATGGGCTTCAACGCCTTGCCCAACCCGGTCACCGGTCTGCCGGCCCCCTCCTTCAATGGCAGCGGATAGTGCGGGCCGTCGCTGGTCACCGGTTTCTCCCGGGCCCAGACCTGGCGCACGATGTCGATGTACTCCCGAGTGCGGGCCAGCGGCTTGGGGAACGGCTGACCGTACCAGCCCTCGACTACCTGTGGGCCGGACACGCCGAGCCCCAGAATGTGACGGCCACCGGACAGATGATCCAACGTCAGCGCCGCCATCGCGCACGCCGTCGGTGTCCGCGCGGACAACTGGACCACCGAAGTACCCAGCCGCAGCCGCCGCGTAGCCGAACCCCACCAGGCCAGCGGGGTGTATGCGTCGGAGCCCCACGCCTCGGCGGTGAACACCGCGTCGAACCCGGCGTCCTCGGCCGCGGCGACGAGTTCCGCGGCGTTCTCCGGAGGCTGAGCGCCCCAGTACCCCAGCTGTAGGCCCAGCTTCATCCTTGCCTCCTTGCTGCCTTCTTGCTCAGTGAGTTAGAACCTGTTCTACTCGAAGGCGTGACAGCCACCTGGAGCGGCCCGACCTTGATCGATCATCGTGAGCCGCCTCTCTCCGCGCCGTTGACGTTGTCGTTCGACTACACCCGTTCGGTGGGCCCCACGTTGAGCAAGTTCTTCACCGCGCTGCGTGAGCGCCGCATTCTGGGCGTTCGCGGATCCGATGGCCGGGTGCACGTGCCACCCGCCGAATACGACCCGGGGACCTACGAACCGCTGAGTGAGATGGTACCGGTGTCCGATGTCGGCACCGTCGTCTCCTGGACCTGGCAGCCGGAGCCGCTGGCGGGCCAGCCGCTGGACCGCCCGTTTGCCTGGGCGCTGATCAAGCTGGACGGCGCCGACACGCTGCTGATGCACGCCGTCGACGTCGGATCCGCGGGCGAACCGGACAAGATCAAGACCGGCGCCCGGGTACATGCGCACTGGGCCGACGAGACCGTCGGCGCCATCACCGATATCGCGTACTTCGCGCTCGGCGGCGAATCCGAACCTGTCCCCGAGGCACCAGCCGACCAGGACCCGGTCACCATGGTGGTCACCCCGATCGAGATGACCATCCAGCACACGGCATCCCATGAGGAGAGCGCCTACCTGCGCGCCATCGCCGAGGGCAAGCTGCTGGGCGCCCGCACCGGCCAGAATGGAAAGGTCTATTTCCCGCCGCACGGCGCCGACCCGGCGACCGGCCAGCCGACCACCGAGTTCGTCGAGCTGCCGGACAAGGGCACGGTCACGACGTTCGCGATCATCAACATCCCGTTCATGGGTCAGCGGATCAAACCGCCTTACGTGGCGGCCTACGTGTTGCTCGACGGCGCCGATATCCCGTTCCTGCATTTGGTTTCCGACGTCGACGCGCACGAGGTGCGGATGGGGATGCGGGTAGAGGCGGTGTGGAAACCTCGCGAAGAGTGGGGATACGGCATCGACAACATCCAGTACTTCCGGCCCACCGCAGAACCGGACGCCGACTACGAAACCTACAAGCACCACCTGTAAAGGGCCTAACTGCATATGAGCGCTCGCAATGTCGCGGTGGTCGGCTTCGCCCACGCACCGCACGTTCGCCGCACCGACGGCACCACTAACGGCGTCGAGATGTTGATGCCGTGCTTCGCCCAGCTCTACGAAGAGCTCGGCATCACCAAGGCCGACATCGGCTTCTGGTGTTCAGGATCATCGGATTACCTTGCCGGACGGGCATTTTCGTTCATCTCAGCAATCGACTCGATCGGTGCCGTACCGCCGATCAACGAATCGCACGTCGAGATGGACGCCGCATGGGCACTGTATGAGGCCTACGTCAAGATCCTGACCGGCGAGGTCGACACCGCGCTGGTGTACGGCTTCGGCAAGTCCTCCGCCGGAACCCTGCGGCGCGTCCTGTCCCGCCAAACCGACCCCTACACCGTCGCGCCGCTGTGGCCGGATTCAGTGTCCATGGCCGGGTTACAGGCCCGCCTCGGGCTCGACTCCGGCAAGTGGAGCGAATTGCAAATGGCGCGGGTAGCTTTCGACTCCTTCGCCAATGCCCGCCGGGTCGACTCCGTCGAGCCCCCGGTGAGCATGGACGACCTGCTGGAGCGGCCGTTCTTCGCCGACCCGCTGCGCCGCCACGACATCGCGCCGATCACCGACGGCGCCGCGGCGATCGTCCTCGCAGCCGACGACCGCGCTCGGGAGTTGCGGGATAACCCGGCGTGGATAACGGGTATCGAACATCGCATCGAGTCGCCGTCGCTGGGCGTGCGGAACCTCACCGAGTCACCGTCGACCAGAGCCGCCGCGAAAGCAGCCAGCGGCGGCAAGACCCGCGACATCGATGTGGCCGAGATTTGTGCGCCGTTCACCCATCAGCACCTGATCCTCGCCGATGCCATCAACTTGCCGGGGGCGACGAAAATCAATCCCTCCGGTGGTGCGCTGGCCGCCAACCCGATGTTCGTCGCCGGCCTGGAGCGGATCGGCTTTGCCGCCCAACATATCTGGGACGGCTCGGCTCGGCGAGTTCTGGCGCACGCCACCAGTGGGCCTGCGCTGCAACAGAATCTGGTCGCCGTGATGGAAGGAAGAAACTGATGGCCGGAGCAGGAGCACAGCTGGCCGCGGTCCTGGGCACCGGCCAGACCAAGTACGTCGCCAAACGCCACGACGTCTCGATGAACGGCATGGTGCGCGAGGCCATCGATCGGGCCCTGGACGATTCCGGGTCCACCTTCGACGACATCGACGCCGTCGTGGTGGGCAAGGCGCCCGACTTCTTCGAAGGCGTCATGATGCCCGAACTGTTCATGGCCGATGCCATGGGCGCCACCGGCAAACCGATGATCCGGGTGCACACCGCGGGCTCGGTCGGCGGATCCACCGGCGTGGTTGCGGCCAGCCTGGTGCAGTCCGGAAAGTACCGCCGGGTGCTGGCCATGGCTTGGGAAAAGCAATCGGAGTCCAATGCCATGTGGGCACTGTCGATTCCGATCCCCTTCATCAAGCCGGTCGGTGCCGGCGCCGGTGGTTACTTCGCGCCACACGTGCGCGCCTACATCCGTCGTTCCGGGGCGCCGACGCACATCGGCGCCATGGTGGCCGTCAAGGACCGGCTCAATGGCAGCCGTAACCCGTTGGCGCACCTGCAGCAGCCCGATATCACCCTGGAGAAGGTGATGGAGTCACCCATGCTGTGGGACCCGATCCGCTATGACGAGACCTGCCCCTCCTCCGACGGGGCCTGTGCCGTGGTGATCGGCAACGAGGAGATCGCCGACTCAAAGGTGGCGCAGGGCCAGCCGGTGGCGTGGATCCATGCCACCGCACTGCGCACCGAACCGCTGGCCTACGCCGGTCGCGACCAGGTGAGCCCGCAGGCCGGCCGCGACGCCGCCGCCGCGCTGTGGAAGGCGGCGGGCATCACCAACCCGATCGACGAAATCGATGCCGCCGAAATCTACGTGCCGTTCTCCTGGTTCGAGCCGATGTGGTTGGAAAACCTCGGGTTCGTCGCCGAGGGCGAAGGCTGGAAGCTCACCGAAGCCGGGGAAACCGCCATCGGCGGACGGCTGCCGGTCAACCCCTCCGGCGGCGTGATGTGCTCGAACCCGATTGGCGCTTCTGGTCTGATCCGGTTTGCCGAGGCCGCCATCCAGGTGATGGGCAAGGGCGGCGACCACCAGGTGCCGAATGCGCGAAAAGCGATGGGCCATGCCTATGGAGGTGGCTCGCAGTATTACTCGATGTGGGTCGTCGGCTCTGAAAAGCCGGTCACGCCATGAAAAGGATGAAGTACACCTGCAGTATCGTGATGGCGCCGGTCGAGCAGTTGGTCGGCATCGCCAAGACCGCCGAAGAAGTCGGGTTCGATTCGATCGCCCTACCGGATTCGCTGTTCTTCATGGAGAAGGCGGCCGCCGATTATCCGTATACGCCCGACGGGTCGCGGATGTGGGACGAGAACGCCCCGTGGGTGGACCCGCTGATCGCCGCCGCCGCGATGGGCTCGGCCACCTCGACACTGCGGTTCTACACTCACGTGATGAAGCTCGGCTCCCGCCAGCCGCTGCTGCTGGCCCGCCAAGTCGGCTCGGTGGCCAATCTGACCAACAACCGCTTCGGCTTCGGCATCGGAATCGGTTGGGCGCCAGAGGAATTCGAGTGGTGCGGGGTTCCCTACCGGCGGCGCGGCGCGCGGGTCGACGAGATGATCGAGGTGATCAAGCTGGTGCTCGGCGGCGGCATGGTCGAATTCCACGGTGAATTCTTCGATTTCGATCGCCTGCAGATGAGCCCGGCCCCCAGCCGGCCGGTGCCGTTTTACGTCGGCGGGCACACCGACGTGGCGCTGCGGCGGGCCGCGCGCGTCGGCGACGGCTGGAGCACCGCGATGATGACCAGCGCGCAACTGGCCGAAACCATCGGCCGGCTCAACGTGCTGCGCAGCGAATCCGGCCGAGCCGACCAGCCGTTCGAGGTCCAGGCGGTCTGTATCGACAAGTTCGGGGTCGACGGTCACCGTGAACTCGCCGAGATGGGGGTCACCGACAACATCGTCGTCCCCTGGGTGTTCGACGGCCTGGGCTTCGATGCGCCGCTCGAGAAGAAGCAGGACTCGCTGAAACGCTTCGCCGACACCTATATCCACTCCGGTTGGCAGGACACATGACCCAGACGCACCCCGCGCACGAGGCCGGCCGGCGATCCCGCGAGGCGGTAATGGCCCGCGACAAACAGGCCTGGCTGGCGGTCTTCGCCGACGACGCTGTCGTCGAAGACCCCATCGGCCCATCGGCTTTCGATCCCGAAGGCAAGGGCCACCGGGGCCGCGACGCGATATCAGCGTTCTGGGACAAGGTGATTGCGCCCGCCACCAGCATCGAGTTCTTCTTCCGCGACACCTTCCAATGCGGCGACGAGGAAGCCAACGTCGGGCACATCCTGACCACTATGGGCGAC
>NZ_MVIF01000139.1 GCF_002086675.1 Mycobacterium persicum
CCCAATCCCAGAAGCCGAACATGTTGTCGGTGTAGATCACGAAGACGTCCAACACAATCTAAAAAATGGAGACCGCGACGAAATGCCTGGACACCGCGGCATCGCCGAGCGCGTCGGTCAGCCAGCGCCGCGCGGCGGTCGCGTTGGTCAGCGTCTCCAGCGTGGAGAACGTCTTCGAGGCGACCACGAAAAGCGTTGTGGCAGGGTCTAAATCGGCCAGTTTGGCAATGAGGTCGGCCGGGTCGACGTTGGAGACGAAACGCGCCGAAATCCCGGCGTCGGCGTAGTGGCGCAGCGCCTGGTAGACCATCACCGGGCCGAGGTCCGAACCGCCGATGCCGATGTTCACCACGGTGCTGATCCGCTTTCCGGTGGCTCCGGTCCACTCGCCACTGCGCAGCCGGTCGGTGAAGTCGCCCATCGCATCCAGCACGGCGTGCACGTCCTGGACCACGTTGCGGCCGTCGACGACAAGCTCGGCGTCGCGGGGCAGCCGCAACGCCGTGTGCAGAACGGCGCGATCCTCGGAGGTGTTGATGTGCACGCCCGAGAACATCTGGTCGCGGCGCTCTTCCAGTCTCGCCGCGCGGGCCAGCTCGATCAGCAGCCGTAGCGTCTCGCGGGTGATGCGGTGCTTGCTGTAGTCGATATAGAGGTCACCGACAGTGATCGTGAGATCGCGGCCGCGATCGGGATCGTCGGCGAACAACTGCCGAAGGTGAGTTTCTCCGATCTGATCGTGGTGCTTGCGCAGGGCGTCCCATGCCGGGGCGGCGGCGATGTCGGGGATTGATGGCTGGGCGGTCATGAATTGACCCTAATGCTCCGGGACCCGGGGCAGTCGGAGCGATATCTAAGTCGCGCCCAGCGCTTGCTGAAGATCGGGCAGCATGGCTTGTAATTGTGCGCCCCAATATGACCAGGTGTGGGTGCCGTTAGCCGGGAAGTTGAACACGCCGTTGTGCCCGCCCTTGGCTTTGTACCTGGCCTGGAAAATCTTGTTGCTGATCCGCGTGGCGGATTCCAGCAGGCTGGCATCCAGCTTGCCGGCGGCCTCCACGTCCGATTGGCCGCCGTTGCCGGTGTACACCCAGATTCGGGTGTTGTTGGCGACGAGTGTCGCCGCATTGGCCGTCGGGTCGTTGGCCGCCCAGGCGGGGTCGGTGGGCGGGCCCCACATCGCCTCGGAGCGAAAACCGCCGGCGCCTAGTTGCGCGGCGCTGACCAATGACGGCCATTGCCCGGCGGACAGGTTGAGAAAGCCCGACATCGAGGCCGCGTAGCCGAAGTTCTGCGGATGTTTGGCGGCCAGGATCAATGCCGCCGATCCGGACATCGACGCACCGACCACCGCGTTTCCCGAAGTGCTGACGGACTTGCTCGTGGCCAGCCACTGCGGAAGCTCGTCGGTCAGGAAGGTTTCCCACTTGTACGTCCAGACCCCGCCGTTGCCGGCCGCGGGCTGATACCAATTGGAGTAGAAGCTGGCCATGCCGCCGACGGGCATGACGAGCGACAGCCCGGATTGGTCGAACCATTCGAACACCGGCAGGTGCATGTCCCAGCCGTTGTAGTCGTCCCGGGCGAGCATGCCGTCGAGCAAATACACCGCATGGGGGCCGCCGCCCTGAAATTCCACCTTGATCTGGCGGTGCATCGACGGTGAGGGCACCATCAGATACTCGATCGGCAGGCCACGGCGCGACCACGCGGACGAGGTGGCCGAGCCGCCGGCCAGCGCTGCCAGCAGGGCAAGAACAGCCGTTGTCGAAACGGCCATTGCACGGCGCAGTCGCAGTAGCTCAGCTGACTTTGCTGTAACCATTTCGGCGGAATGTACCGCAGAAACCAGGATATCTGCGATAAGCAGCGAGAATGTGACCTATTAGTGACCGAGACGGCCCCGGCCCAGCCGCAAGAGCAGCATTGCCAGGTTCTTACCGTCGGGTCCGAGCTCGCTGTAGCGCTCGATGACTTGCATCTCCCGGTTGTGGACCAGCCGGGTGCCTCCGGAGGCCATTCGGACTCTGCCGATCGCCTGCGACACTTCGGCGCGCCGTTTGACCGCGGCCAGAATCTCGCGGTCTAACCGGTCGATCTCTTCGCGCAGTTCCTCGATGGTGGGCAGCTGTTGGGTGTCGGTGTTCATCTCCGCTGACTCCGCGTTCTCGTGATGTGGGGATTCTGGTCTCATCCGGTATCGGGCCTCACACAAGAGACGAGCCCCGAATCGCCGAAGCGGACCACGGGGCTCTGCGAAAGCAGCTACACCACGGGCACCGCTGGCCGGTACCCATAGAAAAATCGGCGCTGCCTGTTGAGCACCAAACGAGTGTGCCACCAAGGGCCGCGGCTGCGCAAAAAGCCGGCGACCTGTTGGCCGGAAATGGTGGCGGGCCGGTTGTGCGGCGGTGGACCCGGTCCGGTCCCGCGGGTTGGCCGCGTGCGGCAAAGCGTCGATTCGGTTGGCGAAAAGTAGCGCGAAAACGCCCATCACGCCGCAATGGGGGCCGTAAGCTCTACGCGCTGTGCCGGGAGTGTGGCACTGGTACCAGGGGAGCCGGCTGGGTCGGGCCCAGGGGCGGAAGGACTGTGGTGATGAATTATTCGGTGTTGCCTCCGGAGATCAACTCTTCGCTGATGTTTGCGGGTGCGGGTGTGGCTCCCATGCTCGACGCCGCGGCGGCATGGGAAGGGTTGGCCGAGGAGCTGAGTTCGGCGGCGTCGTCGTTCGGCTCGCTGACTTCGGGGCTGGCCGCCCAGGCGTGGCAGGGGCCCGCGTCGACGGCGATGGTGGCAGCGGCCGCACCCTACGCAGGTTGGTTGAGCGCGGCGGCAACCCAGGCCGTGACGGCGGCCGGGCAGGCCCGAACGGTCGCCGGGGTGTTCGAGGCGGCGCGGGCCGCAACGGTCGTGCCGGCGGCGGTGGCGGCCAACCGGAATGCATTGGTGCAGATGGTGCTGTCGAACTGGTTCGGGCTGAACGCGCCGGCGATCGCGCACATCGAAGGCCTGTACGAACAGATGTGGGCCCAGGATGTGGCCGCGATGGCGGGTTATCACGGTGGGGCTTCGGCAGCGGCCGCGGGCCTGGCCCCGTGGCAGCAACTACTGCAGAACATCCCGGGCCTGAGCGCGCTGTCGGCCGTCGGCAACATCGGTGCCGGGAACCTGGGCCTGGGAAACATCGGCAGCGCAAACCTGGGCACCGGCAATACCGGTAATGCAAACTTCGGCAGCGGGAACAATGGCAACCTCAACTTCGGCGACGGAAACCTCAGCGGAATCCTCAATTTCGGCAGTGGGAACACCGGCAGTTTCAACATGGGCAGCGGAAACAGGGGCAGCAGAAACTTCGGCGCCGGTAATCGTGGCAACGGAAACTTTGGATTCGGAAACTCTCAGGCCACCGGTGGCGGAAACTTCGGGAGCGGAAACAGCGGCAGCGGGAATATTGGCAACGGTAATACCGGTAATCTCAATATCGGCAGCGGAAATTTCGGCAACGCCAACTTCGGCTTCGGCAACAGTGGTCCTGGAGTGATGCCCACGGCAGGCAACTCGAATGTCGGACTTGGTAATACCGGCAACTCCAATATCGGTATAGGCAATTTTGGCAACTTCAATATCGGGCTGGGCAATACTGGTGAGTTCAACATCGGCTTCGGCAACACGGGGAACAACAACTTCGGCATCGGTCTGACCGGCGACAATCAGTTTGGCATCAACTTCAATGGCCTGAACTCCGGCAGCGGCAACATCGGCTTATTCAATTCCGGCGACAACAATGTCGGCTTCTTCAATTCTGGCGACGGAAACTGGGGCATCGGTAACTCCGGTGACATCAACTCCGGAATCGCGAACTCCGGAAATACGAACACCGGCATCATGAACTCTGGTAACCACAATACGGGCTGGGTGAACACGACCAACACCAATGTCGGCTTCGGGAACTCTGGCCACGGAAATGTCGGTTTCTGGAACGCTGGAAGCGATAACGTGGGCGTCGGAAATGGCGGCGGCTTTGCGGTAGGTGCCTTCAACTCGGGCTCGAGCGGCACGGTGGGCTTCTTCAATTCCGGTGCGAGCAGTGTGGGCTTCTACAACTCCGGCTCCGGCAACACCGGCTTTGGTAATTCCGGCAACACCAACACTGGATTTTGGAACTCGGGGAGCATCAACACAGGTGCCGGCAATGCCGGCGACGTGAATACCGGCTACGGGAGCGCAACCGACACCGGGGCCACAAACTCCGGCTTCGGGAACACCGGCATCGGAACCTCGGGCTTCAACAACCATGGGAACAGTACTTCCGGGTGGGAGAACACCGGTAATTCGAGTGAGGGCTACGGAAACGTCGGTAATTTCCAGACGGGCTTCCAAAACACAAACAGCCGCAATACCGGCTTCTTCAACTCGGGCGTCAACTCCGTCGGGTTCTCGAATACCAGCAGCTTTGGAATCGGCTTTGCCAATGGCGGCGTTACCGGCAACGTGGGCTTCATGAACGTCGGCACCGACAACTCGGGCTTCGGCCAGTCCGGGACGTTGAACTCGGGCTGGGGCAATTCGGGTTCAAGCAGCTCGGGCAGCAATCACACCGGGACCGGCGAGTCCGGGTTCGAGTAGCAGCACCGTCCCAGACGCTCAGCCTGGCCCGACGAGTCGTCGGTGCGCGGCGGTAAGTTTGGACCGACATGAGTGTGCACGCGACCGACGCGAAGTCGGAAACAGATCAGCTGCTCGACGGCCTCAACCCGCAACAGCGCCAGGCGGTGCTGCATGAGGGCTCACCGCTGCTGATCGTCGCGGGGGCGGGTTCGGGTAAGACGGCGGTGCTGACCCGGCGGATCGCTTACCTGATCGCCGCGCGTGGTGTCGCGGTCGGGCAGATCCTGGCCATCACCTTCACCAACAAGGCCGCCGCCGAGATGCGGGAACGGGTGGTGCGGCTGGTCGGCGCCCGAGCCCGCTACATGTGGGTGTCCACGTTTCACTCGACCTGCGTGCGCATCCTGCGCAACCAGGCGTCGCTGATCGACGGCCTGAACTCCAACTTCTCCATCTACGACGCCGACGATTCGCGTCGGCTGCTGCAGATGATCGGCCGTGACATGGGCCTGGACATCAAGCGGTATTCGCCGCGGTTGTTGGCGAACGCGATCTCGAACCTGAAGAACGAGCTGATCGACCCCCATCAGGCACTGGCCGACCTGACCGACGACTCAGATGACTTGGCACGTAACGTCGCGTCCGTCTACGCCGAATACCAGCGGCGGCTACGGGCGGCCAATGCCCTGGATTTCGACGACCTCATCGGCGAGACCGTCGCGGTGTTGCAGACCTTCCCGGACATCGCCCAGTACTACCGGCGACGGTTCCGCCACGTCCTGGTCGACGAGTACCAGGACACCAACCACGCCCAGTACGTCCTGGTGCGCGAACTGGTCGGCCACGGCAGGCAAGACGGCGATAACCCGGTGCCACCCGCGGAGCTGTGCGTCGTCGGCGATGCCGACCAGTCGATCTATGCCTTCCGCGGCGCGACCATCCGCAACATCGAAGACTTCGAGCGCGACTACCCCGACGCGACAACCATTCTGCTGGAACAGAATTACCGCTCCACCCAGAACATCCTCTCGGCGGCCAACTCGGTGATCGCCCGCAATGCCGGGCGCCGGGAGAAGCGACTGTGGACCGACGCCGGCGAAGGGGAGTTGATCGTCGGCTACGTCGCCGACAACGAACACGACGAGGCCAGGTTCGTTGCCGACGAGATCGACGCGCTGGCCGAGCGTGGCGAGATCACCTACAACGACGTCGCCGTCTTTTACCGCACCAACAACTCGTCGCGGTCCCTGGAAGAGGTGTTCATCCGCGCCGGAATCCCGTACAAGGTCGTCGGGGGCGTGCGCTTTTACGAGCGCAAGGAGATCCGCGACATCATCGCCTACCTGCGCGTGCTGGACAACCCCGGCGACGCGGTCAGCATGCGGCGCATACTCAATACGCCGCGCCGCGGCATCGGCGATCGCGCCGAGGCGTGCGTGGCGGTCTACGCCGAAAACACCGGCGCCAGCTTCGCCGATGCCCTGGTGGCTGCGGCCGAGGGCAAAGTGCCGATGCTCAACACCCGCGCGGAGAAGTCGATCGCGGGCTTTGTGGAGATGCTCGACGAGCTGCGGGGCCGTCTCGACGAGGACCTCGGTGAGCTGGTGGAGGCGGTGCTGGAACGCACCGGGTACCGCCGGGAGCTGGAATCGTCAACCGACCCCCAGGAGCTGGCGCGGCTGGACAACCTCAACGAACTCGTCAGCGTCGCACACGAATTCAGCGCCGACCAGGCGAATACCGCTGCGCTGGAACCGGACAACGAAGACGTGCCGGACACCGGCGTATTGGCGGCGTTTCTGGAGCGGGTGTCGCTGATCGCCGACTCCGACGAGATCCCTGAGCACGGTTCCGGTGTCGTCACGCTGATGACGCTGCACACCGCCAAGGGGCTGGAGTTCCCTGTGGTATTCGTGACCGGCTGGGAGGACGGGATGTTCCCGCACATGCGGGCGCTGGACGACCCGACCGAACTGTCCGAGGAGCGGCGACTGGCCTACGTCGGCATCACGCGGGCCCGGCAACGGCTGTATGTCAGCCGGGCCATGGTGCGGTCGTCCTGGGGGCAGCCGATGCTGAATCCGGAATCGCGCTTCCTGCGTGAGATCCCGCAGGAGCTCATCGATTGGCGCCGCACCGCGCCGAAGCCGTCGTTCAGTGCGCCGGTGGGCGGAGCCGGCCGGTTCGGCGCCCCGCGGTCGGCGCCCACCCGTTCTGCAGGGGCGAGCAAGCGCCCGCTGCTGGTGCTACAGCCCGGCGATCGAGTCACCCACGACAAGTACGGCTTGGGCCGGGTCGAGGAAGTCTCTGGCGTAGGGGAGTCCGCGATGTCGCTGATCGACTTCGGCAGTTCGGGACGGGTCAAGCTGATGCACAACCACGCGCCGGTCACCAAGCTGTAGCGCTCTTTGCGCTGAGCGTGAACTCGCTGCGAAAAAATCGTGAGATCTTCGCAGTGGCAACACGTTCGGCGAAGCCGCTACTCCACGAGCCAGCGTTTGGTCGCCGGATGCAGGGCCAACACCGCGCTGGCGATCGGCAGTAGCGGCAGGGTGTGCACGATCCACCCGACGCGCGCACCGGCGATGAATACGCCGCCGTAGGTCAACACCGCGACCACCGCACCCGCCGCGATCAGATAGCGCCCCAGAGACCGGCGAAGCAGCAACATGATCACGCCGGTGACGGTGGCTGCGGCGAAGACCAGGGCCAGAAAACCCACCGCGATGCAGAACAGCCGATCCGTCCGCCACCATCCGGCAATCAGGTCGGTGGCCACCACCGAGGTGGCCCAGCCACTGACGATGCTGACCGCCGCGGCTGCGACGGCCGTCCAAGGACTCGGCTCATGGCCGATCGCGGCTGGTAGCGGCGGAAAGTGGTCCACCCGGCCGCTCGCGTCCAACCCTGTCGGGTGTCGCGCGATCTGGGTGGCCGCAGAATCGGATATCGCGGGCAGTGGTCCGGTCGGCGCCCGGCGGATGATGCGGGTGCGCGGTTCCTCGAGAGATCCAGTGGGCTCGGACGGGTTCTCAGGCGCGGGGGGACGGCTCGCTGCGGTCACCGGTCAGCCGGCGTAGTTGCCTACAAAGATTCCGCGCTTGGCCAGCCACGGCACCGGGTCGATTCGCTCGGTGCCGCCCATGAGCACTTCGAAATGGAGGTGCGGGCCGGTGGAAAAGCCCCGGTTGCCCATGGTGGCGATCTGGTCGCCCGCCATCACGCGCTGTCCGACGCTGACCAGCGTGGTGTTGACGTGACCATAGAGGGTCACCGTGCCGTCGGCGTGGCGCAGCTTGACCCACATGCCGTAGCCGGCGGTAGGGCCGGCGTCGATGACGACGCCGTCCGACACCGCGTAGATCGGCGTCCCGATGGAGTTGGCCAGATCGATACCAGCGTGCAGCACACCCCAGCGATACCCGAAATTCGACGTGAATATGCCTTTGGCCGGCAAGACATACAGCGGCTGCTGCAGTCGTGCCTCACGCTGGGCCCGCTCCTGCGCAAAAGCCACACCATGGGCGAGTTCGGCGTTGTGCACCGCCGCGCTTGCCGCCGGCTGCGCGGCAATGACCTGCACACCCCGGGGGGCGCCACCCGACCCGCCGGTGAGCGCCGACGCATTGGCGCTCAACACGGTATCGGCCGTGGTGGTGTCGGTTTGATGAGTTGCCGTATGCGCCGCGGCGGCAGCGGCGCCAGCGGCCATCGCCGAGATCAGCAGGCGTCCCTTGGCCGCGCTGGTCGGCTGCTTGCGGTGCTGCCCGCCTCGCCGGGGCACCGGGGTGACAGTCGCGGCGTGCGGACGCGCGGCAGGTGCTTGGCTCCCGGACTCGATGCTCACAGCGGCCAGCACCTCGGTCGGGCCGGCCAGCCAAGTCGGGGTCAGGTCGTCGGTCTCATGCAGGTCGTCGAGCTCGGGGGCCTGCAGTAACTGCACATCAGTGCCGAACTCGGGATCGCCGAAGTCCAGCTCGTCGAGGTCGGCGAGTTCCAGCTCGTCGAACCCGTCGAATCCGTCCAACGGGATGATTTCGGTGATTTCGTTACGGTGGTGATGTTGAGGCCGACGATCGCGGGATGCATAAAGCCCGCCTGCAGCGGCAGGACGGGCGAATCGGTGCTGGGACAATGCTGAAATGTCCTCGTATCGTGACCATAACGTTATCTGGACCCTGAGACGGTATCCGCTCACCGTCCGGGCTGGCAACCTCAGGACAATAACCCACGCACAAATGTGAGCTGTATCACGTTTGGAAGGCGACGCTATTCGGTGGCGTGCGCCACAGCGGTGGGATGCGATCGCGGCGTCCGTTTGGCGCCTCGCTACAGTTCCAACCGTCCCTACCGGCCCAGCAGATAGCCCAGCGAAGACAGTGAGCACATGGACCTTTTCGAGTATCAAGCCAAGGAACTGTTCGCCAAGCACAACGTTCCCAGCACGCCCGGCCGAGTGACCGACAGCGCCGAAGGCGCCAAGGCGATCGCCACCGAGATCGGTCGTCCGGTGATGGTTAAAGCACAGGTCAAAATCGGTGGGCGGGGCAAGGCGGGCGGCGTCAAATACGCCGCGACCCCAGACGACGCATACCAGCACGCCCAGAACATCCTCGGCCTGGACATCAAGGGCCACATCGTCAAGAAACTGCTGGTCGCCGAGGCCAGCGAGATTGCCGAGGAGTACTACATCTCCTTCCTGCTGGACCGCGCCAACCGCACCTACCTGGCGATGTGCTCGGTCGAGGGCGGCATGGACATCGAAGAAGTGGCCGCCACCAAGCCGGAGCGGTTGGCAAAGGTTCCGGTGGATGCGGTCAAGGGCGTCGACGTGGCGTTTGCACGTTCCATCGCCGAGCAGGGTCACCTGCCGGCCGAGGTGCTCGACGCCGCCGCCGTCACCATTTCCACGCTGTGGGAGCTGTTCGTCGCCGAGGACGCCACCCTGGTCGAGGTCAACCCGCTGGTACGCACCCCCGACGACCAGATCCTGGCGCTGGACGCCAAGATCACTCTCGACGCCAACGCCGACTTCCGTCATCCCGATCACGCCGAGTTCGAGGACCGTGCGGCCACCGATCCGCTGGAGCTGAAGGCCAAAGAGCACGACCTCAACTACGTCAAGCTCGACGGGCAGGTCGGCATCATCGGCAACGGCGCCGGCCTGGTGATGTCGACCCTCGATGTCGTCGCCTATGCCGGTGAGAAGCACGGCGGCGTCAAGCCGGCCAACTTCCTCGACATCGGTGGCGGCGCTTCGGCCGAGGTCATGGCCGCCGGACTGGACGTGGTGCTGGGCGACGAGGATGTCAAGAGCGTGTTCGTCAACGTCTTCGGCGGCATTACATCCTGCGACGCTGTGGCCACCGGGATCGTCAAGGCGCTGGAAATTCTGGGCGGTGAGGCCAACAAGCCGCTGGTGGTGCGGCTGGACGGCAACAACGTCGACGAAGGCCGGCGCATCCTGGCCGAAGCCAACCACCCCCTGGTGACGCTGGTGTCGACGATGGACGAGGCCGCCGACAAAGCCGCCGAGCTGGCGAGCGCCTGAAAGCCAGAAAGGACCACACGACAATGGCGATCTTCCTGACCAAAGAGAACAAGGTCATCGTCCAGGGCATCACCGGCTCTGAGGCCACCGTTCACACCGCCCGGATGCTCAAGGCGGGCACCCACATCGTCGGCGGCGTGAACGCCCGCAAGGCCGGCACCACCGTCACCCACGAGGACAAGGGCGGCAGGGTGATCAAGTTGCCGGTATTCGGCAGTGTCGCCGAGGCGATGGAAAAGACCGGCGCCGACGTCTCGATCATCTTTGTGCCGCCGCGATTCGCCAAGGACGCGATCATCGAGGCGATCGATGCCGAAATTCCGTTGCTGGTGGTGATCACCGAGGGCGTACCGGTGCAGGACACCGCATACGCCTGGGCCTACAACGTGGCCAAAGGCGGCAAGACCCGCATCATCGGCCCCAACTGTCCCGGCATCATCACGCCCGGCCAGGCGCTGGTGGGCATCACCCCGGCCAATATCACCGGACCCGGCCCGATCGGCCTGGTGTCCAAGTCCGGCACGCTGACCTACCAGATGATGTTCGAATTGCGGGACCTCGGTTTTTCCACTGCCATCGGGATCGGCGGTGACCCGGTGATCGGCACTACCCATATCGATGCGATCGAGGCCTTCGAAAAGGATCCCGACACCAAGCTGATCGTGATGATCGGCGAGATCGGTGGTGACGCCGAAGAGCGCGCGGCCGACTTCATCAAGGCCAATGTGTCCAAGCCGGTCGTGGGTTACGTCGCCGGCTTCACCGCGCCGGAAGGCAAGACCATGGGCCACGCGGGCGCGATCGTGTCCGGCTCGTCGGGCACCGCGGCCGCCAAGAAAGAGGCACTCGAGGCGGCCGGGGTCAAGGTCGGCAAGACGCCGTCGGAAACCGCGGCCCTCGCCCGGGAAATATTGAAGACTCTTTAGCGCGCCTGGTCGCCGTCTAGGTCGGCTACGGCGTGCCGGGTTTGCCCGGCACGCCGAACAGTTGTCCGCCGTCACCGCCTTGGCCGCCGGTGCCCGGGGGCGCCCCCGGCCCGCCGTTGCCACCGTTCCCGCCGAAGCCTAGGAGCAATGCGGCGCGTCCCCCGTTGGCGCCGGCTCCGCCGGGATTACCGCTGGCGGCTCCTCCCGGCCCGCCGGCACCGCCGTCGCCGAAGAGTAAGCCGGCGTCGCCGCCGGCACCGCCGGCACCTGCGCCGGTACCTCCGCCGTTGCCGCCGCCACCGCCGGCCCCGCCAGAGCCCGACAGTACGCCGCCACTCCCGCCGGCCCCACCGGCCCCACCGAGGGGACCGAACCCGCCGACG
>NZ_MVIF01000013.1 GCF_002086675.1 Mycobacterium persicum
GCGTTGGTGGCGTCGAGTGAGCCCACGGGTCGGGTTTTCCGCGGCTCGGCCGCCCTGGCCGCACACTCGACGCCGCAGCCGCACACTCGACGCCGCAGCCGCACACTCGACGCCACCAACGCACACTCGACGCCGCAACCACCCACTCGAAACCACCAGCGCAACGCTTAGCGCAGCTTCGACGCCGCTCGGGCAGACCGCGGCCGGTCACCGCGGAAACCCCGTACCACATGCGCACGCACGAGATCGGCAACGGCTTCCAGGGCATCGGCGTCGTCCAGATCGCGGACCGGCGACGGCGTGGTGAACAACGAGAACAGGATGCGGGCGAACCACTCGCCGGCCGCCTCGACGTCGAGGTCTTTGCGGACTTCGCCCGTCAGCTTGGCCGCAGCGAGGTAGGGCGCGAAGAAGTCGACGCTTTCGCGCAGCAGTACCGCGGCGTCCTTGGTCAACAACAAGGTGATCGCGTCCGCGTCCACATACGTCGCCGACACGATCTCCCGCCGCGCCCGGGTCACGAATACCGCTGCACAGCAGAGCTTTTCCTCCAACGAGCTCACCCGGCTCATGGCGCGGGCCATCTGGCGGTAGAACTGCTCGGACGCATGTTCGGCGCAGGCTTCGACGATCGCGGCCTTGTCCGGGAAGTACTCGTAGACAGTGCTGCGCGATACATTGGCCAACCTGGCGATATCGACGATGGTCGCCTTCTGCAGGCCGTGCTTGCGGAAACAGGCGTAGGCGGACTCGATGATGAGGTCGCGGGTGTCGGTCGTGGCCGGTTGGGTTGTCACCCGCTCACCCTGCCCGGCGCGAGAATCAGGCCGCTGGTCGGCACCCCGGTTCCCGACGTGACCAGGACATGTTCGACGCCGTCGACCTGATTGCAGGAGGTGCCGCGCACCTGACGAACCGCCTCGGTGATGCCGTTCATGCCGTGGATGTAGGCCTCTCCCAGCAGACCGCCGTTGGTGTTGATCGGCAGCGCCCCGCCCAGCGACAGGTTCTCCACGGTGGCGAAGTCCTTGGCCTCACCGCGCCCGCAGAAGCCGAGCTCCTCGAGCTGAACGAACACAAAAGGCGTGAAATGGTCGTAAAGGAAAGCGGTTTGGATGTCGGCGGGCTTGAGACCCGAATCCCGCCACAGCCGCCGGGCCACCACGCCCATCTCCGGCAGGCCGGTGATGTCGTCGCGGTAGTAGCTGGTCATCATTTCGCCCTCGGCGGCGGCGCCC
This sequence comes from Mycobacterium persicum, assembly GCF_002086675.1. Lineage (GTDB taxonomy): Bacteria > Actinomycetota > Actinomycetes > Mycobacteriales > Mycobacteriaceae > Mycobacterium > Mycobacterium persicum. The sequence continues at coordinate 1,239 of NZ_MVIF01000013.1, forward strand.
TGGGCGGCCGCGGTGATCACCGCCGGCGCTTGCCGAAGGTCCCGCGCTCGCTGCGTGCTGGTCACCACCAGCGCCACGCCGCCGTCGCTTTCCTGGCAGCAGTCCAGCAGTCGCAGCACGGGTTCGACGATCCAGCGCGAATTCTGGTGGTCTGCCAACGTGATCGGACGCTGATAGAACCACGCGTCGGGGTTGCGCGCCGCATGGGCACGGTCGACGACGGCGATCGCGCCGAAGTGTTCGTTGGTGACGCCGTAGGCCGACATGTAGCGCTGGGCGTGCAGCGCGACCCATGCTGCCGGGGTGAGCAATCCGAACGGTGCGTAATGCGCCATGAACAGCGGAGTTTCGCTGCTGGTGCGCCCGCTGCCGCCGAACCGCAGGCCGGAACGCTCGTTGAACGCGCGGTAGCACACCACTACGTCGGCCACACCCGTGGCTATCGCCATTGCCGCGTGCGCCACCGTCCCGGCTGCCGCGCCGCCGCCGTGCGGCACCCGGCTGAAGAAGTTGAGGTCGCCGATTCCGACGTTGCGCGCGACGGCGATCTCGTCGCTGGCGTCCATGGTGAAGGTGACCATGCCGTCGACATCGCCGGGCGCCACACCGGCGTCGTCGAGTGCGGCGCTGACCGCCTCGCACGCCAATTGCAGCTCGCTGCGCCCGGACTCCTTGGAGAACTCGGTCTGGCCGATACCGGCGATGGCCGCGGCACCGGCCAGCGAGCCGGTCATGCACCTGCCTTGTCGAGCAGGCTGAGGATGGCGGTGCCGGACACGTGCTTGCCCAGGCTATTGGCGGCCTGGAAGGTCACTTCGACGAAGTTCTCGCCACCTGAGCCGGCCGACTTGCCCGTCACGCTGCCGGTGAAGCGCAGCGGGTCGTCCGGAAAGCACGGTACGCCAAGGCGAATCGAGAGCTTCGTGACCATCGCCTCGGGCCCGGCCCAGTCGGTGAGGAAACGGACGCACAACCCGTTGGTGGTCAGGATGTTCATGAACAGGTTGGGCGAACCCTGCTTGTTGGCGTAGTCACGGTCGTGGTGCACCGGCATGAAGTCCCGCGACGCGATCGCGCCGGCGACGATAACCGTTGCGGTGACCGGGATCTCGAGCGGAGTCAGCTCGTCGCCCAGGGCCACGTCGGCCCATCTCAGAGTAGTGATAGCGGTCACCGAGGTCCTCCCGTGGCTCGCGGGCCGGGCCGGAATTGGTGCAGCACCAGGTCGTTCTCGAAGCTCTGGTAGTACACCTCGACCGGCATCCCGATCGCGACATCGGCCGGATCGATCTGACACAGATTGGACACCAGCCGAACGCCTTCGGCCAGATCCACCAGCACGACGATGTAGGGGTAATCGAAGAACGGAAACCGCGGCTGGTGCGGCATCACGTAGCTGTAGACGGTGCCGCGGCCCGACGACTCGACAGCCGTCCAGTCCAGGGAGCGGCATCCGGGACACATGGGGCGCGGCGGGTGACGCAGCGCTGTGCATCCGTTGCAGCGCTGGATCAGTAGTTTGTGCTCACGCAGGCCGCGCCAAAAGAATTCGGTGTCCGGGCTGATTGCCGGTGCCGGCCGGGTCGCCATCAGCGCTTCGGCCGAAATCGCAGGACCCGGAATCGTTGGCGGCCCAATACCTCTGAATGCTGGTCGGCATAGGTCGTCACCCAGGTGAGGAAGAAGCCGGTGCCCAGCGCGGTCTCCTTTTCGTCGGAGACGTCCTCGTACACCGTCATCGCACTGATCACGTCGCCCAGGCGCGGATAGCGTTCGATCTCGAATTCCGAATTCACCGCCACCGTGCTGGTGTAGCCGGCCTCGTCGAGGAATGCCGTTGGATTGGAAGTGATTTCGGTCGGGGCTCCGCCCCGCTCCCGGATCCCTTCGAGCTTCGGCGCCGGCATTGTCCACGTCTGCAGCATGACCGGCGGTGACACGATGCCGCCGAACCTCGACGTGGCCGCGAACTCCGGATCCAGATACACCGGGTTCATGTCGTCGAGCGCATGCGCCCAGTGCCGAATCATCGGTTGATTGACCGGATCCGGCGCCACCAACGGCTTTCCGGTACCACCGGTGTGCTGCCCGACGAGAGCCCGCAACTTGGCTCGGAACTCGGCTGACGCCACGGCGCCCTCCCGTCGCAGATCGATCAGAGCGAATCCGACACATCCACACAAGATGTTCGCCAATTGTGTTTACTCGTGTACGACATTGCTTGTCAATATGCTTGAAATTGCCGGTAATTCGGGCTGGCACTCGTTGACTCCGAACTGCGACCGGTGTACACCAGGTGTTGATATGACCGATATGCGGTTTGGGGATGCGGATGGCTGAATCACCTCTTGTCGACACCTACCAGCTCTATATTGGCGGACGCTGGGTGGAACCGCACAACGGCCGCTACGACGACATCTCGCCGTCGACTGGCGCGCCGATCGCCACCGCGCCCGACGCCAGCGTCGGCCAGGTCGCCGAGGCGATCGAGGCCGCCCGTCGCGCGTTCGACGAAGGCCCCTGGCCGGCGATGAGCCACCAGCAACGCGCCGCCTGCCTGACTCAGCTCGGCGAGGCGCTGAAACAGCACGCCGACGAGTTCTTCGCGCTCTCCCAGGCCGAATGGGGTTGCACGGCCAACGAGCGCATGATGCAGATCGACAGCGCGTCGTTCATCGCGCAGCGCGCCGGCCAACTCGCTACCACGCTGCGCGAGGAGCCGATCGGATCGGTGGGCGCCGGTGCCACCGTGCTGTGTCACGAGCCGCTGGGTGTCGTCTCGATCCTGACGCCGTGGAACTTCCCGCACAGTCTCAACGTCATGAAGCTCAGCCGGGCCCTGGCGGCCGGCAACACCGTCGTGCTCAAACCGTCGCCGCTGACCCCGCTGGCCGGGTTGGCGCTGGCCAAGATGATCGACGAGCACACCGACATCCCGCCCGGGGTGGTCAACGTCGTCACGCCCGGCAGCATCGAGGCCAGCAAGCTGCTGGCCGTCGACCCGCGAATCGACATGGTCAGCTTCACCGGCAGTTCGGCGGTCGGGCGCGAGGTGATGGCCGCCGCGGCCGGCACCATGAAGCGGGTCCTGCTGGAGTGCGGTGGCAAGTCGGCAAGCATCGTGCTCGACGACGCCGCGCTGACCGACGAGCTGCTGCAGCGGATGCTGTTCGAGTCCTGCCTGTTGCATGCCGGCCAGGCGTGCATCCTGCAGAGCCGGCTGCTGCTGCCCGACGCGATGCACGACGACGTCGTCGACCGGCTGGTGGCGCTGGCGCGCCAGGTGAATGTCGGCGATCCCACCGATCCGGAGGTCCAGATGGGTCCGCTGATCAGCGAGCAACAACGCCAGCGAGTCGAGGGTCTGGTCTCCCTGGCGCTCGCCGACGGCGCCACCCTGGCCACCGGCGGCCGGCGCCCGCCGGCGCTAGCAGCGGGCTTCTATTACGAGCCGACGATCCTGACCGGCTCGACCCCGGACGCCACCATTGCGCAGGAGGAAGTCTTCGGGCCGGTGTTGACCGTCATGCGTTACCGCGACGACGATGAGGCGGTCGCGATCGCCAACAACTCCCAGTACGGCCTGTCCGGCGCGGTGTGGGGCACCGACGCCGAACGTGCCATCGGTGTCGCTCGCCGCATCCGCACCGGCCAGATCGCGGTGAACGGTTTCGGTCCCGGCGACGCGCCGTTCGGCGGTTTCAAGCAGAGCGGCCTGGGTCGCGAGGGCGGGGGAGTCGCCGGCCTGCACCAGTACATGGAGCCCAAGGCGATCGGGATGCCCGTCTGAGGGTGCGCAGCAAAACGCCCGCGCCGGACCCATTCCGGATTGTCACGAGCAAAGTCGCATGCGAAGCTCTCGGGATGGTCGTCGCAATTGCCCGTCCCAAGATCGAAGGAAACATCGCGGTCGGCGAAGATCGCCAGATCGGTTTCGCCGAGTTCGGCGCCCCGCAGGGACGTGCGGTTTTCTGGCTGCACGGCACCCCCGGTGCCCGCCGGCAGATCCCGACCGAGGCCCGGGTCTATGCCGAACACCACAACGTCCGGCTGATCGGCGTCGACCGACCCGGCATCGGCTCGTCGACCCCGCATCAGTACGAGACCATCTCCGCGTTCGCCGACGACATGCGGACCATCGCTGACACCCTCGGAATCGAGAAGATGGCCGTCGTCGGCCTGTCCGGCGGGGGTCCCTACACGCTGGCCTGCGCCGCCGGGCTGCCCGACAAGGTGGTGGCCGCCGGGGTGCTCGGTGGTGTGGCGCCGACGCACGGTCCCGACGCGATCACCGGCGGCGTGATGAACTTCGGCGTGCGGGTGGCGCCGTTGCTCAAGCTGGGCGGTAGCCCGCTGCGGCTTTCCGCCAGCCTGCTGATCCGGGCGGCCCGGCCGGTCGCGTCCCCGGCACTGGACGTGTACGCGCTGCTCTCGCCCCAGGCCGACCGGCATCTGCTGGCCCGTCCCGAGTTCAAGGCGATGTTTCTCGACGACCTGCTCAACGGCAGCCGCAAGCAACTGGCCGCGCCGTTCGCCGACGTCATCGTGTTCGCCCGGGACTGGGGATTCCGGCTCGAGGAGGTGACGGTCCCGGTCCGCTGGTGGCACGGCGACCACGACCACATCATCCCGTTCTCCCATGGGGAGCACGTCGTTTCGCGCCTGCCGAACGCCGAGCTGTTCCACCTTCCAGGGGAAAGCCACCTCGCCGGGCTCGGCCGCGGCGAGGAGATCTTGGCGACCATGATGAAGGTCTGGGACGAGGAGGGCTGACCCATGGCCACGACCAAACCCGTCAGCGCCCCGCCACTGGCGCTCTACCTCACCGATATCCCGCGTGCGGTGGCCGAGTACGGGCAATTGGTCAGTGTGCTCCCGCTGCGCCGGATGCTGCCGGCCGGCGACGGGCACCCGGTGCTGGTGCTGCCCGGCCTGTTGGCCGGGGACGGTTCCACCTGGACGCTGCGGCGGCTGCTGCGCCGCCTCGGGTATCGGGCCCACGGCTGGGGCCTCGGCCGCAACATCGGTCCCACGCCCGAAGCGGTACGCGGCATGGAACTGCGCCTCGAGGAGCTGCACGCCCGTTACGACGTTCCGCTCAGCCTGATCGGCTGGAGTCTGGGCGGCATCTTCGCGCGTGCGCTGGCCCGGCGTCATCCGGCGGCGGTGCGTCAAGTGATCACCCTCGGCAGCCCGTTTCGCATGGAGGATGAGGGCCAGACGCGCGCGACCCCTAGCTTCAAGCGCTACGCCCACCTGCACTCCGAACAGCACGCGCTGCCGTTGAAATCCGAAGCCGAACCCATGCCGGTCCCCACGACAGCGATCTACTCGCGCTTCGACGGCATGGTCGCCTGGCAGACCTGCATCAATCCGCCCGGGCCGCGCAGCGAGAACATCGCGGTACTGGCCAGCCACATCGGTTACGGCCACCATCCGGCGACGGTGTGGGCCATCGCCGACCGGCTGGCGCAACCGCGGGGCAGCTGGACCCCGTTCCGCGCGCCGGTGGTGCTGCGGCCGCTGTTTCCCGGATCGTCGAAGACCGCCGCCGCGGCCGTCGACGACGCTGGGTAGCCTGCTCAGGTGCTGCTGGCCTCACTGAACCCCGATGACCTGACCGCCACCGACATCGCCGACGCGGTCAGCATCGACGGCGTCACGCTCAGTCGCAGTGACCTGCTTGGCGCCGCAACGTCAGTGGCCGAGCGGGTCGCGGGCGCGGACCGGGTCGCGGTGCTAGCCACGCCGACCGCCGCCACGGTGCTGGCCGTCACCGGCTGTCTGCTCGCCGGTGTGCAAGTCGTTCCGGTACCGGCCGACGTCGGCGTGGCCGAACGTCGGCATATGCTGGCCGACTCCGGTGCGCAGGCCTGGCTGGGATCGGTACCCGACGAAACCGAAGGGCTACCGCACATTCCGGTTCGGTTACGCGCCCGGTCCTGGCACCGCTATCCCGAACCGTCACCCGACGACGTCGCGATGGTGATCTACACCTCGGGCACCACCGGCCTGCCCAAGGGCGTGCAGTTGAGCCGGCGCGCGATCGCCGCCGACCTCGACGCGCTGGCCGACGCCTGGCAGTGGACCGCCGATGACGTCCTGGTGCACGGGTTGCCGATGTATCACGTCCACGGCCTGGTCCTCGGTCTGCTCGGCTCGCTGCGCGTCGGAAATCGGTTCGTGCACACCGGAAAACCGACGCCGGCGGGGTACGCCGCGGCAGGCGGCACACTGTATTTCGGGGTGCCGACGGTGTGGTCGCGGGTGGCGGCCGACCAGGCCGCCGCCGAGGCGCTGAAGCCGGCGCGGCTGTTGGTGTCCGGCAGCGCGGCGCTGCCGGTGCCGGTTTTCGACAAGCTGGTCGCGGTCAGCGGGCACCGGCCCATCGAACGCTACGGCGCCTCGGAATCATTGATCACCGTGTCGACCCGGGCCGACGGCGAACGTCGTCCGGGTTGGGTGGGCCTGCCGCTGGCAGGCGTGCGGACCCGGTTGGTCGACGACAACGGTGACCCGGTACCACATGACGGCGAAACCGTTGGCAGGCTTCAGATTCAGGGCCCGACGATGTTCGAGGGCTACCTGAATCGGCCGGATGCCACTGCGGAAGCCTTCGACCCCGACGGGTGGTATCGCACCGGTGACGTCGCGGTCGTCGATGCCGGTGGCATGCACCGCATCGTGGGACGCGAGTCGGTCGACTTGATCAAGTCGGGCGGATTCCGCATCGGCGCAGGCGAAATCGAGACGGTGCTGCTGGGGCATCCGGATGTGGCGGAGGTCGCGGTCGTCGGGTTCCCCGACGCGGACCTGGGCCAGCGCATCGTTGCCTACATCGTCGGCTCGGCCAACCCGGATGACTTGATTCAGTTTGTCGCTCAGCAGCTTTCGGTCCACAAGCGCCCACGTGAGGTGCGAATCGTGGAGTCGCTGCCGCGCAATGCGCTCGGCAAGGTGCTCAAGAAGCAATTGCTGTCGGAAGGCTGAATCGGCTTCGAATTGGCCGCGAATTGGCCGCGAATTGGCTAAGCCGGCACGCCGTCGCTGTGACCTGCGGGCGAGGGGAGTTTGCCGATTTTGGTGCCCCGCCACCTCAAGGCTTCGAGTGCGACGGCGACCTCGACGGAGGTGTGGCTGAGCGGCCGCGGCAGCAGTCGTTGGGCGGACTCGATTCTGCGCAGCAGCGTGTTGCGGTGGGTGTAGAGGCGCTTTGCGGCGCGCGAGGCGTTGCACTGCTCCTTGATGAAGGTCAGCAGCGTCGTCTGCAGCTCCGTGCTTGCCGCTTCCAGGTCTCCCAGCGTGCTGGTGATGAATTCCCCCGCGGCTTGGGGGTTTTGGGTTACCAGGGCGACCATTTGCACGTCGGAGAAGAATGCCACTCGCTGACCTGACTGCAGTCGCGCCAGGGTGCGCTGCGCAGTCAACGCCTCGAGGTGGCTGCGCCGAAAGCCTTCGGTCCCGGTTGCGGTGGTCCCGATGGCGATACGCGCGCCCGGATTGTTGTCGACTGCCTGGTCGATTGCCTGTTCAATCGTGTCGACGTCGAGGTTGGTGGCATCGGCCAGCCACACCCAGCGACTGGCGGCACTGGCGACCACGGTTAGCTGCTGCGCCGATCCCACCGCATGACTGAACGCGTCCGCGGCTCGATCGAGATTTCCGTGGTCGCCGTCGAGTTCGTCGCTCCAGACGATAGCGGCAGTATGGGCCCGATTTAGCGGATAGCCCAATCGACCTTCGGCGCGATCCCGGCTCATCGGGGCGCCCTCGAGAATGAGTCCGATTACTTCGAGTCGCTCCGCATGGCTGCTACGGTTCAGTTCGTCGTGTTCTAGCTGGACCTGCGCGGCGATGCCGACAAGCGTTGCTTCGATGAAGTCGTTGACCGACTTAGCCGACACGTCGAGCAGCTCACGTAGCTCCTCGGGGTCGGAGGTGAGATCGAACGCGATGTGCATCCACAGCCGCCAGGCGATGTACTCCCCAATGCGGTAAACGTCTAGTGCCAATGCATCTAGCCCGCGTCGCACCAGATCTCGGGCCATGCGCAGCGGCTCTGCGCCCAGGTTTGCCGGCACCGGAGCGCCGGGGTCACGAATGTTGGCGGCTGCCCAATGCACCAGGTTGGCGCGGTTGGCTTTTTTGACCACCTTGGCCAGGACTGGATCATTGGCGATGGCAGGATTGGCCGCCACTGTGGCGCGGTCCAATTCTTCGATCCACTGCGGGCCGGGGTTGAGGGCGATCCGGGCTCCTTCGCGGATCAGCTCACGTATTCGCGGCGAGGGTTGTTGCCATGCCACGCGTCGATTCTAGGGGTGGCAGGTGCGCAGTGCACGTCATGTTTCCGGCTGTTGGGGTGGATTTAACCTCTTGTGCCCGTTGGAAGCTGGGATCATAGGTTGTGGGTTTCATCGCCTCTGACATCTCGTTGTGGTGTAGCGCACTGTTGGAGCGGTGGATTCGCGAAACAGAAGCAAGTCGCGCCCGGGCGTAACGCGCCTGCGGCCGTTGAGCACTGAATAACTTGCGTAGCCGTTGGCCGGCTGACCCGCAGATCATGAACGACAATTGAACTCAAGGTAACAAGATATTAAACAAGCTTTTCGCGGCTCCATCAGGGTTCAAACCAGGATGAACAAAATCTCCTGGCGCCGATTCACAGTCGGTACCGGCCCGGCGAAAATCCGAGCGGGTCGCAGGCATCTCGACAAGGCCCCAAATTCACTGCGGCGCAGTGCAATACGTGGATTCTTTGCCGGCTCCGTAGTGGCTTGACCAGAGGCGTCGATGTATCGGATTGGTGCGGCCCGGCTACCGGCTACCCGGTAGCCGGTAGCCACATCTATGCGGCCGACGCCCTGCGATAAATGTCGAGTGTGCATTTTGCACCGTCCGTACCGGCCAATTGAGACGATTTCACCTCCGGACGAGTGGGCGGGTGCGTTTTGCACCTTCGGCCGGGGTTTATTGGGGGAATGAACCTGTTGCTGCCCTTGCGTGTTCGTAACCATTGACGTCAGTTCGTCACCGCCAACGCCAACCCGTGGCGGAGGGCACGAGCCAATGGCGGCTCAAAAGACAAACCTGCATTGCTGGGCGAACGCTCGGTTCCTTTAGGAGGTAAGCGCATGTCTTTTCTGACAGCACAACCAGACGCGTTGGCGGCGGCAGCTGACAACCTCGGGTCCATTGGTGCGGCATTGAGCGCCGGCAATGCCGCTGCAGCCGCCCCGACGACGGGCGTGTTGCCCCCGGCTGCTGACGAGGTATCCGCGCTCGTCGCTGCTCAATTCGCTACGCATGCGGCGATGTTTCAATCGGTGAGCGCCAAGGCCGCCGCCATCCATGAGCAGTTTGTGGCCACTCTTGCGACCAGTGCCGGTTCCTATGCCGCCACGGAGGCCGCCAACGTCGTCGCGGCCCAGTAACGCTGGCCGACGGTATTCGAGCAGAAGGACAAAAAAATGGATTTCGGGGCTTTACCGCCGGAGGTCAACTCCGCCAAGATGTACACCGGCCCAGGTTCGGGCTCGATTCTGGCCGCCGCAGAGGTTTGGGACGGCGTGGCTGTTGACCTGTACAACGCCGCCTCCTCGTTTCAGTCGGTAATCTGGGGACTGCTGGTGGGCCAGTGGCAGGGTCAGTCGGCAATTTTGATGGCTGCGGCGGCCTCGCCGTATGTGGCGTGGATCGGTAGCACCGCAGCGCAGGCCGAGCTGACTGCCAACCAGGCCAGGGCGGCGGCGGCCGCCTACGAGACGGCATTCGCCATGACGGTGCCGCCGCCGGTGATCACTGAAAACCGCATCCAGCTGATGACCCTGATCGCCACCAACCTCTTCGGCCAGAACACCCCGGCAATCGCGGTCACCGAAGCTGAGTACGGCGAGATGTGGGCCCAAGATGCCGCCGCCATGTATGGCTACGCTAGTTCGGCCGCAGTGGCCGCCGAGACGTTGACGCCGTTCGAGGAGGCCCCGGAAATCACGGACGCAGGTGGGCTCGTCGAGCAGGCCGCCGCGGTCGAGGAGGCGACCGACACTGCCGCGGCAAACGAGCTCATGTCCAATGTTCCTCAGGCGCTGCAACAGCTCGCCGAGCCCACCCAGAGCGCTTCGCCTTTGGCAAAGGTGGGAGAACTCTGGAAGACTGTCTCGCCGCACCTGTCGCCGATCAGCAACATCATCTCGATGGTCAACAACCATGTGTCGATGACCAACTCGGGTGTTTCGATGACCAACACCATGAACTCATTGATGAAGGGGCTGATTCCGGAGGCGAAAAAGGCTGTCGAAGGCGCGGTTATGGCTGCCGGAGGCACGCTTCAGGGGCTCGGTCCGTTCGGGGGCGGGTTGGGCAGCGGGCCGGGTTCGTCTGGCCTGGGCGGTGCCGGGGTCACGGCGGGCCTTGGCCGGGCACTTTCAGTCGGCGGACTCTCCGTGCCGAAGGTCTGGGCCGACGCGAACCAAGCGGTCACTCCGGCGGCCCGAGCGCTGCCGCTGACCGCCGTCTCCAGCGCCGCCGAAAGTGGGCCCGGACAGATGCTGGGCGGGCTGCCGCTCGGGCAACTGGCCAACGCCGGTGGTGGCAATGGGGTCAGCAGCGTATTACGGGTAACCCCGAGGCCCTATGTCATGCCACGCACCCCAGCCGCCGGGTAGTGCTTAACGGCGTCACGCACACCCTACTCATCCCCAACGAAAGGCATCTCACGAAGTTAAAAGTCAAGCCGCGAGCTGGAGAGGAGGTGGGAACGCAACGTGTTAGTCGTAGAGCAGGCCGGTGTGCAGGCAGTGGTGAAGTTGACCGAGGAACTTGTTGAACAGGTGTCGTTGGGCTTGTTGGTTCCAGTCTCCGGCGGCTCGGCGGGCGTCGTAGTGGCGGCGTGCTCCTGGGGAGGCGCGCAGCGATCCCAGGGCCCAGATCGGGCCGACAGCGGCCAGGCGCCGGTTCTTGATATGTCTATGCAGTACAACGGCTTTCTTCCCGCTGGCGCGGGTGATGGGGGCGGATCCGGCGAAGGCCTGCAAACCGCGGGCCTCGGCGAAGCGGGAACGGTCATCGCCGATCTCGGCCAACACCCGGGCGCCGGCCAACATCCCCAGACCGGGAAAGCTGGTGATGATCTCGGCGTCCGGGTGTTGCTCAAAATGGCTGATCGCCGCCTCGGCGAGTTCGTCGGCAGCGGTGCAAGCCGCCTCGAACTGGCCCAGCAGCGCGGCGAGGTGGATGCCCATCGCGTTCTCCACGACCGGTGGTTGGTGCAGGTAGGTGTCGGCGAAAACCTGGCGCAGACGTGCGACGTCGCGGTCGAGGTAGCGCTTGCGGCCGGCCTTGATCAGCAGCCGGCGCAGCCGGGCAGGGGTCAGTGTGGCGGCCTGGGCGGGGGTTGGAGCGGCGGTCAGAATGGTGCGGGCGTCGCGGCGGGCCAGCCCGCCGTCGGCCAAGTCGGCGAACGCGACGAGAGCGGCCGGGTAGAAGTCTTTGAGCAGGTCGCGGATCTGATTGCCGATCTGCTGACGCGCCCATACTGCATCTTGTTGGGCCCGAGCGAGGACTCGGATGGCCTGGGCGGCCTCGGTATCGGCGGGCAGCGGTCGGTGCGCTCCGGGGTCGGTCCGCACGATATTGGCCAGCAGAACCGCGTCGGGAGCATCGGATTTGGCCCCCGACAGCGCATACCTGGCCCGGTAGCGAGAGGCCGCCAGCGGGTTGATCGAATAAATCGTCCGGCCGGTCTCGCGCAAGGCCGCCCCCCACAGACCGCGATCGGTCTCGATGCCGACCGGGATCGGTTCAGCGGCGCTGTCGCCGGCTTCGGCCAGCAATGTCAGCAACGCCGCGAACCCCGGCGCGTCGTTGCTGACGCGCCCGCGGGCCACGACATGTACCTCGTCGTCGATAACGGCGACATCGTGATGTTCAGTGGCCCACTCGATTCCACAAAACAGCGACAAGGTGTCATCACTCCTTCAATCAGTAGTCATGCCGTTACCGGTGGACTCACGCGGCGCCCTAATCGCAGGAATCGAAGGTCCGTCATCTCAGTAGCCGTCCGTGACTCCAGCACGCCGCAGGACTTCAGTCCGTCGAAGAGCTCAAGGCTTGGGAACAACCACGGGGAACTCACCCCTGCGGCGGGCTCAGGCAACGGCATCCCACCACCACCGGACAGGATCTGCCGCCAGGCGCGCCGTTCTTTCGTAAGACGTCGAACGCCGGGAAACACCAGGCATCGCCTGACGGCAGACCCCGCAGGAACAGACCCCGGTCAACGACCAGCAACCCATCCCTACGAAACGATTAGGAAACAGTCAAATGACCAGCCGTTTTATGACCGACCCGCACGCGATGCGCGCGATGGCGGGCCGCTTCGAGGTGCACGCTCAGACGGTTGAGGACGAGGCCCGGCGGATGTGGGCGTCCTCGCAGAACATCTCCGGCGCGGGCTGGAGCGGTCTGGCCGAGGCCACCTCGCTGGACACCATGGGCCAGATGAACCAGGCCTTCCGCAACATTGTGAACATGCTGCACGGAGTGCGTGACGGGCTGATCCGCGACGCCAACAACTACGAGCAGCAAGAGCAGGCCTCCCAGCAGATCCTCAGCAGCTAGCCCCGGCCCAATAGCTTCGATTCAGGAGGACAAGACCAATGACCATCAATTACCAGTTCGGCGATGTCGACGCCCACGGCGCTACCATTCGTGCCCAGGCGGCGTCGCTCGAGGCCGAGCACCAGGCCATCGTTCGCGATGTGCTGGCTGCCGGCGACTTCTGGGGCGGCGCCGGTTCGGTGGCCTGCCAGGAGTTCATCACCCAGTTGGGTCGCAACTTCCAGGTGATCTACGAGCAGGCCAACGCCCACGGTCAGAAGGTCCAGGCCGCCGGCAGCAACATGGCGCAGACCGACAGCGCCGTCGGCTCCAGCTGGGCCTAAAAACGAACTTCAGGCGCGGCAGCACACCAACTACCGGGTGTGCTGCCGTGTCCTGCAGTTGACCTGCAGTCGAACAACTGAAAACCCCTGAGGTTAGGCATGGATCAACAGAGCACGCGCACCGATATCACCGTCAACGTCGACGGCTTCTGGATGCTCCAGGCGCTACTGGATATCCGGCACGTTGCGCCCGAACTGCGGTGCCGGCCGTACGTATCCACCGACAACAACGACTGGCTGAATGAGCATCCCGGAATGGCGGTCATGCGCGAGCAGGGCATTGTCGTCGGAGACACGGTCAACGAACAGGTAGCAGCCCGAATGAGGGTGCTCGCCGCGCCCGACCTCGAGGTCGTCGCCCTGCTTTCCCGAGGCAAGTTGCTGTACGGGGTAGTCGATGACGAGAACCAGCCGCCCGGTTCGCGCGACATTCCGGACAACGAATTCCGGGTAGTGCTGGCCCGCCGAGGCCAACACTGGGTGTCCGCGGTGCGGGTGGGCAACGACATCACCGTCGACGACGTCTCGGTAACCGACAGCGCATCGATCGCCGCACTGGTGATAGACGGGCTGGAATCGATTCACCACGCCGACCCAGCTGCGATCAATGCGGTCAACGTGCCTTTGGAGGAGATGCTGGAGGCCACCAAGTCATGGCAGGAATCCGGCTTCAACGTCTTTTCCGGCGGGGACCTCCGGCGAATGGGTATCAGCGCCTCCACGGTGGCCGCGCTGGGCCAGGCATTATCCGATCCTGCAGCCGAGGTCGCGGTTTATGCGCGGCAGTACCGAGACGATGCCAAGGGTCCGAGCGCCTCGGTGCTGTCTCTTAAGGACGGATCTGGTGGGCGCATCGCGCTCTACCAGCAGGCGCGAACCGCGGGCTCCGGGGAGGCGTGGCTGGCTATCTGCCCGGCAACCCCGCAATTGGTGCAAGTCGGGGTGAAGACCGTGTTGGACACGCTGCCGTACGGCGAGTGGAAAACACACAGCAGGGTTTAACAACGCTGTTACCAATAACGAAGTGTTACAACGCTTTCAAACATAGAATGCGAGCCAGATGCGGACCGGGCATACTGCTCTGGTAGCGGCTGCAAAAATTGAAAAGCAAACGTCAACCACAACCATTTAGTCGCGAGGCGAGGCAAATGAATTCGGAGTTGGTCGATCCGCAACTCACCTGGGGTGACGCCTCGGTGAGTACACCGACGGTGCCCCGGGCGCGGCTGAAGTCATGGGCTACCACGTTCGCCACGGCAGGGGGTACAGGACGATGACCGCAGTAGCTGATGCGCCACAGACCGAAATCGAGGGCGTCTCGTCGCCCCGATCAGTCGTCGTCGGCATCATGGCCGGTGTCGGCGTCCAGATCGGCGTGCTGCTGGATGCCAACGCCCCGGTTTCGGTGATGACCGAACCGCTGTTGAAAGTGGTGAACAGTAGGCTCCGAGAGCTTGGCGAGCCTCCCCTCGAGGCCACCGGCCGCGGCCGGTGGGCGTTGTGTCTGGTCGATGGCTCGCCGTTGCGGGCCACGCAGTCGTTGACCGAACAAGAGGTCTATGACGGCGACCGGCTGTGGATCCGTTTCATCCCGGACACCGAGAAGCGGTCGCAAGTCATCGAGCACATCTCCACAGCGGTTGCGTCCAATCTCAGCAAGCGATTCGCCTCGATCGACCCGGTTGTCGCCGTCCAGGTCGGGGCTTCGATGGTGGCCATCGGCGTCGTCCTGGCATCAGGAGTACTCGGCTGGTGGAGGTGGCACCACAACACGTGGTTGACCACCATTTTCGCGTCAGTGGTCGCCGTACTGGTGTTGGCGGTGTCGCTGCTGCTGTTGATGCGCGCCAAGACTGACCCGGATCGCCGTGTTGCCGACATCATGCTGATGAGCGGTCTCGCTCCACTGGCAGTGGCCGCCGCGGCGGCGCCTCCCGGTCCGGTCGGGTCGCCGCAAGCGGTGCTGGGTTTCGGGGTGCTGTCAGTCGCCGCCACGTTGGCGCTGCGATTTACCGGTCGCCGGCTTGGGATCTACACCGCGATCGTCACCATCAGCGCGGTGGCGACGCTTGCGGGTCTGGCCCGGATGGTCGCGGCAGCCAGTGCGGTGACGTTGTTCAGTAGCACGGTGCTGGCCAGCGTCCTGCTCTATCACGCGGCTCCGGCGCTGTCACGGCGGCTGGCCGGGATCCGGCTGCCCGTGTTCCCGTCCGCCACCAGCAGGTGGGTCTTCGAGGCCCGTCCCGACCTGCCCACCACGGTGGTGAGGTCCGGTGGTGGTCCGGCGACCCTCGAAGGGCCGGCGTCGGTACGCGATGTGGTGCTGCAGGCCGAACGTGCCCGGTCATTCCTGAGCGGCCTACTGGTGGGGCTCGGCGTCCTGATGGTGGTATGTCTGACCGCGCTGTGCAATCCGCACACCGGGCAACGCTGGCTGCCGCTGTTGCTTGCCGGATTTGCCGCCGGGTTCCTGCTGTTGCGTGGACGCTCATACGTCGACCGCTGGCAGGCGACCACCCTGGCCGCCACCGGCGTGATCGTCGTCGCCGCGGTGGTTATCCGGTATGCGCTGGTGTTGGCCTCGCCGTTGTCCGTGTCGATCGCCGCGGCCATCCTGGTGCTGCTGCCGGCCGCGGGTCTGACAGCTGCGGCTGTGGTGCCCAACACCATCTATAGCCCGCTGTTCCGCAAGTTCGTGGAATGGATCGAATATCTGTGCTTGATGCCGATCTTCCCGCTGGCATTGTGGTTGATGAATGTCTATGCAGCGATCCGGTACCGGTAACGACAGGTTGCGGCGTGGTCGTGGCCCAGCCGCGGCCGTCGCCGCGATTCTGCTTGCCTCGGGTGCGCTAGCCGGTTTGCCGCCGGCGCATGCGATTTCCCCCCCGACGATCGACCCGGCGGCGTTGCCACCTGATGGTCCGCCCGGCCCCGTCGCCCCGATGAAGCAGAACTCCTACTGCACCGAAGTCGGAACGTTGCCCGGCACCGACTTCCGCTTGCCCCCCAAATACATGGAAATGCTGAACCTCACCGAGGCATGGCAGTTCGGCCGGGGCGAGGGGGTGAAAGTCGCCGTCATCGACACCGGCGTGACGCCGCACCCCAGGTTTCCGCACCTGATTCCCGGCGGCGACTACGTGATGGCCGGCGGTGACGGCTTGTCGGACTGCGATGCTCACGGGACCATCGTGGCGTCGATGATCGGCGCGGCTCCGGCCAATGGGGCGGCGCCGCCTCCGGCGGTTCCGCGCCGGCCCGTCACCATCCCGACCACGGAGAAGCCGCCACCGCCGCAGACCGTGACGCTGTCACCGGTCCCGCCGCAGACCCAGACGATCACCGTGGTTCCGGCTCCACCGTCGGAGGAGGGGGCCCCGGGTGCCGCCCCGGCGCCGGGGCCGGTGCCTCCGGCGGCTCCAGGTCAGGCTCCGGGTCAAGCTCCGGCAGGAACCCACGGTGGTGGAACCGTAACCATCCCGAGCTACTCCGGTGGCCGGCGGGTAGTTGGTGTCGACAACACGAGCCGTCCGCGTCCGCTCGACCCGCCGCCCGCACCAGCTCCGCCGCCCGATGCATTCAGTGGAATCGCCCCGGATGTCGAACTGATTTCCATCCGCCAATCAAGTCAGGCCTTCGGCCTGAAAGACCCGTACACCGGCGATGAAGATCCGCAGACGGCACAAAAGATCGACAATGTCCAGACCATGGCGCGAGCGATCGTGCATGCTGCCAATATGGGTGCTTCGGTGATCAACATCTCCGACGTGACCTGCATGAGCGCGCGCAATGTGATCGATCAACGGGTGTTGGGTGCGGCGGTCCATTACGCGGCAGTCGACAAGAACGCGGTCATCGTGGCCGCGGCCGGCGACAGCAGCAAGAAGGATTGCAAGCAGAACCCGGTTTTCGATCCGTTGCAGCCCAGCGATCCCCGTGACTGGAACGCGGTCACCACGGTGGTGACCCCGTCGTGGTTCAGCGACTACGTCCTGACGGTCGGCGCAGTCGACGCCAATGGTCAGCCGATGAGTCAAATGAGCATCGCGGGGCCATGGGTCTCGATTGCCGCACCGGGGACCGACGTCGTCGGCCTTTCGCCGAGAGACGACGGCTTGATCAACGCGATTGACGGCCCGGACAACACGTTGCTGGTTCCGGCCGGCACCAGTTTCTCCGCCGCGATCGTGTCCGGAGTAGTGGCCCTGGTCCGGGCGAAGTACCCCGAATTGTCGGCCTACCAGATCAAGAACCGATTGATTCACACCGCCAGGCCGCCCGCCCGCGGTGTGGACAACCAGGTCGGCTACGGTGTGGTGGACCCGGTGGCAGCCCTGACCTGGGATGTGCCAGAAGGGCCTGTCCAGCCGCCGAAGCAACTGTCAGCGCCACTGGCGCTGCCGAAACCACCCACCGAACGCAATATGGTTCCGGTTTGGGTGGCGGCCGGGGGATTGACCGGGGCGCTACTGATAGGCGGTGCGGTGTTCGGTACGGCGACATTGATGCGACGATCACGGAAGCAGCGATGAAGGCTCAGCATAGGTTCGGGTTAGCTTTGTCGTGGCCGCGGTTGACGACGGTGTTCCTGGCCGACGTGGTCATACTCGTGGTCGCCAGCCACTTCCCGGACTCATGGCAAGGCCAGTACCGCGTCGCATGGTGGGTCGGGGTGGGCCTTGCGGTGGTGCTGACACTGTTGTCGATCGTCACTTATCACGGGATCACCGTGACCTCGGGTATCGCCACCTGGGTGTGGGACTGGTCGGCCGATCCGGGTACGGCACTGGGCGCGGGATGTACGCCGGCGATCGATCACCAGCGCCACTTCGGACGTGACACCGTCGGAGTGCGTGAATATCAGGGCCAGTTGGTCACGGTGATCGAGGTCGACGGTGGTGAGGGCGACCAGCCTGGCCGACATCGTCATCGGACCTCGCAGTCGGCGGTGTTGCCGGTGAGCGCGGTTGCTGAAAACTTGCGACAATTCGACATCCAACTCGATGGCATCGACATCGTGTCGGTGGAAGTGCGCGGCGGCGCCGAGGCCGCCAAAGCGTCGGCTTCGTTGGACGAGTGGGGTCCTGAGGACTGGGGAATGGTGGGGGACAAACCCGCCGCCAACCGGCGCCGTACCTGGTTGGTGTTACGGATGGATCCGCAGCGCAACGTGGCCGCGGTCGCCTCCCGTGATTCGTTGGCCGCGACTTTGGTTGCGGCTACCGAGCGGCTGGTTCAGGATCTGGACGGTCAAACCTGTGCCGCGCGGCCGCTGACCGCTGATGAGTTGGCCGAGGTAGACAGCGCGGTGTTGGCAGATTTGGAGCCAACCTGGAGCCGGCCGGGTTGGCGTCGTCTCAAGCATTTCAACGGATTCGTCACCAGTTTCTGGGTGACGCCGTCAGATATCAGTTCCGATGCGCTGGACCACCTGTGGTTGCCTGACACCCCGGAAGTGGGCGCCACTGTGATCACGGTACGGCTGACGATGCGAGCCGGTCGGCCGCAGATGTCGGCGTGGGTTCGCTATCACAGCGATTCACGTCTGCCCAAGGAGCTCACGCCGGGGCTCAACCGCCTCACCGGGCGTCAGTTGGCGGCCGTGCGCGCGAGCCTGCCGGTGCCGGGGAAACGTTCCCGACTGGTCGTGCCCAGTCGCGAACTGCGTGACTACGACGAGCTTGAACTGCCTGTGGATCAAGTACAGGAGCACGCAACGAGCTCGCCCGCAGGGCAATGACTCGCCCGCAGTCAACCGCTGAAGATGCCCGCAACGCCCTGGTCGCCGGTCTGCTCGCCTCTGGAATCTCGGTCAATAGCCTGCAGCCCAGCCACAACCCACAAGTGGCAGCGCAAATGTTCACCACCGCCACCAAATTGGATCCGGGCATGTGCGATGCCTGGCTGGCCCGGATCCTCGCCGGCGACCAGAGCATCGAGGTGCTCGCCGGCGCCTGGGCGGCGGTCAGGACATTCGGTTGGGAGACCCGCCGTCTCGGCGTGACGGACCTACAGTTCCGTCCCGAGGTCTCCGACGGGTTGTTTCTGCGGCTGGCCGTCACCAGCGTTGATTCGCTGGCATGCGCATACGCTGCGGTCCTCGCCGAGAACAGGCGTTACCAGGAGGCGGCCGAACTACTCGACGCCACCGACCCCCGCCATCCTTTCGACACCGAGCTGGTCAGCTATGTGCGGGGCGTGCTCTACTTCCGCACCAAACGCTGGCCCGATGTGCTCAACCAGTTTCCCGAGGCAACGCCCTGGCGTCACCCGGAACTGAAGGCCGCCGGCGCGGCGATGGCCACCACCGCGTTGGCGTCACTGGGCGTGTTCGAGGAGGCGTTCCGGCGAGCGCAAGAAGCCATTGAAGGGGACCGGGTGCCCGGTGCGGCCAACATTGCGCTCTACACGCAGGGCATGTGCTTGCGGCATGTCGGCCGCGAGGAGGAAGCCGTTGAACTGTTGCGCCGGGTGTATTCGCGCGACCCCAAGTTCACCCCGGCCCGCGAGGCTCTGGACAATCCCAACTTCCGGCTGGTACTGACCGATCCGGAAACGATTGAGGCGCGCAAAGATCCGTGGGATCCGGATAGTGCGCCGACCCGCGCCCAAACTGAGGCTGCTCGCCATGCCGAGATGGCCGCGAAGTATTTGGCTGAAGGGGACGCCGAGCTGAATGCGATGCTCGGCATGGAAAAGGCCAAGAAAGAAATCAAACTCATCAAGGCGACGACCAAGGTGAACTTGGCGCGGGCCAAGATGGGGCTTCCCGTCCCGGTGACATCGCGTCACACCTTGTTATTGGGGCCGCCGGGTACTGGAAAGACTTCGGTGGCAAGGGCATTCACCAAGCAGCTCTGCGGGTTGACGGTATTGCGCAAGCCGCTGGTGGTGGAGACCAGTCGTACCAAGTTGTTGGGCCGGTACATGGCCGATGCGGAGAAGAACACCGAAGAAATGCTCGAGGGTGCGCTGGGTGGCGCGGTTTTCTTCGACGAGATGCACACTCTGCACGAGCGTGGCTATTCCCAGGGTGATCCCTACGGCAACGCGATCATCAACACCCTGCTGATTTACATGGAGAACCACCGCGACGAGCTCGTGGTCTTCGGCGCCGGTTATGCCAAGGCGATGGAGAAGATGCTCGAAGTGAATCAGGGTCTGCGACGGCGGTTTTCGACCGTAATCGAGTTCTTCAGCTATACCCCGCAAGAATTGATCGCGCTGACCCGGTTGATGGGCCAGGAGAACGAAGACGTCATCACCGACGCGGCAGCCCAGGTGTTACTGCCGTCGTACACCAAGTTCTACAACGACCAGACCTACTCCGAAGACGGTGATCTGATCCGGGGCATCGACATGCTCGGCAACGCCGGCTTCGTGCGCAATGTCGTCGAGAAAGCCCGTGATCACCGTAGTTTCCGCTTGGACGACGCAGATCTGGATGCTGTACTGAACAGCGATCTGACCGATTTCAGCGAGCACCAGATGCTCCGATTCAAGGAGCTGACCCGCGAGGACCTTGCCGAAGGCCTCAGCGCTGCAGTGGCGGAGAAGAAGACGACGAGTTAGCCGAGATGTAGCCGTCTGGTTGGCCGCCAACAGCTAACCTTACGACCCGGACACTAGCCCAGCGTGCCGCCATCGTAACCGGATTCCCGTGCGGGAAAGCTCGACCTGTCTGCTGAGTCACCCCGCCGTGGAACGACGACGGTGACCCACTGCCCGGGGTACCACTGCCGGACGGCGGTACCGGTGTGAGCTTGCGTTTCCGCACGGAAAAAGGATATTGACCCACGCCGCCGGTAAGCGGGTCGAGATTTTCCCGATGCTACCCCTATGGGTTAGGTCCAACTGGCTTCCGGGGCGGCTGTGGCCGGATACGCTGTGTGGTGCTAAAAGCTCGGACGACCGGGGTGGCGCTCCTGGCAAATTCGCGAGGGTGACTTCATCCGGGATATTGCTACCACTGTGGCACCCCGACGTGCCCCGATCGTGACAGGAGGTGGGCTGAACGGACCCGATCAATCGCGTGCCCCATGAAAGTTATGACCACTCACCCCGATCTGGTCACGGCGCTTTGTCCGCCGTCTGAATCGGCTGGCGCCGAGTACCCCGGCGCGCGCTACGTAACACGTACGTGCTCTCGGTAACACCCCGACACCACCCACAGCGGCGAGGCTCCGTAGCCGGGTTGGACTATCCCCCAAGAGGAGAAAGTCCGATGTATTTGCTTGGCACACCACCGGAATCGCTGCACACCACCGCCGGCGACGTAACCGCGGTGAGCGCAACACGATTCGCCGCCCACGAGCAACGAGCAGTCGTGGAGGCTGCCACTGATCACAAATCGCGCACGGCCGCCACGCCGAAGGACGTTGGTCGCCACACCACGACCGATGCCGCCCACGCGGCCACCGAAGCCCTAGTCGGTTAAGGGAGGTGAAGGCGATGGATTTCGGAGCGCTTCCACCGGAAGTCAATTCGCTGCGGATGTATTCGGGACCGGGATCGGCGCCCCTGCTGGCTGCTGTCGCGGCCTGGGATGGGCTGGCAGCGGAACTGCGTTCGACGGCAGCCTCATACGACGCAGTGATCTCGGAGCTGACCGGCGAAGGCTGGCTGGGGCCCGCATCGGCATCGATGGCGGCCGCAGTCACCCCATACATGGGGTGGATGAGCATCACGGGCATCCAGGCCGAGCAGACTGCCGCTCAGGCAGCAGCGGCGGCGGGTGCATTCGAGGCCGCTTTTGCGATGACGGTGCCGCCGGCTGTTGTCGCGGCCAACCGAGCTCGGTTGATGATGCTGGTCGCCACCAATATCTTCGGCCAGAACACACCCGCGATCGCGGCCACCGAGGCCGAGTACGGCGAAATGTGGGCGCAGGATGCGGCGGCGATGTATGGCTACGCTGCCGGCGCCGCGGCGGCCGCGACGCTGACACCGTTTACCGAGCCGGCGCAGACTACGAACCCAGTTGGGCCGGCCGGCCAGGCAGCGGCCGTCGCACAAGCGGCGGGCAGTGCGGCGGGCACACTGACACAGTCGGAGCTGCCGCAATTGATGTCGGCAGTGCCGTCTGCGCTCCAAGGACTCGCGTCGCCGGCGTCGGCCCTATCGGGCGCTGCAGCCGCCAATCCTGCGGCCGCCCTTCCGGTGCCAGGCGGCATACTCGCCGATATCTTGAATTTCCTGGACGGCAACGACGGCAACCCCTACGGAATCTTTCTCAACTCCTCGCTGGTCAACGGCTTCACTTCAGCCGGGTACGTAAGTCCGGACCTGATCACCCCGGCAATCACCGGGGCAATGGCCGACCTCAATTCGCTGCAGGCCGGCGGGCTGCCGGTCATCTCGCCACCCGACAGCGGCCATTTCAACTTCCCCGCATTGGCCTCGACGTCGGCCCCGGCGCCGGCGCCGACAAGTGTGAGCAGCGTTGTGACCGGGCTCAATCGCGCGGCGCTGGTCGGTCGATTGTCCGTGCCGGAGAGCTGGACGGCGGCCACCCAGGTGGTGAACCACGCCGGTGCCGCCGCCCCGGGTGGTGGTTGGACCAGCACGGCCAGTGTCCCCGACGCCGCAGCCGGCACACCTGGCGTGCCCGGGATGCCCGCCCCAGGTGTTTACGGACACAGCTTCGGCAGCGGCCCCCGGTACGGGTTCAGGCCGACGATTATGTCCCGGCCCCCCGCCGCGGGCTGACGACGAGGCCGATGTTCGCGGTGAAGTTCGCAGGCAAGGACGCCCAGGTGCCGGCCGGTCCACAAGGCTCCGGTGCCGGTGTCCCGCAACGAGACCCGGATCCTGGCCGGGGCAGTTGGTCCGGCTCGTCATCATCGGCGTTGTCGCCAGGATATCGCCAGCGCAGCCCTGAGTGTTCCGGGATGCCTTGTCGCACAGGCGGTTTGCGACCAGACATCGGTACGGCCGGCTTGACCGGTCACCGCAATATGCGTGAGTTGCCATACCGCCACCTGATACGACGAATAGTTGCCGGCTGTCTAACCAGCAGGGTATTGCCGTTATCGGCGGGTTGGGTTGACTCCCATCGCCACAAGTGTCACCATTGCCCTTGCATGCACCTCGCTAGGTGAGGCGTCTGCACGGATACAGGCCACTGACCTCGAACGTCGAAAGACGCCCAGGGTCAGGACAGCTCTTCCCGGCTTAAGGGTTGAGCCCAAGTGGCTTCCGGCTTTGGCTAGCTGGATACGCCGTGTGGTGCCAAAGCTCTGACGAGAGGGGTGCCGTGCCCAGTTGTTCTGCTGGGCTCTCACCCGTGTGCAGTTTGCCTGGCATCCCCGTGTGCCCTGGCCCTGAGGAGGTGAGAGCGAGATGAGTCCCGGCGATAGTCCGTATCCGAGTCCGACGAGCATTTCGTTCCGATCCGACCCCGGCGCCTTTTTCGCCTGCTGAACGGGTTCGCCTGATTCTCTACGTTGCCCGGCTCCGCATTTCGGAGACGTGGCGATAGAGCGTGCGAAAAGCACCATTGATCCGGGTTGGGTCCTTCGTCCTGGAGTAGTTCGATGTCGTTTGCGATCGCCCGTGCAGCTGTGCCGTCTAGGGCCCCCGGCGCCGTGCCACCCGAACACCGCACCCGCATCCGGCAACTGCCCATTGCCACTTCGGAGGACAACGCCTGCAAGCGACGAATCACACTCGAGCACAACACGATTCAATGCCCGAGTCCGGATCTGGGGGTGGCCGCACAGATGACGGCAGTCCACCGATCAGGTACCGCGACTTCGGGTTCCGGCGCCGGTTCAGTTGCGGCCACCGGCGCCGACAGCACTACCACAGCCGATGAGAAAAGAGGCCAGCGATGACCGTCGCTCTGGACTTTGCGATGCTGCCACCCGAAATCAATTCCGCTCGCATGTATTCGGGGCCCGGCTCGGGCCCGATGATTGCCGCGGCATCAGCCTGGAAGAGCTTGGCCGCGGAATTACGCGCCACCGCGCTGTCTTATCATTCGGTGCTCGCGGCGCTCACAGGGGAAGAATGGTACGGACCGGCATCGGCATCGATGGCAGCCGCCGCCGCCCCCTACGTGGCGTGGATGAACACCACCGCGGTCCAGGCAGAACAGACCGCGGTACAAGCCGAGGCAGCCGCGGGAGCCTACGAAGCCGCTTTCGCCGCGACTGTCCCTCCGCCGGTGATCGCGGCCAACCGTGCTCAACTGATGGCCTTGATCGCCACAAATATCCTGGGCCAGAACACCCCCGCCATTGCAGCGACCGAGGCACAGTACACCGAAATGTGGGCCCAAGATGCCATGGCGATGTACGGCTACGCCGGATCCTCGGCTGCCGCCACTCAGCTGAGCCCGTTCGTGGAGCCTCAGCAGGCGACCAACCCCAGCGGGCTGGCGGCCCAGGCGGCTGCGGTCACCGAGGCGTCCGGCAACTCGGCCGGCAATCAGTCGAGCACGCTGTCCGGGCTGATTTCCATGGTTCCTAGTGCTTTGCAGGGACTTTCGGGACCAAACAGCACATCATGGCTACAGGTGATCTGGGACCTGCTCACCGGATCTGGACCTGCTTGGTGGCAGACCCTGTGGAACGTCTGGGGGCCCAACGCGAATGTCTGGAATACCATCACGTCGACTGGGCTCTTCGTCCCAGGTAGCACGTTTGCCCCCTTCATGGCTAGCGTGCTGGCCGGCGCAGTAGCTGCGGATGCGGCTCAGGATGCGAGTGCGGCCGCCGCTGGAGTCGGCAGTGGGCTGGCGGCGGGCCCGGTTGCGTCCGCTGGCAGCCTCGGAAGCGCCGTTTCGGCCGGTTTGGGCAACGCGGGCATTGTCGGCAAGCTGTCGGTACCGCCGGCGTGGACCGCGGCCGCGCCACTGCACAGCCCGCTGGGTTCGGCCTTGGGAGGCACGCCGATGGTCGCACCTCCGCCGGCGGTGGCGGCCGGAATGCCCGGTATGCCGTTCGGCAATATGGCCGGTCAGCCCTTCGGACGTGCTGTACCCCAGTACGGCTTCCGCCCCACCTTTGTCGCGCGACCTCCCGCCGCGGGCTAGTCATCGGTGCATCGGCGCGCACCCGATGCAGGGGTTTGCCCCTCAGGGCGACGCGACCTTCAACCTTTCAGGGATTCTCCAGCAACCACCCAGCGGAGTGACAGCGAAATTTCCAGTACGTTCCCGAGGTCACCGGTAACGTCCTCTATTTCAGCAAACAGGAGCACGTCATGGCGATCAGAGGTCAGGTCGGTGGACGTCCACGTCACCGACCTGACACCTGGCACACCATGGGGCCCAGGAAGGTGGTCGGTCTACCGAGCCGCGGCGGTGGTGCGCGATGGACTCCAGTCAGTCGCCGCCGGGTGACATGACATTCAGTTGCTGACGAACTAGCAATCGATTTCTTGCCAGCAGGATCAAGTCCAGGAGGTCGCGAGGCGGCGTTTACCCCAAGAATGCCGCGTAATGATCCAATTATTTGCGGTCTTTGATTTCCGGGGCGATACGATTGGGTAGAAATCATAATTTGGTGATTCAGGTGGCATGTCGATGCTCCTCGGCAATAGTGGCCAATCGTTTTGACCGACATACGTACAATATCGCCGGATTCCCTCTGTTCACGGTTTTGCCGGTGTTGCGCATGGAGTGATCTAACCGTTTAATTCATTGTTCTTCGGGCCAATAGCCGCGGGCGCTCACTGGGTGATCTGGACGGCTGAAGTGATAGCTAAGCTGAGAGTTTTCCAGCGATCAACGATGCGGTGACAGTTACTTTTAACGTCATGATTACACGCCGGGAACGTAATGCAAATAATTATTGTGCAGGGTGACGGTGATGGCCGGATTAGGGGCCGCCACAATCGCGCTGGTGGCGCACCTTGACCAGCAGAAGATTCACACCGGGACAGCCCAGATCGGCGTCAATCACGGGGAATCAAACGTGCAGTGGTCGACGGGGATGAATAATGAGTTCGGTAAGAGCTGACCTAACTCGCGTACGGAACTACACGGCCGTGATTACTATGGCGGGCAGCGAAGAACCGGAGGCAGCAAATGATAGATTTTGGGGCGCTTCCGCCGGAGATCAACTCGGGGCGGATGTACGTCGGGGCGGGTGCTGGTCCGATGTTGGCCGCGGCCGCGGCCTGGGAGGAGTTGGCCGCCGAGTTGCAGTCCGTGGCCGCCTCGTATCGGTCGATTGTCGAGAGTCTGACCGTGGGACCGTGGACGGGCCCGTCGTCCATCGCGATGGCAGCCGCGGTCGCGCCGTACCTGGCCTGGATCCACTCGACGGGGGTTCAAGCAGAGCAAGCCGCCGCCCAGGCGACGGTGGCCGCCGCCGCCTATGAGACGGCGTTCGCGGCGACGGTGCCGCCGCCGGTGATCGCCGCCAACCGAGCGCTGCTGATGACGTTGATCGCCACCAACATTTTCGGGCAGAACACTCCGGCGATCGCGGCCACCGAGGCCGAATACCTGGAAATGTGGGCCCAAGACGCCGCCGCGATGTATGCCTACGCCAGCTCCTCCGCCACGGCCGCTCAGCTGACGCCGTTTACCGAGCCGCCACCGACCACAAACCCGTCGGCAGCGGCGGTCCAATCCGCCGCGGTGGCACCGGCAACCGGCACTGCTGCGGCCTCAGACATCACGACCCAGCTGTCCCAGCTGATCGCCTCGGTGCCAAATGCGTTGCAAAGCCTCGCCTCGACCACGTCGTTGCCGACGGCGGCGCCGGCGTTGCCGGGATCCATATTCCCGCTGCCGGCGTTGCCGCCATGGCTGGTAACCGATATCGATAACTGGAACATCATCATGGCGGCCCTCAACGGGCCATATTCGCTGCAGGGCCTCGCTGCCATTCCGGGCGGCCCGTTCCTGTCCTTCGGACAGGTCTATGCCTACGCCCAGAATGGCCAGGGTTTGCAGGCCTTTTTCGCCCCCGCCAAGCCCATCACCGGGGCCCTGGCGCCGATCGCTGATTCGCTGGGCGCAAACCTGACCTCCAGCAGCGCAGGTAGTGGTGGACCGGTCAGCGGGGCGATGGGGCGGGCGGCCCTGGTGGGCAGCATGTCGGTGCCGCAGGGGTGGACGCAAGCTGCCCCCGCGATGCGACTGGTCTCCTCGCTGCTGCCCACCAACTTGGCCGCCGCCCCGGCCGCGGCATTTTCCGGCGAGGCAGGGGTATTCGGCCAGATGGCCCTGTCGAGCCTGGCCGGCCGCGCCCTGGCTGCTACCACGTTTGGCTCCGCAGGCACTGGTACGGCAAGTTCATTGGGCGGCGTTGTCGCCGGCGCAGACCCCGCCACCGCCACCATCATCGTGATCCCGGCGCTCGACGAATGACGGCGGTGACGGTGATGATCGGCGCAACGACGGGCCATAGCCCAGCTAGGGCCACTCAAAGCACCCGGCCAGGTAAGGGGTAGAGACGTGTTCTACGCAGCACTTCCACCGGAGATCAATTCGGGGCGGATGTACACCGGTCCCGGGTCGGGCCCGATGCGTGCGGCCGCGGCGGCCTGGGACGCGCTGGCCGCCGAATTACAATCCACCGCTGCAGCGTGCTCATCGGTCATCGACAGCCTGACCAGCGGGCCGTGGGCAGGTCCGTCGGCGCTGGCCATGGCGGCCGCGGCCGCGCCGTATGTGACCTGGCTGCAAGGCACCGCCGCCCAGGCCGCGCACGCGGCCGCCCAGGCCGCCACGGCGGCCAGCGTCTACGAAACAGCGTTCGCCGCACATGTGCCGCCGGTGGAGATCGCGGCCAACCGCAGCCAACTGGCGTCGCTGGTGGCGACCAACATCTTCGGCCAAAACACCCCGGCGATCGCTGCGACCGAGGCGCAATACGGCCAGATGTGGGTCCAAGACGCCGTCGCGATGGACAGCTACGCCGGCTCCTCGGCGACTGCCGGCCAGCTGACGCCGTTCACCGAGCCGCCCCAAGTCGCCAACGCGGCCGGACTGGCCGGCCAAGCCGCTGCGGCGGCCCAAGCCGCCGGAACCTCGGCCGGCACTGCCGCGCAGTCGGTGCTGGCCTCGGCCGATCCGATTTCGTGGTTGCTGCAACTGGGTGCCGACCTCAGCACCGCCTACACAAAGGCGATGAACGACCTGGTGAACGGCATCTTCGGACCAACCGCAGCCGCGGATTATGTCCGCCTGTTTCTCGCCATCAGGGGTCCGCTGGGTTTTACCACGGGATTCAACGATATCGGTTTGCTGGTGAACTTCCCCGTATCGCAGTTCCTCAAGTTCGGCCCGCATTCGGCTGCCGGTGGGCTCGGCGAGTTCCCGAAAGAGGGGCTGGGCGCCGGGCTTGGACTGGCGCCACACTGGGGCCGGGGCTGGCTGACCGGCGCGACATCGGGCGATGTGACGGCGCATTGGGGGCGCGGCACGCTCGTCGGGTCCTTAAGCGTTCCCCCCAGCTGGGCGACGGCCACCCCCGCTATCAGGACCGTGGCGGCCGCATTATCGGCCGCCGGTCCGGAGGCCGTGCCGGCTGCCGCCCTCGGCGAGGGAGGGCTACTCAGCTCGACGGCGCTAGCGGGCATGCTCGGAAGCGCCCTCGGCGCCGGCGCTCCCAGCGCCGTCAGCGGCACCGGCGTCCGCGGCCGTATCGCCCCGTTCAAAGGCCTCAAGGACGCCACTTCGCCGGACAAACTCAAGCGTCTGGTCGCGCAGATATCGGAGAAGCCCGAAAGCGTCCAGCATCACAGCGTCGACCCTGAAGGCCTTGACAGCCTGCTCGAGCAACTGGCGAAGAAACCGGGCATCCACGCCGTGCACCTGTCCAAGGGCGACAAACCCAAAGTGGTGCCCTCGGATTCACAGTTGGGCTGACACGTGGCTGGAGCTATACAGGTGATCAACCGTGATGCCAGGGCCTAGCAGAGGCGTAGTCAAAAACGTTACCGGACAGGGCAGTTCGGGAGTCGAAGTCAGGACCGGGCAACCGCAAGACTGCCGGGGACGGAGGAATGGAAATCATGAAGAAGCTGCTAGCGCTACTAACCCTGGCGGCCATGGTCGGCCTCACGGCGCCTGCCCATGCCGATCCGCAGGAGCCCAGCGGCGCCGACGACGCGGGCTTCCTGGCCGCGCTGCAACAAGCCGGCATCACTTATACCAGTCCGGCGGCAGTCATCGGATCCGCCCAGGCGGTATGCGGGTGCCTGGACAACGGCGAAGCGGGACTGGAAGTGGTCCACGAAGTCAAGGTCCGCAATCCCGGATTCGATATGGAAGCCGCATCGCAATTCGCGGTGATTTCAGCGAAATACTACTGCCCGCATCATTTGAGCCACGTCTGATACGGGGCTGAGCGAGGAGCCCCGGTGGGGGCCCGGCCGCCACGGCCCATGCCGCTCCGGCCAACTATGCATGCGCCTTACGCGGCCTTGCCCGGGATTCAAATTGCTTGAGGTCCAGCATATTTCGCGTGTTGGTCAGCGCCGCAATGCAACCGGTTCGCCGGCTCGCCACCCATCGTTAACCACCATATGCTTAGCTGCCGTCGCCTCGCGCCGGGACAGAAGGGAACGCAGTGCCGTGCAGAACCTGAGCATCGCCGAATTCACGCTCCGGCTCGCCGTCGGCGTTGGCTGTGGGGCCCTGATCGGCCTCGAGCGGCAGTGGCGGGCGCGCATGGCCGGACTGCGTACCAATGCTCTGGTGGCCACCGGAGCGACCCTTTTCGTGTTGTATGCGGCCGCCACCGAGGACAGCAGTCCGACCCGGGTCGCGTCGTATGTGGTGTCGGGCATCGGGTTTCTGGGTGGTGGGGTGATTCTGCGGGAGGGCTTCAACGTGCGCGGCCTCAACACCGCTGCCACCCTGTGGTGCTCAGCTGCAGTCGGTGTGCTCGCCGCCTCTGGACATTTGGTGTTCGCGTTGATCGCCACCGCCACCGTCGTCACCATCCATCTCTTCGGCCGCCCGCTGGGGCGGCTGATCGACCACGACAACACCGTCGAAGAAGACGAAGGCCTGCGGCCCTACCAGCTGCAGGTGCTCTGCCGCCCCAAGTCCGCGAAATATGTGCGCGCTCAGATCGTGCAACACACGGCTCGAAACGACATCACGCTGCGCGGAATCCACACCGGCACAGCCACCGACGACAACATCGCGTTGACCGCTCACCTGCTGATGGACGGCCACACCCCGGCCAAGCTGGAGCGGTTGGTGGCCGAACTATCCTTGCAACCGGGCATATTCGCAGTGCACTGGTATGCCGGCGAACAAACCAATCCGATGTTGCCGATGTCGCCGTCGGACTGATTCGACGTCCAAGCGGGGACTGCTCACGGCCGGGCCTGCAATTCTGGCGCGGCGGCGGCCAGCAGGTCGGCGCGGTTTCGGGTCAGCGGCGGGTAGATCCGCCGGGTGTTGATCGTCTGTTTGGTCGCCTTGGCCTCGGCGCCACACGACACCACTTCGCGATCCCACCCTTCGGTGTACACGGCGCCCGCTGGTCCCAAGTCGAGAACCGTGACATACCAAGGGATTCGAAACGTCAACAACGGCTCGCCGAACAGGTCGCTGATCACGTTGTAGCCGGCGTAGCGGCCCATCGGCCGTCCGTGCTGACACGACATCACCGACACGTGCTCGTCATCGACCTCGGCAACGGCTACATCACCGGCAGCAAAGACGGCCGGTACGCCCACCACCCGCAGGTAGTCGTCGACCGTGACACGACCCAGTCGATCGCGGATCGCCGGTAGTTGCCCGGCAAGCGAATTGGCCCGCATGCCGGCGCACCACACGACGGTGGCCGCGGCGATATGCTCACCCGACGACAGCGATACGCCGGATGCACTGATCTTCGCCACGCTGACCGCGGTCCTGGTCTCGACGCCGTTGTCTGCCAGGGCTTGCTCGATCACCGGCCGCGCTGAGCCGCCCATATCGGAGCCGACGAACGGGTTATGGTCAACCAGCACCACCCGGGGGGCCACCGAACTTCCGACGAATAACGCCCTCAGCCGGCTCGGCATCTCACAGGCTGTCTCGATACCGGTCAGTCCCGCACCGACTACCACCACGGTCGCGGCCGCGGCCGTCGCCGGGCCATCGGCGAGCTTTTTGATCTGGTGCTGCAGCCGGATTGCGTCGTCGTAGGTATCGACATCGAATCCGAACTCGCGCAGACCCGGTACCTCGGGCTTGACCAGCCGACTACCCGCCGCGAGCACTAATCGGTCGTAGCGGTATGTCTGGCCACTCGACGTGGTGACCTTGCGTGCGCCGGCATCGATTCCGGTCACGTTCGCGGTGACATGGGCAACGCCAGCCGGATCGAGCACGTCGGCGAGTGGGATCCGGCAGGCACTCAGGTCGGCTTCGTAGTTGCGCACCCTGATGTCGTGGAACGGTTTGTCGCTTAACACCGTGATGTCCACCGTCCCCGGCGGGACGGCGAGCTGATCGAGTCGTCGGGCAGCGCCCAATGCCGCCCACAGTCCCGCGAACCCAGAGCCGATCACCACTACGCGGGTCAACCGGTCCGCGCCTGAGGCATCCGGGCTGACATCGCAGTGGCTCAGCGGCCGGTCGAGAGCATCCACCCGGGTAACCTCCGTCGATCAGAATCGAGCGCTTGACCGTTTCGGCCGGTCTCGCTGCGGGTATTCGGCCAGTTGATGCGCGCACAGCCCACAGCGCGAATCCCATCACACCGGAGGTCCTGTCGCATGGCCGAAATGCTTGTCGAGACGCCACAAGAAGTGGTCAAGTTTCTCAAAGCCCAGCACGATCTGATCAACGACATGTTCGACGACGTGCTGCACGCGTCGGACCACAAAGCCCGCGAGACCGCCTTTCACGATTTGCGCCAGCTCTTGGCGGTGCACGAGACCGCCGAAGAGATGATCATTCATCCCCGGGTCCGTCGTGAGGTGGCTGCCGGTGACGACATCGCGGATGAGCGACTACGAGAAGAGCACGAGGCCAAGAAGCTGCTGTCGAGCATTGAAAAGTTGGACATCGCATCGCAGGAGTTCATCGACGAGCTCACCAAGCTGCGGCAGGCGGTGGTCGAACATGCCGAACGTGAGGAGAACGAAGAGTTCACCACATTGCAGCGGGAACTCGACGCCGGCGAGCGTCAGCGCATGACAAAGGCGGTCCAAGTGGCCGAGGCCCTCGCACCGACGAGGCCACACCCCGGCGTGGAGTCGGCGAAGCTGAATTTTGCCGTTGGACCGTTCGCGTCGCTGCTCGACCGCGCCCGGGATGCGATCTCGAAGGCGATCGGCTAGCTCGAGCCGAATCCATTTCCGGCCGCGGGCGCAGCGATCCTTGGGCCACCGACTGGATTATCAGTAGTCTGTCTCACGTGAGTGCTTTGACGGGCTTCTGGTCCGTGCTACCCGCGGAGTTGCGGGATCCGGCGTTGTTCGCCATTCCTTTTTTTCTCTTTCTTTTGGCCCTCGAATGGACGGCCGCCCGCAAACTGGAACGAATCGAGGCGGGCGCCACTGAAAGGCCCAGGCCGGTCACCGGCGCTTACCTCACCCGTGATTCCTTGGCAAGCATCTCGATGGGCCTGGTTTCGATTGCCACCACCGCAGGGTGGAAGGGCCTGGCGTTGCTGGGCTACGCGGCAATCTATGCCTATGTTGCCCCGTGGCACCTTTCGGCGGGCCAGTGGTACACCTGGGTGATTGCCATCGTCGGTGTCGACGTGCTTTATTACACTTATCACCGGATCGCCCACCGGGTCCGGTTGATCTGGGCCACCCATCAAGCCCACCACTCGAGCGAATACTTCAACTTTGCCACCGCGCTCCGCCAGAAGTGGAACAACAGCGGCGAGATCCTGATGTGGGTGCCGTTGCCGCTCGTGGGCGTACCGCCCTGGATGGTGTTCTTCGCCTTCTCGGTGAGCCTGATCTACCAGTTCTGGGTGCACACCGAACGGATCGACAAGCTGCCGCGGTGGTTCGAGTTCATTTTCAACACGCCGTCGCATCACCGAGTACACCATGGGATGGACCAGATCTACCTGGACAGGAACTACGGCGGCATCCTGATCATCTGGGATCGGCTGTTCGGCAGTTTCCAGGCCGAGGTTTTCCGCCCCCATTATGGCCTGACCAAGCAGGTAAACACGTTCAATATCTGGAAACTGCAGACCTACGAATACCTGGCGATTGCGCGCGACTGCCGATCAGCGACGCGGCTGCGTGATCGGCTCGGCTACGTCTTCGGCCCTCCGGGCTGGCAGCCGCGCATGGCGGCCACCGCGGCCGATGGTGCCGTGGCTGTCGCCTCGTCGCGGTAGCGGCGCTCCGCCGGTCAAGGTAACGCGGGCGGCGGCGATAACGAAAAATATTCCGTCGGGTACGCCGTAATTTCAGATTCCGGTCGGCATGCCGGCCCTGAAAGGATGGAGTCCATGGTGCGCCGCCTGGCACTGCGCGCATTCGCGGTATCGGCTACTGTCGCGGCGCTGGCGTGCGGGCTGCCTCCGACCGCCTATGCGGAGCCGCCGCTGGTGTTCCCGGGCATGGAAATCCACCAGGATATCCACATCTGCACTTTGGCGTATGTGGACACCAAACTGCACATGGCTTTCAGCGCAGGTCACTGCCGGGGTGAGGGAGCAGTCAGCGACCGCGACAACAACGTCATCGGGCACTTGCGGGCGTTTCGTGACAACACCCCGAGCGGTTCCACGGTGGCCACCGACCAGTCGATCGACGACTACGAGGCGATTGCACTGGTCGACGGCGTCAGGGTGAGCGACGTCCTGCCGGGCGGACGGCAGTTGACGTCGCGGCCCGGCGTGGTCGCCCAACCGGGCCAAGCGGTTTGCCATTTCGGCATCAGCACCGGGGAAACCTGCGGAACCGTCGACAGTGTCAACAACGGGTGGTTCACCATGACCGGGGGTGTCGCCAGCCAGAAGGGCGATTCCGGTGGACCGGTGTATTTGATCGGCAACGGGCCCGGACAGCTCATCGGAATCTTCAACAGCGTTTGGGGGCAATATCCCGCCGCCGTCTCCTGGCAAGCGGCCTCTGATCAGCTCCGTCAGGATCTCGGCGTCCCCGCCGCCAACTAGCCGTCGGCCTTGCCCAGGGCAAACACCGGGATCATCGGTGCCGCCGCGCGCAACTCGTCATCGCCGGATTGTGGGGTCAAGCCTCCGACGTACCCTTTGACCTGCCAATACCATCTGGCCAGGTAGCGGCTGAGGATTTTCGGTTTGGCCTCGTCGGCCAGTTCGCTGACCGTGGCGTTCTTGCTACGCCAACACGGACCCATATCGATGACACCTGCCGCTCTGACATTGCGCGCCCATTGGGTGTCACCGCGGGGGGACACCACATACTCCACATCGTCGACGGTCAGCAGGTTGACCACCACGGGGCGTAGTTTGCCCGTCTTGCGGCCCCGGACGCGCAGCACCCGGGTGCCGGCGATGCCGATCCCGAGTTCGGCCAGCCAACGGACAGCGGTGTTCGCGGCACGGGCGGTCCGGGTGGGCGTTTGGTAGCGGGTGGTCATGGCGCTCCTTTTGAGCCTCTCGAGCCTTGTGAAACCTTCCGAGAGCACTGCTCTCGATACTGGAAACGCTGCCATAACTCCGAAACAAAAGCAAGAGCGGTGATCTCGGTTATGTCAGAATTGCGGCGTGGGCAAACGTCAGGAGGCCAGGGAGCAGATCGAGTCCAAGATCGTCGAGCTCGGCCGCCGCCACCTAGTGGATCACGGCGCAGCCGGGCTATCGCTACGTGCGATTGCCCGCGAGCTGGGCATGGTGTCCTCCGCGGTATATCGGTACGTTTCCAGCCGCGACGAGCTCCTGACGTTGCTGCTTGTCGACGCATACTCCGATCTGGCCGACACCGTGGACCGCGCTCGCGCCGCGGCCGGCCTCGACTCATGGAGCGACGACGTTATCGCCATCGCCCATGCGGTCCGCTGTTGGGCCGTTGCGCACCCGGCGCAGTGGGCGCTGCTGTACGGCAGCCCCGTCCCCGGCTATCACGCGCCACCAGAACGCACTGTCGGTGTCGGTACCCGCGTGGTCCGAGCGTTCTTCGACGCAATTGCGGGGGCAATTGCCACCGGCGATATCGTTTTGACGAATAACGTTGCTTCCCAGCCGATGTCATCGGATTTCGAGCGGCTTCGCCGGGAGTTCGACTTTCCCGGCGATGACCGTGTCGTCGCCAAGTGCTTCTTGCTGTGGGCCGCCGTGGTGGGTGCGATCGGCCTGGAGGTGTTCGGACAGTATGGCGCCGACACGCTGACTGAGCCGGGCCAGGTCTTCGACAGTCAGGTGCGGCTACTGGTCGACGTCTTGGCTCAGCATTGAGGATGCGGTAGTCACCAAGAATTAGAACGTGTTCATCCGCCGCATTCGAGCCAGCTGCCGGCGGTGACGGCAAAGTTCCTGCTGGCCCTTTCTGGTGCCACCGGGCTGAGCTATTCTGCGAGACGATGAACTTTCCCGTTCCGTCGCCGAGGCAGATCGCATGGGTGACCACGGACCTGGATGCCACGGAAACAGCGCTCACCGGCCTATTGGGTGTGCGGAAGTGGGTACGGATACCCGACGTGCACTTTGCTCCCGATACTTGCAGCTACTACGACAAGCCCGCCGACTTCGTCGCGAGCATCTCACTGAGCTACCTGGGCGACATGCAGTTAGAGCTCCTCTCCCCGGTCCGCGGGGAGAATATCTATAGTGATTTTCTGCGTGACTCTGGTCCCGGTCTGCACCACATTTGCATGGAAGTCGAGAGCCCGGAGCGGCTGGAGGCCGCCCTGGTTGAGGCGACCGAGAACGGCGCCACTGTGTCCAGCGGGGCGTGATGCCCGGCGGGATCCAGTTTGCCTACCTGGCGGCGCCGCAGGCCGGGGTGCCGTTTGTGGAGATCGCGTATTTCTCGCCGGAGATCAGGGCGTTCTACGACTACATCAAACGGGAGCAACGGTGAGCACCGACCTACCAGGGACTGTCAACGCGGGCTCGGTGGCGTCATGGTCGGACGACGTCGATATGGTGGTGATCGGCTTCGGCATTGCCGGCGGCTGTGCGGCGGTGACGGCGGCTGCGG
This sequence comes from Mycobacterium persicum, assembly GCF_002086675.1. GTDB lineage: Bacteria > Actinomycetota > Actinomycetes > Mycobacteriales > Mycobacteriaceae > Mycobacterium > Mycobacterium persicum. The sequence goes on from NZ_MVIF01000013.1 coordinate 37,247, forward strand.
CGGGCGCCCGCGTGCTGGTGCTCGAGCGGGCCGCCGCGGCGGGCGGCACCACGTCGCTGGCAGGCGGGCATTTCTACCTGGGCGGCGGGACCGCGGTCCAGCGGACGACCGGTCATCCTGATTCGCCGGACGAGATGTATAAGTACCTGGTTGCGGTGTCGCGGCGGCCCGATCGCGCCAAGATCCGGGCGTACTGCGACGGCAGTGTGGAGCATTTCAATTGGCTGGAAGACCTGGGCTTTCAGTTCGAGCGCAGCTACTTTCCGGGCAAGGCGGTGATCCAGCCCAACACCGAGGGGCTGATGTTCACCGGCAACGAGAAGGTCTGGCCCTTCTTCGAGAAGGCGGTGCCGGCGCCGCGTGGCCATAAGGTGCCCGTGCCCGGCGACACCGGCGGCGCCAGTATGGTGATCGACCTGCTGCTCAAGCGAGCGGCGAGTTTGGGCGTGCAAATCCGCTACGAGACCGGGGCCACCGAGCTCATCGTGGACGGCTCGGGGGCAGTGACCGGAGTGATGTGGAAGCGATTCTCCGAAACGGGTGCGATCAAAGCCAAGTCGGTGATCATCGCCGCCGGGGGATTCGTGATGAATCCCGACATGGTCGCCAAGTACACCCCGAAACTGGCCGAGAAACCCTTCGTGCTGGGCAACACTTATGACGACGGCCTGGGCATCCGGATGGGCGTTTCGGCCGGCGGCGCCACCGAGCACATGGATCAGATTTTCATCACGGCTCCGCCGTACCCGCCGTCCATCCTGCTCACCGGAGTGATCGTCAACAAGCTCGGACGGCGGTTCGTCGCCGAGGATTCCTACCACTCGCGGACTGCGGGTTTCATCATGGAACAACCGGACAGCGCGGCGTATCTGATCGTCGACGAGGCGCATCTGGAACGTCCCACGATGCCGCTGGTCCCGTTGATCGACGGCTGGGAAACGGTCGCCGAGATGGAAGCTGCGCTGGGCATTCCGCGAGGCAATCTCACGGCGACCCTGGACCGCTACAACACCTATGCCGCGCGCGGCGAAGATCCCGACTTTCACAAACAGCCGGAATTCCTTGCGCCACAAGACAAAGGGCCGTGGGGAGCTTTCGATATGTCACTGGGTAAGGCGATGTATGCCGGCTTCACCCTCGGTGGGCTGGCCACGTCGGTGGACGGCGAGGTGCTGCGCGAAGACGGCTCGGTGATACCCGGGCTGTATGCGGCCGGAGCGTGTGCATCCAACATCGCCCAGGATGGCAAGGGCTATGCCAGTGGTACGCAGCTGGGCGAGGGCTCGTACTTCGGCCGCCGCGCCGGAGCGCACGCGGCCCGGCGGGCCGGGGGCGCGCAGGTGCGTTGAGTGTGGGCGCCGGAGCGCACGCGGCCCGGCGGGCCGGGGGCGCGACTCACCGAGATTGCGGCTACGGTCGTGGCGCACGTCGAATCCACAACCGTCACGGCAATATCGGCGCGGGATTCAACGACTAGACCCGCACCGGCTCCTTCGTCACTGGGCTCAGCCGCCATGGCCCGCCGCCCAGTAATTCAAGCTGTTGGTCGTGCAGGCGCTCAAGCGCGGGCCGGTGGCTGACACTGACGATGATGCAATCCGGCAGTTCGCGGCGCAGCAGTTCGTAGAGCGCGAATTCCAGACCCGCGTCGAGCGCCGACGTGCTCTCGTCGAGAAATGCGGCTTTGGGTTTGGTGAGCAGGATGCGGGCGAAGGCAACGCGCTGTTGCTCGCCGGGGGACAGCACCTTGGCCCAGTCGCGTTCTTCTTCGAGACGGTCGCAGAGCGGCGCGAGGGCCACCTTGGTGAGCGTGTCGCGCACGATGTCGTCGGGGATGACGAATGGGGGATTCGGGTAGCACACCACGTCCCGCAGAGTGCCCAGCGGCACATACGGCAATTGCGACAAGAACATCGTTTCGTTGTCGCCGTCCGGACGGCGCAGGGTCCCCGAGGCATACGGCCACAGTTCGGCCAGGCTGCGCAGCAGCGAGGTCTTGCCGGACCCGGAACGGCCGGTGATCACCAGCGAATCGCCGCGGTCCAGCCGCACATCGAGCGGATCGATCAGCCGATCTCCAGCGGGGGTGCGAACTTCGATCTCGTTGAGCTCAACGGACTCGTCGTCACTTGGCCGGGTCAGCACCGCAGGCAGCGCGCGGCCCTTCTCGTTGGCGTCAACCAGGCCGTATAACCGGATGATCGCCGCGCGGAACGAGGCGAACGCGTCGTAGTTGTTGCGGAAGAACGACAACGAGTCGTGGATATTGCCGAACGCGGTGGCCGTCTGACTCACGTCGCCGAATTCGATTTGCCCGGCGAACAATCGCGGCGCCTGGATCACCCACGGCAACGGAACAATCGTCTGACTCACCGACAGGTTCCATCCGTTGAAAGCGATGCTGCGGCGAACGTATCGGCGGTAGTTGTCGATCACCGGCCGGAACCGCTGCTGCAATTGCGCGCCCTCGACCCGCTCACCGCGGTAGAAGCCCACAGCTTCGGCGGCGTCTCGCAGTCGCACCAACGCGTACCGGAAAGCGGCATTGAGCTTTTCGTTACGGAAACTGAGCCAGATCAGTGGACGCCCGATGACGAAGGATATGACCGTGGCAACGAGGACATAGCCAAGGACGGTCCAAAACATTGCCCGCGGGAAGGAGACACCCCATAGATTCAGGGTTCCGGAGAGGTTCCACAGGATCGCGGTGAAGGAAATCACCGAGATAATCGATTGCACTGCACCGAAAAGCAGCGTGCTACCCGTGCCGTTTGACGGCGCGTTGGGCGTGCCACCCACTCCGGCTGTGAAAATGTCGATGTCCTGCTGGATACGCTGGTCGGGGTTGTCGATCGTCTCGTCGATGAACAGATCCCGGTAGTAGGCCCTGCCGTCGAGCCAATCCCTGGTGAGGTGGTCGGTCAGCCACACCCTCCAGGCGATGATGAAGCGCTGCGTCAGATAGATGTCGGCCATCACCCGGACCACGTGTATCACGGCCATGACGCTGAAAACCCCGATCGACATCCAAAACCCGTGCACGCCTGAGCGTTTCACCACCTCATCGCCGGCGGCGGCACCTTGGAATGCTTTCTGCAGGGCGGTGTACATGTCGTTGCCCTGGTAGCTGAACAGCACATTCAGGCGCACGGCCAGGACCACCGATAGCAACAGCACGCCCAGCATCAGCCACACCCCAATGCTCCTGGGTCCGACGAAGTACTCACGGGTGATCCGCCAGTACTGTCGCCCCCAGGGCGTCAGGAACCTGAGCAGAACCAGCACGACCAGGACACAGACGGCGCTGATCGCCCAGGCTTTGCCGATCCAGTACAGCGAATCCACAAATGCCCCCGACCAGTCGATCGAGGGAGTAAACGGCTTCGGGCCCAAGGTCGATGCTCCTCACGGACGAGGTGTTCAGACGGCTGCTGAACAGAAATCCTTCGGCGAAGGTACCGGAAGGATGCAGATAGGCTTTCGAAATATGACGGATATGAGCGCCGGCGCCGCCCCGGCCCAGACAATGCATGCGGGACGGCTGATAGCGCGACGGCTCAAAGCCAGCGGTATCGACACGGTTTTCACACTGTCGGGCGGACACCTGTTTTCGGTCTACGACGGCTGCCGCGAAGAGGGCATCCGGCTGATCGACACCCGTCATGAGCAAAGTGCCGCCTTCGCCGCCGAGGGCTGGTCCAAGGTGACCAGGGTGCCCGGGGTGGCCGCACTTACCGCGGGTCCGGGCGTCACCAACGGGATGAGCGCGATGGCTGCCGCCCAACAGAACCAGTCGCCGCTCGTGGTGCTCGGCGGTCGGGCGCCGGCATTGCGGTGGGGGATGGGCTCTTTGCAGGAGATCGACCACGTACCGTTTGTCGCGCCGCTGGCCCGCTTTGCCGCCACCGCACAGTCAGCCGACGACGCCGGCCGGCTGGTCGACGACGCCCTCCAGGCCGCGGTCGGCGCCCCGGCGGGGGTGGCTTTCGTAGATTTTCCGATGGACCACGTGTTCTCCATGTCCGACGATGACGGCCGCCCCGGCGCACTAACGGACTTACCCACGGCCGAAAGCCCCGATGGTGAAGCCCTGGACCGAGCGTTCGGCCTGCTCTCGGCGGCACAACGTCCGGTCATCATGGCGGGCACCAACGTCTGGTGGGGCCACGCGGAGACGGAGCTACTGCGTCTTGCCGAGAAACGCCGGATTCCGGTGCTAATGAACGGGATGGCCCGTGGCGTTGTGCCGGCTGACCACCCGCAGGCTTTTTCCCGGGCACGATCGAAAGCGTTGGGGCAGGCCGATGTTGCCCTGATCGTCGGTGTGCCCATGGATTTCCGTCTGGGATTCGGCGGAGTTTTCGGGTCGCAGACCCAGCTCGTCGTCGCCGACCGCGCCGAACCGGAGCGCGGTCATCCGCGTGCCGTGGCGGCCGGCCTGTACGGGGATTTGCGGGCGATCCTGGCGGCGCTGACCGGACCCGGCGGCACCGACCACCGGGACTGGATCGAGGAGCTGCGGACCACCGAGACCGCGGCGCGCGACGCGGAAAAAGTCGAGCTTGCCGAGGAACGGATCCCACTGCATCCGATGCGGGTGTACGCCGAGTTGGCTCCGCTACTGGATCGCGACGCCATCGTGGTGATCGACGCCGGTGACTTCGGGTCCTACGCCGGGCGGGTGATCGACAGCTATCAGCCGGGTTGCTGGCTCGACAGCGGTCCCTTCGGATGTCTGGGTTCGGGGCCCGGTTACGCCTTGGCCGCGAAATTGGCCCGACCGGAGCGTCAAGTGGTGTTACTGCAGGGTGACGGCGCGTTCGGGTTCAGCGGCATGGAGTGGGACACCCTGGTTCGGCACAATGTGCCGGTCGTGTCGATCGTCGGCAATAACGGCATCTGGGGATTGGAGAAGCACCCGATGGAGGCGCTGTACGGCTACTCGGTGGTGGCCGAGCTACGCCCGGGAACCCGCTACGACGAGGTGGCGCGGGCCCTGGGTGCGCACGGAGAGCTGGTGTCGACGCCCGCCGAGCTGCGCCCGGCGCTGCAGCTGGCCTTCGCCAGTGGTCTGCCGTCGGTCGTCAACGTGCTGACCGACCCGACCGTCGCGTACCCGCGGCGGTCGAACTTGGCCTGATGCGCAAAGATCCGGCCTGTCGAGGCTGGGCGCGTTGCCGGTAACCACGTCCGCTCGCGTCTGCCGCGGGGTCACGTACCGTTGACGTGTGCCCAAGACCACACGCGCTGAACCAGGCCGCCTGAGCAGCCGATTTTGGCGACTTCTCGGCGCCAGTACGGAAAAGAATCGAAACCGGTCCCTGACCCAGGTGATCGCTTCGGCCGACTACGACGAAGAAGCCGCCGACCTCACCGACGAAAAGCTGCGCCGCGCGGCCGGACTGCTCAACCTCGACGATCTCGCGGACGCCGCCGACATCCCCCAATTTCTGGCCATCGCCCGGGAAGCAGCCGAGCGGGCGACCGGTCTACGTCCGTTCGACGTGCAATTGCTGGGTGCGCTGCGCATGCTCGCCGGTGACGTGATCGAAATGGCGACCGGTGAGGGCAAGACGCTTGCCGGCGCGATCGCGGCGGCCGGCTATGCACTGGCCGGCCGGCATGTCCACGTCGTGACCATCAACGACTACCTGGCCCGCCGCGACGCGGAGTGGATGGGCCCGCTGTTGGAGGCGTTGGGCCTGACGGTCGGGTGGATCACCGCCGAGTCGACCAGCGAGGACCGCAAAGCGGCTTACGGCCGTGATGTCACCTATGCCTCGGTCAACGAGATCGGTTTTGATGTGCTGCGCGATCAGCTGGTCACCGACGTGGAAGACCTGGTATCGCCCAATCCGGACGTGGCCCTCATCGATGAGGCCGACTCCGTGCTGGTCGACGAGGCGCTGGTGCCCCTGGTGCTGGCCGGCACGACCCACCGGGAGACACCGCGGCTGGAAATCATCCGCCTGATTGCCGAGTTGGTACCCGGCACCGACTATGAGACCGATTCCGACAGCCGTAACGTGCACCTGACCGACACCGGCGCTCGCAAAGTCGAGAAGGCGCTCGGTGGCATCGACTTGTACTCCGAGGAACATGTGGGCACCACGCTGACCGAGGTCAACGTCGCCCTGCACGCGCATGTCCTGTTGCAGCGCGATGTGCACTACATCGTCCGGGACGGCGCGGTACATCTGATCAATTCCTCGCGCGGGCGCATCGCACAACTGCAGCGCTGGCCGGACGGGCTGCAGGCCGCCGTCGAAGCCAAGGAGGGCATCGAGACCACCGAAACCGGCGAGGTGCTCGACACCATCACGGTGCAGGCGCTGATCAACCGCTACGCCACGGTATGCGGTATGACCGGTACCGCGTTGGCCGCCGGTGAACAGCTGCGCCAGTTCTACAAGCTCGGTGTGTCGCCGATACCACCCAACACCCCGAACATCCGAGAAGACGAGGCCGACCGGGTCTACATCACAGCGGCGGCAAAGAACGACGCGATCATCGCGCATATCGGCGAAGTACACGACACCGGGCAGCCGGTGCTGGTGGGCACGCATGACGTTGCCGAGTCCGAGGAGCTTCACGAAAGGCTGCTGCGGCGCGGCGTTCCCGCGGTAGTGCTCAACGCGAAAAACGACGCGGAGGAGGCGCAGGTGATCGCCGAGGCCGGCAAATTCGGTGCGGTCACCGTGTCGACGCAGATGGCCGGACGCGGCACCGACATTCGGCTGGGCGGCTCCGACGAAGCCGACCATGACCGCGTCGCCGAACTGGGTGGCCTGCACGTAGTCGGCACCGGTCGCCATCACACCCAGCGGTTGGACAACCAGTTGCGCGGGCGGGCCGGACGCCAGGGCGACCCAGGGTCGTCGGTGTTCTTCTCGAGCTGGGAAGACGACGTCGTCGCGGCCAACCTCGACACCAACAAATTGCCGATGGACACCGACGAGGACGGCCGAATCGTCAGTCCGAAGAGCGGGAGTTTGCTCGACCATGCCCAGCGCGTCGCCGAGGGCCGGTTGCTGGATGTGCATGCGAACACCTGGCGCTACAACCAGTTGATCGCCCAACAACGCGCCATCATCGTCGAACGACGAAACACCTTGCTGCGCACCGCGACCGCGCGTGAGGAACTGGCCGAACTGGCGCCCGAGAGGTACCAGCAGCTGGCTCAGGCGATGTCCGAGGACGGGTCCGACGAGCGCCTCGAGAAGATCTGCCGGCTGATCATGCTGTACCACCTGGACCGCGGCTGGGCCGATCACCTGGCGTATCTGGCCGATATCCGGGAGAGTATCCACCTGCGAGCGCTGGGTCGGCAGAACCCGCTCGACGAGTTCCACCGGTTGGCGGTGGATGCGTTCGCGTCGCTGGCCGCAGATGCGATCGAGGCCGCACAGCAGACCTTCGAAACGGCCAACGTTCTCGAAGAAGAGCCCGGGCTGGATCTGTCCAAGCTGGCGCGGCCGACGTCGACGTGGACCTACATGGTCAACGACAACCCACTGTCCGACGACACGCTGTCCACACTGAGCCTGCCCGGCGTGTTCCGCTGAGCCTGTCGGGCTTGAGCCGCGAATGTAACGTCAGTGCGAAAATCGGTGCCGGAAATCGACACAGCGTTACGCTCCGCGGCCGGGGGTACCTGCTCACCGGTCCGCCGTGCGGACCGGATCGTCACCGGGCCCGGCCTAACCGCCCGGCTCCTCACCGGTCCGCCGTGCGGACCGGATCGTCACCGGGCTAAGGTCACGGCTCATGGAGCCGGTACTCACCCACAATCGGGTGCTGACGGTACCTAACGTGCTGAGCGCCATCCGCCTGGCGCTGATTCCGGTGTTCGTCTACGTCATGCTCATTGCCCACATCCATGGCTGGGCTGTGGCGATCTTGGTGTTCAGCGGTGCGTCCGATTGGGCGGACGGCAAGATCGCCCGGCTGCTCAACCAGTCGTCGCGGCTGGGCGTGCTGCTGGACCCGGCAGTCGACCGGCTTTACATGGTGACCGTACCCATCGTGTTGGCGCTGAGCGGGACCGTGCCGTGGTGGTTTGTGCTCACGCTACTGGCGCGCGACGCCGCGCTGGCTGCGACGCTGCCACTGCTGTGGAGCCGCGGCCTGTCGGCCCTGCCGGTCACCTACATTGGCAAGGCGGCGACTTTTGCCCTGATGGCCGGCTTTCCGATACTGCTCTTAGGACAGTGGGACGCGTTATGGAGCCGCGTCCTCGGCGCCTGCGGCTGGGCGTTTCTGATCTGGGGTATGTATGCCTACCTGTGGGCGTTTGTGCTGTACGTGGTGCAGATGACGATGGTGGTTCGGCGGATGCCCAAGGTCAAGCACCGGACGCATCAGCCGGTCGCGCGAAAAGCGGGCGGCCATGGCCGAGGTTGACCGAGCGCTCGGCGGTTATGATCCCAACGCCGGCTACAGCGCTCATGCGGCGACGCGGCCCAAGCGCATCCCGATACCGTCACTGCTTCGCGCGCTGCTGTCCGAACATCTCGACCCCGGCTACGCCGCGGCAGCCGCCAAACGGGATGGCTCCGTCGCACCCAAAGACGGTCGTGCCCGCGCTTTCGGCTGGCTGTGGCAAGCATTGGCCGCGACACTGGTCGCCGCGGTATTCGCGGCCGCGGTGGCGCAGGCCCGCTCCGTGGCACCCGGGGTGCGCGCGGCCCAGCAACTGCTTGTCGCAAATGTGCGGTCAACCCAGGCCGCTGCTTTTAGGTTGGCGCAGCAGCGCAGCGTGCTCTCGGCGAAGGTCGACGACGTGCAACGGCTGGCGCTGGCCGACGACGCTGAGGGGCAGCGACTGCTCACCCGTCTGGATGCCCTCGGCCTGGCTGCGGCCAGCACACCGGTTATCGGTCCGGGGTTGACGGTGACCGTGACCGATCCGGGAGCGGGGCCGAATCTCTCCGATGCCTCCAAACAGCGGGTCAGCGGCAGCCAGCAAATCATCCTCGACCGCGACCTGCAGCTGGTGGTCAACTCGTTGTGGGCCAGTGGCGCGGAGGCAATCTCGGTCGACGGCGCCCGGATCGGGCCGAATGTCACCATCCGCCAGGCCGGTGGAGCGATCCTCGTTGACAACAATCCCACCAGCAGCCCCTACACCATCCTCGCGGTTGGACCACCGCATGCGATGCAAGATGTCTTCGACCGCAGTCCCGGTCTGCACCGGCTCCGGCTGCTGGAGGTCTCCTACGGCGTCGGCGTGAGCGTCAACGCCTCCGACGGTCTGGCGCTGCCGGCGGGCGCTGTCCGGGACGTCAAGTTCGCCAAACAGATTGGGCCCTAGTGAGAAGAACTTTGGTGAAAGTGGTTGCCGCGGGACCGACGTGGACGGGACTGCGACGGGCATGATCGGTATCGCGGCCCTTGCCCTTGGCATCGTGCTGGGATTGGTTTTCCACCCCAGCGTGCCCGAGGTGATCCAGCCGTACCTGCCGATCGCAGTGGTCGCCGCGCTCGACGCGGTGTTCGGCGGGTTGCGCGCCTACCTCGAGCGGATCTTCGATCCGAAGGTCTTCGTGGTGTCGTTCGTGTTCAACGTCCTGGTGGCCGCATTGATCGTCTATGTGGGTGATCAATTGGGCGTTGGCACGCAATTGTCCACGGCGATCATCGTCGTACTGGGAATCCGCATCTTCGGCAATACCGCCGCGCTGCGCCGGCGGCTGTTCGGAGCCTGACGAAGATGAGGTCAGCGTGAGCCAGGGCCCTCCCGACAGCACCGGCGACCAAAGCCGCTGCGCACCAACCCAGCACGACCACTCCAAAGCCGAGCGCAACGCCCACGAAGCGGCCCGGCGCGGCCGTCACGAACTGCCCGCCGACCGTCCTCGCCCCGAGATCGGGCCGGTGCGCCGGACGGGACTGTCCGCGATGCTGCGGGGTAGCCGTTCCCGAATGCTGTTCGGCGCGTTGGCAATCTTGCTGTGCCTGGTGCTCGGGGTCGCGATCGTCACTCAGGTCCGCCAGACCGAGTCCGGTGATTCGCTGGACACGGCTCGCCCCGCGGATCTGTTGGTGCTGCTCGATTCTTTGCGGCAGCGTGAGGCTACGCTCAACACCGAGGTGGCCGACCTGCAGAACACCCTCAACGCATTGCAGGCCTCCGGCAACAACGACCAAGCCGCCATCGAAAGCGCGCAGGCCAGACTGGCGGCGCTGTCGATCCTGGTGGGCGCGGTGGGCGCCACCGGACCCGGGGTCACGGTGCACATCGAAGATCCCGGTCCCGGAGTGGCCCCGGACGCAATGCTCGACGTGATCAACGAGTTGCGTGCTGCTGGAGCGGAGGCGATCCAGATCAGCGACGCACACGAGTCGGTGCGGGTCGGAGTCGACACCTGGGTGGTCGGTTCCCCGGGCGCGCTGACCATCGACACCAAAGCGTTGTCCCCGCCCTATTCGGTTCTGGCGATTGGCGATCCACCGACGCTGGCCGCGGCGATGAACATCCCCGGTGGTGCGGTGGACAGCATCAAACGCGTCGGCGGACGGATGTCGGTGCAACAGGCAGACCGGGTGGATGTGACCGCCTTGCGACAACCGAAACCGCACCAATACGCTCAGCCCGTCAAATAACCCCCCGACCAGAACAGGATTACCGTGAGCGATATCCCGTCCGATCTGCACTACACCGCCGAGCACGAGTGGGTGCGCCGCACCACCGACGCCACCGTGCGGATCGGGATCACCGATTTCGCGCAGTCCGCGCTGGGCGACGTCGTCTTCGTTCAATTGCCGGCGGTGGGCGATGAGGTGACCGCGGGGGAATCCTTCGGCGAGGTGGAATCGACGAAATCGGTGTCGGACCTGTACGCGCCGGTATCCGGCAAGGTCGCTGCGATCAACAGCGATCTGGAAGGCACACCCCAACTGGTGAACTCGGACCCGTACGGCGACGGCTGGCTGCTGGACCTTCAGGTCGAAAGCCCCGCCGCCGTGGACGCAGCCTTGGCGGCCCTGCTCGACGCCGAGGCCTACCGCGGCACCATAACCGAATGACGGTTGCTAAGGTCCGTGCCGGCGGGTGCGCCCACGGCGCGGACCGTGCGATGGGCCTCAGCGAAGGCTTCGGCGAAGGCTTCGGCGAAGGCTAGGAGAAGGCGCGGTGTCGGGCTTACGATCCTGCAGTGGTGAGCACGTCGCCGCCCCAAGGCCGACGCAGGCGGGGTACGGTCGAGACATCAGCGTCAGACGCCGTTGGCAGGCACGTGAAGCAGTACGAGAAGCAGTACCAGAAGCGGTAAAGGTAATACAGGCGGTAAACGCGAGGGAGGCACCGGCCGATCGGTCCGGTCGAACAACGCCACAGCGGCCAGTGAGGAGCAGCGGGTGACGGACATGGACGCAGAACGAGAGCAGGACCAGACATCTGACGAAGTCACCGTGGAGACCACCTCAGTCTTCCGCGCCGACTTCCTCAGCGAACTGGACGCTCCCGCACAGGCGGGAACCGAGAGCGCCGTATCTGGAGTGGAAGGCCTTCCGGCGGGCTCGGCGTTGCTGGTCGTCAAGCGTGGACCCAATGCAGGGTCGCGCTTTCTGCTCGATCAGCCCATCACATCCGCCGGTCGGCATCCCGACAGCGACATCTTTCTCGACGATGTCACGGTGAGTCGTCGCCATGCCGAATTCCGGTTGGAAGGCAACGAGTTCAGCGTCGTCGACGTCGGCAGCCTGAACGGCACGTATGTCAACCGTGAGCCGGTGGACTCGGCTGTGCTGGCAAACGGCGACGAGGTTCAGATCGGCAAATTCCGCCTGGTTTTCTTGACCGGACCCAAGCAAGGTGACGACGACGGGGGCGCCGGAAGCCGGTGAGCGCACCGGATAGCCCCGCCCTGGCCGGGATGTCGATCGGCGCAGTCTTGGAGCTGCTGCGACCGGATTTTCCCGATGTCACGATCTCCAAGATTCGGTTTTTGGAGGCCGAGGGGCTGGTGACGCCGCAGCGCGCCGCATCGGGTTACCGGAGGTTCACCGCGTACGACTGTGCGCGGCTGCGCTTTATCCTCACGGCTCAGCGGGATCATTACCTGCCGCTGAAGGTGATTAGGGCGCAGTTGGACGCTCAGCCCGACGGTGAGCTGCCACCCTTCGGATCCCCTTATGGCATACCGCGATTGGTCCCGGTAAGCGGCGACGGCACCGCCAGTAGGGGGTCTGACGCGGCGGCGGTGTCGCCGACCCGCATTCGACTCAGCCGCGAAGACCTCCTGCACCGCTCCGGGGTCGACGACGACCTGCTGACCGCTCTCCTGAAAGCCGGAGTGATCAAAACCGGACCGGGCGGCTTCTTCGATGAGCACACGGTCGTCATCCTGCAATGTGCGCGCGCACTCGCCGACTACGGTGTGGAGCCCAGGCACCTGCGCGCATTTCGCTCCGCGGCCGATCGTCAGTCCGACCTGATCGCCCAGATCGCCGGCCCGTTGGTCAAGGCGGACAAGGCCGGAGCCCGTGACCGCGCCGACGACTTGGCCCGAGAGGTCGCAGCGCTCGCGATTACTTTGCACACCTCGTTGATCAAGTCCGCGGTACGCGACGTTCTGCATCGCTGAGGATTAGACTTTCCTCGACAGCGTGTATTCGACGACGCGGCAAGGAGCGTACTCACCGCGTCGCCGCGCTGAACGGAAACGGCGGCATGGCGGAGGGCAGACACAGATGGGTGAAGTTCGCGTTGTCGGCATTCGCGTCGAGCAACCGCAAAACCAGCCGGTGCTGTTACTGCGCGAGGCCGACGGTGACCGCTATCTGCCGATCTGGATCGGTCAGTCGGAGGCGGCCGCCATTGCGCTCGAGCAGCAAGGCGTCGAGCCTCCCCGACCGCTGACGCATGACCTGATCCGGGATGTCATTGCTGCACTTGGGCATTCGCTCAAGGAGGTGCGCATCGTCGACCTGCACGAAGGCACGTTTTACGCGGATCTGATCTTCGACCGCGATATCAAGGTGTCGGCTCGTCCCTCCGACTCGGTGGCGATCGCGCTGCGCGTCGGAGTTCCGATCTACGTCGAGGAGGCCGTGCTGGCCCAGGCCGGGTTGCTGATCCCCGACGAGAGCGACGAAGAAGCCGGTAGCGCGGTCCGCGAGGACGAGGTTGAGAAGTTCAAGGAATTCCTCGACAGCGTGTCACCCGACGATTTCAAGGCCACCTAGCTTGTCGACAACGCGCGCACCCGTGGGCGTGGCCGGCCACTCACCGGCGCACAGGCGACACCCACACCCGCGGCGGAGACCGTCGGGCAATGCAACCTGACCCGGCGGCATACACAGCCGTGAGCACCTCGTGGTCGAGTCGGCTACATCACGGATGCGTCTCATCTCACGTGATGCGAACTCGACACGCCTGCCGGATGGCGCCCTGAGGGTCAGACAACAGCGATACTTTGATGACGACTTGATGATCAACTGGCGCACCGAAACAGTCCAACAGCGTATGCTCACAAGCACTCGGACCTGAGCACACATGGTTGCCGAGGCAGCCAATGACGCAGCTAGTGACAAGAGCGCGATCGGCGAGAGGAAGCACCGTGAGCGAACGGCCACGTCAAGAACAGCTCGATCTTGCAGACCACGCGACTACCGCGACCCACGGTGCTCACGGTGCTCATGGCGGCGCGACCGAACCCGTTCAGCCGGGGCTGTTTCCCGACGATTCGGTGCCCGATGAGCTGGTCGGCTACCGCGGACCGAGTGCCTGTCAAATCGCCGGCATCACCTACCGCCAACTCGACTATTGGGCACGCACGTCGCTGGTTGTCCCCTCGATCCGCAGTGCGGCAGGATCGGGAAGCCAGCGGCTCTACTCGTTTAAGGACATTCTGGTTCTCAAGATCGTCAAGCGGTTGCTCGATACCGGCATCTCGCTGCACAACATCCGGGTTGCCGTCGACCACCTGCGCCAGCGTGGTGTCCAGGACCTGGCCAACATCACCTTGTTCTCCGACGGCACGACGGTGTATGAATGCACCTCCGCAGAGGAAGTCGTCGACCTTCTCCAGGGCGGCCAGGGTGTGTTCGGTATCGCCGTTTCGGGCGCGATGCGGGAGCTGACCGGCGTCATCGCCGAATTTCACGGTGAGCGCGCCGACGGCGGTGAATCCATCGCCGCCCCGGAAGACGAGCTGGCTTCGCGCCGCAAGCAGCGCGATCGCAAGATCGGCTAACACGGGCCGGGTATGCGCCGTCGCGGCGGTGATCGGCGAGCCGAGTAAACTGGTTTCCGCATCGCTCTCGCGCGGGAGAGTTCCGTGGCCGCCAGCTACGGACGCCGAAGGAGCAACACCTCTCCGTCAACCTCTCAGGCACCCGGACCGCGCCGGACAACGATGCCTCTGGAAAGCGGTGACGACCCACGCGGGTCCTCACCCGCCGATGGGGAAAGGTGCCCGCAGCCCTGGCACCGAATCTCTCAGGCGCCTGGTGCACGGGTGAAGACAGAGGGAGAGGGCCGCTAGTCCCTTGCCCTTCAGGAGTTCACCGTGCCCGACCATTCAACGTTCGCAGACCGCCATATCGGGCTGGACCACGACGCCGTCGCAACGATGCTGGCGGTCATCGGTGTCGACACGCTCGACGACGTAGCATCCAAAGCGGTTCCCGCCGGCATCCTCGATGCCCTCACCGACGGCGGTGCCGCACCGGGCCTGGACCGGCTGCCGCCGCCCGCCAGCGAGGCGGAGGCGTTGGCCGAGCTGCGGGCACTGGCCGACGCCAATACCGTCGCGGTATCGATGATCGGGCAGGGCTACTACGACACGTTCACCCCGCCCGTGCTGCTACGCAACATCATGGAGAACCCGGCCTGGTATACGGCCTACACGCCCTACCAACCCGAGATCAGTCAGGGGCGCCTGGAAGCGCTGCTCAATTTCCAGACGATGATCACCGACCTCACCGGCCTCGAGATCGCCAACGCGTCGATGCTCGACGAGGGCACCGCTGCCGCCGAAGCCATGACGCTGATGCACCGCGCCACCCGCAGCCGGTCGAACCGGCTGGCCGTCGACGTCGATGTGTTCAGTCAGACCGCCGCCGTACTCGCCACCCGCGCCAAGCCGTTGGGCATCGAGATCGTCACCGCCGATCTGCGTAATGGTCTTCCAGAGGGGGAGTTGTTCGGCGTTATCGCCCAGCTGCCCGGGGCCAGCGGCCGGATCACCGACTGGACCGCTCTGGTGCAGCAGGCCCACGACCGTGGCGCGCTGGTGGCCATCGGCGCCGACCTGTTGGCGCTGACGCTGATCACCCCGCCCGGTGAGATCGGCGCCGACGTCGCGTTCGGAACCACCCAACGTTTCGGGGTGCCAATGGGGTTCGGCGGTCCGCATGCGGGATATCTGTCCGTGCACGCCAAGCATGCCCGGCAGTTGCCCGGACGCCTGGTGGGGGTGTCCGTCGACGATGACGGTAATCCGGCCTATCGGCTGGCGCTGCAAACCCGCGAGCAGCATATCCGCCGCGACAAGGCGACTAGCAATATCTGCACCGCGCAGGTGCTGCTGGCGGTGATGGCCGCGATGTACGCCAGCTACCACGGCGCCGCGGGGCTGACCGCGATCGCGCGGCGGGTGCATGCTCATGCCGCAACCATCGCCGCTGCCCTCGGCGATGCGCTGGTGCACGACCGGTTTTTCGACACCGTGCTGGCGCGAGTGCCCGGGCGCGCCGACCAGGTGCTGGCCGCGGCCAAGGCCAACGGCATCAACGTGTGGCGGGTCGACGCCGACCAGGTGTCGGTGGCCTGCGACGAAACCACCACCGACGAGCATGTGGCTGCGGTGCTGCAGGCCTTCGGGGTGGAGCCTGCCGAGCCGATGTGCGCGGGGATCGCCAACCGCACCTCGGCGTTCCTGACGCACTCGGCGTTCATGCAATACCACACCGAAACCGCGATGATGCGCTACCTGCGCACGCTGGCGGACAAGGATATCGCCTTGGACCGCAGCATGATTCCGCTCGGCTCCTGCACGATGAAGCTCAATGCCGCCGCGGAGATGGAGTCGATCACCTGGCCGGAGTTCGGGCGCCAGCATCCCTTTGCGCCGGCGTCGGACACGCCCGGGTTGCGCCGGCTGATCGGCGACCTGGAGCGTTGGCTGGTGGCGATCACCGGCTACGACGCCGTCTCGCTGCAGCCCAACGCGGGTTCGCAGGGGGAGTACGCCGGTTTGCTGGCGATCCATGACTACCACGCCAGCCGCGGTGAGTCGCACCGTGACATCTGCCTGATCCCGTCCAGCGCGCACGGCACCAACGCCGCCTCGGCCGCGCTGGCCGGAATGAAGGTGGTGGTTGTGGGCTGTCATGACAACGGTGACGTCGACCTCGACGATCTGCGCGCCAAGGTCAGCGACCATGCGGACCGGTTGTCGGCGTTGATGATCACCTACCCGTCCACGCACGGCGTCTACGAGCACGACATCG
This sequence comes from Mycobacterium persicum, assembly GCF_002086675.1. GTDB lineage: Bacteria > Actinomycetota > Actinomycetes > Mycobacteriales > Mycobacteriaceae > Mycobacterium > Mycobacterium persicum. Next base: position 53,705 of record NZ_MVIF01000013.1, read on the forward strand.
CCGAGATCTGCGCGGCGGTGCACGACGCCGGCGGCCAGGTGTATGTCGACGGGGCGAATCTCAACGCGCTGGTCGGCCTGGCCCGGCCGGGCAAGTTCGGTGGTGACGTCAGCCATCTGAACCTGCACAAGACGTTCTGCATTCCGCACGGCGGCGGCGGCCCGGGAGTCGGGCCGGTCGCGGTGCGCTCGCATCTGGCCCCGTTCCTGCCGGGCCACCCGTTCGCACCTGAATTGCCACCGGGACACCCGGTATCGTCGGCGCCCTACGGCTCGGCGTCGATCCTGCCGATCACCTGGGCCTACATCCGAATGATGGGCGCGGACGGTCTGCGGGCGGCATCGCTGAACGCGATCGCGTCGGCCAACTACATCGCTCGGCGCCTCGACGAGTATTTCCCGGTGCTCTACACCGGCGAGAACGGCATGGTCGCTCACGAGTGCATCCTGGACCTGCGCGCCATCACCAAGACAACCGGAGTCACGGTCGACGACGTCGCAAAGCGGTTGGCGGACTACGGTTTCCACGCGCCGACAATGAGCTTCCCGGTGGCCGGAACGCTGATGGTGGAACCGACCGAGAGTGAGAGCCTGGCCGAGGTCGACGCATTCTGCGAAGCCATGATCAGCATCCGTGCCGAGATCGACCGAGTCGGGGCCGGCCAGTGGCCGGTGGACGACAATCCATTGCGGGGTGCGCCGCATACCGCCGAGTGCCTGCTGGTGGCCGACTGGGACCACCCGTACACCCGCGAGGAGGCCGCCTATCCACTGGGCGCCGGGTTCCGGCCCAAGGTCTGGCCGCCGGTGCGCCGCATCGACGGTGCCTACGGCGACCGCAACCTGGTCTGCTCGTGCCCTCCGGTGGAGGCGTTTGCCTAACTCGAGTTGAGGTCTCAGCCGAAGCGCTCGATGATCGCGGCGGCGATCTCCTGCGGCGCGTCTTCTTGAATGAAGTGCTTAGCATTGGGCAACTCGACAAGGACATGATCGGGGAATGTGGCGCGCATCCGCGGCAGGCATGGGCCGGGCCGGAATGCGAAATCTTTCATACCCCAAACGAATAGCGCGGGTTTGCCGCCGAGTTTGACCGGCACGTCGCGGGCCAGCCGCGCCAGCAACGGGTGGGCGGCCAGGATTTCCTTGGGCATCCTCGCCACCCCCGGCCGGTCCGCGGGGCTGGCCTGCACGGCCCGGTAGTGCTCCATCACCGCAGGGCTGGGGCGGTGCTCGGTCCCGGCCGGAATCAACCGCTCCACAAAGAAATTGCGCTGCACGATCGCATACTGCAACGGCGGGCTGGACATCACCCTGCTGAACACCTTCATCGTCAGCGTGTCCGCCGGCCAGAACCAGGTGTTGCCCAACACGACTCCGCGGACCCGCTCGGCGCGGTCCACCGATACCGCCATACCGATGGGACCACCCCAGTCCTGACCCATGGTGAGGTAACCGTCGAGACCAAGGTGGTCGACGAATTCACCGACCACCCGCGCGTGGTCGTCGATCCGGTAGCCGAACGCCGCGGGGCGCTCCGACAGGCCGAATCCGAGATAATCCGGTGCGATACAACGGAACCGGTCCCGCAGGGCCACGATGATATTGCGGTACAGGAAGCTCCAGGTCGGGTTCCCGTGGCACAGCAGGATTGGTGGCCCCTCTCCCTCGTCGACGTAGTGCACCCGCCCGTGCGAGCTGTCGAACCAGCGCGACTGGAACGGATACAACTGGGGATCGGGGGTGAAAACCGGGTTGAAATACGGGCTCATTACGCTCCTTTTGTCGCTCACGATGGTATGTCGGAGGAGTGACATCACCGAGTGTTCGAGCCTGGCGTGACGGCGGTCGCTGGCTGCACACCGCCACAGGCAAGGTGTTCGTCCGATCAGGGCCGGGCAACGCGCCTACCGTGTTGCTGTTGCACGGCTATCCGTCCAGTTCCTTCGACTTTCGGGGGGTCATTGCGCACCTGGCTGGTCAGGCGTGGGTGACCATGGATTTTCTCGGTTTCGGTCTGTCCGACAAGCCTCGCCCGCACCGCTACAGCCTGCTGGAGCAGGCCGATCTGGTGCAGGCCGTGGTTGGCCGAACCACCACCGGCCCGGTGGTGGTGCTGGCGCACGACATGGGCACGTCGGTGACCACCGAACTGCTCGCCCGGGACCTGGACGGGCGCCTGCCGTTCGATCTGCGCCGCGCAGTGCTGAGCAACGGCAGCGTGATCCTGGAACGGGCCAGCCTGCGGCCGATCCAGAAGGTGCTGCGCGGCCCGCTGGGGCCGGTTGCGGCCCGCCTGGTCACCCGCGGCGCCTTCCAACGCAGTTTTGGCAGGTTGTTTTCCGCCGGGCACCCGCTGTCGGAAGAGGAAGCCGAGGCCCAGTGGGAGCTACTGTCCTACCACGACGGCCATCGGATACCTCACCTGCTGATCAGCTATCTCGAAGAGCGGGTGCGGTATGCGCAGCGTTGGCACGGCGCCGTACGCGACTGGCCCAAGCCGCTGGGGTTTGTCTGGGGGCTCGCCGATCCGGTGGCGACGACCAACGTGCTCAACGGATTACGGGACCTGCGCCCGCACGCCGCCGCCGTCGAACTGCCCGGCTTGGGCCACTATCCGCAGCTGGAGGATCCCCGGGCATATGCCGGGGCGGCGCTGTCGTTGCTGGTGGACTCAGCCTAGAAAGATGCTGAGTGCGGTCGCGAGGTCGGGGCCGGCCGACGTCGCCAGGTTCTGGTAGCTGCCACCACTGAGCTGCGCGACGGCTTCCCAGGTTGACCGGTCCGGGTCGGCGCCGAAATCGATGATGTTGACGGCGATGGGTTTGGCCGGGTCGGCGCTGGTGCGAATGAAGTCCTGCAGTCCCGGCCCGTCGAGGGTTTGGTCGGTGTGCGGCCCCCCAGTGATCACCAGGATCGAATTGGCTTGTCCGGCACGGAAGTTGGCCTGCACCTCTTGGTAGATCATCCGCAGCGTGGTGAACGACACCGCGCCGCCGCCCGACGAGTACTGCTTGTCCAGCGCGGCGGCCAGTGCCGCCGAGCGGGGCTGGCCGTTGACGGGGCCGGCCAGCGGTCCGGTCGGCACCTCGCTGCGACCCTCGTGGCCGTCGAACGTCCACAAGCCGATCACCGCGCTGGGCGGTAGCGTCTTCAGTCGGCTTTGAAGCGCCGCGACGACGTTGGCCAGACGCGTCTTGCCGCCATCGTCGGTGGGCATCGACTGGTCAAGCATGATGGTCGCCGCTACACCGATCGACGGTGTGGCCATGGTGTCGGCCAGGGTGGCGCGCATCCCGTCGTCACCGATCGACAGCGGGGCGGGCAGCGCCGTGAAACTGGTGACCGGGCTGCTCGGCGGCTTGACGCCGTTGACCCGGAAGCCGGCTTTGGCCAGCTTCGCCAGTTGCTCGGGCTTATGCACGTAGCGGGCGAAGGCGCTGGCCGCCGTGGTCTGCTCCTGCGACAGCCAGGAGCCGTTGAGCAGTACCGCCGGGTAGTCGGCGACCGCAACCGGCCCGGGCGGCAGCCAGGAGCTCAAAATCTTCTTCGCGTCCGACAGTGACTGAGCACGCTGGAACAACTGCTGCTCGGTGGTGACCACTGCGTGCACCGGCGCCGCCGCTGCGTCGCCGGATTTGACCAGCGTGTTCATCGCCTCGGTCAAGGACTCGTCGGCCAGCTTGGGCTGGGCGGCCATCAACGTGCGCACTGCGCCGCTTCCGGCGGTCGGCGGTGCTCCCGGCGGTGCCGATGCGACCGCGATCGCCTCGCCGGCCAGGAATGCGGCATCCCCGTTGCCGGCGACGGGCATAGCCAGACGCAGCGAACCCCAGGACGGCAGGTTCAACGCGGCCATCGAGTTCGGATTGGCCTGCAGCTGCGGTAGTGCTGCCCAGTTCTGGCTTGACAGCGGCTGCTGTAGCTCGGGGCGGATCGCGAGCAGCACTGGCGAGGTCGCCAGTGAACGGCTGTCGCTGATGGTCTGCTTACCGGTGGCCGCGGACAGGCGCGCCGCAGAGACGGAGCTGCCGGGGATCCACAGGCCGGGCTGGCCACCCAGTTCCGATGGCCATTTGCCGATGAAACCAGCGATGACGGCATCGGAATCGGCGGCCTTGACGGCCACCGTCACGCACTTGTCCCCGACCGGGCCGGCCGAGGCGTTGTAGCTGTCGGCGAACTCCTTGACCCGCTCGGCGATCGTCGGGTCGGCGATGACGGCGACGGTGTCCTTGCCGCCCACACAGCGCGCTGCGGCGGTGCGGGAGCGGTGGTACAACGCGTCACCGAAGAAGCGCCACACAATCACCCCGGCGACCACCACGACGACCGCGACGAGGGCCACGATCACGCCGATGCTGACTCCGCGCCATCCGTCGGCGCTGCGGTGGCCGCCCTGCCAGTTGCCCAGCCCTCGGTGGCCGGCGGTGCGCAATGGTGGTGGGGGAGCCGCCGCCGATTCGGGACTCGGCGGCTCCTCACCCGCCGGACCCGAACCAAAGTCGGGATATTCATCTGCGCCGTGGGCCGAATAATCGTCGACATGGTCATCCGCGCCGGGGTATGGAGCCTGTCCGGATAGGCCACCTTCGTCCCAGTATGCGTGGCCGTAGCCGCCTGGCGGTTCGACGGCCGACGGCTCGGCCGACCCGGGATATCCGACGTCTGAATGCCTGCCACCACCGGGCTGATCGGCTATCTGGTCGCCCCGTTCTTGCTGCTCCGCGGCGTATTCGTCAGGCGGTTGGTCAGCGGAATCCTCTGGGTCGGGCAAACTGTGCCTACCCATGTGGTGTCAGCGTCCTCTCCGTCGAAGATTGCCCAGAGTTCGACCAGGAATGAGCCAGCGACTGTTTCCAGTGGGTGCTGATGGTCACCCGCGCTGCGCCTTGAGTTCCCGACGACGGCGATGCAGGATCGGCTCGGTGTAACCGTTGGGCTGCTGCGCCCCGGACAGGATCAGGTCCTGAGCGGCCAAAAACGCGATGCTGTCATCGAAATCCGGCGCCATCGGGTGGTACCCGGGATCGCCGGCGTTCTGCTTGTCCACCAACGGCGCCATCCGCTCCAGGCTGGCCCGCACGTCTTCGCTGGTGATCACGCCATGTCGCAACCAGTTGGCCAGCAGCTGGCTGGAGATCCGCAGGGTGGCGCGGTCCTCCATGAGCGCCACGTTGTGGATGTCGGGCACCTTCGAACAGCCCACGCCCTGGTCGATCCAGCGCACCACGTAGCCGAGGATGGACTGGCAGTTGTTGTCGAGTTCCTCGCGGATCTCCTCGGGCGCCCAGGCCAGCTCCTTGGCCAGTGGAATGGTCAGCAGCTGATCGATGGTGGTACGGGTCTTGCCCTGCAGTTCCTTCTGCACGGCGAACACATCCACGTGGTGGTAGTGCATCGCATGCAGGGTGGCCGCCGTCGGGGAGGGCACCCACGCGGTGGTGGCGCCGGCCTTGGGCTGGGCGATCTTCTGCTCGACCATGTCGGCCATCAGCTCGGTCATCGCCCACATGCCCTTGCCGATCTGAGCCTTGCCGGTAAAGCCGGCGGCCAGCCCGATGTCGACGTTGGCGTCCTCGTATGCCTTGATCCAGGTGGTGTTCTTCATCGCACCCTTGCGGATCATCGGACCGGCTTCCATCGACGTGTGAATCTCGTCGCCGGTGCGATCCAGGAACCCGGTGTTGATGAAGACGACACGGTCGGCTGCGGCCTTGATACATGCCTTGAGGTTGACGGTGGTGCGGCGTTCTTCGTCCATGATGCCGACCTTCATGGTGCCCTGCGGCAACCCCAGCACGTCTTCCACGCGGCTGAACAGCTCGCAGGTGAAGGCCACCTCGGCCGGCCCGTGCATCTTGGGCTTGACGATGTAGATGGAGCCGGTTCGGCTATTGGTCAAGGGGCCGTTAGCCTCGCCGGCCCGCAGCCCATGGATTGCGATCAGGCCGGTGAGCAAGGCATCCATGATGCCCTCGAACACCTCTTTCTCGTCGCCCTTCTTGTCACCATGGCCGTCGGTGACAACGATCGCGTCGTTGGTCATCAGGTGACCGACATTCCGGACGAACAGCAGGCTGCGGCCGGGCAGGGTGAGCTCGCCGCCGTCGGGTGTGGTGTAAGTGCGGTCCTGGTTGAGGATCCGGGTGAAGGTCTTGCCGTCCTTGGTGACCTCCTCGGCCAGGTCACCCTTATTCAGGCCGAGCCAGTTGCGGTACCCGAGCACTTTGTCGTCCGCATCGACGGCGGCTACCGAATCCTCGAAGTCCATGATCGTGGTCACCGCCGATTCCAGGACCACGTCCTTGACGCCCGCGCGGTCGGTGGCGCCAATCGGCGACTCCGGGTCGATCAGGATCTCGATATGCAATCCGTGGTTGACCAGCAGCACCGAAGTCGGGGCCTCGGCCGCGCCGGTATACCCGGCGAACTGGCCGGCGTCGGCCAGGCCTGACGACGAGTCACCCAGGGAAACCACCAGGTGGCCGTCTTCCACCGTGAAGCCCGTGGCATCGGCGTAAGTGCCCCCGGACAGCGGCACGCTGTCGTCGAGGAACTTGCGTGCGTAGGCGATCACCTTGTCGCCGCGAACCTTGTTGTAGCTGGTGCCCTTTTCGGCCCCGTCGCCTTCCGGGATGACGTCGGTGCCGTACAACGCGTCGTACAGCGAGCCCCAGCGGGCGTTGGCCGCATTCAGCGCGAAGCGCGCGTTGAGTATGGGCACCACCAGTTGCGGGCCGGCGGTTCTGGTGATCTCGTCGTCAACCCCCGAGGTGGTGATGGTGAAATCCTCGGGTTCGGGCAGCAGATATCCGATGTCGGTGAGGAATTGCCGGTAAGCCTCGGGGTCCAGCGGCTCGATCACCCGATGCCGATGCCACTTGTCGATCTGGGCCTGCAGATCATCTCTGATCTTGAGCAATTCCTGGTTCTGCGGGGTGAGGTCGGTGATCACTTTGTCGACGCCGGCCCAGAAGCTGTCCGGGTCCAGTCCGGTGCCGGGCAGGGCCTCGTTGTTCACGAAGTCATAGAGCACTCGAGCGACGCGCAGGTTCCCCGCCGGCACGCGGTCTGTCATGGTTCTCCTCCAAAATTGGCCGGTACTCGGCGGTATTCGCCGGTACTTGGGCCCCACTGGCTTCTCACTGGCTACGGCCCTCAGCCTACCGATCGGTAGCCTGACGAGCCTATCGGGCCAACCGCAAGGGCAGGTCACGGCGCGCCCAAAGCCCCGCCGACGGTAGGCAGCCGGTCCCGCCGGCCGGGCGCTGGCAACGCATTTTCGCGGCATTTTCGCGGCATTTTCGCGGCATTGTCGCGCTGCCTGGGCGCGGCGGCCGGCTCGGCCGCCGATCGTCCCGGGTCCGTGTTCCGGTCAGCCGAACTGGTCAGTCGCGGTTTCGCTGGTCGCGCATGGTGCCGACCAAGTCGTCCACCAGATCCTCGAGCGCCACCATGCCGACCACGGTGCCGTCGTCGGAAGTTACCAATGCCAGGTGGCTGTTGCTGCGACGCATCCGCGACAAGGCATCGGCCAACGGCAGTGCCTTGGGAACCTGCGGCAGCGGACGCACCATGTCCACCTTGATCACGGTGTGGTCGTCTTCGCCCAGCGCCAACACGTCCTTGATGTGCACGTACCCGATGAATGTGCCGCGATCCACCACCGGGAACCGCGAGAAGCCGGTCCGGGCCAGCGCCTGCTCGACGGCGCCGACCGTCGGGCCCCATCCCGCCGCCGCCACCGGCACGGATCGAATGTCGAACACCGGGACAGCGACATCGGCGACCACCCGGGTGCGGATCCGCAGTGCGCGGGTCAGCCGGGTGTGCTCCTCGGGATCCAGCAAACCTTCGGAGACCGATTCGGCGATCATCTCCGAGAGCTCCACCGTGGAAACCGTGATGTCGAGTTCGTCTTTGGGCTCCACCCCGAGCGCACGCAGTATTGCTTTGGCGGACTTGTCGTAGAGCGCGATAAAAGGGCGAGCGGCCCGCATATAGATCAGATAGGGCGGAACAAGCAGCATCGCGGCCTTCTCGGGTCCGGCGATGGCGATGTTCTTCGGCACCATCTCACCGAGCAGCACGTGCAGCATCACCACGATCGATAGCGCGATCCCGAAAGACAGCAGATGCAGCAGCGCGTCAGGGATACCTGCCAGGTGCAGTAGCGGGTGCAATAACTGGGCAACCGCCGGTTCGCCGATTCGGCCCAGCAGGATCGAGAAGACCGTGATACCCAACTGAGCACCAGTCAGCATCAGCGCGAGCTGTTCGCCAGCCCGTATCACCGTGACCGCACTTGTCCGGCCCTGCTCGGCCAGCGCTTCCAGACGGTCACGCCGGGCCGAGATCAGCGCGAACTCCGCTCCGACGAAAAACGCGTTGGCACCGATCAGCAGGAACGTCAGCGCCACGGCCAGTATGGGATTCATCGGCTACCCCGCTCTTCGCCGGGTTCACCATGGACGTGCCGGTGACCGCGCAGTTCGGTCAACTCGAGCAAGTCGATCCGGCGGCCGTCCATGTGCACCACCCTGGCGCGCCAGCACACCGATTCGTCGGGTAGATGGTCCAGGTCCAAGGCGGGAAGGTCGACCGACTCGCCGGCCACCGGGATATGTCCGAGTTCTCGCAGCACCAAGCCCCCGATCGTCTCGTAGGGCCCCTCCGGTGCGCGGTAGCCGGTGGCTATCGCCACCTCGTCGATACGAAGCAGACCCGATACCCGCCATCCAGTGCCGGCCGCGACCACATCGGGTGTCGCGTCGTCGTGTTCGTCGCGGACGTCGCCGACGATCTCTTCGATCAGGTCCTCCAGAGTGACCATGCCCGCAGTGCCGCCGTACTCGTCGACAACCATCACGGTCTGCAACGGATTGGCACGAATCTCGGCCATCACCGCATCGCCGTCCAGGGTCGACGGGACCACCGCAACCGGCTGGGCGACAGCGGTCAGCCGGGTGTGCGGCCGATCGGCCGACGCGACTTCGAACGCTTGCTTGACGTGCACGATGCCGACCGTCTCGTCCAGGTCGCCGCGGACAACCGGGAATCGCGAGAAACCGGATGCCGCGACGGCCGCGACCATGTCGGCGATGGTGTCGTCGGTCTGCAGCGCCACGATCTTCGATCGCGGCGTCATCAGCTCCTCTGCCGTCAGGGCACCGAACTGCAGGGATCTGCGCATCAGCGATGCGGTCGCGTCGTCCAACGAGCCGCGGCGAGCCGAGGCACGCACGAGCGACACCAGCTCCTGCGGGGTGCGCGCTGAGCGCAGTTCTTCGGCCGGCTCGATCCCGAGTTGACGCATGATCCAGTTCGCTGCTCCGTTGGTCAACCGGATCGCCGGCGTGAATACCGCCGAAAACAACCATTGGGGAAGCACGACGGCGCGTGCGGTGCGCAGCGGACGCGCCACCGCCAGGTACTTGGGCACCAATTCGCCGAACACCATCGACAGCGATGTCACTATCACCAGCGCCAGAAACGTCGTGATTGCGTCGGACATCCGATCCGAGATTCCGATGGCGGTGAGTGCCGGGTACGGGAGCTCGCCCACCAGGGGTTCGGTCAGGTAACCGGTCGTCAGAGTGGTGATGGAGATGCCCAATTGTGCGCCGGACAGTTGGAATGACAGCCGGCGATGCGCGCGCCGGATGAACCGGTCGCGGGTGCCGCCAGCGCGGGCGTTCGCATCGACGGTGCTGCGGTCCAGCGCGGTCAGCGAGAATTCGGCCGCTACGAACACCGCGGTGCCGAAGGTCAGCGCCAAGATGGCGACGATGCTGACGACGGTGCCGGCGAACATCATGGGCGGCCTGGTGGTCGTGATGTCGCCGCAGCCCGCTCCGACGCCGGGCGTGGCCCGCCCCCGAAGCCTACGGCTTCGACGGGTGCCTGCGGCACGTCATCCCTTTCGCTCGATCCCGCGGCGCTGCGTCGCGGGACTGAAGTCCATATCGTAGCGAAACCGTTCGGCACGAATCGGTGCCCGCCACCCGGTGACCGCACTCACCAGCCGGTGGGCAACGGATGGCCTTCGGCGAAGCCCGCCGCCGACTGAACACCGATCACCGCACGCTCATGCAACTCCGCCAGGTTGGCGGCGCCGACATAGGTGCACGTGCTGCGCACGCCAGAGGTGATGTGGTCGATCAGATCCTCGACACCGCCGCGATCCGGGTCGAGCCCCATCCGCGACGTCGAGATACCTTCGTCGAACAGCGCCTTTCGGGCGCGGTCGAAGGCGCTGTCGGTGGTGGTCCGGGCGACCACCGCCCGTTTGGACGCCATGCCGTAGCTCTCCTTGTACGGCTGATCCTCGCGGTCTCGCATCAGATCACCCGGAGACTCGTAGGTGCCGGCGAACCACGATCCGATCATCACGTTCGACGCACCGGCCGCGAGCGCCAGCGCGACATCGCGCGGATGGCGGATTCCGCCGTCGGCCCACACATGGCCACCGAGTTGCCTTGCCGCGGCAGCGCATTCGACCACGGCGGAGAACTGCGGGCGGCCGACGCCGGTCATCATCCGAGTCGTGCACATGGCACCGGGGCCGACGCCGACCTTGACGATGCTCGCCCCGGCGCCCAGCAGCTCGCGGGTTCCCTCGGCCGAGACCACGTTGCCGGCCGCCAGCGGCACACCCAACTCCAGCGACGCTACCGCGCTTATCGCATCCAGCGCCTTGAGCTGGTGCCCGTGCGCGGTGTCGATCACCAGCACGTCGACCCCTGTTTCGGCGAGGGCACGAGCCTTGGCGGCCACGTCGCCGGTGATGCCGAGGGCCGCACCGATCCGAAGTCGGCGTCCGGCGTCAGTGGCCGGGGTGTAGATGCCGGCGCGGATCGCGCCGGTACGGGTCAGCACGCCCGCCAATGTCCCATCGGCGCTGGTGACCACCGCGACATCGATGGGGGCGTGCTCCAACAGATCGAAGATCTTGCGCGGCTCGGTGCCCACCGGGGCCGTCACGAAGTCCGCCGCGGCGATATCGCGCACCCGAGTGAAGCGGTCCACGCCCAGGCAGGACGATTCACTCACCAAACCGATGGGGCGGCCCTCGAAGACAACCACGGCGACTCCGTGCGACCGCTTGTGGATCAGCGCCATCGCATCGGACACGGAGTCGTCGGGCGCCAGCGTCACCGGCGTGTCGAGCACCAGATCACGGCTCTTGACGAAGTGCACGGTCTGCTGCACGGCCGGGACGGGCAGGTCCTGCGGCAGGATCACGATGCCGCCGCGGCGAGCCACGGTCTCAGCCATCCGGCGCCCGGCCACCGCCGTCATGTTGGCCACCACCACCGGAATCGTGGTTCCCGAACCGTCGGCGGTGGACAGATCCACGTCGAACCGCGACGCCACCTCCGAGCGGCTCGGCATGATGAACACGTCGTCATAGGTCAGGTCGTATCCGGGCCGGTGCCCGTCCAGAAACCTCATGGCTCGCCTTTGGTTGAGTCCCTTCCAGCCCGGCTAGGCCGGGACCTCGCTGCGGTCTGCGCCCCACAAAGTGTGGAACTTGCCCGGTCCGTCGATCCGCCCGTACGTGTGCGCGCCGAAAAAGTCGCGCTGGGCCTGGGTAAGGGCGGCAGGCAGCCGCTCGGTGCGCAGCGCATCATAGTAGGACAGGGCCGACGAGAACCCGGGCGTGGGAATACCCAGCTGGGCCGCGGTGGACACCACGCGCCGCCAACTGTCGATAGCCGACTCAACGGCGCTGCGGAAATATGGCGCGACGAGCAGACTGGCCAGGTTGGGTTCGGCGTCGAAGGCTTCCTTGATGCGGTTGAGGAACTTCGCCCGGATGATGCAGCCGCCCCGCCAAATGGTGGCCAGGTCGCCGGGGGAGATCTGCCAGCCGTATTCGGCGCTGCCGGCCTGGATGTGGTTGAAGCCCTGCGCATAGGCCACGATTTTGGAGGCGTACAAGGCCCGTCGAACGTCCTCGGTGAAGGTGTCGGGATCGGCCGGCCGGTCACCGAGCCGCCCGGAGGCCAACCCGCGGGTCGCCGCACGCTGCTCCACGGATCCCGATAGCGCACGGGCGAACACCGCCTCGGCGATGCCGGTCACGGGCACCCCCAGGTCCAGGGCGGACTTGACGGTCCAGCGTCCGGTGCCTTTCTGCTCGGCTTGGTCGAGGATCACATCGACGAGTGGCTTTCCGGTCTTGGCGTCGTTGTGTCGCAACACCTCGGCCGTGATCTCGACCAGATAGCTGTCCAGGTCGCCCTTGTTCCACTCGGTGAACACCTCGGCGATCCGCGGTGCGCTCAGCCCCAGCCCGTCGCGCAGCAGCTGGTATGCCTCGCCGATCAGCTGCATGTCGGAGTACTCGATGCCGTTGTGCACCATCTTGACGAAGTGCCCGGAGCCATCGGGGCCGATGTGGGTACAGCACGGCACGCCGTCGACGTGCGCCGAGATCTCCTCGAGCAGCGGTCCCAGCGATTCATACGATTCCGCGGGCCCGCCGGGCATGATCGACGGCCCGTTCAGCGCGCCCTCTTCGCCGCCGGAGATCCCGGCGCCGACGAAGTGCAGTCCGCGCTCTCGCATCGCCCTTTCCCGGCGAATGGTGTCGGTGTAGAGCGCGTTTCCGCCGTCGATGATGATGTCGCCGGGCTCCATGGCGTCGGCGAGCGCGTTGATGACGGCGTCGGTCGGGTCACCGGCCTTAACCATGATCAGCACCCGGCGGGGCGTCTGCAGTGCGGCCAGAAACTCCGTAATCGTTTCACTGCGGACGAAGTTTCCCTCCGACCCGTGCTCTTTCAGCAGCGCATCGGTCTTGGCGACGGACCGGTTGTGCAGCGCCACGGTGTAGCCGTGCCGGGCGAAGTTGCGGGCGATGTTCGAACCCATCACCGCCAGGCCGGTGACGCCGATCTGTGCGGTGGCGGTGCTCGATTCCGACGAACTCATGTGCTGCCTTTCGGTCGGGCCTGTCAGGTTTGGCGAATTCTTGCCGAAGCTGTCCGGCAAGGCTGGTCCGACACACTGTGGCACAGTGGGGTCGCGGTCTTCCAAGGTGTTTGGGCCTGTGTCAGACGCCGAACAGCCGCTGCAGCTCGGTGAGCCACGGGACGGCCAGCGCGACCGTGGGCACCACCAGCACCGCGGCCGCGGCCAGATACGCGGTCACGGATAGCGCCCGGCTATTGCCGCGTCCGGCCAGCCGCCGCACCCGTACCACCGTGCTGGGGCCTCCGGCGGCCAGGGCGCCCGACGGCGCTGTGCAGGAGGCGCAGGCGACCAGTGCCCGGGCCAGCGCCGCGCGACCGGCGGCGCGCACCGCGGCGTCGTCGGCGAGCAGTTCAACCAGTAGCTGCACGGCACGCAGCGCATTAGCGCTGCGGACGAGCCGCGGAAATGCCGCGTGCACGGCGGTGAATGCTTCCAGGACCAGGTCGTGACGGGCACGCAGATGCGCCCGCTCGTGGGTGAGGATGGCGGCGACTTCCTTGTGGGTCAGCGCCGTCAGCGTTCCCTCGCTGACCACTACCCGGCTACGGACGCCGGGCAGACAATAGGCAAGCGGTTGCGCCACGTTGAGCACGCGCAGATCCCGGGTTCGCGCGCAAGGCTCGGCCAGCGCGGCGCCGTGCCCTACTCCAACCAGATCGACCACCATACGGTGATGGGCCCGACGGCGCCGAGTGGCGATGGCCACCCGAACTATGGCAACCATTAGCCGGGCCCCGACCAGCACAGTCAGCGCGAAGACGGTGATATATGCCGCCCACAACGGCCAGCCGAGCCGGATTCGGGCGTCGAGGACACCGGCCGTAGGCCGCCCGTCAGCGCCGGGCATGAGCAGCCGGCTGGCGATGGCGATGCCCGCGCTGAACGCCGAGAGCGCCGCGGCCAGTGCTATCGCTTGCCAGAGGACCATCGCGGCCCGCGGGGCGCGCAGCGGCCACGTCGCTCGTGCCAACAAGGCTGGTGTCGGGCCAGCCAGCAGCACCGCGAGGATGGTGAAGGCCAGCGCGGACACGCTGCTAGTCTCTCTCAGTCCTCCGCCGGAGCGCCAGCAGATGGGGGAATGCGGTGTGCCGCTTCCAATTCGGCAAGGGCGCGACGAAGTGCGTCGGCCTCGTCGGCACCGACACGCTCGACGAAGTGAACTAGTGCGGCGTGTCTGCTGCCGGAGTCCTCGGCCTGGGCCAGCGCGTCGACCATCAGACCGGCAACCAACTCGTCGCGGCCGTGCACAGGTGCGTAGCGGTGCGCCCGATCGTCGCGGATCTGTGAGACCAGATTCTTTTTCGCTAACCGTTGCAGCACGGTCATGACGGTGGTGTAGGCAAGGTCACGTCGCGCCGACAACGCTGCGTGGACCTGGCGGACGGTCTGGGGTTCCGGCGTGGACCACAGGTGGTCCATCACTGCACGTTCCAGATCCCCCAACCGCGTCAGCTTGGCCATAGTTCGTTCTCTCCCTGAGCGTTGCACCAAGCGTACTCCGGTTTACTACCGACTGTCGTATCCAAGCGGTCCTGATTCATCTGTCAGCGCCGGCTCCGAGTTCGGCACCCTCCGACACCCTCCGACACCCTTAGGCAATTCGGCACATTCGATGCTTGCAGAATTAGGGCAGCCTTGCCTATCCTAAGGGTGGTCGAGCAATACATGACCGTGCCGGAGTCCTGAGGGCTGCAGTGCCCCCCGGTCTACTCGATCGGCGAGCCCCGTGCTGGTGCACGGGGCTCGCCCGTTGTTCGCCCCGAGGTGTTCCATGGCGCCGGCAGACCTGCGGGAACCCGCCGATACCGATGGTGTAGACACATGAACGTGCCATCTGACCCCGACCCGGACACAGGTGTCAGCCCGCCGACGTTCACCGCGCCGTTCGACAATCAACTGGGTCTGCAATTCACCGAACTCAGCCCGGACGGCGCACGCGCGCAGCTGAAGGTCAGACCCGAGCTGTTGCAGCCGATGGGCCTCGTGCACGGCGGTGTGTACTGCTCGATGATCGAGAGCATGGCCAGCGTGGCGGCGTTCACCTGGCTCAGTACCCGCGGCGGTGGGGGCGTGGTCGGCGTCAACAACAACACCGATTTTCTGCATGCCATCACGTCGGGCATGGTGTACGGCACCGCCGAACCATTGCATCGCGGCCGGCGTCAACAGCTGTGGTTGGTCGTCATCACCGACGAGACCGATCGGGTGGTGGCCCGGGGTCAGGTGCGGCTGCAAAATCTGGAGCCGTCGCCAGACTCCTGAACCCAGCGTCGCCGCGGTGTCGACGGGTCGACGCGACACCGCGCGAGGTCCGGCGTTTCACCTTTTAGTGATGTTTCACCGCCGGCCTTGCCGGCCTCGCTGTGACTGCCCGATCGATCTCGCGGTGCCGCGGAATCGCGTCAGCGTGCGGGGCGTCGCTGTTGGCGTAGGCCCGGCTGCAGATCATGTACAGGATGCCGAGGCTGACGATGACCCCCGACATCAGCAGTACGACGTAGTTGTCGTACCAGGGCGCCTCGGGCGTCCGCGGCCAGCAGACGTTGGTGATCGCCGCGACGCCGTAGGCCAGGGCGCCGATGTTGACGGCCATTCCCCAGCGGCCCAGCCGGTACTTGCCGGACGGCGCCCAGCCCTTCAGTCTGGCGCGCAGGGCCGCCAGCACGACCATCTGGAACCCGAGGTAGACCCCGACGGTGCCGAAGCTGATGAGCTTGTTGAGCGGGTGTTCGGAGACGATTGAGCCGATGATCAGCGATGCCGGGATGATGACGGCGGCCAGCAGGGCGTACGGCGGCACGTGTCGTTTGTGATCGAACCGTGCCAACAGCCGCGAGCCGACGATCATGCCGTCGCGGCCATAGGAATAGATGAGGCGGCTGGCAGCGGCCTGCAGGCTCAGTGCGCACGATACGAATGAGATCAACACGATGCCGAGCACGATCCGGGAGCCGATATCGCCGAAGGCACTGGCGAGAACGGTCGAGATCGGATTGGTGTCCTCGCCGCGGATCACCGCGCCGAAGTCGGTGACCGACAGGATCAGGCTCAGGCACACGAACGTTGACGCGGCCCCGCCGATGTAGATGGTGCGCCGCATCGCCTTGGGGATCTGTACTCCGGGATTGCGAACCTCCTCGGCAACGTCTCCGCACGCCTCGAACCCAAAGAACTGGTAGAGACCGATCAGGCCGGCAGCCAGGAACGCATACAGGAAACTGTGATTGCCTTCGGCACCGAAACTGTGAAAGAGCACGCCGAGCCCGTGGTGGCGGTGCATGACCAGCAGCCAGACGCCGACGACCAGGGCGCCGATCAGCTCGGCGGAGAAGCCGAAGATGGCGAAGTAACCCAGAATTTTGGTCCCGGTCAGGTTGATCAGTGTCGCCACCGCCAACACGGCCAGTCCGCAATAGATCTTGGCCTCAACGGTGGGTGCGAAGCCGAACATCGCCGCCACATACGGGCCGGCGCCGAAAGCCGCATCCGCGATCAGCGCCAACAGGCAGAACATGTAGATCCAGCCGGTCATCCATGCCCATTTGCGACCCCACAACCGTCGCGCCCAGGGGTAGACGCCACCGGCCACCGGGAATTGCGCCACCACTTCGCTGAACACCAGCGCGACCAGCATCTGCCCGGCGCCGACGATCAGCAGACTCCAGATCATCGGCGGACCGGCGGTGGCCAACGCGAACGCGAACACCGTATAGATGCCGACCACGGGCGACAGGTAGGTGAAGCCGAGCGAGAAATTGGCCCACGGGCTCATGTCTCGGCGGAACTCCGACTGGAACCCCAGCGCCTTGAGCTGGGCAAGGTCCTCGTCGTCTTCCGGAATATTGCCGGATGTCGTGGCGGTGTTATCCGCATGGACCTTCTGGTGGTCCGCGCCATTGTGCGCGGCATGAGTGACTCGGCCGGTTACGTCGAGCGCCACATCGGTGTCCAAACTTCGCCCCCCAGCCAGTGGCTTCGTGAAAAACATCTGCACGGACTCCCCATCATCGATATGCCAAATCGGTTGTGCTGCTGCGTCCTTGCCGCTCGAATCGCGACAAGCGACAGGCTGTGCTACTTGTCCCTCGCCTCCTTGATCAATGTCGCGGCCGTGCGCTTGAGTACGTCGCGCTGCCGAGAGACGTCGGCGAGTGCTTTGCGCAGCTGGTTGAGCTCATCGGGGTCGCTGACCGCGGCGTCCTCGTCGGCCTTGGTGCTCGCCGTGACCCACCGGGCCGCGGGATCCTCACGCATCCCCGGCTCGCCGGCAAGGGCCGGGATCACCGGTTGACGTGAGCCGGCTCGAGGCCGCGTCTGGTCGCCCCGTGGCGCGTTGACCACGCTGGCCACCGGGCCCATCGGGGGCATGCCGTAGAAGCCGCCGGGCGCGGCGACCTGCGGCAGTCCGTCGAGGGCGGCGGTCGGCAACGCGCTCGCGGTGAGCCGGATCGCCGGGGACCCGGCCCATGACTGCGGGACCGACAGCTTGCCGACCGACATCGCCTGGCCCAGGCCGGCCGACGCCCCGGCGCTCGCCCCCGAGCCATGCGAATCAACCAGCGTGGAACCCAGCCCGCCCGCCAGTCCGTCCCCGGCCAGCGGAGAAACGTCCGACGCCGTGGTCGCGGTCAGCGAATCGATCAATGGATTCCAGGCCACGGCGATCGCCGGTGCAAGGGTCAGGCAAAGCCCGGAGGCGTCGAAGTTCAGTCCCTCGGAAAGGATCTGATAACCGACAGTCGATCCGCTCAGGGAGTTGAACGTCTGGATCGGATAACTGTTGAAGAAGTCCAGCAACAGATTCGATCCGGGAAACGTCCCCGCCGACAGAGTTTGCAGCATGTCGGGCACGCTCGACAACCCCGACTGGGTGCCGGCGCCGGTCCCGGCGGCGGCTGCCTGGCTGACCGCGGTGGACTGAGCCGCGGTCCCGGCCGGGTTCGTGTCCTGCTTGGGTGCGGTGAACGGCGTCAACCTGGTTGCCACCGCCGACGCGCCGGCATAGCCGTACATCGCCGCGGCATCCTGGGCCCACATCTCTGAGTACTGCGCCTCGGTGGCCGCGATCGCCGGCGCATTCTGTCCCAGAACATTGGTGGCCACGAGCGACGCCAACAACGCCCGGTTGACCTCGATCGCCGGCGGGGGCACCGTGGCCGCAACTGCCGCCTCGTAGGCCGCCACCGCGGATCCCAGCTGGCTCGCGGTCTGCAGCGCCCGGGCGGCGGTGGTGGTCAGCCAGAGCACATATGGGGCCACCGCCGCGGCCATCGCACCCGATGACGGACCCAGCCACGGCCCGCCGGTCAGCTCTGCGACCACCGTCCGATACAAGCTCACCGCCGTCCCCAACTCTGCCGCCAACGCCTGCCACGTTCCGGCGGCCGTCACCAGTGACATCGCACCCGGGCCCGCATACATCCGGGCAGAATTGATCTCCGGCGGCAGTCCGCCAAAATCCATGAGGCTGATCACAAGATCGCCTCCTTGATCAGGCGGGCTGCCGCATCGCGCTCCATCGCCACTTCGGCGATCTCCTTGCGCAACTTGTCGAGCTCGTCACGTTCGCGTTGGCTCAACGTGCTGGCCACCTGGGAGATACCGCGTTGGGCCGGTGCCGAGCGGCCCGGGAGCTGGTCGTCGGCGCGCTGCTCGACAGCCCACGGTGGGAGCATCTTGGTACGTGAGGCGGATCGAGGGCGGGTCTGGTCGCCGCGCGACGCGTTGACAACGCTGCCCACCGGCGGAATGCCGCCGTAGCAGCCTCCCGGTCCGGCCGTCTCGACCCCGGGTATGCCGTCGAGGCTGGCGATTGGCGACGTTGCGGCGGCCAATCGGATCGCCGGGGACGCAGTCCACGATGCCGGCACCGACAACTTGCCGACCGTGGCCGCCTCGCCCAAGCCCGCCGATACCCCGGCACCGCCCGGACTGGCCGGAAGTGCCCCGCCCGTAGCCGGGTCATAGGAGCCCAGCAGCGCTCCCAGCCCGGCGTCGGGGGCCACCCCGGCCGCAGCCGCTGCTTCCGCGGGTAGTGCCAACCCGTAAAGACCGCCCAACAGGGGAGTGATGCCAGAAGCCGTGAACAAGAACCCGCTGAGGACCAGCGTCCAGTTCCCCACATTCATGGCGAACGTGTTGACGTCGGTGCCCAACTCGGTACCGAGGAAGTTCTCCAGCAGCGCAACCGGATCGAACGATCCTCCGCCCAACGCGAGGCTTTGCAGCGCGTTGGGCACCGCCGCCAACTGCGACAGCTGGGACTGGGTGCTCGGGCCGGCCGCGGAGGCGGCGACCTGCGAGACCGTGGCGGCTTGACTGGCCGTACCGCCAGGGTTGGTCGTCGGTGGCGGTGAGTTGAACGGTGTCAACGCTGTTGCCACCGCTGACGCACCGGCGTAGCCGTACATCGCCGCCGCGTCCTGAGCCCACATCTCGGTGTATTGCGCCTCGGTGGCCATGATCGCCGGGGTGTTCTGGCCCAGAATGTTCGTGGCCACCAGCGCCGCCAACAACGCCCGATTCACCTCGATCTCCGGCGGCGGCACGGTGGCCGTGAACGCGGTTTCGTAGGCCGCGATGGCCGATTTGAGCTGACCGGCGGTCTGCTGCGCCTGTGCGGCCGTAACGCTCATCCACGACACAAACGGCGCCACGGCGGCAACCATGGATCTCGACGACGGGCCCACCCACGGCCCATCCGTCAACTCCGACACCGCCGCCCGATAGGACGCCGCCGTCGAATTCAGCTCTGCCGCCAACCCGTCCCAGGCGACGGCGGCTGCCACCAAGGGCCCCGACCCCGGGCCCGCGTACATCCGACCGGAGTTGACCTCCGGCGGCAACACCGAGAAATCCAACGCCAAAGCCCCCTCGCACCTGACCGGGCACCAGGCCAAACATTCGCGGCCGCAACACTTTCGAATGTTGACTTGCTGCTCGGTTTCGAGCGCCGTCGTTGGCGCACGAATGACGGCCCCCACGACGTCCCACTCGCCGGGCCGGAGGTAATGATGAACGCTATCCCTGTAGTCACACTGGCTAATCGCTGGTAGTTTGCTGAAAGTGCTGGGTTCGGTCTCGATGTGACACTTTGTCCGTCGAGTCGGCAACAGTTCGAAACCAGCCGCGCAGGACTGAGCCCGGTGGGCCGATAGAACGGTGGACCGCAGCTGCCGGCGGATCCGAAACTGTACCGAGCCAGCCGTGGGTCGCATCAAAGCTGTTGCAATACAGACTTTTATGATTCGAGAGGAATTCTGACCACTGCGATTGATCAGTCGATCGCCCATCATCGGGAAGCGGGCCGACGCAGTCCGCACTCGCGGCATCGGAGGTGCCGTGTGGCAACGACGCACACGGCAGATCACGTTCGGCAACGATGCCAACCAACGTTTGCTATACGTAAAATGAGCGAACTTGAGTGACAATCCGGAGGATTGTGGGCAGTAGTGACGGGTTACGTCGGTAACGTCGCCCAGCGGCACCGAACGTAGCTTTTGGCAGGGCGACAAACCCGGTGGCGCACGGGTTGTCGCGCGCCCGCGTCTCGCGCGTATATAGGTGCGCGCGAGACGGTCTCGGCAGTAGACGTTCATCGGCTGATCCTGCGAGGCTGAGTCAATCGGCGAAGGGCCCCCACGCGTGCCGCTCGAGGGTGGCCGGTTTCTTGCCCAGCTTTCCGGCCCGCACCATGACGGCCAGGCTGTCCAGGATGACCCTGCTGCTCATCAGCGCGGTCTGCTCGGCCCAGTCGTAGGGCGGTGAGCACTCCACCACCTCGATGCCGTTCAGACCGGGTTCGGAGATCATCCGGATCAGGTTGAGGGCTTCCCGCGGCAGGAGCCCGCCGGGCTCGGGCCAGCCGGTGCCGGGCACGAACCCGGCATCGATGACGTCGATGTCGAACGACAGATACACCGCCTTGGCGTCCTTCCACGCCGTTTCGAGCGCGATCTCGGCGACCTTTTCGATCCCGACGCGTTCGACGTCTCCGACCGTGATGACGGTGCTACCGCGCTGGCGGCCCACCTGGACGCCGGCGCGCGGCGCCTGCCATCCACCGATGCCGATCTGCACCAGGTTGGTGGCGGGGGCGTTCTTGATGTTGGTGGCGTGGAACCACGGCGTGGTGTGCATCCGCTCGTCCAGATCGGTTTCCTGGGTGTCGACGTGCCGGTCGAAATGGATGATGCCCACGTTGCCGTCCAGGTAGGGGGCCAGGCCCCGCACCGTTGGGAAGCCGATCGAGTGGTCGCCACCGAGCACGACCGGGAACACACCGTTGGACACCACATGGGCCATGGCCTGGCTGATCTGGTCGAACGACTTCTCGATGTTGGCGGGAATGGTGACCACGTCGCCGATGTCGACGATGTTGAGCTGTTCTCGCAGGTCGACGCCCAATTCGTAGCAGTATGTGCCGAACAGGTTGGCCGAGCGGCGGATTCCCATCGGCCCGAATCGGGTGCCCGGGCGGTAGGTGGTGCCGGCATCCAGCGGTGCCCCGAAGACGGCCACCTCGGCGTCGGCGACGTCGTTCACGTCCTCGAGAAACGGCGCCTTGAGGAAGGTTCCGCGTTCCCCGGCGAAGTGGGGGAGTTCACCACGGGCATAGGTCGACAGCGTCCGGTCGTTGATCGTGGGGGCGGCTTGTAGGCCGTGGGCGATGCAGCGGTCTATTTCTTCGCGGTGGCGGCGGGTGGGCAACTCGGCTTCGGCCTGCTGAGCCCACAGGCCCTCCCGGTTCGGGATGTCGGCTTGGCCAGCGAACGGATTTGTCATCACGGTGTCCTCTCGTCCAGAAGCAACTCAAGGCGGGAGGACGCACCGGCGACCGCCAATAAGCGAAGGGCAAGTCCACTGGACCGTTCCGATATGCCGGCGCGCCACATTTCCCGCACTCACCGTCTTGTCGCTCTCCGGGTACGGCGAACTCGTCCGGGCGGCCCCCTCGGCGCGCCGCACTTCACCGTACCTACCCCGCCGGCCGCCGCGACGCACTTCACGCTGAAAGACAGCTGTGAATGCGGCTCCCGCGCGCAACACCGCGGCGCCCATGGCAGGATCGGAGGCCATGCGTCTGACGCCGCATGAGCAAGAGCGACTTCTGTTGTCCTACGCCGCCGAGCTGGCCCGCCGCCGTCGGGGCCGCGGTTTGCGCCTCAATCACCCCGAAGCCGTCGCCGTAATCACCGACCACATCCTGGAAGGCGCGCGGGACGGCCGCACCGTTGCCGAGCTGATGGCCAGCGGATGTGATGTGCTGGGCCGCGACGACGTGATGGAGGGAGTACCGGAGATGATCACAGATGTGCAAGTGGAAGCAACATTCCCGGACGGCACCAAGTTGGTCACCGTCCATCATCCAATCGCATGATTCCCGGCGAAATCCTTTACGGCACCGGCGACATCGACATCAACGCGGGCGCGCAGCAGCTGGAGATGCGGGTCATCAACACCGGTGACCGTCCGGTCCAGGTCGGCAGTCACGTCCACCTTCCACAGGCCAATGCGGCGCTGTCGTTCGATCGCGCGGCGGCCCAGGGCTACCGGTTGGACATTCCGGCGGCCACCGCGGTCCGCTTCGAGCCGGGCGTTTCCCGGACCGTCCAGCTGGTTCCGCTACGCGGGCGACGCGAGGTCCACGGGCTGACACTGGATCCCCCGGGAAGGCTCGACGCTTCATGATGCGGTTGACCCGGGAGCGCTACGCGCAGCTGTACGGTCCTACCACCGGTGACCGGATCAGACTGGCCGACACCGATCTACTGGTCGAAATCAGCGAAGACCGCTGCGGTGGGCCGGGACTGGCCGGTGACGAGGCAGTCTTCGGTGGCGGCAAGGTGTTGCGCGAGTCGATGGGTCAGGGGCGCGCGACCCGGGCCGACGGCGCGCCCGACACTGTCATCACCGGTGCAGTGATTATCGACTATTGGGGAATCATCAAGGCCGACATCGGGATTCGTGATGGCCGCGTCGTCGCGATCGGCAAGGCCGGTAATCCCGACACCATGTCGGGTGTGCATCCGGATCTGGTCGTCGGACCCTCCACCGAGGTCATCGGCGGCAACGGGCGCATTCTCACCGCCGGCGCCATCGACTGTCACGTACACTTGATCTGCCCGCAGCTGATACCCGTAGCGCTGGGCGCGGGCATCACGACCATCATCGGCGGCGGAACCGGCCCCGCCGAAGGCACCAAGGCCACCACCGTCACCCCCGGGGCATGGCATCTGGCCCGGATGCTGGAATCACTGGATTGCTGGCCGGTGAACTTTGCCCTGCTCGGCAAGGGAAACACCGTCAGCCACGAGGGGTTGTGGGAGCAATTGCGCGGCGGCGCGTCGGGTTTCAAATTGCACGAGGACTGGGGATCCACCCCCGCCGCCATCGACGCCTGCCTGAGGGTTGCCGACGCCGCCGGGGTGCAGGTGGCGCTGCACACCGACACCCTCAACGAGATGGGATTCGTCGAAAACACCATTGCCGCCATTGCCGGCCGTTCGATCCACACCTACCACACCGAGGGCGCCGGCGGCGGCCACGCACCCGACATCATGAAAGTGGCCGGACAGCCGAATGTGCTTCCCAGTTCCACCAATCCGACTCGTCCGCACACGGTGAACACGCTCGACGAGCATCTGGACATGCTGATGGTCTGCCATCACCTCAATCCCTCGGTACCCGAAGATCTGGCCTTCGCCGAAAGCCGGATCCGCCCGTCCACCATGGCCGCCGAAGATCTGCTGCACGACATGGGGGCAATCTCGATGATCGGCAGCGACTCCCAGGCCATGGGCCGCATCGGCGAGGTGATAATGCGCACCTGGCAGACCGCCCACGTGATGAAACGCCGTCGCGGCACACTGCCCGGTGACGGCCGGGCCGACAATAACCGGACACGCCGCTACGTCGCCAAATACACCATCTGCCCGGCCGTCGCACACGGCATGGACCACGAAATCGGCTCGATCGAGGTGGGCAAGCTCGCCGACCTGGTGCTCTGGGAGCCGGCATTTTTTGGGGTGCGCCCGGACCTGGTGCTCAAGGGCGGCGTGATCGCCTGGGCGGCCATGGGCGACGCCAACGCCTCGATACCCACGCCCCAGCCGGTGCTGCCGCGACCGATGTTCGGCGCCGCCCCGGCCACTGCGGCCGCCACTTCCGTGCACTTCGTCGCGCCGGCGTCCGTCGATGCGGGATTGGCCGGCCGGCTCGCAGTCAACCGCCGGCTGGTTCCGGTGGCCGATGTACGCACCGTGGGCAAGGCCGACTTGCCGCTCAACGACGCACTACCCACCATCGAGGTCGATCCCGACACCTTTACCGTGCGTATTGACGGTGAAGTCTGGCAGGAACAACCCGCCACCGAACTTCCCATGGCGCAACGATATTTCTTATTCTAGTAGCCTCTAGTGACCCTCCAGTGACCCTCCGATGACCTCGCTTGCGGTGCTGCTCGCTCTGGCCGACTCGCGGCTGCCCACCGGATCGCACGTGCACTCCGGAGGCATCGAAGAGGCCGTCACCAGCGGTCTGGTGACCGATCTGGCCACCCTGCAGGCGTTCCTGACACGACGGATCCGCAGCCACGGACTGGTCACGGCCTCGATCGCGGCGGCAGTGCACCGCGGCGAGCTGACACCCGCCGACGCCGACCACGAAACCGACGCCCGCACACCAGCTCCCGCGGCCAGGCAAGCTTCACGCAGCCAGGGCCGCGGCCTGACGCGGCTGGCCCGGACGGTGTGGCCCGAAGCCGACTGGGACGACCTCGGCCCGCGGCCACATCTGGCGGTAACCGCAGGACGCATCGGAGCCCTCAGCGGACTCACCCCGCAACACAACGCGCTGCACATCGTCTACACCACCATGACCGGCTCGGCCACCGCCGCCCAGCGACTACTAGCGCTGGACCCCACCGACGTCGCAGTGCTGACCTTCCGGCTGTCGCAATTGTGCGAACACACCGCCGCCGAGGCCACCGCCGGACTGGCCGACTTGTCCGATCCGCTGCTCGACATGCTGGCGCAACGCCATGCCGAACGCGAGCGACCTTTGTTCGCCTCCTGAAAGGTAAGCAGTGTCAACACATTCGCACTCACACGCCCAGAGCCACCGTCCACGACGGGTCCGTCAACCGGGGGAGCCGTTGCGCATCGGCATCGGCGGCCCGGTGGGCTCCGGCAAGACCGCGCTCGTGGCGGCGCTGTGCCGGCAGTTGCGCGACGAGTTGTCCCTGGCCGTGCTGACCAACGACATCTACACCACCGAGGACGCCGACTTCCTGCGCAAGCATGCGGTGCTGCCCGACGACCGGATTGCGGCCGTGCAGACCGGCGGGTGCCCGCACACCGCGATCCGCGACGACATCACCGCGAACCTCGATGCGATCGACGACTTGATCGCAGCGCACGACCCACTCGACCTGATCCTGGTCGAGTCCGGGGGCGACAACCTCACGGCTACCTTTTCTTCCGGCCTGGTGGATGTGCAGATCTTCGTCGTCGACGTGGCTGGCGGCGACAAAGTGCCGCGCAAGGGCGGACCGGGAGTCACCTACTCGGATCTGTTGGTAGTCAACAAGACTGACCTTGCCCCGCTGGTAGGCGCCGACTTGCAGGTGATGTCCCGCGACGCCGACGCGGTGCGCGACGGCCGGCCGACGGTGCTGCAGTCGTTGACCGAGGACCCGGCCGCCACCGCGGTGCTGGCCTGGGTTCGTGCCCAATTGGCAGTCGCTGATGCAATCTGAGGTCCTGCTGGTAGCAGCCCGGAACCGATTGCCGCGCATCCAATCCCGCGGTGGCATCACGGCTCGTTGCACCGCGCCCGACACCATATATCTGGTGTCGGCGGCGGCAAACCCGCTTGGTGGCGACATCGTCGACATCCGGGTGGTCGTCGAACAGGGCGCCCGGCTGCGGCTACGCAGCGCAGCCGGCACCGTGGCGTTGCCCGGTGTCGAAACACCGACATCCCAAGCCCATTGGGACATCGAGGTGACCGGAATCCTGGATGTGGACCTGGAGCCGACGGTCGTCGCCGCGGCGGCCCGACACCTGTCGACCGTTGCCCTGCGGCTGCACGACGGGTGCGAGCTCCGCTTCCGCGAACGGGTTCAGATCGGCAGATACGGTGAAAGTGAAGGGTTTTGGACAGGCTCGCTGCGCGCCGACCGGGATGGCCGCCCGATGCTGCGACACCGGGTGGAACTGGGCGCCGGATCGCTGGCCGATGACGTCATCTCGGCACCGCGGGCGACTATCAACGAACTACGTTATCCCGAAACGACATTGGCTTCCGACCTACCGGATACGTCGACGATCTTGACGTTGGCAGGTGGCGGGACACTGAGCACCTGGCAGGGTGCCCGGTTATCTGTCAGCTTGCCCGCCGAGCCGCCGGGCGGTGCGCCTCGGCCGCCAGTACCGCCAGCTGCTCGAGCCGGGTGCGCGCGAACGCCTGCTGTTCGGTGATGGTCAGCTGACCGCGCCGAGTGCTCAGGAAGGTCACAGTCCAGGACAGCAGCGTACTGACCTTGGTCTTGAACCCGACCAAGTAGACCAAGTGCAACACCAGCCAGGCGAACCAGGCAATCAGGCCGCTGAACTCCACCGGACCGATCTTGGCCACCGCGGAAAACCGCGACACTGTGGCCATGGACCCCTTGTCGAAGTACTGGAAGGGCTCACGCTGTGTCGGATCGGCCCCGGCGAGTTCGGCTTTGATTGTGCCGGCGGCGTACTTGGCGCCCTGGATGGCTCCCTGCGCCACCCCGGGCACGCCCTCGACCGCTGCCATGTCTCCGATGACGAACACGTTGGGGTGCCCGGGGATCGTCAGATCCGGCAGCACCTTGACCCGGCCGGCGCGGTCGAGTTCGACCGACGACTGCTCGGCGAGATCGTGACCCAGGGCACTGGCCGAGACACCGGCGGACCATACCTTGCACTGCGACTCGATGCGCCGGATGGTGCCGTCGGAGTCTTTGACGGTGATGCCGTTGCGGTCTACGTCGGTGACCATGGCACCCAACTGGATCTCCACGCCCATCTTTTCCAGCCGGGCGGCCGCGCGCTGACCGAGCTTTTCGCCGAATGGCGGCAGCACGGCAGGCGCGGCGTCGAGCAGGATCACTCGCGCCCTGGTCGAATCGATGTGCCGAAACGAGCCCTTCAATGTGTGGCTAGCCAATTCAGCGATCTGCCCGGCCATTTCGACACCGGTAGGGCCGGCGCCGATGACGGTGAAAGTCAGTAGCTTGGCCCGTCGTTCCGGATCACGGGACCGTTCGGCCTGTTCGAACGCGCTCAAGATCCGTCCCCGCACCTCGAGCGCGTCGTCGATGGATTTCATGCCCGGCGCGAACTCGGCGAAGTGGTCGTTGCCGAAGTAGGACTGCCCGGCCCCGGCGGCGACGATCAGGCTGTCGTACGGGGTTTCGTAGGTGTGGCCGAGCAGGTCAGACACGACGAACTGACCGGCCAGATCGATATGCGTGACGTCACCCAGCAGCACCTGCACGTTTCGCTGCCGGCGCAGCACGACCCGGGTGGGCGGCGCGATGTCGCCTTCGGACACGATGCCCGTCGCAACCTGGTAGAGCAGCGGCTGGAACAGGTGGTGCGTGGTACGGGCGATCAACTTGATGTCGACGTCGGCGCGCTTGAGCTTCTTTGCCGCGTTGAGGCCGCCGAATCCAGATCCGATGATCACGACTCGATGCCTACGACGTGTTTCAGCTGTCGGATCTGGCTGGGGGCTCATGCTCGGCTACTCCTGAGGGGTCTCCTTGACCGGCGAACGGCAGTTAGCTACTACCGTAGCCAAGCCGGGCGCTGAATACCCAGGTGCGAGCGTGTGTAATCAACCACACCGGCTAGAGCCCGAGCAGCGGGCGCAGCGTTTCGGCGGCTGTGGTGATCAGGCCGGGGCTGTATCCGTGCGCGGACAGGTTGATGATCAGACCGTCGACGCCGGCGTCGAGCACCTTTGGCTTGGACCTGTTCGGCGATCTGCGCCGGGCTGCCGATCACCATGCGTCGACTCGTCTCCGCCGGCAGCTGGTCCGGTTTGGCCTTCTCGTCGATCACCACGGTCAACATCACACTGGTCTCCAGCGTCGAGGGGTCTCGCCCGGCTTCCTCGCAGCGAGCCGCGACGGCGTCCATCTTGCGGGGCAATTCGTCGAGCGCCGCGATGATGTTGAGATGGTCGGCATTACGGGCGGCGATTGCGAAGGTCTTCTTTTCGCCGCCGCCGCCGATCAGGATCGGGATGCGGTCCCGGTAACGCGGCTCGGCCATGGCCGATTCGGTGGTGTACCACTTGCCCGAGACGGTGGGGCGCTCGCCTGTGATCATCGGGTCGAGAATCTGCAGCGCCTCCTCGAGCCGCTCGAATCGGTCGGTGAAGGTGCCGAACTCGAATCCGAGCTGGCGGTGTTCGAGTTCAAACCAGCCGGCACCGATGCCGAGAATCGCCCGGCCGGCACTGACCACGTCCAACGTGGTGATGATCTTGGCCAGTAAGGCCGGGTTGCGGTAGGTATTTCCGGTCACCAGGGTGCCCAGTTGCAGCCGCTCGGTCGCGGTGGCCAGGGCGCCCAGGGCGGTGTACGCCTCCAACATGGGCTGGTCGGGCGTCCCGAGCATGGGCAGCTGATAGAAGTGGTCCATCAGGAATAGCGAGTCATAGCCGGCAGCTTCGGCCTCGCGCGCTTGGGCGATGACTGATGGAAACAGCTTTTCGACGCCGGTGCCGTAGGAGAAGTTGGGGATCTGAAAGCCGAGCCTGATAGCCACGGCATCTACCGTAGCGATCGGCGTGGGTAACCCGACAGGGTCAGGCGAAGTGCGCCAGCGCGCCGTGGCTTACGTGCAGTGTCTGGCCGGTGATGTGGCGTGCCGCGGGGGTGGTCAGAAACAGCGCCAACCGGGCGATCTCGGCCGCAACCGGAGCGGGTGCGCGGGAAAGACCCTCGTACCCGGGCTGGACGCTGCGGCCGCACGCGACAGCGTTGACGGTGATGCCGCGGGTGCCGTAAACCTCGGCCTGCCCGGCGATCCAATTCGAGAGGGCGGCTTTGACCGCTGCGTCGGCGCTGCTTGCGGGCGGGTTTTCCGCCACCACGCCGATGATGGAACCACCGGAGCGCAGATGGTCACCCACACATTGCACCGTGAGTACCGCGGAGAGCACCGTCGCATCGAGCGCGTTGCGCCACGCGGCGGCGGTGTCCGACAGCGAGTAGGTCCGCGGATCACCGGCTTCCCAGGACGACGCGGGCACGTTGACGATGGTGTCGAGGTGATGGGGAAACAAGCTGCGGACCTCGGTCAGGCTCGCCGGGTTGGTGGTGTCGCAGGCAATGGCGTCCACCTCGAGTTCCTTGGCGACAACCTCCAGCTCGTCGCGCCGGGCGCCTACCAGCGTCAGTTTGTGACCGTCGTCGCGAAAACCCTCGGCAACTGTACGCCCCAGATCCGTGTCACCGCCGGTGACCAGCACCTCCACTGCCATGACCTCCTCGTGTTCACCATTGAACCCAGATCCTGGAAGTTCACCCGCCACAGGAGCCTTGCCTGGGATCTCGGCATGTATGGCCTCAATCCCGGTACATGTTACTGGACAGTAGCTATTCGGCGAAACTCCGCGCCGCTGCGACGCGCAGACGATTTTCATAACTGTTGCGGCCTGTTGGGGAGCGCTTTTGGCCGGCCGTGGGTGAGGGGCCCGGGCTGCTACGTTTGACCAATGCGCCGGATCGGGACGCGGGGCGGTTTGGTATCAAGGCTGCTGATCTGGGGGCTGGCCGGGAGCGTGGTGGCGTGTAGTCCACCCGCGCAACCGGCCCCGGGCTCGCGATCGATCGTGGTGTTCGCCGCGGCATCGCTGAAGTCGGCGTTCACTCAGATCGGTGAGCAGTTCCGGAAGGACAACCCCGGCGTTGGAGTCGACTTCGACTTCGCCGGTTCCTCCGAGCTGGCGATACAACTGACCCAGGGCGCGACCGCCGACGTCTTCGCGTCGGCAGACACCGCCCAGATGGACACCGTCGCCGGGGCCGGCCTGGTGGCCGCAGATCCGGCCAACTTTGCCTCCAACACGCTCGTCATCGTCACCGCGCCGGGAAATCCGAAGCGGATCGGATCATTCGCCGACCTGGCCGGGCCGGGACTCAGCGTGGTGATCTGCCAGCAGCCGGTGCCTTGTGGATCGGCTACCCGGCGCATCGAGGACGCCACCGGGATCCAGCTGCGGCCGGTCAGCGAAGAACTCAGCGTGACCGACGTTCTCAACAAGGTCGCGACCGGACAGGCCGATGCCGGGCTGGTCTATGTCACCGACGCAGTGAACGCCGGCGACAAAGTGGCGACGGTCAAGTTTCCCGAGGCCGGTGGCGCGGTGAATGTGTATCCCATCGCGGTGTTGAGAAATGCGCCCCAGCCTGAGCTGGCGCGGAAGTTCGTGGCCCTGGTAACGGCCGAGACAGGGCGGCAGATCCTGGATCGGTCGGGGTTTGCCAAGCCCTGACGAGCTGCTGTGCGCCGGCCCGCCGATCTGCCCCGCTGGGTTTACGTCCCCGCCGCCGCCGGGACGATCTTCGTGGTATTGCCACTGATTGCGATTGCCCTCAAGGTTGATTGGCCCAACTTCTGGTCGTTGATCGCCAGCACCTCCTCAAAGACAGCACTGGT
Organism: Mycobacterium persicum; assembly: GCF_002086675.1. GTDB lineage: Bacteria > Actinomycetota > Actinomycetes > Mycobacteriales > Mycobacteriaceae > Mycobacterium > Mycobacterium persicum. Next base: position 84,390 of record NZ_MVIF01000013.1, read on the forward strand.
CCTGAGCCTGAAGACCGCCGCGGCCAGCACGATGCTGTGCGTTCTGCTGGGAGTGCCGATGGCGCTGGTGCTGGCCCGCAGCCGGGCGCGGCTGGTGCGGTTGCTGCGGCCGCTGATCCTGCTGCCCCTCGTGCTGCCGCCGGTGGTGGGGGGCATCGCGCTGCTCTACGCGTTCGGCCGGCTCGGCCTGATCGGGCACTACCTGGAGGCGGCCGGCATCAAGATCGCGTTCAGCACGACGGCTGTGGTGCTGGCGCAGACCTTCGTCTCGCTGCCGTTCCTGGTGATATCCCTGGAGGGGGCGGCGCGCACAGCGGGAGCCGACTACGAGGTTGTCGCGGCTACCCTCGGAGCCCGGCCGAGCACGATCTGGTGGCGGGTCACCCTGCCACTGTTGCTGCCCGGCATGGTGTCCGGAGCCGTGCTGGCATTCGCCCGGTCGCTGGGGGAGTTCGGCGCAACCTTGACGTTTGCCGGTTCCCGGCAAGGAGTCACCCGCACCCTTCCGCTGGAGATCTACCTGCAGCGGGTCAACGAGCCGGACGCTGCGGTGGCGTTGTCACTTCTGCTCGTGGCGGTGGCAGCGCTGGTGGTCTTGGGCCTGGGTGCTCGAAGGTTGACCGGGACCGACGCTAGGTAGCTGCACTTTTGAACTCAGCCAAAATCGAGCAGGGCGTAGACCCCACGGAATCGCTTCGTTGGCGGGAAGCGCCACAATGCCGGATACAGGGTCTTAAAGAACAGACCCCTCCCTTGCGGCATCGGCACGTCGTGCACCGCCTTGAGTCCCGGCATGGTGTCCACCAGATCTGACAGTTGTTGCACCGAGAGGCTGAACGGCATTGGTGGCACCCGGTAGCGCTTGGAGGAGCGCATCCCTTTGGGTGCGATTTTCTTGACGACCGTCGGTGGCAGGTCGAAGAACATCTGTCCGCCGGCAAACCGCTTGGCGCACTGGGCGATTAGCTCCATTGCCTGGTGGGGCTGTAGGTACATCAGCAAGCCCTCGGCGGTGATGAATACGCCGTTGCTGCTGTCCACCTTGGCCATCCACGTGTAGTCCAGAGCGGACCGCGCGAGGCTGCGGATACGCCCAGAATGCGGCAACAAGCGCTGCCGAAGTTTGATCACCGGCTCCAAATCAACTGACAGCCAACGGAATTGAGCGTCGGGTAGTACGCTGCTAAGGCGCCAGAAACTGGTCTGGAAGCCTTCTGCAAGCGCAACGACGGTGGCCTTGGGGTGTTTGGTTAGGTATGCGATTGCACACCGATCGACGGCCAGTGAGCGCAACGCCATCTCTTGGCCTCTGCGCCCAAACATTTCGAAGTCGAAATCGATGGACTCGAGGAGTTTGATCGCCATCGGGTCGTCAATGATCGGGTCAGGCCGGGCGGCTTGGTAGGCCCTACCGTTGAGGGTCAGCAGCGCCGTTTCCGACACGCCGCTCAGCGTTCTGGCGTCCACTTTGGCGTTGTCCGACTGGCTCATCGCTTCAACCCTAATGGACCTAATGGAACACGTGGCGCCAGAATCTCCGCCGATCGTTGGGCCGATCCGCTAGTGATGCCCGTCGCGATATATACCCCTCCGGGTATACACTTGGGGACGAGTATGCGTTTTGGGCATACTGTGACCAAGGAGCATCCATGGCACGAGTCATCATTCTCGGCGCCGGCATCGCGGGGCATACCGCCGCCCTGCACCTACGCCGCTGGCTACCCCGCAAACACGAGATCGTCGTCGTTTCCCCGAACGCCGACTGGAACTGGATTCCGTCGAACATCTGGGTTGGTGTGGGCCGGATGGAACCGGCGAAGGTGCTGATTCCACTGAGACCGATTTACCGGCGCAAGGGCATCGCCTTCCATCAGGGGCTCGCGACAGCCATCCGTCCGGAGGGCACCGCAGAGCAGCCCTCGCCGTCGGTGGACTTCACCTACACCGACGACGAGCACCGCGGACAGACCGCCAACCTGACCTACGACTATCTGATCAACGCCACCGGCCCGCAGCTGAACTTCGCCGCCACCCCGGGCCTCGGTCCCGACGGATACTCCTACTCGGTGTGCACCGCCGACCACGCCGCTGAGGCCGCCAAGGCGCTCGACACGGTGATCGCGAAGCTGAAGGCCGGGGAGCAGCAGCGCCTGGTCATCGGTGTCGGACACGGCACCTGTACCTGCGAGGGCGCGGCGTTCGAGTACACCTTCAACGTCGAGCACCGGCTGCGGTCGGCCGGGGTCCGTGACCTGGCCGAGGTCGTCTACCTCACCAACGAGTACGAACTGGGCGACTTCGGTGTTGACGGCATGAGGTTCGTCGAGAAGGGCTTCATGCAGTCCAGCCGGCTGTGGACCGAGTCGCTGTTTCGCGAACGCGAGGTCAAGGCCATCACGCAGGCCCACGTGCACGAGGTGATGGACGGCAAGCTGCGTTACGAACAGCTCGACGGCAAGGTGCACCACCTGGAGTTCGACTTCGCGATGCTGCTGCCGCCGTTCAAAGGCGCAACTCTGGCCGCCTACGACAGGGGCGGCCGCGACATCACCGCTGCTCTCTTCGCGCCGTCGGGCTTCCTCAAGGTCGACGCCGACTACTCGGGCAAGCCGTACGATGAATGGTCGGCCGAGGACTGGCCGCACACCTACGAATCCGTCGCCTACCCCAATATTTTCGCGCCGGGCATCGCATTCGCGCCGCCACACCCGATTTCCCGGCCGCGAAAAAGTGTTACCGGCACGGTCATCACCCCCAGCCCGCCGCGCACCGGCATGCCGTCGGGCATTATGGCCAAGACTGTCGCCGAGACCATCCGCGACCGCATCACCAAGGGCTCCGCAGCTCCCGCCCACCGCGCCTCCATGGCGACCATGGGTGCCGCCTGCATCGCCTCGGCCGGCACCGGGTTTCGCGAGGGCTCGGCCGCCGCGATGACGATGTTCCCGGTGGTCCCCGACCCGGTGAGATACCCGCAGACCGGTCGCGACATCGCCGGGACGTCCGGTGAGCTCGGACTGGCCGGCCACTGGATCAAGGTCCTGCTGCACCATCTGTTCATCTATAAGGCCAAGGCCAGGCCGTTCTGGTGGCTGATTCCGGAATGACCGAGATGAAAGGCGTTCCCATGGGAAACGACAACGGTTACTCGGAAGTGGACGTCCGGACCGCCGAACGCATCGCCGATGCCCCGCTACCCACGGGTGCCAAGCTTCGGATGCGCCAGAACCTTCCCGTCCAGTTCTGGCGTTTCGCTCGCATCAACCTGAAGATGATGCGGATCATCTTCAGCAGGCACGACTGATCGCATTCGCACCGCTTGGCAGGCCCTGCTTCGTGCACGGCGTCACCTCGCAGGCCGTGAGGTAAAGAAAGTGCGGCATCGGATTGGCCGGTGTTCCGCTTTGCCGCGCCATCGCCGAGCACGACGAATTAGGCGGTGGTCAAAGGTATTTCATCACTCCAGGTAAACGCCTGCATGGCCTGACTGAACTCTGAAACGCACGGGGTATCGGCGATCGCGAATTACGAGTGCAACGTGATGACGAGACCTACGATCTTGGCCATGTCGGTAGAGGTTGGTCAGGTATTCGCCGGATACACAATCCTGCGGGAGCTGGGTACGGGTG
>NZ_MVIF01000140.1 GCF_002086675.1 Mycobacterium persicum
CACCCTGACCACGCTCCAGTCGCCGTCTTCAGCACCCCCGTTGCCGCCCGCCCCGCCCGCTCCGTAACCCGTCGTCGGCTCACCTCGCCGGATTGTCGCACCTAAGACGGGCACAACGGCATACCCCGCACTGGCTGTGACTGCTGAGGCGCATGCAATAGCTGCCGATCGACAGCGCATCGATGCTCTGCGCTGCCACTCGTGACCGGGTACGCTGCCGCAGGCCCCTTCGGGCGGTCGACGAGGAGGACAACCGGGTGACTGTGGGTGATCGTTTGCCGGCCGACCATTTCCGGCCAACGTACCTGCGCAGGGTGGTTGCGGCGTCCATGGCCGGCACCGTCGTCGAATGGTACGAATTCTTCCTCTACGGCACCGCCGCGACGCTGGTGTTCAGCAAGGTGTTCTTCGCCCAGGGCGGCAATGACCTGGACGCCATCCTTGCCGCCTTCGTGACCTACGCGGTGGGCTTCGCCGCCCGCCCGCTGGGTGGCATCGTCTTCGGCCAGTTGGGGGACCGGTTCGGACGCAAGAAGCTGCTACAGCTGAGCCTGCTGCTGGTGGGTGCCGCCACGTTCCTCATGGGCTGCCTGCCGACCTTCACCCAGATCGGCTACTGGGCTCCCGCACTACTGGTGACGCTGCGGTTCATCCAGGGTTTCGCCGTCGGCGGCGAATGGGGCGGTGCGGTTCTGCTGGTCGCCGAGCACAGCCCCAATGCCAGCCGCGGCTTCTGGGCGAGCTGGCCGCAGGCCGGAGTCCCCGGCGGCAACATGCTGGCCACCGTGGTGCTGTTGGTCCTCACGTCCACATTGTCGGATGCGGCGTTCCTCAGCTGGGGCTGGCGCGTGGCGTTCTGGTTATCGGCGGTTGTCGTCCTGATCGGCTACTACATCCGCACCAAAGTCACCGACGCGCCGATATTCGTCGAGACGCAGCAGCAAAGCGAGCGCGACAACGCGACGTCGTTCGGCCTCACCGAGGTGTTAAAGCGTTACCCGCGTGGTGTTTTCACGGCGATGGGGATGCGCTTCGGGGAGAACGCCATGTACTACCTGGTGGTGACTTTCTCCATCACCTATCTCAAGGTGCACGTCCACGCCAACACCGTGGCCATCCTGTGGTGGCTGCTGGCCGCCCATGCCACGCACTTCGTCGTCATCCCCCTGGCCGGACATCTCAGTGACCGATTCGGCAGGCGCCCAATCTATTTCGTCGGTACCGTCACCGCCGCCACGTGGGGTTTTTTCGCTTTCCCGATGATGGACAGCGGCCGCAACGCGATCATCTTGTCAGCCGTGGTGATCGGATTGGTCTTCCATGGCCTCATGTATGCCACCCAGCCCGCGGCCATGGCAGAGATGTTTCCAACCAGGATGCGCTATTCCGGAGTCTCACTCGGTTATCAGGTCACCTCCATCGTGGCCGGTTCATTGGCGCCGATCATTGCTGTCCGGTTGCTCGAAACCTACAAGTCCGCCACTCCCATTGCCTGGTACCTGGCGGCTGCCGCCTCGGTGAGCGCCGTCGCCATCCTGGTCGCCCGCGAGACCAACGGCGTTGACCTGGCCGACGTCGATCGCGCCGACGCCCAGCGGCTGTTCGCCGAACGCGAACGGGTGCGCCTGGACGAGCCTCGTGAGGGACCGGAGCCGGTCGCCCTCGTCGCCGACGCCGAATGACTTCCGAATAGCGCAAAGCCTTGCTATCCATCCGATATGGATCTCGGCCAAACGGGGTTCAGCGAGCAGGCGACGAAGTACCCTGCAGCTAAGGAATGCCTTCCTGCGGGGTTGTCGGGGCGCCCGCCCGTCTAATTCACCTATCGGACAGGCAATCCGGCGCCTTCTGCGAGTTAGGAGAATGTGATGACGTTTGTGGTCACCCAGCCGGAGACACTAGCCGCGGCGGCCGGGAATTTGCAGGAGATCGGATCGGCAGTCAGCGCTCAAAACGTCGCCGCGTCGGCTCACACGACAAGTGTGGCTCCCGCCGCTGCCGACCAGGTGTCGGCGCTGACGGCGGCGCGCTTCAGCGCACACGCGCAGCTCTACCAGGTAGTCAGCGCCCAGGCCGCAGCTATTCATCAGGCCTTCGTAGCCGCCCTGGCCGCCAGTGCGAACTCCTATGAGGCGACCGAGGCCGCCAATGCCATCGCCGCCGGTTAGACCGGCTAAGACTGGCCGAGAAGGGTGTTAGCGACGGACTTCGGTGCGCTGCCGCCGGAGGTGAATTCCGCCTTGTTGTACATGGGTCCAGGGTCTGGACCCATGCTGGCGGCCGCCACCGCGTGGGAAAGCCTTACCGCGGTGTTGAACGCCGCAGCGGTTTCCTATGCCTCGGTGGTCTCGGCGCTGACGCTCGAGTCGTGGCTGGGTCCCGCGTCGGCGTCGATGGCAGCTGCGGCCGCGCCGTATGCGGAATGGTTGAGCGCCGCGGCGGAGCAGGCCCGGCAGACCGCTGCCCAAGCATCGGCCGCGGCGGCGGCGTACGAGACGGCGCGGGCCACGGCGGTGCCGCCGCCGCTGATCGCGGCCAACCGCAGCCAATTGGCGACGTTGGTCACGACGAACACCTTCGGTCAAAACACCCCGGCGATCGAGACCATCCAGGCCGACTATGCCGAGATGTGGGCGCAGGACGCCGCCGTCATGTACCAGTACGCCGAAGCGTCCGAGACCGCGTCGACGCTGATGCCCTTCAGCCAACCGGCGCACACCGCCGACCCGACGGCGTCGGCGTCCCAGGCCGCCCAGGTCCCCGGGGCAGCCGACGCGTCGACGGCGGGACCGGCAGCGTCGCTTGGTCCCGAAACGCTGCAACTACTCGCGACGGCCGCGTCATCTGCTCCGCTCGAGTCACAGCTACCCGCGCCGGCGGCCAGCATCACCATCCCCACCCCGATCGGGGACCTGGATGTGCTGGCCCTCTACATCTCGGCCATCGGCACCGCCAGCCTGTCCCTGGCGGTGGTCAACACCGCGAGACCGTGGTACTTCGGCTACAACGGGTTTCGGCCCGCTCCGAGCCCCGGCGGGATAGAACCCACGCAAGGTGAGCCCCTCAGTTCGGAGCGAGAGGTGTTGGCGTCGTCGCCGCGAAGCGTCGGTAGCGCACCCGTGTCCGCAGGTACCGGCCAGGCGGCCCTGGTAGGGGGGTTGTCGGTGCCGCACGGCTGGACCATGGCCGCCCCAGAGATCAAGCTGGCAGTCGAGTCGCTGCCCAGCGCCGGCCTGAGCGCCGCACCCACAGACCTGGGAGGGGCTCCGGTGGGCCTGCTGAGCGGGATGGCGCTGGCGGGTCTGGCCGGACGCGGCGCCGGCGGCACGGGGCCACGTGCCCCCAACGAAGCCGCCGCGGAGCAGGACGGGGAACCCAAGCGCAAGCCCACCGTCGTGGTGATCCAGCAGCCGCCGCCAGCCGGAGGAACACCGGGCAATCGTCCGCTCTAACTGAGCCAAGCGGTACTGCCACACCCGCGATCTACGGAATTGCAGCAGCTCAGCACCATTCGTCGAGTCTCGAGACCCGTCTTGGCGAAGATGTTTGTCAATCGCCGCCGATGGCAATGACCCACAAGAGGGGGGTGTATTGGCCGGCCTTTACGCCTTCCCAGGTCCCGTCGGTTCAGCCCGAGAGCCGATGGGGCCGCCCACCTTCCGGGCGGATTTCGCGGCTCACCGGATATCACCGAATGCGCGCACCTAGCTGGGGTACCGTGCCGCATATGGACGGCACTGCAGGCGTGTGGGTTCTTGGCGGTTACCAAAGCGATTTCGCTCGCAACCTCACCAAGGAGCGCCGGGACTTTGCCGACCTGACGGCAGAGGTCGTCGCCGGCACGCTGAGGGAAGCCCGGGTCGACGCCGCCGACATTGCCGCGACAGGCGTCGTCCATGTCGCTAATGCCTTCGGCGAGATGTTCGCCGCTCAGGGCCATCTGGGAGCGATGCCAGCCACCATGTGCGACGGCCTCTGGGACACCCCGGCCTCTCGGCATGAGGCCGCGTGCGCGTCCGGCAGCGTGGCCACGCTGGCGGCGATGGCTGACCTACGCTCCGGCGCCTACGACAGCGCGCTGGTCATCGGGCTCGAATTGGAAAAGACCGTGCCCGGTGACATCGCGGCGCAATACCTGGGCGCGGCGGCGTGGACCGGGCACGAGGGCGCCGAGGCGCGTTACCTGTGGCCGTCGATGTTCGCCGAAGTCGCCGATGAATACGACCGGCGCTATGGCCTGGACGACACGCACCTGCGGGCCATCGCCGCGCTCAACTACGCCAACGCCCGCCGCAATCCCAACGCCCAGACTCGGGGCTGGACGGTTCCCGACCCGATCACCGACGACGACACGACCAACCCGATCACCGAAGGACGGCTGCGGCGCCTGGACTGCAGCCAGATGACCGACGGCGGCGCGGGAGTGGTGCTGGTCAACGACGCCTACCTGCGGGCCCATCCCGACGCACAGCCGATCGGGCGGATCGACGGCTGGGGGCATCGCACCGTCGGGCTGGGATTGCGCCAGAAGCTTGAGCGCGCCGCTCACGACCCCTACATACTGCCGCATGTGCGCTCGGCCGTGCTCGACGCATTGCGTCGCGCACAGGTGAGCCTCGACGACGTCGACGGGTTCGAGGTGCACGACTGCTTCACCCCCAGCGAGTACCTGGCCATCGACCACATCGGGCTGACCGGCCCGGGCGAATCCTGGAAGGCCATCGAAAACGGCGAGATCGAGATCGGCGGCCGACTGCCGATCAACCCCAGCGGTGGGCTGATCGGCGGTGGACATCCCGTCGGTGCCTCCGGCGTGCGGATGCTTCTGGACGCGGCCAAGCAGGTCAGCGGCACGGCCGGTGACTATCAGGTCGAGGGCGCGCGAAGATTCGGCACCCTGAACTTCGGCGGCAGCACCGCTACCACCGTCAGTTTCGTTGTCAGTAAAGGCGTTTGATCATGAATGTCGAGATCGTCGGCAAATACCTGTCCACCCTGCCCGAGGACGACGACCACCCCTACCGTACCGGTCCGTGGCGACCACAGACCACCGAGTGGGACGCCGACGCGCTGACCGCCGTCGAGGGCGAGATCCCCCGCGACCTGGACGGCATCTACCTGCGCAACACCGAGAACCCGCTGCATCCGGCGTTCAAGACCTACCACCCGTTCGACGGCGACGGCATGGTGCACGTCGTCGGCTTCCGCGATGGAAAGTCCTTCTACCGCAACCGTTTTGTCCAGACCGAGGGCTTCCTGGCGGAAAACGAGACGGGCGGGCCGCTGTGGCCGGGACTGGCCGAGCCGGTGCAATTCGCCAAGCGAGACACCGGCTGGGGGGCTCGCACCCTGATGAAGGACGCGTCGAGCACCGACGTCATCGTGCACCGCGGCATCGCGCTCACCAGCTTCTACCAATGCGGCGACCTCTACCGGCTGGACCCCTACTCGGGCAACACCCTAGGCAAGGAGACCTGGAACGGGCACTTTCCGTTTGGCTGGGGCGTATCGGCGCACCCCAAGGTCGACGGCAAGACCGGCGAGCTGTTGTTCTTCAACTACAGCAAGCAAGACCCGTATATGCATTACGGCGTCGTCGACCAGAACAACGAGCTGGCACACTACGCCGCTATCCCGCTGCCCGGCCCACGGTTGCCGCACGACATGGCGTTCACCGAAAACTACGCGATTCTCAACGATTTCCCGCTGTTCTGGGATCCCCGGCTGCTCGAACACAACGTGCACCTGCCACGCTTCTACCCAGACATGCCGTCGCGCTTCGCGGTGATCCCGCGCCGCGGGCTTAGCGGCGACATCCGCTGGTTCGAAGCGAAACCGACGTTCGTGCTGCACTTCACCAACGCCTACGAAGACGGCGATGAGATCGTGCTCGACGGATTCTACGAGGGCGACCCCCAGCCGCTGGACACCGGCGGAACCAAGTGGGAGAAGCTGTTTCGCTTCCTGGCGCTGGATCGCCTGCAAACCCGGCTGCACCGGTGGCGGCTCAACCTGGTCACCGGCGCGGTGAAAGAAGAACAGCTGTCGGAGTCCATCACCGAGTTCGGCACGATCAACGACGGCTATGCCGCGCGTCAATACCGCTACGCCTATGCCGCGACCGGCAAACCGGGCTGGTTCCTGTTCGACGGGCTGGTCAAGCACGACCTGCTCACCGGAAACCAGGAGGGCTACTCGTTCGGTGACGGTGTCTACGGAAGCGAAACCCAGATGGCGCCCCGGGTTGGAGGCACCGCCGAGGACGACGGATACCTGGTCACGCTGACCACCGACATGAACGACGACAGCTCCTATTGTTTGGTGTTCGACGCGGCCCGGGTCGGTGACGGCCCGGTGTGCAAACTGCAACTGCCCGAACGCATTTCCAGCGGCACCCATTCGACGTGGGTGCCCGGCGCCGAGTTGCGGCGCTGGCGTGACGCGGAGTCGCCGGCGGGCGCCGTCGGGCTGTGATGCTCGCGAGCCTGTAATGCGGCAGGAAGACTACGAGTAGCGGCCTGCGAATTTACAGGCTCGGTGAAACGGAGGAGCAGTGAGCAACAACAAGCGCCGCCGGACGACACACTGGCCCAAGGAGTTGGCATCGATCGGCTGTATCCGCTTCGCCCGTCGCTCCTCGAATTTCGAGGAGACAGTGTGCTTTTACCGTGACCTGGTCGGGCTCCCGCTCTACGAGACATTCGGGGAAAGCTACGGGAGCAACGGCGCGATCTTCGGTCTGCCCAGCTGGAACCTCACCCTCGAGATCGTCGAGGCGGTCGACGAGGTCGCGGTGGACCATCACGAACAGCTGTGCCTGTACTTCCCGGACAATCAGGCCCAGCAGGCGGCGTTGGCACGGCTCCGCAAGGCTGGGATCGAGCCCGTCGAGCAGCATCCGTACTGGGAAGCGACGGGAGCGGTCACCTTCCGCGACCCGGACGGCCGGGAAATCGTCTTCGCGCCCTTCGTGTACGGGGTCAACGAGCCCGCCGACAGCTCCGCCTCGGGCATCCACGAGTTCCCGTCGAGCTGAGGCCGTCAGCGCTTCCGCGGCTTGCGCTTTTCGCCGACCAGCGGCAGCGGTGAGTCGTCGCTGTTGACCCGCAACGTAATTCGAGGTAGCCGCTTACCGGGTTGTCTTCGCAGGCCGTAGTGCCACGCCGGTCCTTCCGTCAACTGCCACCCCCTCCAGCGGGCGACCAGGCACAGGACGGCACCGACGACGGTGGCAACCACCGCGCCCACGGTGGCCTGCCCATAGTGGGCGAAGAGCACCACCACACCACTGGCGATAACCGCGCAGGTCGCGTAAAGCGTGTTACCGCCGAAGATCTGCGGAGTGCGGCGGACCGCGATATCACGCAGTGTCCCGCCACCCACTGCGGTGATGGTGCCCATCAGCAGTGCCGCCGCCCAGCCCAGGCCTATCCCGAGTGTCTTCTGCGCTCCCGCGACCGCCCACGTTCCCAGCGCGATCGCGTCGATGACCGGCAACGTCAGGCTCCAGGTGCGGCCGTATACCGGCACCAGAAAGGCCACGACGCCCCCGGCGATAGCCGTCACCAGATACAGGTAGTCGGTCAGCGCGACCGGTGGCCCGTGCTGCAACAGGGTGTCCCGGATCAGCCCGCCGCCCAGGCCGGACAGAATGGCCAACGCCGCAAACCCGACGGGGTCCAAGCGTTCCTCGGTGGCGACAATGCCACCGAGCACCGCGTTGCCGAAGACACCGGCGAGGTCGATGACCCGGAATACTTCGCCGAGCGTCGGACTCATGGGGCATCGCTATCAACACAGTCCGCCACGAATGGTGAAGTCTATTGCAGGGTCGCGGCGGCCACCGCCCACAGGGAGCTCAACACCGCACACCCGGCCGCGCCCCCGCCGACGTAAAGGCCGTACTCGGCCGACACCGGCGGGTTGACGTTGATCTGGTAGTACCAGATGGTGAGCGCCACTATGAACAGCGAAACCACTAGCGAGGCAACCGAAGACAGCTTGGCCGACAAACCCCGTCCCACCATCGCCCCGGCCACCACCAATGTCGACGACAGCAACACGATCAGCTGACCAGCGCCGAACCCAGGCGGAAGCGCCAGGTTACCGTGGGTGCCGCCGATGGCGTTTGCCCAGCCTCCGCCGCCGACCGTCGTCGTCAACCACGGCAGCCACGTGCTGATCGACACGATCACGGCGAATAGCGCCACCAGCCAACCCGGGCGCAGCCGGCGAATCATGCAAGCGAGCGTAATAGGGTGTCAACTCGCATCGAGTTACGCCACGCTTGTCTGCAGCGACGACAGGTTGAAGGCGACGCCCGTCGGATCGGTGGCCGCGGCAAGCCGCCCATAGGGGGTGTCCTCGGCCGCCCGCACTACGGCACCGCCGTTGTCGGTGATCAGCTGCAGGGTCTTGTCGACGTCGTGGGCACCGAAGAAGGTGGTCCAGTTCGACGGCACGCCGTCGGGCAGACAACCGGCGCCATCCATGACGCCGAGTAATTGCTCGCCACCGAACCACGCTGTGGTGTAGCGGAATTCGTCGGTGTCAGAAATGTCTTTGGTCCGCCACCCGAGGACCTCGCGGTAGAAGCCGACGGCCGCACGGTGATCGCGAGTAGTCAGTTGATGCCAGACGGGTGCGCCCGCTTCGCCGATCACCTCGAAGCCGCGATGCTCCAGCGGCTGCCACAAGCCGAACACCGCGCCCGTCGGATCGCTCGCCACACTCATGAAGCCCTTGGCGGGTACTTCCATTGGATCCAGGCAACTCGAGCCGCCCGCGGCGCTGACCTTGACAGCAGTCGCGTCGACGTCGGCGGTGTGGAAATAGATGGTCCAGGTGTCCGGCGACTGCTGCTGCGGGTTGTTGGCCATCAACCCCGCGACGGGATGGCCGTCCTTGGCGGCATTGACGTATCCGCCGTACTCGGGACCGGCGGATTCGAAGGTCCAGCCGAATACCGTGCCGTAGAAGTCTTGGGCGCGGTCGACGTCTGACGTGGTCAAGTCGACCCAGCAGGGGGCCCCCAGTGGCGCGCCGTGACGGATGGGCATGATGTCCTCCTTGCCGTGTGGTTTCACCGTTATGGACCGCCGTCGGCCCGGAAACTCATCGGCAGATCGGTCGGCTGGTCCGCGGCGGGCGCCATTGCGGGTCGGCGTCAGGCCGGTGCGAACACCTCGAGGAAGTTCTGCAGGGATTCGCTGATGTCGCTTCTGAGCGCGGCGGCGACGATCATGCCGATCGGCCCGAACAGAGCGGGTCCGCCGAGGTGCACATCGAAGCTCACGACGGAGCCCTCCGCTTTGGGCGCGACCTTGGCCATGAGCTTGACTTTGACACCGCCGACTCCGTCGCCGTTGAGCGTCATGCCTTCCGGCGGCTTGTAGCGCACGATCGTCCATCTGATCCGGTTGGGCATCCCCTTGACCTCGACGATCGACTCGACGACCGCGCCCCTCTCCAGCGTTTCGGGCAACTTACTGCGCCAGACCCGGTGGATCGTCAGCCACTCCCGGTAGCGGGACAGATTCGAGGCATGCAGCCACGCCTCCTCCGGCGGCAACGGGACATCAATGGATCCGGAGAGTTTCGCCATGGCTTCAGTTCTGCTGGTCGCCCGGATCGACTACTTTCTTGGCCTGCTCCTGCACCTTGTGGATGGTGTCGGAGTACTTGCCCTGCGTCTTGTCGTCGACGAATTTGCCGGCCTTGTCGATCACCGTCTCGACCTTGTCGGCGTTCTGTGACAGCAGGTCTTTTGCCTTGTCCACGATTCCCATGCGCAACCGTTCCTTCCGCGGGGGATCCTCAGCATCTCCTGACGAACCCTACTTGGCGGTGCCGACGGCCCGATGACCAGCCTTCGGCCCGCGGTTACGGCACCGAGCCGCTGAGGAAGAGGCCCGAGAGCTGGCTGCCGAAGTTGCCGATACCCGAGACCAGGCCGGCAAGCGCGATGCCCAGATCGCTGGTGTTGTCGACACCGGACAAGGCGCCGCCCAGGTTGATGATGCCCGACACCAGGCTGCCGCCGTAGTTCTCGAACCCCGAGCCCTGCGAACCGGCGTTCCAGAAGCCCGAGAGGGTATCGCCGAAATTGCCGAAGCCCGACGAACCGCCCGCGCCGGAGTTGAAGAAGCCTGACGACGGGCTACCGGTGGAGTTGCCGAAGCCGGGAACGGGCGAGAGGTGGAAAAGGGTGGCGGTAATGGGTCCGATACCGGCGCCGAGGTCGGCGTTGAGTTGCATGGTATCCCCGCCCAGCGTGAGGTCCAGCGGAATTGCGCCGATACTGATTGGTTCAATGACGATCGGGCTCAGTTCAGAGTTCAGCGGGAGGGTCAAGGTAATCGGAAGACCGTCTATAGGTATGGTGAAGCCGATATCGGTGTCCGGGATGTTGACGTGGATACTCGTTCCGCCCGAGTCGCCGTCAATAGCGAGCAACAAGTTCAGCGGAATCCCTGGACCGTTTACCCCGTGCAGGGTGAATTGATTGACGGTCAGGCCGGCGATCTGGCCGGTGATGGGGATGTCGAGTTTGCCGCCCAGTCCGAGGGTGAGCGGGATGTTGGGGATGGTGAGGGTGTAGTCGGCGGCGATGAGGCCCTGGCCGGTGCCGCGCCAGAAGAATCCGTTGTTGCCGTCGCCGGTGAGGAACGCGCCGGTGTTGATATCGCCGGTGTTGAACGCTCCGGTGTTGATATCACCGATGTTGAACCAGCCGGTGTTGGTGTCGCCGGGGTTAAACGAGCCGGTATTGAAACCACCGGCGTTAAACCCACCGGAGTTGAAGTCGCCGGCATTGGCCCATCCGGTGTTGCCCAACCCGGTGTTGAACAGCCCGGTGTTGGTGCCACCGGTGCTGGCGATCCCGGTGTTGAAACTGCCCGAGTTGGCGATACCGAAGTTACCGCTGCCGGAGTTGAAGAACCCGATATTGTTGCTGCCCGAGTTGAACAACCCCACATTACCGGCACCAGTGTTGAAGCCGCCGAACCCGATCTGATTATCCCCGGTCAGCCCAATCCCAATATTATTGGTGCCCTGGTTCGCCAACCCGAAATTCCCGAAACCGGTATTACCGAAACCGACGTTGAAACTCCCACTATTACCCCAACCCCGGTTC
>NZ_MVIF01000141.1 GCF_002086675.1 Mycobacterium persicum
GCCGCCTTGGCGGTAAACGCCGACTGCGACGCCACCAACTGCGGAATATGGGCATCCAACAAACTCATAGCGATTCCCTTTCGTGAGCACGGTTATTCTGGTTAGCTGACGCAGCCGGCCATGATCGCCTCCCCCGCCCAACTCGGGTCCCAGGTAGCCGGCAGCATCGGGGCCCGCGCCACGTCGCCTGACTCCTGGGCGCCCAACCTGGTCAAACCTCCTGGCTCTCCGCCGGCCACCTTGCCGGCGGTCCCGGCGAATCCCAACGCCGCAGCGCCCCGGGCTGAGTAACCCGCGCCGGCCGGCGCCGTCGCGGGAGCGGTCGCCACCGCCGAAACCAATCGGGCCGGCGGCGGCACGGCAACAGCGCCGAGTTCGGGCGTCACCGAACCGGCGGCAACCGCGCCCACCGCCGCCGGAGCTGCCGCCACCGGCAGTCCGGCAGCGTTCATCAGCGCCGTGGCAGCCGGAACCAGCGCCGGCGGCAGCGCGGCCAGTAGCGCGCTGGTAGCACCAGTAATCACCCCCGTCGCCAGTGTCGTTGCCGGCGCTCCGCCTTCGGCCACGGTGTAGCCGAGCGCGAAGATCATCGGGCCCCATTCCAGCAGCGCGTTGAATGGATTGGTCCAAAAGGCATTGAGCATCTGCCACAAATTGCCGATCGGGTCCTGCAGGAATAGCGCGTCTTCCTTCAAGACCCACACATTGAACGCCAGATACGCCTCGGCAACCTCCTTCAGGAGCGCCCAGATCAAGTTCCACGGGATATCCCCCACGGTGGATTGGAGAGACGTGGCAGCGGCGTCGCCGGCGCTGCCGACACCAGGCTTGACCAGCAGCGGGGCGGGCGTGATATGCGGCGCCGACGCCAGCGCCGCGACCGAAGCCGCGTGATAGATGCTCATCGCGGCGGCAGCCTGGATCCACATCCGCAGATAGTCGCCCTCATTCAGAGCGATCGGGATCGTATTGATGCCAAAGAAATTCGTCGCCAGCAATACCGCGTGTACGGCGTGGTTGGCAGCCAACTCCGGCAACGTCGGCATCGCCGCGAGCGCGCCGGTATAGGCCGACGCCGCCGCCTCGTGCTGGACGGCCGCCCCGGCGCTGTCCGCGCTGGCCCGCAACAGCCAGGCCAGGTAGGGGATGTGTGCCGCCGCAAATACTTCGGCGCTGGGGCCCTGCCACGCTCCGATCTGAACCCCGCCCAGCAATGCGGTGAGTTCTTCTGCCACCGAAGCGTACTCGGCGCTGATCGACGTCCAGGATGCGGCGGCAACGAGCAGCGGACCGGGACCCGGACCGCTGCTCAGCAACGACGAATGCACCTCCGGCGGAGAGGCGATCCACACTGGAGCCGTCACTGCAAACCGCCGGACCCCAGGTAGCTGCCCGCCGCCGCGGCGTCACCTACCGCATAACTGACGCCGGCCTCACCGACACCGACACCGGACCGGCCGAGTTCTTCGACCCCTTCCGCCATGATCGCCGCGTGCTCGACGCCCTGACCGCTGAAGCCCGCCGCGGTTTGCAGCGACACCGGATCCGCCGCCGGCGGAACTACCGCGGTGATCAACGGCGCGGCGGCCGCCTGCGCCGCCGCGAGCCGAGCTGTCAACGCTTCCACCGCCGCGCTGGCCGCCGCCAGACCTTCGGGCACCACTCGCAGCGTCATTACCGATACTCCTTCCGAGGCGCCTGATCTACCGGCGCGGTACTTGCGACCGAATATAAATCTCATGAACTATAACTCTTGTCAACTGTTGAAATGGGCTACGGTGTCGTAGGTTTCGCGCACGTCAAATTGATTCTTCGGGTGCACGGCCCGGTGGGTGTCGGACACGGGCCGCCCGCTCGCGCGGTTCTCATCGGAACAGGTTCGCCCGCACGGCCATTGCCCTTGGGTGAGCGAAATCCTTTGTGTCGCAGTGACGGAAGTTCCGGGGCTGGCCCGGCCGTCAGAGGCCGACTGCGCGCTCCAGTTCCTTCAGCGAAGTCTCCAGGTGGCCGAGCGTCCGCTGCAGGTGCGGGACGCTGCGGCGGCAGCCGACGAGTCCGAAGTCCAGGCTGTCGGCGGTGCTGGTCAACGTGATGTTGAGCGCTTGTCCGTCGAGCACGAGGGACATCGGGTAGTTGCCGACCATTCTGGCGCCGTTGCAGTATCGCGGCTCGCGCACGCCGGGCACATTCGAGATGCACACGTTGAACGGCGGCGGAGTCATCTTGGTCAGGCCGGGCAAGGTATTGAGCGCGGCCGGGCTCAACAGCAGCAGTGACAGGGCCATCGCTTGCGCCCGAGGCAGCTGTGACAGGACTTTCTTGTTGTCGCGCATCGACGCATGAATGACGTCCAGGCGGTCGGCCGGGTCATCGAGGTGGGTAGCCAGGTTGCACAACACCGCCCCCACCATATTTCCGCCCACCGAGTCGTGATCGTTGCGAAGACTTACCGGCACCATCGCCACCAGCGGTGCGTCCGGCAGGGCGTCGTTGTCGTCGAGGTAGGCCCGCAGCGCGCCGGCGCACATCGCTAGCACGACGTCGTTAAGGCTCACTCCGGCAGCGTCTTTGACCGTCTTGACCCGGTCCAACTCCCAGGACTGGGCCGCGCAGCGCCGCGCTCCGCCGACGCCGACATTCAGCATGGTGCGCGGCGTCCCGAAGGGCAATGTCAGCTGCTGTTCCAGCAACGCCGAACGCGCCAACCGAAGCGTCGACGGGGCAAGCCCGCCAACCGATGCGAGCATTCCACCGAGGCGGTGCAACCGCCCGGGGCGCTGCCGGGCGCGCGCGGAGCGCGCGGGCGCGGGCGACCACGCCGCCCGAAAGTCGGTGTCGTCGCGATCGGCTGAAAGCGACTGTCGCATCAGGGTGAGTCCGGATACGCCGTCGATCAGCGCGTGATGCATCTTCGAGTAGATCGCAAACCGCCCGTCCTTGAGGCCTTCGATCACGTGTGTTTCCCACAGCGGCCGATGGCGATCGAGGAGGTTGGCGTGCAGCCTCGAGGTGAGCTCCAACAGCTCGCGCACCCGGCCCGGCGCCGGCAAGGCGGAGCGTCGCACGTGGTAGCCGAGGTCGACGTCGTTGTCGGTGGACCAGCCGACATTGGCGATCGAGCCATGCAAAGAGCTCGGCCGCTTGCGGAAAAGCGGTGCTATGTCTTGGCATTCGAGCATCGCCCGGTGGGTCTCGCGCACGAATGCCCGGCCGGCGCCCCCAGGCGGCTGGAACAGTTGCAGCGCCCCGACATGCAGCGGATGCTCGCGCGACTCCGCGGCCACAAACAACGCGTCGACCGGTGACATCAGTTCCATACATGTACTCCCCTCATGGCCCCCTGGGCCGGTTAGCGGCCGGTCAGCCCGTCAGGGCCAACTCGGACGTGTCGGCGCCGGCCGACGTGGTGAAGCGCAGGTGGTCATCGTCGACCGGGCCCTCGCGCAGCATTTTTCGGTCCGCCTGGTAGTCCATGCAGACCTGCCATGGTCCTTCGGTGCCCTGGTGGGGGAACTGGGCCACCGCGCGCCGGACGTAGCCGGCGGATAAGTCAAGGAACGGCCGGGTCGACATTGCCCCGGGCACCTGCGGGCAGCAGACATCGTGTCCGTTGGCTTCCATGTGAGCCAGCAGCCGGCAGAAGTGCTCGCATACCAGCCCGACCTTGAGCGTCCAGGACGAGTTGGTGTAGCCGAACAGGTAGGCGAAGTTGGGGACGTCGCTGAGCAGAAAGCTCTTGAACGCCACCTTTTCCGAGACGTCGACGGCGGTGCCGTCCACCCAGAGCTTGATGCCGCCGAATGCCAGCAGGTTCAAACCCGTTGCGGTGACGACGATGTCGGCCTCGATCTCCCGCCCGGACGCCAGCCGGATTCCGCGCTCGGTGAAGGTGTCGATCCGGTCGGTGACCACCGAAGCCCGGTCCTCGCGGATGGCCCGGAACATGTCGGCGTCGGGCACTGCGCACAGCCGCTGGTCCCACGGGTTGTACGCCGGGCGGAAGTGCTCGTCGACCGGATACCCGGCCGGCAGTTGCCGGGCGTTGAGGTGACGGATCAGCCGCCGGGCGGCCTGCGGGTATTGCTGGCAGAACCGCCAGACGAGCCGCTGTTTGGCGACGTTCTTTTTGCGGGTGAGGGCGTAGGCACGGTCGCGACCGACCAACTTGGGCAAGGTGTTGGCGATGCGGTCCTTCGACGGCACCGGGATCACGTAGGTCGGCGAACGCTGCAACATGGTCACGTGTCCGGCGGACTCGGCCATGGCCGGCACCAGCGTGACCGCGGTTGCGCCGCTGCCGATGATCACCACCCGCTTGCCGCGGTAGTCCAGGTCTTCGGGCCAGTGCTGGGGGTGCACGATCTGCCCGCTAAACCGTTGCCGGCCGGGAAATTCCGGCGTATACCCCGCGTCGTAGCGGTAGTAGCCGCTGGCGCAGAAGAACCATCCGCAACTCATGGTCACCCGTTCGCCGCAAGCCTGACCGTCGCGCGAGCGCTCGATCTGCACCAGCCAGCGGGCGTCACGGCTGGACCAGGCCGCCTCGATCACCTTGTGCCCGAACCGGATCGCCGTACCGATGCCGTTCTCGGCCACCGTCTGGCGAAGATAGGACATGATGGCGTCCGCGCTGGCGATCGCCTTGTCGTTCTCCCACGCCTTGAACTCGTAGCTGAACGTGTGCAGATCGGAGTCCGACCGAATTCCCGGATACCGGAACAGGTCCCATGTCCCGCCGATATCGCCGCGGGCCTCAACGATGGCGAACGTCTTGGTCGGCTGCATTGTCCGCAGGTAGTAAGCAGCGCCGATGCCCGAGATACCGGCACCAACTATCAACACGTCGACGTGCTCGATGCTGCTGGATTCCATGCGCGTGTCCTGTTCGATGGGATCTGCCCCGCGGACCTCACCGTCCGAGGGGAGGTGGCTGAACCGTCGAACACACCTTGCCGCACATCACGGCGTCATGTCTTGACAGCAGAGGACATCGTTTTGACAATTGAGGACAGCTATTTGTGGTCTGGACCACATCGACAGCAGGCGTCGGTGACGGCCTGCCGGCGGGAACGTCGAGATTGCTGCCACGGCTGTGGTTTTGGCCCTGGATTCACGCGGCCACAACCCTGGCGGCAATCTGGACGCGGCCCGGCAGGCACAGCGGCCGGAAGCGTGCTACAAGTCGGTCAGGTCGTCGGGCACGTCGACCGAGTGCTCTTTCAGCGTCTCGAGCGGGACCACCTCGAGGGTGCGCTCGTGGGTGGCGGCCAGCACCACCGGAGCGGCACAGCCATCATGGTGGGCCCGTAGCCAATTCATCGCGGTCACACACCAGCGGTCTCCCGGCAGCAGCCCGGGGAAACGGTACTGGGGAACGGGCGTCGACAGGTCGTTGCCGATCGAGCGCTGATGTTCGAGGAATTCTGCGGTCACGACGGCGCAGATGGTGTGTCGGCCCAGGTCTTCGGGGCCGGTGGAACAGCAGCCGTCTCGATAGAAGCCGGTCAGCGGGTCGGTACCGCACGGTTGCAGGGGTCCGCCCAGCACGTTGCGGTCAGGCTGGCGTTCAGGCACCTGCCCAGTATCGCGCTTTCCGGCCGCGGATCCGCGAAGCCGCGACCGGTATGCCGTAGTGCGCCTAGCCGGCCGCCATCCGGAACCCGGGCAGCAGTCCCACGCCGGTCAGGCTGGTGGCCGCGGCGGTGTCGACATCGGTGTACATCCGCGCGATGTCGGCGAAGGCCTCTCCGGCCCGTCGCAGCTCTTCTTGCGCCGCTTGATTGAGGGCCAGCAGCTGAGCGGCCTCCGCGGTGAACGCGGCCACCGCCTGGGCCGAGACTTCGTCGGCCCCGGCGGGCAGCAGCGAGGTCAGCGGGGTCGATGCCGTCGCACCGGCCTGCAGTCCTTGGGAGGCGTTGTCGGCAACCTGCGCACCGATGTCGGCGGCTGCCGGATCGATAGACATCGACTGCATGTGTTTCTCCTGTATAGCGCCAGTCAGTGGTGGTCAACGACGAGGTAACCGGGGCCTTAAACGATGTCAATCGCGATAGTAGTCGTAAGGAATAGTTTTCATCTGCAATTCTCGAAAATCGGTCCTACCCAAGCCCGGATGACGTTCGTTGCGACGTGCCGCCCGCCCAACCTCTGCACAATCCAACGGTCTTAGCACCGTTTGGGTTCACCTGCACCCCAAAAATTTTCGGGGGCCAGCGGGGCCGGCGCCGACATCGGCGATCGCCGTCAAGGGCCGGATGGCCCTCGGGTTCACTGGCTGCGTGTTAGGTTCAGCGGCGTGATACTTACGGGTGCCTTCCTGGCCGACGCCGCCGCCGTGGTGGACAACAAACTCAACGTGCAGGGCGGCGTGCTGTCGCGATTTGCGGTCGGGCCGGACCGGTTGGCCCGGTTTGTCTTAGTGGTGCTGACGCAGTCCGAGCCGGGCAGTTCCGACGACCGGCAGCTCAACATCGAGGCACGCCCTCCCGCGGATGCCGAGGATGCCGAGGCGATACGCCTGCAGTTCGAAGTGCCCGAAGCGGCGGTCGCCGAGTTTCCCGGATTCGCCTTCTTCGAGATCCAGCTGCGCTTGCCCGTCGACGGCCGTTGGGTGTTGGTAGTGACCGCCGACACCGGAGCGATCTCGCTTCCGGTACTGGTCAGCGAGATGCAACCGTCGTTCGGCTTCTGAGCCGACGCGGGACGCTCAGCGCCGCGCGGTGTCGGTGAGCGTCTGCGCGGGCGGCCACGTCTCGCCCGCCGGCCGCATCGACGATCAGACGCAGTCCGAGGCGCCGTCGACGACGAAGACGGCGCCGGTGGTGTAGCTGCTGTGCTCGGTGCACAAGAAGGCGACCGTGGGCGCTATCTCGCCGACTGATCCGAAACGTCGCAACGGAATATGCGCCAGTTCCGCCGCCACCAACTCGGGTGCGATGTGCATGGGTGCGGTCATCGGGGTATCGATGGTGCCCGGTGCTACCGCGTTCACCCGTATTCCCATCGGGGCCCACTTGACCGCGAGATTCCTGGTGATCGAGATGATCCCCGCCTTGGCGGCGCCGTAGCCGGGTACCAGCGGCACCGCTCGCAGCGCAGACATGGATGCCATGTTGACCACGCTGGCACCCCCGGACGCCGTCGACGCTTTCAACGCGCGGCGAAGTCCAACCGTCAATCGGTAGGGACCGGTCAGATTGAGAGTCACCGACGTGTCGAACCCATCCGGCTTGGATTCGTCGAGCCCGCCGGGGAAGTTCGCACCGGCGTTGTTGACGAGCACGTCCAGCCTGGAGAAACGCCGAACCAACTGGTCCACCGAATCGGCATCGACCAAATGCAGCCGGTGATAGGTCATGCCCGACAGGTCTGTCTCGTAATCGGCCGCGGCCGCCTTGGTTCCGGTGACCGCGACCTCGGCCCCGGCATCGCGGAACAGCGTCGCGATCGCGTGTCCGATTCCGCTGGTGCCGCCGGTGACCAGGGCGGTGGTCCCGGTGAAGTCGAAACTCACCCTCGCGGTCATGAATTGCTCGCTATCTGATGCTTGAGCCATGCGCTTTCCCAGAAGTTCGTACTGTCGGCCAGCAATGTCTGGTGCGCTTGGCTGAGCAGTGCGCGCGCCTGATCGTCGGGCACCAACTCGGCGAGGTGGATGGCGTGCAGCGGCCGGCCGGCGGCCAGGTGCGCGCGCGCCCGAGCCAGGAGCGCGTCGGCGCCGGCCAATTCGACGACGTCTGCCGCGACGGCGTCGAAGCCGACGGGGTAGAGCTCGGTCGTCGAGCGGTGATGAAACCAGCCCGAATAGTTCTCCCAGATCGCCCGCACATCCCAGGCGACCTTTCCGTATCCTTGGCCCACGTCGTATTCCGGTGGCAGGCTGATCTCACGCATCAGCGTCACGACGTCCTTTCCGGCGTTCATCCCGGCGACGGTCTGGTCGTGGATGTACTGAACGGCATTGCGCAGCCGGGTCAGTTCGGCGTTGATACGTTCGGCGCCGCTGATCGGCGCGAAGTGACCGGTCACCAGCAGCTCGGGTTGCAGGTCGCGCACCCGCTCGATCGAGGAGATGGCGGTCAAGGCGTCTCGGTAGCGATCGCCGCGAATGGTGACGAGGTTGGGCACGTGCCCGAATATCGGACCGAAGGTATTGCCGCACAGGCATATTCGCTCGTCAGGCAGCCACACCACGAGTGAGTCGGTGGTTTCTCCGCCCGGAACCGCCAGCAGTTCGATCCGCCGGCCGCCGACCTCCAGCGTGAGGGTGTCCTCGAAGTCGAGATCGACGGCCGGGACGCTCTGGGCGGGCAGGCGGCTAGTGCCCAGGCGGCGTTGAATCGCTTCGATGCCGGTCTTCAGCGTGTCCTTGAACGCGAAAGCGCTGCGGCTGGCGCGATACCGGATGAGACGTTCGTTGTCGTCGCGCCACAGGGTCCAATTCTCCTGCGCGACAACGACGGTATCGGCGTCACGGACGCTGTCCAGACCGCCGACATGGTCGACGTGTCCCTGGGTGATGATGATGTAGCGCACCGGTGAGTTGTCGACGGCGTCGAAGTTGGCGCGGTGCACCGGTCCCTCGAAACCCATGCCGGTGTTGACGATCACCCGGCCGTCGCCGGTGGTCAGCAGGTAGGCATTCGACAGACCCGGCGAGCACCATAGGCCCGGGGCGAGCTCCTCGGCCCGTTCGGCGGCCGCCGGGCGTATCTCGTCGGCGCCGGGCCGGCTGAGATAAACCGGTTCGAACATCGCTGCGGTCTCCTTCGTCGGGTCAGGACTCGGCACGGACGTCGAATCTGTCGAAATAGAAGCCGAACCGTTCGCGGAGTTGGTCGGCCGAGATACCGAAGTGGCGTTGCAGGTCGTAACGGATTCGGCCGTGCTTGCCGCGGGGATTGCCGTCCAGGTACTGCTGAAAGCGCCCACGTACCTCGGGGGTCAATTCGACTCCGCCGCGCCGGTAAAGGGTTTCGAGCAACGGCATTTCGTTGCCGTCGAGCCGGTGGAATCCGATGTCGATGCTGCGCTCGGGTGGCACCAGGGCGCGGTCGCGCACGCAGGCGCGCAGCAGCCGATCCACTCGGTCGCTCCAGTAGTCCAGCAGCCAGGCGGCGTCGATGCTGTTACGGCGCAGCCGATCGGAGTAGGCCATCATGGTGATCGCCGACTGGATCACCGCGACGGGATCGCGATGGGTGAACACCACCGTCGCGTCGGGGAAGGTCGCCATCAAGGGGCCGAGTTGTTCACAATGCTGTGGGCTCTTGAGGACCCAGGTGCGCGGGCCGCGCAGAAATGTCAACGCCCGCAACACTTTTTTCAGATACGCGTAGTGGCGGTGTTGGTCAAGCGTCAGATAGTAGTCGCGCCAGTCCGGCACTCGCGCATGCCATTCCAGGACGTAGGAGGCCAGGTCCAGGTCGAGGAGTTCCACCTCCTCCTCGATGGCCGCGGGGAAGCGGTCGTGCATGGCGGCCACCATTGGAGCGGTAACCATGAGCGCGTCGTGCTCTTGCTTGATCCGGGTGTAGCGAGGGTCCACTCCGAAGATGTCGGGGCCCTGGCCGCGGGCCGGAATGGGTTCCTGGCTTTCCCAGTAGGGCAGCGCCCGCCGGCGTGGATCCGCGGCGATCAGGTTGACCAGATGGGTGGTACCCGATCGCGGCATCCCGACCACGATGAAGGGTTTCTCGATCCGGATAGATTCGATCTCGGGATACCGCTTGACCAGGTCGGTCAGCGACAAGCGGTTGCGCAGCAACCGAACCACGCGTTGTCGCAAGGTGCCGCGGGTGAGCTGGGTCAGCCCTGTGTCGCCGTCGATGGCCGCCACGTGCGCGGCCAGCCGGTCACCGAAGCCGTCGGTGTCGTCCAGGTCGGTGACTCCTGCCTGGTCGATCGCCTCGGCCAGCATCTGGTCGACGTCGAACCGGATGTGACGCGACTCGGTGAAGTTCAACACCTGGCGCTGCACGTCGGTCAACGTGGGTGATGTCAGATCGGCGAAGTCGATGCCCTGGGTGTCACCGCCCGTAAGGTCCACCGGGTCCCCGCTCCCACGCGTCGATCGGAGTCGATCGATATGTGCCTCAGACGGTAGCCGGTGCTGGGCCGCGGTAGCACAGGCAGGTCGACCAGCATGCGGCGGTGCGTGCCGGGCCGCCCGGTAGCGTGAAGTCCGCGATAGGAAATGGGGAGGCAGTGATGTCGATACCGAACGAACCTCGAGACCCCTCCAGCGAGCCGCCTTGGGGCGAACAGCCCCATGGCCACGGACCACCGCCCAATCCCCATGTTCCTTCCCAGTGGGGCTATCCGGGTCAGCCGCAGCCCGCCAACCCGGCTTACCCCCACCCCGCTTTCCCCGGCTACCAC
>NZ_MVIF01000142.1 GCF_002086675.1 Mycobacterium persicum
TCAGACCCAAAACACCCAAAACCATCAAAACCCCACGTCAAAGCCCAAATCACCTATCCAGACGGTCGCAACTTCGGGCTAAGCGACGCACTACGCTGGTCACCACCGGGTCACGAGGGCTCAGCACGGCCACATCGGCGAACTCTCCCTGACCGACCACTACCTGCGCTTCGGTGCGTCCGTCGTCAAGTTCGTCATCGCCAAGCGCTTGGCGCAGCCACGCCGACGAATCAATACACGTCACACGCTGCGATCGATACATCCTGGGTTGCGGGACCGTCCACGTAGCCTGGTCCCACGCGGGCCCGGACGTGATTGATGGCCCAGACCGGTTCGGGTTCCAGCCACGGCGCGAGGTGTATGACCACCCGGCGAACGTCGTCGCATCGGTGCAGCTGACGCAGATGCACAAGCAAGTCGTTGCGGATGGTGCATGACACGCAACCGTGAACGAGTTCCAGTGCGACTTCCGCGGTAGCTACCACCCCGTGCCGCAGGGTCGTATCCGTTCGGAGGACCACCTGACCGTCGAAGTGGTGCGCGACGGCCAGGCTCCCTGGATTGCGCAGCATAGCCCGCACTACCGCGTCGGTGTCTCCTTGGCCCGCGACGACGATGACAGGTGTTCTCATACCGCCCCTATTGACAATCATTTTCATTAATCGCGTTCTTAAGGTACCGTCCGGGCGAAGGCTTGTCGAAAACGGTTTTCATTAATGTCTCTGATGAGGAGGTCGTTGATGTCTGCCCGGTGTCAAGTCACGGGTCGCGAGCCGGGGTTCGGCAACGCCGTCTCGCACTCGCACCGTCGAACTCGTCGTCGATGGTCGCCCAACATCCAACTCAAGACCTACTACCTACCGTCTGAGGGCCAGCGAATCAGGCTCAGGGTGAGCGCCACGGGAATCAAAGTCATCGATCGTGACGGAATTGAGGCGGTTGTGGCCCGGTTGCGCAAAGAGAGTCAGCGGATCTGATGGCACGCAACGAAATCCGCCCGATTGTCAAACTGCGATCGACGGCCGGCACGGGTTACACCTACATCACCCGCAAGAACCGGCGCAACGACCCGGACCGGATGGTGCTGCGCAAGTACGACCCAATCATCCGGCGGCACGTCGATTTTCGAGAGGAGCGATGACCCATGGCCAAGAAATCCAAGATCGTCATGAACGAGCGTCGTCGCGCCACGGTGGCTCGGTACGCCGAGCGTCGCGCCGAACTGAAGGAAATTATTCGGTTGCCCTCAAGTTCGAGTGAGCAGCGGGCCGCAGCGCAACGTGAACTGATGCGCCAGCCACGAGATGCCAGCGCAGTGCGGGTGCGAAACCGCGACGCGATCGACGGACGGCCGCGCGGGCACCTGCGCAAATTCGGTCTGTCGAGAGTGCGGGTACGGCAGTTGGCGCATGACGGGCAACTGCCCGGGGTGCGGAAGGCCAGTTGGTGACCCTCATGAAGACCGTAAGTAAACGGCGCCAGAGTCGGTGTGCGCCACCGACCGGCAGATCGGCCAAGAAGAACCTTCTCGGCCTCGGGGTCAGCGCGGTTGACTACAAGGGCACGGCTGCGCTGCGACTCTTCATCTCTGAACGGGGCAAGATCCATTCTCGCAGTGTCACCGGCCTCAGTGTCCAACAACAACGGCAAGTTGCCACCGCCATCAAGGATGCGCGCGAGATGGCGTTGTTGCCCTATCCCGGGTCCGCCGCCGGTCGCTGAATTGTGCCTTCTGACAAGCGGTCAGACTACCGGGAACCGAAGGGATTCAAACAATGACGGTTCATGCCTTTCGTGGGCTGACCGGGCGAGGCGGGAACCGTTGAACGCGCGCCGGGGGACGGCGCGCCCGTTCACCGTCGTGGTCTGTAACGCTTGTGCGGCAGAACAGCAATTGTCTGTGATCGATGAATTGCGTCCCACCATCCGATGCTGCCCGCATGCCATGCTCGTTTCCGCGCCCTGCATACTCGGGCCGGTCACGTGCGCAGCTCGGCCGGCGGGGTGCGGTGTCATGGCGATTTTCCAGCCATGCACCACTGACCGGCTACCTTTCGGACCACCCCAATGGGTGGGCCCGATCACCAATAACGCTGAGGCGGCGTTGCTGAAGGACTGGCTAGAACTCGGTCGCTGGGAAAATGCTCCTCTGCCAAAGCAACTCAGCAAGCACGTGCGCTGGGCCGGTCGCGCTAGTCGGTCCATCTAGTGGTGTGTCCCACAAATAATTATCAGTAAATTGGTATGATTACAGGCATGAGCAAACCCGTGCCCGCGTTGGCAATGACCGATGGGCAGCGCGCCGTGTTGGAGTCGTTGGCTCGGTCGCAGTCGGGGGCACATCGGGAAGTGGTGCGGGCCAAGGCTTTGTTGATGGCTGCCGAGGGCGTACCGAACGCGACGATTGCTGCCAGCCTGTCGGTATCGCGGGGCACTGTGGTGAACTGGCACAACCGGTTCGGCGAGGACGGCCTGGTCAAGTTCGGACAGGTCCGGAAGGGTCGTGGCCGCAAACCCTCGATCCCCGATGCCACGATCGAGCAGATCGTGACGCTGACCGAGGAGTGCCGCCCGGAGGGCGAGACGCATTGGAGCACAAGGACGATGGCGGGGCCGCCGGGGTGTCGAAGAGCACTGTTCAGAGGGCATGCAAGGAGTTGGGCCTCAAACCGCACTGGGTTGACACGTTTAAGCTTAGCGAAGCGACGCACCGGGATCGCGTTCGCCTTGGCCCACCGGTACACCTCGGCGACGTAGGCGTCGCCGATCTTGCCGAACGCCGCTGATGAGGGAATCCCGAACCCCTTCTGCCAATACAGGAACTGGCATACCCCGCCCACCGACTGCAGCTTCGGCACATAGGCCTGCAGAAAGATCCGATCCACCGATCGACACGTGAGCGTCACATGATCCCGCAGTAAGGTTGCATAGTCGGCCATCACCGCCTCCTTGGTCTCGACAACCTGAGGCTATGACCGACACGAGGGATCTCCCAACAACACGGAGATCCCTCGTCTTGTCAGCACCTCGGCCTAACCTTTAGCTGGCCGCTGCGCCACCGCGTCCTGCCCAACGACGCCACCCGGCGGTGGTGCCGCGACGATGGGATGGCCAAGGCGGCGCCTGCGGTCTTCAACACCGTGAGCGGCCCGCTTTCGGTACTGGGGTACTTCGATGCCGGCCCCCTGCTGCGGTTGCAGTCACCGGGGCGTCCCTGTTCACTCCGCTGCCACCGGTCGCGGGGACGCCCGATTCCTGGGTGGAACGGGCGGCCCTCTATGCCGGTGAGACCGCGCTGCACATCGGCGAGATCACCTCGGCGCAGCAGGCGGTCAGGGACCTCAGTCCCTGATGGCGTTAGCCGACGGTGGCGATGGCGAATCCGTCCCAGCCCTTCGTCCCGACCGTCTGGATCGCCGCGGTGTCCAGGCGCGGGTGCCGGCCCATCAGCTGCAGGGTCTGGCGCGTCGCCACCGCCCTGGCGTCGTCGGATTGCGCCGACAGCACCTGACCGTGGCGAATCACGTTGTCCACGACGATCACCGCGCCGGGCCGGGCCAGCCGGACCGCCCATTCCAGGTAGGCGGCATTGTTCTCTTTGTCGGCGTCGATGAACACCAGGTCGAACGGAGCCCCGGTCACCGTCGGCAGGGTGTCCAGCGCCGCGCCGACCACCACCTCCACCCGATCGGCGACGCCCGCCCGCTGCAGGTTGGCGCGGGCAACCGAGGCGTGTTTGGGTTCGTATTCCAGCGTCACCACCCGCCCCTGCTGGCCCGCGCCGCGGGCCAGCCAGATGGTGCTGAAACCGCCCAAGGTGCCGATCTCGAGGATGCGGCGCGCCTGCATGGCGCAGGCCAGCAGGCACAGGAACTTGCCCTGCTGCGCGGAGACCGCGATGCGCGGCAACCCCGCGGCGTTGCTGGCCTGCAGCGCCGCGGACAACGCCGGGTCGTCGCCGATCAGCGTGCTGTCCAGGAAGGCGTCGACGTCGTGCGGGGTCGGTTGGGCCATACCGAAACGCTAGTCCGGTCCGCGCGCATCGGCTCGTCACGATCAAATTCCCCGTTCCCGGTGTTTACCAGATACCCGTATGGGGTATAGAGTAGGTTGTGGTCATCCGCTTGGGACGGCAGTCCCCCGATCCGAATGAAGGTGATATTCATGGCGACCCATGAGGCTGGAACCGAGTTGACCTGCGGCCACGAGGGCTGCGGCTGTCGTGTCCGCATCGAGGTCCCCTGCCACTGCTCCGGCGCCGGCGAGCCGTACCGCTGCACCTGCGGCGACGAATTGGTCCCGGTCCAGTAAGCGGGCAGCCGGTCGTGCGTGCGGATGGATCATCATCGCCCGAACGCACGACCGGCCAGCTCGACCTCGGCCGTCAGCGTCAGCGCCACCGCCGATGCGCCCACCGCAACCGCGTAGCGACCCGCCGTGATGCGCCAACACCCGGCACTGCCGTCATAGCCGGCCAGCAGCCGCGGGTCCGCTGTGATGCTCACCCGGACGACCTGACCCGGGTCCAGATCCACACGCTGGAAACCCAGTAGCCGCAATCGCTGTGCGTCGGGAACGGTCGTCAAATACAGCTGCGCGACGTCCGACCCGCCGCGTCCGCCGGTGTTGACGACGCTGAACGTGGCGTTGACGGTGTCACCGCCGGTCACCGCCAGGTCGCGATACTCGAAGCTGGTGTAGGACAAACCGTGACCGAAGGCGAACATCGGGGACTGCCCCGTCCGGGCGAACCAGCGATAACCGACATCCGCGCCTTCGTGGTAGTCGATGGTCATCGGTGTCCCCACCGCCGCATCGGGCAGCTGCGGACGCGGTGTCTGGCAGAGATCGGCCGGGAAGGTGATCGGCAGCCGGCCAGACGGATTCACCTGTCCGGCAATAATTTCCGCGATGGCCTGAGCGCCCGCCTGGCCCGGATACCACGCTTGCACGATGGCGTTCACACAGTCCCGCCAGGGCATGGCCACCGGGTTGCCGGTCTCGAGCACCACGACGGTGTTCGGATTGGCGGCAGCGACCGCCGAGATCACCGCGTCCTGGCCCCACGGCAGCGACAGGTCGACGCTGTCGAAGCCCTCCCCTTCGGGCCGGATCGCGAACACGATCGCGACGTCGGCGCGGCGCGCCGCCACCACCGCCTCCGCCGGGCTGATACCGGGATCGAATTCGAGCTGCACGTCCGGGAATTGCCGTCTCAGTTCGTCGAGGGGGCTCGGCGGCACCAGATAGAGATTGCGCATGCCGGGTTGCAAGCCGGACCCCCCGATGGGGATCACGCTCGCATAGCCGCCCGGCGGTACGACGGCGCTGGAGCCGAAGCCGGCCGGTAACCCGGTCTGCGCGTAGCCGCCGATGACGGCAATGCGACAGCCTGAAGCGGGAGCCAACGGCAACAGCCCTCGGTTCTGCAGCAGCACGATCCCCTGCCGGGCGATCTGCAGGGCAATCGCGTTGTGCGCGTCCATGTCTGGCGCGGGAGCGGGTTCCCACCCGTCGATTCCGACAGCGAACATCGAACGCAGGATTCGCCGCACCATGTCCGACAACCGTTCTTTGGGCAGCAGGCCTTCGGAGTAGGCGGCACGCAGTCGATCGCCGAATGCCTCGGCCCCCCACAACACGGCGTCGATCTGCGCGCCGCATTCCTGGTCCAGGCCGGCAAGCGCGCACTCCCAACTCGGTGTCCCGCCCCAATCCGACATCACCCAGCCGCGGTATCCCCAGGCGCCCTTCAGCACATCGTTGAGCAGGACAGCGTTCGCGGCGGCGTAGTCGCCGTTGACCTTGTTGTATGCCGCCATCACCGCGCCGGGCTGGGCCCGCTCGACGGCGATCTGGAAGGCCAGTAAGTCCGATTCGCGGTGCGCGTCGGGGTCGATGACGGCGTCCAGCCAGTGCCGGTTGGTCTCGTTGCAGTTCAGTGAGTAGTGCTTGGTCGTGGAGATGACGCCCTGGTCCTGGATGCCGATGATCTGCTCCGCGGCTATGGCGGCGCTCAACAGCGGATCCTCGGAGAGGTATTCGAAGTTGCGGCCGTTGCGCGGGTCTCGGGCCAGGTTGATGGCGCCGGCCAATTGGACGTTGAACCCGCGGCTGCGGGCCTCGCGTCCGATCACCTCGCCGCTGGCACGGGCCTGTGCGGGGTCGAATCCGGCGGCCAGCGCCAGCCCGGCGGGCAGCGCGGTGGCCGTGTCGCCCGGGCGGTAGCCGGGATTGGTGACACCTTGCCCCGCGTCGCTCATCCGCAATGCCGGAACCCCCAGCCGCGGTATGCCGGGCACATAGCCGGCGCTCATCGAAACGTCGGGCGGGATGCGCTCGTCACGCAGCGGCCACCAGTCCCCGGCTCCCATGACCCCGACAAGCAACGAGAAGCGTTCCTCGTCGGTCATCTGGGACTCGATCTCGCGGGCCCGGGCGTCGGGGTCGGCTGGGCTCACCGCACCCCCTCTTTCGCGTAGACCACCCGCAGAATGTGGCCAACCTCGGGTCCCATCACCAACTCGGCAAGCTCACACATCGTCGCCACGAATTGCGGCCCGTGCGGCGGCGGCACCCGGCACAGGTGATGTGCGATTTCATGGAGCACGACCAGCTCGCGCATCGCCCAGGCGGCGGTGGCGCGGTCCGGGACGGCGATAGTGCCTGCGCCGTCGCGGTTTTCGTAGTGCGCAGCGGTGGCCGCCCGCCGGGCGCGCACCCGTAGCGGCGACACCGACGGCCAGGTCCGGCGCACCGCCGGCAGGGCCAGCACGTCGTCGACGTAGCGCTGCACCGACGCGACCGACGCGAACCGGCCCTCGGGCGGCAGCGTCAACTGCGTCCCGAAGAAATCCACACCGGGTGACCCGTGCTCGACGGCACGATCGAATACGGTGCGGACGAACTCCTCGGCCGCATAAACCCGGGCCCGCTGGGAGTCGCGGCCGGAGGAATCCGCCCGGGTCACCGGTCCAGGGCGGTTCGCGCTCCGGGCAGCTCGGCACTCTGGCCCAGCCGGGCCTGTCGCCCGGCCCGGTCACCCGCGCGGCGCGCCGCCGAGGAATATCCGGCCGAGGCCCGGTGGGCCCGCCAGGTGCCGCGCGCCCGCGACGCGCCGCGGTAGTAGTCGCGCAGCTCGATCTCCTTGTCCCGCAACGCGATAGCGGTGCCCGGTGCCCGGCCGCGGTCCGCGGTGACCTCGCGGGTGGCCTGCTCGCGGGCCTCGGCCAGGCGCTGACCGACGCGAGCACCGAAGGCCAGCTGAAAGTTGAGCCTGGCGGTGATGGTGGGCGTGGGCCGGTGCGCCCCGGAGGCAAGGTAGGCATCGGAAGCCCGCACCATCTGCACCACCAGGCTGGCGTACAGGGCGTGGGTCGCATCGATGTCCTCGGGGAATCCGTAGGCATAGAGGAACGTCGAATTCGACGCGACGTCGCAGCGTACGTCGTTGGCCGCGGCGATCAGCACGAAAAGCTGCACGTAGGTCCGTAGCCCGCGGGCGCCGGCCGTTCCGATGGTGATGGTGCGCTGGGTCGGCGTCTGCGCGGCCGTACGGTTGGCCGAATGTGACCGCGCCACCGCGAGGTCGATGGACGCCGCCGTTGCCAGCCGCTGTGCGGCGGCCATGAACGCGTCGGCTTCGTGGGGATTGTCGGTGCCTTCGGCCTGACGCAGCAGTGCGGCGATGCGGGCCAGCATCTTGTCGTCGGTCATGGCGCCAAACTACTGCAGCGGTACGACAATTCGATTCAGAGGCGTTTGGTGATCCAGCCGACCACGTCGTCGAGCACCTGGTCGCGCTCCGGCTCGTTGAAGACCTCGTGGTAGAGCCCGGGATATTCCTTCAGTTCGACATCGATGGAGCCCACACATTCCACCAGGCGCCGGCTGCCCTCGATCGGGATAAGCCGGTCACCCGTGCCGTGCACCACCAACAACGGCGCGGTCAGCGCCGGCGCCCGCCGCGGCATGGTCTCGCCGACCTGCAGCAGCGCCCGGCCGATCCCGGCCGGCACCCGGCCGTGGTACACCCGCGGGTCGTTCTGGTAATCCGCCACCACCTGCGGGTCGCGGGATATCGCGGTGAAGTCGAGCTCCTGGACCGGCAGGCCGGGCACCACAACACCGAGAACCTTGGCAGCCAGCGCCACCACCGGCGACACCAGATCCTGGGCCGCCACCGCCGGCGCCGACAGCACCATCAGGTCGTAGTTGTCCGGGCGTTCCACACCGTAGGCGAACACCATTGCGCCGCCCATGCTGTGCCCGAGGACGATGCGCTTCAGGCCGGGGTTTTCCCGGGTGGCGATGCCCACCAGGGTGTCGAAGTCGGTGGTGTATTCGGAGATGTCGCGCACCAGCACCCGCTTGCCGCCCGAGCGGCCGTGTCCGCGATGGTCGAGCGCGTAGGTGACCAGACCGGCCTCACCGAACCGCTGCGCGACGTGATCGTAGCGGCGGGCATGCTCGCCCAGACCGTGAGCCAGCACGACCACGGCTTTGGGTGCGATGTCGGGCGTCCAGACGTCGTAGACGATGTCCACACCGCCGACACCATCGAAGTTGCGTTCAGTGCGCGTCGCATTCATTACGGGCAGCTTACGGGCTGCACAGCGGCTCGCCGGGCCGGGCCGTCCGGGTTGTCAGCGGCTCTGCGTAGGCTCGTCGGGGTGGGTCTACTAGCACAAGACAACGAGCTCGGCGGTGAT
Source organism: Mycobacterium persicum (assembly GCF_002086675.1). Classification (GTDB taxonomy): domain Bacteria; phylum Actinomycetota; class Actinomycetes; order Mycobacteriales; family Mycobacteriaceae; genus Mycobacterium; species Mycobacterium persicum. Next base: position 8,712 of record NZ_MVIF01000142.1, read on the forward strand.
TTCTCCGCCCGTGCCGAACCCTACCGGCGCGAACTGCTGGCGCACTGCTACCGGATGACCGGATCGTTACACGACGCCGAGGATCTGGTGCAGGAGACGCTGCTGCGCGCCTGGAAAGCGTATGACCGGTTCGAAGGCAAATCGTCGATACGGACCTGGCTGCATCGGATCGCCACCAACACCTGCCTGAGCGCTTTGGAAGGCCGGCAACGCCGGCCGTTGCCGACCGGACTGGGAACATCCAGCTCGGATCCGACGGCGGAGTTGGTCGAGCGCGGTGAGGTGCCCTGGCTGGAGCCGCTGCCGGAACTGACGGATGATCCGGCGGATCCGTCGGTCATCGTCGGGTCGCGCGAATCGGTCCGCTTGGCCTTTGTGGCCGCGCTGCAGCATCTGTCGCCGCGGCAGCGGGCGGTGTTGTTGCTGCGCGACGTGCTGCAGTGGAAGTCGGCCGAAGTGGCCGAGGCGATCGGCACCACCACCGTCGCCGTCAACAGCCTGCTGCAGCGGGCCAGGTCCCAGCTGGAGACCGTGCGCCCCAGCGCCGAAGACCGGTTAAGCCCGCCGGATTCGCCGCAGGCCCAGGACTTGCTGACCCGCTACATCGCCGCGTTCGAGACCTACGACATCGACCGGCTGGTGGAGCTGTTCACCGCCGAGGCGATCTGGGAGATGCCGCCCTACGTCGGCTGGTACCGCGGCGCGCAGGACATTATCACGCTCATTCACCAGCAATGTCCCGCCGAATCGCCCGGCGATATGCGCATGATCCCGTTGGTGGCCAACGGCCAGCCCGCCGCGGCCATGTACATGCGCGCGGGTGAGCGGCACGTGCCGTTCCAGTTGCATGTGCTGGACATGGTCGACGGCCGGGTGTCGCACGTGGTCGCGTTCCTTGACGGCACGCTGTTCCCGAAATTCGGTTTGCCCGGTTGGCTGTGACGACCGGGCTGTTGTTTGGGCACCGTCGACATCGGCAGCGTGGGCTACGGGGACCCGTTCGTTCCGCTATGGCCGAACCATCCGGCGCTGCCGCCTTTGCCACCCGGCTCGCCGCCCGTGCCGTTGCCACCATCACCGCCATTGCCGATAAGAATGGCGTTGCCGCCGCCGCCGCCAGCGCCCGCGTTGCCGCCGGCGCCGCCGGCTCCGCCGCTCCCGCTGCCGCTGCCGCTGCCGCCGAGGCCGCCCTTGCCGCCGTCGGCGCCGGCGCCGCCGAAGCCACCGCCGCCGCCGCCGCCGGTGGTGCCACCGAGGCCGCCCGACGCCGTTACCCTCGCTGGCGCCACCGGTGCCACCGGCACCGCCATCGCCGACCCATCTGGCTGCGCCGCCCGCCCCGCCAATACCGCTGGTCCCGCTGCCCAGTAGACCGGCTCCGGCTTGGCCGCCGGTGCCGCCGGCACCACCACTGCCCCACAGTCCGCCCATCCCGCCGACGGCACCGTCACCACCGTCACCCCCGGTATTCGCCGACGAGAGCCCACCTTTCCCACCGTGCCCGCCTTGTCCACCATCCCCACCGCTCCCGAGCAAGTGGCCGCGTCCACCGATGCCACCGAGGCCACCTTTGCCGCCGGTGCTTCCTGGCACAT
>NZ_MVIF01000143.1 GCF_002086675.1 Mycobacterium persicum
TCACCAACTACATTGCCAGATCGCTACTGGAAACCGGTGGATTCAGACCCCAACTACACCCTCGATTGTGAAGAGCCCTTATAACCAAGAAGCCTGGTACTACAACACCTTGAAGGCCCAGCTCGAGCGCCAATTAGATGCGGCCAACGCACAATACACGCCCGCCAACGACGCCAAACGCACCGACATCCCATACTGGACACAACCCGCACCACAACAACCACACACGCCCAGCACCCAACCACAACCGAGCACGTCCCCAAGCCCAACTATCCGACCAGGCTAAGAAAATTGGTGAGGAAGTAAAGACGGTTCCGAAGGGTTCCGGGCAGCTCCAATCATTGGCGGACAAGGTAACTTCCCTGCACCTTGACCAGCAACAGGCTGCGGAGGCAACCGAGATTGCCGCTCAGACAGCGTTCGGTGAAACTGGAGGAATTGCCAACCCTCCCCGATGGAACAAAGGTCATATTACCAAAATACTTACCTCAGAAGGTCGCAATGATGGTGCACCCTGACGGATCGGTGACAGTGTTCAACGGCGACCTGACCGAATTCTTACCTTACCTGGGTCATTGACGGGAGACACGATGGATACAGCCGGGGTTCCTTCCATAGCCGAGTTTGAGGTGTACCTGCTCATGACGACGAAGCTAAGAATGGTCAATAAGGATGCCAGGTTACTGCAAGCTAAACTAGCCGAATTCGGGCTCTCCGTCAGCGACGCGGAAAGTACGCATAAGCGGGTCGGCGAGATTCTTGGTGACAATGACTCCTACTTTGGAAATATGAAGAAGCTACTCGGCATTGCGGACAACGGTGGTGCATCACTCGAATACAGCAGCATCTTGTGGCCTGGATTTGACTTCAAAGCCATCGCAGGTGAAGATGGAGTGCTCGAGTCGGCGCGGTATTGGCATACGAGGCGCGATTCGGGTAATGTCGATTCCCCGATCGGGCTGCCGGCTTGGAGCGTGGATATCACCGAGTTTTCAGAGCATTTTGGTCCGATGACCGGTGGTCAGAAATGGTCGCTGTTTGACAAAATTCTCCCTGGCCACGAGGAGTACGAATTCCAATGGGGCGGGGAGCGTTACGGTGCCGCATTCAGCTGGGGGCTGTTTCTGTGGGTAACGAAGTTGTGGCCTGTAGATTGAGGTATTCAAGGGTTCCATAAGAGTCGCGACAGTTTTCTATGATCTCGCCAACAATATCAGCGGCTCACGCAAGGTTCATCTGATCCGATTGTGACCTGACTTTACTCAATTTGACAAACCATTCGGAAGAGTGCGGCATCTCGATACGCTATTTCACCAGGAAACGCCGCCTGTGCGCCCGAGTTAGTCAGCAGTATGTGAATCATCAAATAACCCCACTAAAGGAATGAATAACTAGTGGATAGACCCTCGGTTGCCGCGATAATCGACTTCGAGGTGCACCTACTCATGACGATGAAGCTGAGAATAAAGATGTCGCATAAGGAAGACCAACTAGCGGCCAAAGTGGCTGACCATGGTCTGTCGGTCGACGATGCGGAACGTATACATGAGCGAGTCGCCGAAGCTCTCGGCGACGAAGCCTCTTATTTTGGAAATATGAAGAAGCTGCTGGGCATTGCCGATCAGGACGCTACATCAGTAGAGTACAGCAGCATACTGTGGCCGGGATTTGACTTCACTGCGATCGCTAGCGAAGACGGCTTCCTTGAGTCAGCGCGGTACCGGCATAAAAAGCGCAATTCACCTACCGCAGGTTCTCCGATCGGACTGCCTATCTGGAGCATGGACGTCGCCGAGTTCACAGAGCGATTTGGCCCTATGAACGGTGGTCGCCAGTGGCCCCTATTCGACAAGCTGCTCCCCGCATATGAAGAGTACGAATTCTCATGGGAAGGAGCGAGTTACGGTGCGGGATTCAGTTGGGGACTGTTCATGTTTTCTGCGAAGTCGTGGGATTAGACATCAAATAGGTATCGCATATTCTAACGTACCGTAAGAATTGAGGACCCTCGATCACACGGTGTGGTCGGTGGCGTAAGAAGGTACGTGTGCAGTTGAACGTCGGTTGACGGGCTTACCCGGATCTGGCGGGGCTCGCAGTTTACGAGAGCAACGCTGTCGCTCCGCAAAGCTGGAGGCGCGAATAGGGCCGCGAGGACGGGCGGCACTGATCAGAGCCGATACATCGCGCGCGCCATGCAGGCGTCCTCGAGGAACGAATAACGCTTGGGGGCGTACCGAGGCGATTGCGACCGGTTCCGCTGGTCGGGCGACAGGGCGCCAGCCTCGTCGCTGGGGCCACGATTCGACTTGGTGTGGTGCTTCATCGTCGGGGTTCCTTTCGACTTCTTTCTTGAAATCTGGACAATTCGACTGTCCTCGGTGGCGCGGCCGCGGCCATCGGCCGGAATGCGCAAATTTGCCCCGCGGGGGGTCGTACGTCGGCGGTCCGTAGCGACGCCACGTACGCCTTTTCGCTGAGATTTGCGGCTCGCTGCTGGTCGCGCTGGTTAGCATGAGCGAGATCGACCCAATGTGCGGACGTGCCTGGCATGGGACTGGAGCGTGGGCGAGTTGCTGCTTACCGGGACCGTGACGTTGCTGTTGGCCGACATCGAGGGATCGACCCGGCTGTGGCACACGCAGCCCGCACAGATGGCCGACGCGATCAAGCTGCTGGATCAAGCCGTTGACGAGGCCGTCTCTGTCCACGGCGGAGTACGGCCGGTCGAGCAGGGCGAAGGCGACAGCTTCGTGGCGGCGTTCGGGCGGGCCGCCGATGCGGTCGCCTGCGCGCTGCAATTGCAGCGGGCGCAATTGCCGCCGATTCGGCTGCGCGTCGGTATCCACACGGGCGACGTCCAGCTGCGCGACGACAGCAACTATGTCGGCCCCACGATCAACCGCGCGGCGCGGCTGCGTGACCTGGCCCACGGCGGCCAGACACTGCTGTCGGCCACCACCAGCGACATCGTCATCGACGAGCTCCCGGCCGATGCCTGGTTGATCGACTTGGGAAGTCAACCGCTGCGCGACCTGCCGCGCCCGGAACGGGTGGCGCAGTTGTGTCACCCCCAGCTGCGCAACGAGTTCCCTGCGCTACGCACTCCGAAAAGCATTGTGAACCAACGGCTTCCAGTGCAACTCACCAGTTTTGTGGGCCGCGAGCGGGAAATGGCCGAGGTGACCCGGCTGGTGACGGAAAACCGGCTGGTGACGCTGATCGGTGCCGGCGGCTTCGGCAAGAGCCGCCTGGCCATCCAAGTGGCGTCGCAACTGACGTCTGAGTTTCCCGACGGTGTGTGCTACGTCGATCTCGAGCCGATAACCGATCCCGATATGACGCCGATCCTGCTCGCTCGCGCGCTGGGTCTGTCCGACCAGTTGGGCCGGTCAACGGCCGATGCGGTGCTGCGCTACCTGGCCGAGCGGCAGATGCTCATTGTCTTCGACAATTGCGAACACCTGCTCGACGTGGGCGCCGGCCAGGTCAATGCGCTACTGCAGACCTGCCCCCGGGTGACGATATTGGCGACCAGCCGCGAACCGATCAAGGTGGCGGGCGAGCTGACCTGGCGGGTTCCGTCGCTGTCCATGGCCGACGCGACCGCATTCTTCACCGACCGTGCCCTGCTGGCCCGGCCCGACTTCGTCATCGACGACGACAGCGCCGCCATGGTGCGGCAAATCTGCCGCAGGTTGGACGGCATGCCACTGGCGCTCGAACTCGCCGCCGCGCGGGTGCGGTCGCTGTCGCTTTCGGACATCATTGCCGGCCTGGATGACAGCATCCGGCTGCTGACCGGCGGGGCACGCACCGCGCTGCGCCGCCACCAGACCCTGCGTGCATCGCTGGACTGGTCCTACGGGTTGCTCAGCGGGCCGGAGCGGATCTTGCTGCGACGACTCGGGGTGTTCGTCGGTGGCTTCGACCTCGACGCGGCGCTGGCGGTGGCCGGCTTCGGTGAGCTGCCGCGTCACCAGGTGCTCGATGAGCTGGCGCTGCTGGTTGACAAGTCGCTGATCTGGGCAGATAGCTCGCAGGGTCGAACCCGCTACCGGCGGCTCGAGGGTGTGGGCCAGTACGCGATGGAAAAGCTCACCGAGGCCGGCGAAACCGACGTCACCCGAAAGCGATACTGCGACCACTACATGGCGCTGGCGGCGCTGCTCGACAGCCCTGGGCGCACGGACTATCAGCAGCTTCTCGACCAGGCCGAAATCGAGCTGGACAACCTGCGGGTGGCGTTCCTGTGCTGCCGCGAATACTGCGACTTGGAGTCCGCGCTGGCGTTGACGTCATGGCTGCAGCCGCTGTGGCTCAGCCGGGGCCGTATCCGGGAGGGGCGAACCTGGTTCGAAACCATCCTCGTCGAGCCAGACGCGCACCATGGGCAGGTGAGCGCCGGGGTGCGGGCGCGAGCGCTGGCAGACAAGGCCGTGCTCGATATGTTCATCGACACCAGTGGCGGCAGCGTGGACGAGGCTCAACAAGCGTTGGCTATCGCTCGCGAAGTCGATGACCCGGCCTTGCTAGCACGCGCACTCACCGCCTGCGGTTCGACGGCCGGATTCAGTTACCGATCCGATGCGGCCCGAGAGTACTTCGCGGAGGCGACCGATATTGTCCGGGCCTTGGACGATCGGTGGACACTCAGCCAGATCCTGAGTTGGCAGAGCAATGCCGCCGTGGTATCCGGCGACACGATGACCGCGCGCGCCGCGGGCAGCGCCGGACGCGATGTGGCCGACGAGATCGGCGACCGGTTCGGCGCGCTACGGTGCCGGTTGAGCCTGGCGTTCGCCCAGCTGTGGCAGGGCGAGGTGGCCGGAGCCGTCGCGCAGTTCAGCGAGCTGGTGGAGCAGTCGTTGGAGGCCGACGCTGACGTCCTCACACCGCTCATCCTGAAGGGGTTGGGTGATGCGCACGCGTACCGCGGTGACGTGAGCGCCGCGTGGGCGGCGGGCGAAGCGGCGGTCGAAGGTGCCGGAGACGGCAGCGAGTACTTCCTCGGACTGGGCTATGCGACGTTGGCGATCGCGGCTTTCGCCGGCGGCGACATCGATTCCGCGCGCGATGCGAGCACAAAGGCGTGGCAGAACCTGAAATTGCAGCCGCATGTGGCGAATTATCTGCGCCCCACCAAAGCCCGGATCTCGTTGGCGAGCGGCGATGTCGCCGCAGCGCGACACTTCGCCGACGAGGCCGCGTCGGTGCTGTCGGGCTGGCATCTGGCGCTGGCGCTGACCAGCCGCGCCCGGGTGGCGATGGCACAGGGTGAGCCGGAACAGGCCGAGCGTGATGGCCACGACGCGCTGATGGCTGCAGTTCAAGCCTGCGCACACAATTGCGTTCCCGACATCCTCGACTGCCTGGCCGCCATGGCGGTCGGGCACGACAGCCACCGTGAGGCCGCCCGCCTGTACGGCGCGGCGGAGTCCATGCGGCGACGCCTGGGCACCAAACGGTTCAAGAGCTACGACTCCAGCCATGCGGACTCGTTGGCATTACTGCGTACTGCGTTGGGCAGCAAGGAGTTCGACAGCGCATGGGCAGAGGGCACCGCACTGTCCAGCGACGAGGCGATTGCCTACGCGCAGCGCGGACGCGGCGAACGCAGGCGGGCAGCGACCGGTTGGGAATCGTTGACGCCGGCTGAACGTGAGGTGGTCAGCCTGGTGGGCGAGGGCCTTTCCAACAAGGACATCGCCGCACGGCTGTTCGTTTCGCCGCGTACCGTGCAAACCCACCTCACGCACGTGTACACCAAGCTCGACCTGAACTCCCGGGTGCAACTCGCTCAAGAGGCGGTGCGGCATTCGTAGCGGCACCGCAAGCACAACACAGCGGCGAGCGAGCCCCGCATCCGGCGGTCACATCTTTCGCATGAGTCACTGCCTGCTGGCGTTGAGGCTAGGCGGGCTGACCGGTAGGTGCTTCGAGGGTAATCGTGGGACGGCGGTTGCCGGGCCGATGTGATTCGGACGGCGGACAACGGCTTCCAGGACGCTCATGCCTTTCCGAGGCCACAGAGCTGCCGGTTATCGACGTCTGCGGGCGCAGCACGCATGCACCCCCTTGACGTCTTTTTCCGCACGCCGATACTTGCAGCTTCGCTAAAGCCCTCTTGTCATGGCAGGTGTTCGGGGTCAACCGAGAAGGCTCACGTGCTCACCGGGTCGACTGTCATGCCGCGGTATCGAGTGTGCAATGACGGCTTTCAGTGTGCGTGCAGGGCGGGTACGCCACGATCTGCCCCGCCCGGACGGCACACTCGGCGCCATCAGCGCACACCCGGCGCCGCCAGCGCACACCCGGCGCCGGAGCGCAGCCCCACGACCGCTCCGAGCGACAAGGCGGGGATAACGAACCGGCCAACCCGTCGGCACTCTTGCGGCTGATGTGATGTCACAGTTGCGACCAACGCGGGGCTGCCAGACCCGCACCGACTACCCGATCAGCACCGCGAACCGCGGCTTGATCACCTCGTCGATGATCTCCAGCCGCTCGTCGAACGGAATGAACGCCGACTTCATCGCATTGATGGTGAACCGTTCCAGGTCACTCCAGCCGTAGCCGAAAGTCTCCACCAGGCGGTGCATCTCCTGGCTCACCGACGTGTCGCTCATCAGCCGGTTGTCGGTGTTGACGGTCACCCGAAAGCGGGCGCGCGCCAGCAGGTCGAACGGGTGCTCGGCAATGCTGGCCACCGCGCCGGTCTGAACGTTGGAACTCGGGCACAGCTCCAACGGAATCCGCTTGTCCCGCAAGATCGATGCCAACCTACCCAGCCTGACACCGCCGTCGGGGCCGACGTCGATGTCGTCGACGATCCGCACCCCATGGCCCAGCCGATCCGCGCCGCAGAACGCGATCGCCTCATGGATGGACGGCAACCCGAAAGCCTCACCGGCGTGAATCGTGAAGCGCGCGTTGTTGTCTCGCATGTATTCGAAAGCGTCCAGGTGCCGCGTCGGCGGGTGGCCGGCCTCGGCTCCGGCAATATCGAAACCCACAACTCCCTTGTCCCGGAACCGGATTGCCAGCTCGGCGATCTCCCGGGACACTGCGGCGTGCCGCATCGCGGTGACCAGACAGCGCACCTTGATGGACCGGCCCGCGCCAGCGCACGCCTTTTCACCTGCGGCGAAACCGGCAAGCACAGCGTCGACGACCTCGTCGAACGACAACCCGCGATCGATGTGCAACTCGGGAGCAAAGCGCACCTCGGCATAGACCACCGAGTCGGCGGCAAGGTCTTCCACACATTCGAAGGCGACCCGATACAACGCCTCGGAAGTCTGCATCACGGCCACGGTATGCGAGAACGGCTCCAGGTAGCGCTCCAGCGAGCCGCTGTGCGACCGGGTCCGAAACCACGTTGCCAGCGTATCGACGTCGGTGGCGGGCAGGTCGTCGTACCCGATCTGGCCGGCGATGTCCAGCACGGTCGCCGGGCGCAGCCCGCCGTCGAGGTGGTCGTGTAGCAGCGCCTTCGGTGCCTGCCGAATCATCTCCCACGTGAGCGCAGTGGTCATCGGGTGATCCGATCGATAATCAGGGGCCGCGGAGCCGGCCCGGCCTCCCCGACGCTCCAGCCACCGTCGAGCACGGCCAGCGCCGGGCCCAAGCGTCCGGGAGCGTCGGTGTATAGCGTGAACAGCGGCTCGCCGGCCACCACCGGCTCCCCGGGACGACGATGAATCCGTACCCCCGCCCCGTGCTGCACCCGGGCCCCCGGCCGGGATCTGCCCGCGCCGAGCCGCCAGGCCGTCAAACCCACTGCCATCGCGTCGATGTCGCCCATTGTGCCGCTCCGGCCGGCCGTCACGGTTTCCGAACACCGACCAATCGGCAACGGTTTCGACAAATCGCCGCCCTGAGCGGCGACCAGGCGGCGAAATCGGTCCATCGCGCTGCCGTCGCGCAGCGTCTGTGCCGGGTCGCGGCCGTCGATCCCGGCGAGTTGCAGCATCTCGCCGGCCAGCCGTACGGTCAGCTCCACGACGTCGGGCGGTCCGCCGCCGGCCAGCACTTCCAGGGCCTCGGCCACCTCCAGCGAGTTGCCGACCGTGCGACCCAGCGGCCAGTTCATGTCCGTCAGCAGGGCGCGAGTGGGCACGCCGTGCGCCTCGCCCAGGTCCACCATGGTGTGCGCCAGTTCGCGGGACTGTGCCTCGGATTTCAGGAAGGCCCCGGCGCCGACCTTCACGTCGAGTACCAACGCGCCGGCTCCCTCGGCCAGCTTCTTGCTCATGATCGAACTGGCGATCAGCGGCAGGGATTCGACGGTGCCGGTGATGTCGCGCAGCGCATAGAGCTTGGCGTCTGCGGGGGCCAACTCGCCGGCCGCGAAGATGGCCGCGCCGACGTCGCAAAGTTGTTGGCGCACCCGTTGATTGGACAGCGTCGCGGTGAACCCGGAGATGGATTCCAGCTTGTCCAGCGTGCCGCCGGTATGGCCGAGTCCCCGGCCCGCCGCCTGCGGCACCGCCGCGCCACAGGCGACGACGACGGGCACCAACGGCAGCGTGATCTTGTCGCCTACCCCGCCGGTGGAGTGCTTGTCCACGGTCGGCAGCCGCAGTTCGGCGAAATCCATCCGGGCACCCGAGACCAGCATCGCCGACGTCCATCTGGCGGTCTCGCCGGAGTCCATGCCGCGCCAGAAAATCGCCATCAACAAGGCCGACATCTGTTCCGGGGCGACCCGGCCGTCGGTGAAGGCCTTGATGACCCAGTCGATGGCGGCATCGGATAACCGACCACCGTCACGCTTGGTCCGAATTACCGTCGGCGCGTCGAATTCGACGTCCGTCAAGACGATTCCTCGGCCAGATCGGGTCCACCGACACGGGACGCGCCCAACCGGACGGCGGATACGCTCCGGTTGCTTCGTCGTTTACCTTGTCCCGCAGCAGCTTCCAGCAGCTCATCGTCGAGCACGCGATAGAGGGTACCTCGCCCGACGCACCCGACTTGCAGCCGTTCTCGTCGAATGCCCCGCTTCGGCAGATCGGCACCGCGGGTGACTACCTTCGCGGCGGGCAACCGCGATGGCCGGTCGGGGTATGCCGTTGGGCACAGTCGTTGCAATCCGTTGACGAGGACGGAGAAGGAATCGAACCTCGCGACGATGCCGCCGCTCCAGGGCTCGAAGCCGGCTCGGATGCTGGTCAGGTACCACGAGTAGGTGACCGGCTCCGGGGTTCTTGCCTTGCGGAGATCGGGCGGGCCGGAGTTGTCGGTGGTCGCTGCGATGATGTGGTTATGTCTTCGACCCGCCTCGTTGGGCTGTGCGCCGAGGCTGCCGAAGGAGCGTTTGGCGGTGTTGTTGCGGAGTTGTCGGAGTTGGCCGGTCAGCGCAATGCGATTGATGGGCGCATCGTGGAGATCGCCGCCGAGATCGATCGCGACGAGCTGTGCGGGATGACCGGTGCACGGTCGGTGGCGGCGTTGCTGGCCTGGAAGCTGGGCTCGTCTTCGACCAACGCCCACACGATCACCACGGTGGTGGGCCGGCTCGAGGAGTTCCCACGGTGTGTGGCGGGCATGCGGCAGGGTTGGTTGTCGCTGGATCAGGTCGGGGTCATCGCCGCTCGCGCCGGTGCGGGATTGGAGGAGCATTACCTGCAGCTGGCCCGGGTGGCCACGGTCAACCAGCTGCGCACCGCGGTCAAGCTGGAACCGCGACCCGAACCCGATGCTGGGCCGCAACCGCAGCCCTCGATCACCAAGACCACCGATGAGCAGTTCAGCTGTTGGCGGATCAGACTTGCCCATGACGACGCGGCGAAGTTCGACGCCGCGCTGGCCTCTCATCGTGAGGCGCTGATCACCGAGTGGAACCACGATCACGACACCGCCGCGGGCGCCTCAGATACCGCGCCGCCGGTGCCGAGCAACGTCGAGGCGTTCCTGCGGCTGGTCGAGACCGGCTGGGACACCGAGGCGACCCGCCGCCCCCACGGCCAGCACACCACGGTGCTGGTGCACGTCGATGTCAAGGACCGCATCGCCGCACTGCATCTGGGTCCGCTGCTGTCTGACGCCGAGCGCCGCTAC
>NZ_MVIF01000144.1 GCF_002086675.1 Mycobacterium persicum
CCGTCGGGCGGTCCGTGCTGGTCTGGCAACACATCTTCGGTCTGGAGCTGAACTGGATCGCGCCGGTGTTCGGGCTGATCATTCTGTTGGCCGTGGGATCCGACTACAATTTGCTGCTTGTTTCGCGCTTTCAAGAGGAGATCGGCGCGGGGCTGAGGACGGGCATCATCCGCTCGATGGGCGAAACCGGTGGGGTGGTCACCGCCGCGGGCCTGGTGTTCGCCTTCACCATGATGTCCATGGTCGCCAGTGATCTGCGCTCCATCGGCCAGGCCGGCAGCACCATCGGTCTGGGCCTGCTGTTCGACACCCTGGTGGTGCGTTCGTTGATGACGCCGTCGATCGCCGCGCTGCTCGGGCGCTGGTTCTGGTGGCCGCAGCGCGTGCGCACGCGCCCGGCCAGCTACATGCTGCGGCCGTTCGGGCCGCGCCGGCTGGTTCGTTCCCTGCTATTGGGCGAGCCCGCGGATGTGCCGGCCGCCAAACCGGTGGTAGCCGCGGGTCACCCACCCGCATAGCCGGGGTGGCAGGCCTAGCGTACGCGCGTTGATCGCCGCTACCGGGGTTTCGTCGAATGTGTTCTGAGCGCCAGAATTTGGCCGATTTTGCGCAGCCATGTCACGCTCGGCGCACCAGCTTGCACCAGCTTGAGCAGCTTGAGCGGCAGCTGACACTGCACCGAGCGCAGTCACCCCGGCAGCCACACGCGTCACCGCCCAGACCATCACCGGATGCGCCCGCCTTGCAAGGACGCACTTCAGGTCGGGTACCGCCGCGGTGTAAACACGCGGTCGCCGAAACCCGCTGAATACCATTGGGTTTGGGACGACCCGACGATCAGTAGGCAACGCATGTCGATGTCGGCGGGGTTGAGGTCGGCCAGCCGCACCACCCGAACGTCTTCGTCAGGGCCCGACACGTCGCGGCCGATCACCACCGGCGTGCCCGGCTCGCGATGCTTCAGTAGCAGGTCCCGCATCGCGCCGACCTGCCAGGTGCGCGCCGTGGAAGCGGGGTTGTAGATGGCCAGCACCAGGTCGGCGGCGGCCGCGGCCGCAACGCGTGCGGCGATCACCTCCCACGGCTTGAGCCGGTCGGACAACGAGATCACCGCATAGTCATGCCCCAGCGGGGCGCCGACCCGGCTGGCCACCGCCTGGGCGGCCGTCATCCCCGGAATCACCCGGATCTGCACATCCGGCCACTGCTTGGCCTCTTCCAGCACGGCCGTGGCCATGGCGAACACACCCGGATCGCCCGACGAGACCACCGCCACCGCACGACCGTGCTCGGCCAGCGAGCAGGCCAGCCGGGCGCGCGCGGGCTCGTCGGTGTTGTCGCTGGGATGGCGCCGCTGCCCGTCGCGCACCGGAACGCGGTTCAGGTAGGTGTGGTAGCCGATCAGATCGGTCGCGCACGCCAGTTCGCGCCGGCTCTGCGGCGTCATCCAGTCCATGTCGCCGGGCCCCAGGCCCACCACCGCGACCGAGCCGACGACCGACGGGCGCCGCCGCCCCCCCGGAAGCATGGCCAGCGAGAAGTACGGCACGGTGGCCGCGTCGACGTCGGCGGCCGGCAACACCCGTTGCCCCGCGGTGCTGGCCCGCTCCACGTAGAAGGCGTCGTCGAGTTGGCCGGACGCCGAAAGCGCTTCCCGCACATTGCGATACGATCGACCGAGTTTGAGCACCACGGCGGCGTCGGCATCGGCGAGCCGGCGGGTCAACTCGGCAACCGGCAACGTGCCGGGCAGCACTGACAGCACCTCGTCGCCGGCCACCAGCGGCGTCGCGACAGCCGCGGAGGCAGCGCTCACCGAGGTCACCCCGGGCACGATCACGGCGTTGAACCGCTGCGTCAACCGGGTGTGCAGATGCATGTAGGAGCTGTAGAACAGCGGATCGCCCTCGGCGAGCAGCGCCACGCTGCGTCCGGCGTCGAGGTGGCCGGCGATGCGTTCGGTGGCCTGGACGTAGAAATCCTCCAGCGCGCCGGCGTAACCGCCGGGATGGCCGGTCGTCTCGGTGGTCACCGGATACACCAGGTGCTCCTCGATCTGACCGGGCCGCAGATACGGTTCGGCGATACCGCGAGCGATGCTGCGGCCATGGGGAGCGCTGTGATAGGCCACCACATCGGCCTCGCCGATCACCCGGGCGGCCTTGACCGTCACCAGCTCCGGGTCGCCCGGTCCCAGGCCGACGCCCCAGAGCGTGCCGCGGCGCGTCATTCGCTCTCGCTGGCTATCGCGTTGACGGTCGCGGCGGCCATGGCGCTGCCGCCACGACGGCCCTGCACCACCAGATACGACATGCCGCGCGGTCGTTCGATGAGCTCTTGTTTGGACTGTGCCGAGCCGACGAAGCCGACCGGCCCGCCCAGCACCGCCGCCGGCGCCGCGACCCCGTCGTCGACCAATTCGAGCAACCGGAACAGGGCCGTGGGCGCGTTGCCGATCGCCATGACGGCGCCGTCGAGCCGGTCGGCCCACAGTTCCACACCGGCCGCCGAGCGGGTGGTCTGCCGGCGCGCGGCCAACTCGGCAGCCCGCGGATCCGCAACCAGCGACACGACGAGGTTGTCCGCCGGCAGCCGCGCGGTGGTGATCCCGGCGGCCACCATCGAGGAATCGCACAGCACCGGGGCGCCATCCCGCAGGGCGGCCCGGACCCGGGTAACCACGTCGTCGGTGTAGGCCACGTGCTCGGCGACGTCGACCTGTCCGCAGGTGTGGATCAACCGGACCACCACGCGGGCCACGTCGGGCGGAAACCGGGTCAGGTCGGCTTCGGCGCGGATGGTCGCGAACGACTGTCGATAGATCTCGGCCGCGTCGCGGATGTAGTCGAGCACCCGCTCACCCTAAGGCGTCGTTGTTTCGCAGCGCTCGGTATCCGTCCCCGGTGGCGACCAGCACCTCGCCGGACAACGGGCTGCCGCAAGCCCGTTCGCAGCCGACGAAATGCCGATGCACGACGGCGTCCGCGTCCAGCGCATCAGCCGCGTCGGCCCGGACGTCGGCGACCGAGCGCGCACACCCGGGGCTGCCGGTGCAGGCGCTGACCCGAAGCCAGGGCGAGTTCTCGTCGAACACCAGGCCCAGCGGCGCCAGCACCCGCAGCGCGGCGTCGGCAACGGCTTCGTCGAGATCACATATCAGCAGGGACCGCCACGGCGTGATGACCAGGGGAGCCTCGATCGCGGCCACGTATTCGGCGACCCGGGCGGGCAATACCCCTAGCGGAACCGCGGCGCCCAGCGTGACGCGGCCGTCGTCCTGGGGTATCCAGCCCACCGGCGGCGTGGTGACGGGCGGGAATGCAGCACCGGGTCGTACTCCGGGCAGCAGGTCACCCAAGTCAGCTAATTCGGTTATCCGCCAATGCTTTCCACGGATCTCAAGGAACCGCAGCGCGACCCAGACCAGTGTCGCGGTGGCATCGCTGACCCGGATTCCGGTGTCGCGGCCTGCCAGCGTGAGCACGCACCCGTCGGGCAGCATATGGACACCGACGTCGGCAGCCAGACCCGAGACGTCGGCGCGGCCGTCGTCAAGGCTGAACCAGAACCGGCCGCCCAGGTCGGCTAGCCGGGGTTCGGCGCAGATCGCGGCGTCCAGCTCGTCGACCCAGCCCCGGATGTCGGTGTTTCCGCCGGCTCGACCGGACAGCGGTGACGCGACAATGTTGCGGACCCGCTCATGCGTCGGCGACGGCAACAGGCCCGCCTCGACGATCGCTTCGGCGACCGTTGCCACGTCGGTGATGCCGCGCAACTGCACGTTGCCGCGCGACGTCAACTCCAGCGTTCCCGCGCCGAAGCCGCTGGCCACCCGCGCCAGCGCGCCCAACTGCGCTGCGGTGACCAGTCCGCCCGGCAACCGCACCCGCACCAGCGCGCCGTCGGCGGCCTGGTGCACCTGCAGCGCGCCCGGGCACGCGTCGGTGTCGCGAGACCTGACCACCCGTCCACGGTACGGCCCCGGCAATCGCGATTGGATCCCCGTCGGCTGGGCACCCTGGTGTCCATGCGGACGGTGGAATACGCCCCGGGACGCTGGGCCGATATCTTCGGCGATTCGAGCCGGCCCACGGTGTTGCTCTGGCACGGCATGCAGACCGACGCCCGTGCCGCCGTGCGTCCCCTCGCCGGCTTAGTCGCCGGCCACGGCGCCGCAGTGGTGGCGCCGGACTGGAATTCCCACGCCGACGACGGCGGACGCGCGGATCTGCTGGGATCGCTGGACTATACCCGGAGGCACGCCAACAACGCCGACATCGTGCTCGTCGGCTGGTCACTTGGGGGCGCGGCCGCGGCGGGCCTCACCCGCGAGGCTGCCCGCTTCGATGTTGCGCTGGCACATACGGTTTGCCTGGCGGGCGCCTTCACGGCCCCCGATCCGATCTCGGGCCGACCCCTGACCGGCCGGTGGTCCGCCGACCAACTCGCGACCCCGTTCACGGTGTTACACGGCCGGGCCGACGACGTGGTGCCGGTGAGTGTCAGCAGGGACTTCGCCGCCGCCCTCGAACAGGTCGGCTGGCCGGTGGAGCTGGTGGAATTGGCGGCCGATCACGGCTCGATCGCCGGCGCCGTGTACGACCCGGCAGCCGATCGTTACCGGCCGGGAACGAGCGGTTCGGCGCTAGCGGTGGCCGCCGAGGTGGCAGCTCGGATCGCGTCGATAGTGGCTCGCTGAGGCGGCGATCGGCCGGCGGTCATCCGGTAGTGCTCGGCGCTAGCAAGGGTGGCCTGTTGGCCGCCCGGGTGCTGGCGGACTGACTGCTACGGCCGGGTGACGGTGGTCGAGCGAGACAGTTAATCAAGACGAAGAGCTGGTTACCCGCGCCGGCCGGCATCGCCGGTCGGTGATCGTGAAGTGGTGGCGCGGGCGCCGGTGGGACATTTGGCGGAACCGCCGTTGTGATCGGCCGGGCGGCGATATCGTTTGCCAATGAGGCCGGTGACGCATGCGGTGTGCACTCGGAGCCGTTGCTGACCGACAGCCTCAGTTGCCGCGCCGATAGGAGTCGGGGATGTCTCTGCGCACTGGCGCTGCCAGGTTGATCACGATTGCGGCGTGCGGCGGCGCTGCTGTTCTCAGCTCCACCGCCCATTGCGCCGCGGCGCCGTCGGGCAAGCTGATGGACATGCTCCCGCAGGGCTTCTCCGCGACCAATTGCCAAGAGAAGGCCCCGGTGGAAGGTGCACTCGAAAGAGTGATGTGCGGCCAAAGCAGCGACCCGGGCGGACCTTCCTACGCCGTATTCCTGCTCTATGGGAGCGGTAGCGACCTGGCGACGGAGTTTCGGCAGGGACCCGGCAGAAGCGGATATACGGTGGCATCGTCGTGTCCGGGCGGCGGCGCTTCTCCCGGGACATGGAGTTACCGCAACTCCAGCCAGACCGCCGGTCAGGTCGAGTGCGGCACTTCCGTCGAAGGCAACTATGCGGTCATCTGGACGGACAATGCCAAACTCAGACTCGCCGTTGTTGAGGGCAAAAACAGTGCCAGCCTGTATCAGTGGTGGCGCGACAAGGGTTGATGACCGACACCATTCTGGCACTGACAGCGGAATCGGTTACGTGACCCGCCACGGGACGGTCCTCCGGGATTGCGGTACGAATGGTGGGTGGCTGAGCCGACCGTCCTGCTGTTGTCGACGTCCGACACCGATCTGATCAGCGCGCGCTCCAGCGGCAGGAACTATCGGTGGGCCAACCCGTCGCGGTTATCCGACGACGAGCTGCCCGAGTTGCTGTCCGGCGTCGCGATCGTGGTGGTGCGGATCCTGGGCGGCTACCGAGCCTGGCAGCGCGGCATCGACGTGGTGATCGCCAGCGGGGTGCCGGCCGTGCTGGTCAGCGGTGAGCAGGCCGCCGACGCCGAGTTGACCGACCTGTCCACGGTTGCCGCCGGCACGGTGGTGCAGGCGCACATCTACCTGGCCCACGGCGGCGTGGACAACCTGCGACAGCTGTACGCCTTTGTGTCGGACACGCTGCTGATGACGGGCTACGGCTTCGCCCCGCCGCTGGTGACGCCCACGTGGGGCGAGTTGGCCCGCGCTGACGCCGCCACGATCGACGGCCCGACGATCGCGGTGCTGTACTACCGCGCGCAACACCTGGCCGGAAACACCGCATATGTCGAGGCGCTGTGCCGGGCGATCGAAGACGCCGGCGGTCGGGCCCTGCCGGTGTACTGCGCCTCGCTGCGCACCGCCGAACCGGAACTGCTCGACAGACTTGCCGACGCCGACGCCATGGTGGTCACCGTGCTGGCCGCCGGGGGAGTCAAACCCGCGGCCGCCTCAGCCGGCGGGGACGACGACAGCTGGAGCGTCGAACACCTTGCCGCCCTGGATATCCCGATCCTGCAAGGCCTGTGCTTGACCAGCGCCCGAGACCAGTGGCGCGACAACGACGACGGACTGAGCCCCCTCGACGTCGCCAGCCAGGTGGCGGTGCCCGAATTCGACGGCCGGATCATCACGGTCCCGTTCTCGTTCAAGGAGATCGACGACGACGGATTGATCTCCTATGTCGCCGACCCCGAGCGGTGCGCGCGGGTCGCCGGTCTGGCGGTCCGCCATGCACGGCTGCGCTACGTCGCGCCCGCCGACAAGCGGGTGGCCGTGGTGTTTTCCGCCTACCCGACCAAACACGGCCGGATCGGCAACGCGGTCGGCTTGGACACCCCGGCCAGCGCGGTCGCCTTGTTGCAGGCGATGCGCGAGCGCGGCTACCAGCTGGGCGACCTGCCCGGAGTCCAGTCGAACGACGGCGACGCGCTGATCCATGCGCTGATCGAACGCGGCGGACAAGACCCTGATTGGCTCACCGCGGGGCAATTGTCCGGCAACCCGATCCGGGTGTCCGCCAAGGACTATCGCGCGTGGTTCGGCACGCTGCCCACCGAGCTGACCGAGGCCGTGACACACCATTGGGGTCCGCCGCCAGGGGAGTTGTTCGTCGACCGCACAGGCGATCCCGACGGCGAAATCGTGATCGCCGGTATACGATCCGGCAATCTCATGCTGATGGTGCAGCCGCCGCGCGGCTTCGGAGACAACCCCGTCGCGATCTACCACGACCCGGATTTGCCGCCCAGCCACCACTATCTGGCCGCCTACCGCTGGCTGGAGACAGGGTTCGGAGCGGACGCCGTGGTGCACCTGGGCAAACACGGAAACCTGGAGTGGCTGCCGGGAAAGACATTAGGTCTGTCGGCGGCCTGCGGGTCGGATGCCGCGCTGGGCAACCTGCCGCTCATCTACCCGTTTCTGGTCAATGATCCGGGCGAGGGCACCCAGGCGAAAAGACGGGCGCACGCCGTTCTCGTCGACCACCTGATCCCGCCCATGGCCCGGGCCGAAACATACGGTGACATAGCGCGTTTGGAGCAGCTGCTCGACGAGCATGCCAGTGTTGCGACGCTGGATCCCGGCAAGCTGCCGGCCATCCGTCAGCAGATCTGGACGCTGATCCGGGCCGCCAAGATGGACCACGATCTGGGGCTGACCGAGCGGCCCCCGGAAGACTCGTTCGACGACATGCTGCTGCACGTCGACGGCTGGCTGTGCGAGATCAAGGACGTCCAGATCCGCGACGGCCTGCACATCTTGGGCCAAAAGCCCTCCGGTCAACAAGAACTCGACCTGGTGCTGGCCATCCTGCGGGCCCGCCAGCTGTTCGGCGGCGAGCAGGCGCTGCCCGGCCTGCGACAGGCGCTCGGGCTGGCCGACGACGGCACCGACGAGCGCACCTCGGTCGACCAGGCCGAGGCCGCTGCCCGGAAGCTGGTAGCCGCGCTGCAAGCCACCGGCTGGGACCCGGCCGCCGCGAATCATCTCACGGACAACGCCGACGTCGCGGCGGTACTACGGTTCGCCGCAACCGAAGTGGTGCCGCGGCTCGCCGGCACCGCTTCCGAAATCGAGCAGGTATTGCGGGCTTTGGACGGCCGGTTCATCCCGGCCGGCCCGTCGGGGTCACCGCTGCGCGGTCTGATCAACGTGTTGCCCACCGGTCGCAACTTCTACTCCGTCGATCCCAAGGCGGTGCCGTCGCGGCTGGCCTGGGAAGCCGGTGTGGCCCTTGCTGATTCGTTGCTGGCTCGGTACCGCGACGACCACGGCCAGTGGCCGCAATCGGTGGGCCTATCGGTGTGGGGCACCTCGGCGATGCGCACCGCCGGCGACGACATCGCCGAAGTGCTTGCCCTGCTGGGTGTTCGGCCGGTCTGGGACGACGCGTCGCGGCGCGTGGTGGATCTCACCGCTATTCCGCTGGCCGAGCTGGGCCGGCCCCGCATCGACGTGACGGTACGCATCTCCGGATTCTTCCGCGACGCGTTCCCGCACGTGGTGACGATGCTCGACGACGCGGTCCGGTTGGTCGCCGACCTCGACGAGCCCGCCGACGCCAACTTTGTACGCGCCCACGCCCAGGCCGACCTCGCCCAGCACGGGGATCAACGTCGCGCCACCACAAGGATTTTCGGCTCCAAACCGGGAACATATGGTGCCGGGCTGCTGCAGCTGATCGACAGCCGCAACTGGCGCGACGACGCGGACCTGGCCCAGGTCTACACTGCCTGGGGCGGCTTCGCCTACGGACGCGACCTCGACGGCCGCGAAGCCGTCGACGACATGAACCGCCAGTACCGGCGCATCGCGGTGGCCGCCAAGAACACCGATACCCGCGAACACGACATCGCCGACTCCGACGACTACTTCCAGTACCACGGCGGCATGGTGGCCACCGTGCGGGCGCTGACCGGCCAAGCGCCCGCCGCCTATATCGGCGACAACACCCGGCCCGACGCCATCCGCACCCGCACGCTGTCGGAGGAGACCACCCGGGTGTTTCGAGCCCGGGTGGTCAACCCCCGGTGGATGGCCGCGATGCGCCGCCACGGCTACAAGGGCGCATTCGAGATGGCCGCCACCGTCGACTATCTCTTCGGATACGACGCCACCGCCGGGGTGATGGCCGACTGGATGTACGAGCAACTCACTCAGCGTTACGTGCTTGACGCCGAGAACCGGAAGTTCATGGCGGAGTCCAACCCGTGGGCGCTGCATGGGATGGCCGAACGACTGCTGGAGGCGGCCGGACGCGGCATGTGGGCCCAGCCGCAGCCGGATACCCTCAACGGATTGCGCCAGGTATTGCTGGAAACCGAAGGTGATTTGGAAGGTTGAGCCATCCGATGACGACACGCCTTTTCCGGCTCCCCACGGCCGCGGCTGCCCTGGCCGCCGGTGCTCTCGGATTGACGCCGGCGCCGGCCTGGGCCGACCCCGGCACGCCGTCGGTCCCCGCGGCGGGTGCGCACTGGGAGGTGGGCTGCCCGGAGCCATTGACAGACCTGATAGATCGCTCGTGTTTTGCTCCGTACCCATGGGTGGGCACGCCGTCGATGAGCCTGGTCGGCGAGGGCACCCCGTCGCAGGGCCTGCCCATGCGCAACATTCTGGCGGTGGTGACGGGTGCGAAAGTCGCCGTCGCGCTGACCGTCCGCGACTACCAAGGCGAGGACAGATTCGTCCACGTCGAGCCCGGCTCGACTCGAGGTTTTTCCGGCGACCTGATCGTCGATGTCCGACAGGACCGGGTGGTCCCGTGATGTCAGGCTGCGGGATCGCCGGCGAGCAGACGCCGGAAACCCCCCCCAAGTCGCATAGCGGGGGGGTACGCCGGGGGGACCGGCCAGGGGGGCACCCGGGGACCCCCCCAAGCCCCCCCGGGGCAAACCCGCGAAAAAAAGCGCAACACC
>NZ_MVIF01000145.1 GCF_002086675.1 Mycobacterium persicum
AGATAGCCCAAACATTCGCCGGCACCGGGGGACGCAGCATCGCGGTTCCCACTTGGTACTACGGCAACGAACCATTGTCGCCGCTGGCTACCGACGTCGCCAAGTACTTCCAGAACAGCATTCGCGAAGACATCCTGCTGTCCCTGGCGGCCAACGGGATCATCTACACCCGCGGCGCGGCGGGCACACTGCAGGAAGTGTTTCAAAACGCCGCGCAGAACTACTACCCGAGAAATGCGGTGGCGTTCTCCCCGATGATCTTCCTCGGCCGGGAGTTCTGGACCGAGAAGCTGCCCGTGCTGCCGGTTTTGCAGGCCCTGTTCGTTGGCGGCAAGAAGCTGACACCGGAGGACTTTGACCAACTGGTGCGCATCGTCGATACCCCGGACGAGGCGGTCGACGCGCTGCTGCAGCAACGCCCGTCGCCGACGAAGATGATGGAGCGCATGCAAGCCGTCGGGTTCGGACCCCTGATGAAGGCCACCCGGCCAGTGACCTGAGCGAGTTCGGAGCCCGATATTGCGGGGCAGTCCTGGTCGTAATGGGCCGGAAGGTCCTGTTAGACAGGCTGATTCGATTCTTGCGAGGTCAGCAGACGCACAAAGCCGACGGGCGCGGCGAAGCCCTTGAGCATCACCGTCTCGTGCCGCTGGGGCACGTCGGCCACAATTTCCCGTACCGCCGGATCGTCGGCGACGGCGTGCGACAACACGATGTCGCCGCCGGCGCTCTGGCCCTGCAGGCGTGCGGCCATGTTCACCGTTGAGCCGAAGTAGTCGAGGCGATCGTTCAGCGTCACGACGACGCTGGGACCGGCATGCACGCCCACCTTCAGCACCAGGCCGCCGCCTGCATGTGCCGACGCGGAGATCGCCGCTTGCATGGCGAGCGCCGCGCGGACCGCTCGCGCCGGATCGGTGAATGAGGCCATGACCGCGTCACCGATCGTCTTGACCACCGCACCGTCATGCTCCCGCACGATCGCGGCCAGCAGCGTGAAGTGCTCGCGCACCAGGTTGTAGGCAGTGGCGTCGCCGACCCGTTCGTAGAGGGCCGTCGAGCCCCGCAGGTCTGTGAACAGCAACGCGACCTGGCTGACCCCCGCGTCGTCGCCCGGGCGCAGCGTCGCCTCGGCGAACAGATCGCGAAAAGCCTGCAGCGAGATCACTTCTGGCGCGGTTAACGTCTCGCGCGCCCACGTCCGGTCCTCAATCAAGGCTGCCAGCTCGAAGCCGGCGTCATTGACAAACGTCACACTACCCGGCGCGTTCTCCCGATCCGCGGCGTCCAGGATCTCGACGCCCGACCCGGTGATGCGCAGACCGGGAAACGCGCCGGACTGGTAATCGATGTCGACGAAACCGTTGGGATGCAGCGTGCGTAACCGATACGCGCCCGGAGGCAGGTCGACGGTCACGTCGCGCCGCTCCCCCGCAGCCAGCAGAACCTGTACGGCGACATGTTGCGTCTCCATCGGCCCCGACAAACAGAAGCGGCCGCCGGGCAATGGGCGCACCGTGGGCGCCGGCGCGAACGTCAGCTCGACGTTGCGCTCGAAGTCGCGATCGTAGTCGATGTTGCACGACGGGCAGTGCGCACCGTGGGGCAGCTCGGACAGGGTGGCGACGCTGACCTTGGTGCCGCGGCAGTTGGGGCACAGCAAATCCCACTTCATGCCGAGCAAGCCAACCTTCACCCCGGCAAGACACGCCTCGGTCGCAACGCGCGCAGGCACGCCGAGAGCGTTCGCCAGCGCCTTGGGCCGGAGCCGGGTCAGGTCGGTCGCCATGCCGTGCAGGACAAGGTCGGCGAGCCGCGCGCCCAGCCCGTTACCGTAAGGGCTGCGGTCTATTTCACCCGCCATCGCCGCAGCCCGCTCGGGGGCACCGGCGGGCAGTGTGGGCTCCGGCAACACGAACGGTGTCACGCGGTTGGGCGCATGATCGCCGTGAGCAAAGTCGACTGCCTCCAGGACGCGTTTTCCCACCGCTTCGCCCGCCTGGGCCGCAAGCCGCGCGCCGAAGAGACGGCCGACCAAACTCAGGGGCTCCCATTCGAGTGCATAGCTGACACGCGAGCCCCCGTTACCGTCTGGCTCGATATCGAAGACCGGGCCGAAGCGACGAAACGGCCCCTTGGTGAACACGCGTGATTGGCGGAAGTGCCGACCCGAGATCCACTCGTACGGCTTCTCCTCCCATTCCAGCAAGAAGCCCGCCACCCTGGCTTGCCCGCGGCGCCGGACCGTACCGTTGGCAAGTGGGGTCTCTTCGAGCGTGTAGGGCGGCAATCCGAGCGCTTCGTTGAACCGGTTGGTATCGGCCAGCAGCGGCCACAACTCATCCGGTGGCAGGTCGAATGTCCAGGTCCACGTACGACGCATCGACCGGAACTCTAGACCGGTGGCGGGCGGGATGCGAGGTGGCGCGACGCGTCAGGCGTGAATCGCCCGGGGTGCCGGCCCGGGAATCCACCGGAAACAGGGCGTAGGCTCCCCGATGCCGGATCACATCGCACGTCAGGAGCGCACTATGAAGTCGGATGCGGGATCTGGAGCAGACGCCCGTGACGGCGATTACGCCCATCGGCTACGCAAGTTCACCGCATTCGACAACTTCTCGGATGCCGAGCTGGAGCTGCTCGCCCGAGTAGCCCATCACACCTCGACGTCCAAGCCCTGGCCGATGATTCATGAGCAGACTCCGGCGGACGCCTGCTACATCCTGCTCAGCGGGGAGGCGCGGGTATACGTGGGCCGGGATCCCATTGCCGTGTTGGGCCCGGGTGAGGTGATCGGCGAATCTGTGCTTCGCCGTGGGAAACTGCGCTCTGCGACGGTAACGACGACCGGTCCGGCCGAGGTGCTGCGTATCGAGCGTGATGATCTCGCCAGATTGCTGGACGTGATTCCCGCGCTGCGTGAAACCATGGACGCAACGGTGGCGCGACATGCGCCGACGGTCGCTGTCCAGCCGGCTACGCCAAAGCCGACACGTGCCAAGGTAAACGCCTCGGTGCCAGCGGATCTGGTCGACCGGTTCGAGCAGGCCGCCAGCAGCGCCGGTGTGACCGTCGCGGCCGCGCTGGAGGATGCGCTGTCGCAGTGGATCGAACGAAACGGCACCGCGCAATCCTGAGGAAATCAGTCCGGCCGCTGCTACCCTGTCGAGGCGTTCACAGCACGCGGTTGCCCGAACCAGGCGGTCAGGGCCGCGCGCAGCTCCTGATCGGCGAGGCCCGCCACCCAGGCGATATGCCCGTCGGGGCGGATCAATACCGCGGCTGGCGGTGTGACCGCGCCGAGCACCGGAAGCTCCCATTTGCCAGCGTATTTCGCGTGGATCAGCTGGACTCGGTCCGCCCACCCGGTGATTTCGAAGGCGCCGGGCTCAGAAAAATTGAGTAGCACGGGACGGGCACGATGCAACAGGGTGAACACCCGGATTGGGCCGTCCAACGTGACTACGTCCAGATCGGGCATGCGGCGACCCAGCAGCGGATGCCCGTCACCAATCTCGTAACGGATGTCCAGGCCCGACATCATCGCGGCGAATCGCTTGCGGGGCTCGTCCATGCCGAGGAGTTCGGCAACGGTGTCGCGCAGAGCCTTGGTGCGGTCATCCAGGCGGCGAAGAAGGGCACCTTGCGCCATGACGTTGCGCAGCACACGGGCAGCAACCGGGTGACGTTCGGCATGGTAGGTGTCCAGGAGACCGTCGGGTGATATCTGGTTAACCACCTGACCCAGCTTCCATCCCAGGTTCACCGCGTCCTGCACACCGGTGTTGAGGCCCTGACCGCCAACCGGGTGATGCACATGTGCGGCGTCACCGGCCAGCAGCACCCGTCCGTTGCGGTAGGCCGCGGCTTGGCGCGCCATATCGGTGAACCTGGAAATCCATGCGGCCCTGCGGATCCCGTAATCCGTTCGGTATACCGCGACGAGTGCCTCGCGCAGATCGCGCAACGTGGGTTCGCCAGTACGTTGAAGGTTTTGCTCGGTCACCATGACGCGCACCGACGCCCCATCGTCGCTGCTGCTCAGCGCATGGACACCGAGCGCGTCGTGGCGGATGCCCCACTCCGGCTCCTCGCCTTTCCCGAAGGTCATTTCGACCTCGGCGATCAGGTAACTGGTTGTCGGATCCCATCCCGGAAAGTCGATGCCGGCTGCCTTGCGAACCACACTGCGTCCGCCGTCGCAGCCGACCAGATATTGCGCCCGCAGCAACCGGCCGTCGGCCAGCCTGACATCGGCGCCGCTCAGGTCTTGGACAATGCCGGTCACCTCACGCCGGCGATAGATCGGCACCCCCAGCTCGTCGACCCAGCCGGCCAAGATGTGCTCGATCTGGTTCTGCCACAACGCCAGCCCATACGGGTGCCGAGTCGGGAAGTCGCTGATATCCAGACGCATTTGCGAAAATCCAGCGACTTGGGCCAGCTGCCCCTGTGCGAGGAACCGCTCAGCAATTCCACGCTGATCGAGGACCTCGAGGGTACGGGAATGCAGACCGCCCGCGCGCGAGCCGATGAGCTGCTGGTCGGCGCGCCGCTCGATAACGGCAACGTCGGCTCCTGCCAACGCCAATTCGGCGGCCAACATCAGCCCGGTCGGTCCCGCCCCGGCCACCAGCACCGCATGGTCGGCCACCGCAGAGGCCTCTCGGCTCGACTCGCATGCCCCCGACCGCACCCGCAATTTCGCCCCCAAATTCCGTGAGTTTTCGCCCCGGCCAATGATTTTGCGGCATGACCGGGGTCTTGCCGCAAGCCCCCAGGTGCCGTATATCGTGAGAGTGGGAACTACAGCCGCTTCTCCATCAGGACCGCTGAGACCACACGGCGTCGATGGCGCGATAGATTCGCTGCTCGCTGACCGCCCGCGGCGTGCCGAGTTGCTGGGCCCACAGGCTGACTCGCAGCTCCTCGATCAGGCGCGCGATGTCCCGGACGTCCGCGGCCGCCGCCCGTGCCGCGGGCAGCCCCTGCAGCAGTTCGTGATAAGCGTCTTGCACGGCGTGCACCCGCCGCATCCGCTCACGGTCGGCCTCGATCGCGTACGGCAGCCTCTCCAGGCGCCGGCGGATGGCGGTCAGGTAGCGGGTGAGGTCGGCGAGACGCGCGCGTCCGGTCGCGGTGACCAACCCGGGCGGCAACAGCCGGTCCAGCTGGGTGCGGATGTCGGTGATCGCATCGGTCTGTGCCGCAGGCGGTTCGGCGCGCAGTAACAGCTGCACTTGCTGCGCGACGGACAACGCCTTTTCGACTCGGCCCACGATGTCGACGGTCATCGGCACGAGATCTTGCGCTACCCGATCGCGCAGCGAAGCGAACTCCGCACGTGTCCACACCGGCGCGGGCGCCAGCGCGTCCACCGCAGCGTCGGCGCAGTCGTCGAGCAACGCGGGCACGGAGCCGTCCGGGTTCGCGCCGAGCGTCAGGCGCGTCCGTGGATCCAGTTGGCGGTCAACGGCTTTGAGAGATGCGGTGACGCTCAATCGTAACAGCCGCCGGATGCCCGGACCCATTGCGCGTTCCTGCTCGACCGACGTGGCGAACACACGTAGGTCAACCGCGCCGCCCGCGTCGACGAACGCCGGAAAACCCCGCACGGTGCGCCCGTCGACCGTGCGCTCCACGACCCGCGGCACCTCGGGCAGATCGTCGGGCCAGGTGCGCAACCCGGTTCGTTGCACCTCCCCCGCGACCGCATGCGCAACAGCCTCGCGGGCCGGTGTCGCCAGCCGCTCCTGCAGCGCACCCAGATCCTTGCCGCGGGCGACCTCGGTGCCGTTTCGGGACTCGACGGCGAACGTCACTCGCAGATGGGGCGGCAGCTTCTCCAGGACGAAGGCGTCGATGGGCACCAAAACCCCGGAGCGACGGCGCAATTCGCGCTGCAACGCCGTCAGCAGCGGCTCCCGTTCCGGATCGATCCCGGCCAGCACGGCGCGGGCGGTATCGGGAGCGGGAACGAAGTTGCGGCGCAACTCTTTCGGAAGCGAACGGATGAGCGCGGTAACCAGTTCCTCCCGCAATGCCGGTACCTGCCAGGCGAACTCGTCGCCACCCAAACGCGTCAGCACGTCAATCGGGACGTGCACCGTGACACCGTCGTCGGCGGCGCCCGGCTCGAAGCGGTAGGTCAGCGACAACGCGACATCGCCGGTCCGCCACAGGGCCGGCCGATCGGCGGCGGCGGTATCCTCGGCGCGCAGTAGGTCGTCACGACTGAACGTGAGCAGATCCGGTGTCTGGTGTCGCTGCTTCTTCCACCACGCGTCGAAGTGGCGCGCCGAGACCACGTCGGCGGGAATGCGCGTGTCGTAGAGCGCGTAGACGTCCTCGTCACCGACGAGCAGATCGCGGCGACGGGCCCGCTCCTCGAGGTCCCCGAGTTCGGCCCGCAACCGTGCATTGTCGCCCAGGAAACGATGGCGGGTCTGCCAGTCGCCCTCCACCAGCGCGTGCCGGATGAACAATTCCCGCGCCACCTGCGGCTCGACGCGGGCATATCCGACGCGGCGGCGGGCCACCAGCGGCAGCCCGTACAGCGTCACCCGCTCGTAGGCCAGCACCTCACCGCGGCCGGCATCCCAGTGCGGTTCGCTGTAGGTGCGCTGCACCAGGTCGCCGGCGACCCGCTCCACCGCTTCCGGTTGGATACGCGCGGCGGTCCGCCCGTACAGGCGGCTCGTCTCGACCAGCTCTGCCACCACGACCCAGCGCGGTGGCCGCTTGGTGAGCACCGAGCCGGGCGCGAGGACGAACCGGGAATTGCGCGCGCCCAGATACTCGCGCGCGTCCTCCCGGCGCATCCCCACATGCGACAGCAACCCGGCGAGCAGCGCCGCGTGGATGCGGGCCGGGTCAACGTCGTCGTACTCGACCCCGGAGGCGGCCAGGCCCAGGTCGCGGGCGATGCTGCGCAGCTGCCCGACCAGGTCCTGCCACTCCCGGATACGCAGATAGTGCAGGAATTCGTCGCGACACAACCGCCGAAAAGCGTTGCCCGACAATTCTCTACGCTGCTCACGCAGATAATTCCAGAGGTTGAGGTAGGACATGAAGTCGGAGTTCTCGTCGGCGAAGCGGGCATGCCGCTGGCGGGCCGCCTCCTCGCGGTCGGCCGGGCGCTCGCGTGGGTCGGGGATGGTCAGGGCCGCAGCCAGCACCAGCACCTGCGGCACGCATCCCTCGGTCTGGGCCTGCAGAATCATCCGGCCCAGCCTCGGGTCGACCGGCAGCCGCGCCAGGCGGCGGCCCAGGTCGGTGATCGCGCCGTCGCGGTCGAACGCGCCGAGCTCCTGCAGCAGTTGCACACCATCGCGGATGCTGCGCCGATCGGGCGGGTCGAGGAACGGGAAGTTCTCGACATAGCCGGGTGGGGCACCGAGCTGCAACGCCGCCATCTGCAGCAGCACCGCGGCCAGATTTGTCCGCAGTATCTCCGGATCGGTGTAGCGCGGGCGAGCCGCGAAGTCGCGCTCGGAGTAGAGGCGGATGCACACGCCGGGGGCGAGTCGGCCGCATCGCCCGGCCCGTTGTGCGGCCGACGCTTGCGAGATCGGTTCGATGGGCAACCGCTGCACCTTCAGCCGGCGGCTGTAGCGCGAAATGCGTGCGTTGCCGGGGTCGACGACGTAGCGGATACCCGGCACCGTCAGTGACGTCTCGGCCACGTTGGTCGCCAGCACCACGCGGCGTCCGGTATGCGGCGCGAACACCTTCTGTTGTTCGGCGGTGGGCAGCCGGGCATACAGCGGCAATACTTCGGTATTTCTCAAGCCTGTCAAGGCCTCTGCGGTGTCGCGGATTTCGCGTTCACCGGACAAGAACACCAGGACATCGCCGGGCGGTTCGGCCTCGAGTTCACCGATCGCGTCGATGATCGCCTCGATTTCGTCGCGGGTCTCGGTGCGCACGATTTCGTGGTCGGGATCGTCGGGATCATCGTCGGTGCCGGGTGAAACGGCGACTTCCAATGGCCGGTAGCGGATTTCCACCGGGTAGCTGCGTCCGGACACCTCGACGATCGGGACGCTGAGCCCGCCGTCGGCTCCACCGAAATGCGCCGCGAAGCGCTGCGGCTCGATCGTCGCCGACGTGACGATCACCTTCAAGTCGGGGCGGCGCGGCAGCAGCTCGCGCAGGTAACCGAGCAGGAAGTCGATGTTGAGGCTGCGCTCGTGGGCCTCATCGAGGATCAGGGTGTCGTAGCGCAGCAGGCGGCGGTCACGCTGAATCTCGGCGAGCAGGATGCCGTCGGTCATCAGCTTGACCAGGGTGCGGTCACTGACCTGGTCGGTGAACCGGACGGCGTAGCCGACCACGTCACCAAGCGCAGTGTGCAACTCATCGGCGATGCGTTGCGCGACGGTGCGCGCTGCCAGCCGTCGCGGCTGGGTGTGTCCGATGGTGCCGCGGAGGCCGCGGCCGAGCTCGAGACAGATCTTAGGCAGCTGGGTGGTCTTTCCCGAACCGGTTTCGCCGGCGACGACCACGACCTGATGCTTCCGCACCGCGTCGGCGATCTCCTCCCGTCGTTCGCTGATCGGCAGGTCAGGATAGGTGATCGCGGGGACGGCGGCCTGCCGCGCGGCCACCAGAGCCTCGGCCGCGGCGATCTGGTCGGTGAGCTGTCGCAGCTTGTCGGGCTTGGCGCCGCGCAGATTCCTCAGGCGCCGGCCGAGGTACGCGGCGTCGCGGATGGTCAGGCCGTCGAGTCGGCTGCGCAACGTCGCCCCGGACGTTTCGATGGACGGCTCGGACACTCCGGCCAGGATAGGCGTGTTACCAACCGCGCACGGCAGGGTATGGGGTGGCGAGGGCTCGCACCAACGGCGGGCCAACCAGAAGATCTGACCTCAACGGAAGCGCTCATGACTGAATTCGATAGCGAGCAGCTGGACCACTCCCAGAAGCTGGAGAACATCGTCGACCGGCTCGATGAGAAGGTCGCCGACGAACGCGAAGCAGAAGGTGTTCCGGGCAAACCCAGCGACCGGGAACGTGCCGCTGCCGGTGGCTTGGAGGATGAGCCGCCGGACTAGCCGGCGCGCCGCGGATCGGCACCGGCCTGTATGCCTGCTGCGAAGCGCCATTTTGGGCAGGCGACGCATGGTGGGCGGCGGGATTGGTCAGCCGCCAGATTTGTGCACCGAATAGGGGTCCCCCGATCGGCGGACATGGTATTCATCCAACGTATCGGCCGATCGGCGGACAGACCGCCTTGGAGAGTAAGGGAAAGATAAGAAGAAATCCCTACCGCCTGGCATGGCTGAGATAGCGCATCGCCAAGAAGTGACGACGTTAGTGGCTGAAAACGGTTGTGGGACATCGCCTGCGCCTGGGTGTTCCGCATCGTGGCGGCCGGGGGTGAGCGGGTGCTCGGTGCTGGTTGATGGTGTGGGGTGGGTGGCGTGACGGTTTTGTTGGTCAATCCTCCGGGGGTGCGTGCCAACGGGCGGTCTTATGTCGGCGAGCAAAAACTCGGTGATCCGTGGGTGTATTCGTCGATGCCGATGGAGCATTTGGGGTTGATGGCGATCAAGGCTTACGCCAGGGCGCGTGGGC
>NZ_MVIF01000146.1 GCF_002086675.1 Mycobacterium persicum
CGCCGGTGGCGTCGCCCCCGTTGCCTCCGAGCCCGCCAACACCGCCCTGCCCGAAGAGCAGCCCGCCGTCGCCGCCGAGACCTCCGTTGCCGCCCGCGCCACCGTTAAGACCCGCGCCGCTGGGGTTGGCGACGGCACTGCTGCCGTTGCCACCCGTGCCGCCCTGTCCGCCGAGCCCGTACAGCCACCCGCCGTTGCCACCGTTGCCACCGTTGCCACCCGGCATGCCGGCGCCACTCGGGACGGCAGCGCCGGCCCCGCCGGGTGCGCCGTTACCGCCGTTACCCCACAACCCGGCCGATCCACCGTTGCCGCCGTTTTGGCCCACCGCGCCGGAGCCGCCGTTGCCGCCGTTGCCCAGAAGCCACCCGCCGGGCCCGCCGTTTTGGCCGGTGCCCGGGGCGCCGTTGGCGCCGTTGCCGATCAACGGACGCCCGGTGAGCGCCTGTACGGGACCGTTGATCGCGTCAGCCGCAACCTGCATCGGCAGCACGTTGGCCGCCTCCGCAGCGGCGTACTCTCCGGCCCCGCCGGTCATGAGCTGCACGAACTGCTGGTGAAACAGCGCCGCCTGGGCACTGAGCGCCTGATAAGCCTGAGCATGGGCGTCGAACAACGCCGAGACCGCAAACGACACCTCGTCGGCGCCCGCGGGCAGCACCCCGGATATCGGCGCCAACGCCGCCATGTTCGCCTGGCTAAGCGTCGAGCCGATGCCGGCCAGATCGTTGGCCGCTGCAGCCACATACTCGGGCGCGGCGATCACCCACGACATGTACGAACCTCCCCGTCACTGCAAAGGCCCCGCAATCGCGAAGTGACGTGCGACACAATGCGGCGGTAACCGATGCTATCGCGAACCAGGGGCCCAATCGCACGCTTCTTGACAAACCGTCAAGAAGCTCATGCTGTGCTTAATCTGGCGCCCCGTAAGAGTCCCGTAATAGGTAGGTATCCATGATCCAGCCATGCCGCGCCCGGGCCTCGGCACGCAGCGCCGCAATGCGGGCACCGACCTCGCCGACCGTGCCCGCCACCAGCAACTCGTCGGCAGTACCCAGATAAGCACCCCACCAGATGCGGGTTTGCGGCGGGCAGCTCTGAAACGAACAGTCGGCGTCCAGCATCACTACCGCCGAGCCGGTGAGTCCCCGCGCACGCAATTGCCTGCCGGTGGTGATGAGCACGGGAGCGCCGACGTCGTTGAGCGGGATGCGGTGCCGGGCGGTCAACGCCTGGACCGCGGTGATACCCGGGATGACGTCATAGCTGATGTCGATTTCGGCAGACACCGCTTCCAGAATGCGCAGCGTGCTGTCGTACAGCGACGGATCGCCCCACGCCAGAAAGGCGCCCACACCGTCGGGACCCAGTTCGGCGGCGATGGCCGCCGCCCAGATGCGTGCGCGCGCCGCATGCCAGTCAAAGACCGCTTTCCGGTAGTCGGTGTCGGTCCCGCGCTCGGGGTCGGGCAACTCGATGAATCGGTATCCGGGCTCGCGGATGAACCGCTCGCAGATCGCGCGCCGCAGCGCCACCAGGTCGCTTTTGGTCTCGCCCTTGTCCATCGCGAAGAACACCTGCGAATCGTTGAGCGCGTTGATCGCCTGCACAGTCAGGTAGTCGGGGTCTCCGGCGCCGATGCCGATGACATGGATGTGCCGACCCATGCAAGACAACGTAATTCAGATCTCGAAATGCCTATCCGGGACCCCCGGTACCTAGTACCCTGGGTATTGACTATCGAGTGTGATCTCCCTAACGTCTGAATCACCTGATGAAGGGACACCAACGATGACCATCGCGGTGAAACCAAATGGGCCCAAGGTAAGTGGACCCAGTCGTGAGGAGTTTTCGGAGCGGTTGCTCAAGGGCTCGGTCAAGAAGTCCTATGAGCCGGTCGTCGACATCGACTGGGATGCCCCGCTGGATCCGGACAAGTTCTATCTGCCGCCCAAACTCGTCTCGCTCTACGGCACCCCGATGTGGGACGAAATGACGCGCGAGCAACAAATCGAGCTGTCCCGCCAGGAGCTGGTCAACACGCTCTCGGCCGGGATCTGGTTCGAGAACATGCTCAACCAGTCGCTGCTGCGCACCATCTTGCACGAGGACCCGACCAGCCGGTCGACGCATTACAAGCTGACCGAGCTCGGCGACGAGACCCGCCACATGGTCATGTTCGGCAAGGCCATCGAGCGAATCGGCGCCAAGCCGGTGCGTCCGCGGCGGTTGCACCGGATGGTCATCAACACGCTTCCGCTGGCCTTCCAGCGAGGTTCGATGCTGTGGGTGGCCGCGCTGATCGGCGAGGAGATCTTCGACTCGCTGCAACGACAGATGATGGACGACCCGGAACTGCAGCCAATTATCCAGCGGCTCATGCGGATTCACGTCACCGAAGAGGCCCGCCATATCCAGTTCGCGCGTGACGGCGCACGCAAGCGGGTGGCCGAAATGCCGCGGCTCAACCGATGGTTCATGGCCAACATCAACGGCGTCGGCGGGTACTTCTTCCGGTACCTGTTCAGCAATCCCATCCCGTACGCGCGCACCGGCCTCGACCCGAAGCGGGCCCGCATGACCGCGCGCAACAGCCCGCACCGCTACCAGATGCAGATAGCCGGATTCGCGCCGCTGGCAGCATTTTTGACCGAGGTGGGGCTGATGGGCCCGATAGCGCGCCGCGCCTGGAAGCGCAGCAAGTTTCTGTGATTCAGGCACCCGCCCTGCACCACGTAGTCATCATCGGCGGGGGTGACCGCGGCCGGGCCGCCGAGGCCGCGTTAGCGGCCGCCGGTGTCGGTGACGTCGTGGTCCTCGACAGTGCCGCCAGCCCGGCGGAGGAAGTGCTCGGTTCGGTGTTCGACGACGACACCGACGCCTGGGCGGTGCGCACCGGCGGCGGCGAGGTTGTCCGAGGCCGCATCGTCATCGCCGCCCACCGGCCCCCGTATGTCCCGTGGATACCGGATCTGCCCGGGCGCAACGACTTTGACGGCGAATCGTTTCATGCGGCGGCCTGGGACCCGGCCTTCGATGCCACTGGCAAGCGCATCGCCGCGGTCGGCATCGACACCGCCCTCGCCCAGCGCCTCGACCGGCTCGTGGAATCGGCGGACTCGGTCACCGTCGTCGCCCACGCGCCGCGCCGGGTGGTCTCCGACCTGCCCTTGCAGACCACCCGGGCCCGGCGCTGGCTGCGTCGCCAGCTGCGCGGCGGGCAGCCGCGGCGATCCCCCAGGGTGGCCAGGTCGGCGATCGCTGCGCTGACGCCGTCGGGCGTTCGCACCAACGACGGTATCGAGTACGGCGCCGACGCCATCATCTACGGCACCGGGTTCGCCATCCCCGATCAGCTGCCCGAGCAGACCCTGGTGGGGGCGCACGGGGTGACCATCCGGCAGGCCTGGCACGACGGTATGGAGCCGTTTCTCGGTATTGCCGTGCACGGCTTTCCCAACTACTTCTTCATCTGCAGCCCCGATAACGCCGACGTCGCCGCACAGCTCTGCTACGTCGCCGAAGCCCTGGACCTGATGAGCCGCACCGCCAGCACCCGCATCGAGGTGCTGCGCAGTACTTTGCAGGTGTTCAACGAGCGCGCCCAACTGAAACCCGTCCAGGCGCAGCGGGTGTCCAGGGCGTTCGACCTATCCGCCGATGCGCCCGACGACGACAGCTACGACGGGGCAGCGACATTGGATCTGGCCGGAACCCGCCTGCCGGTGCGCGTGCGCCTCGCCGGTCACCTCGATCCGATCGACGGCATCTACCACTGGCAGGGGACCATCCTCGATCCCCTGCCGCGAGAGTCGCTCACCCAATCAAGAACCGCGACATTGACCGTCGGTGACCGCAGCGCACCGGCCCGCATCGTCGAACAAACCCCCTGGGGCACGCACTCCGTGGCCGGCGTCGGGGCACCCCCCTACCCGTCAAGCGGCCGGTAGCAGGGGCTTCGCCGCCACCGTTGCGCCGATTCCTCCCGCTCGACCGGGCAAATCCCGATAGGCTGAGTGCCTGCCAGACTAGAGGTTGACCGCGCGGCTTATGCGGGTAACCGCCCTGGGTGGCTGGTGCTGCGGCAGACGACGACACGGACGAGAGCGGCATGGTCGGCGAGGTAGCGTTCGGCTCTTGGAAGCGGCGGGCTCCGGGGATTGACCCGACCCGCGTGCGCCGGTGCGCCGACGAGCGACCGCCACGACCAATCACCCCGCGGTCCAGTGGCCACACCGGCGGTGCACAAATCGGGATACTTGGCCGAAGATGGAAGTCTCCGCCACGAACGTGGGCGGCATCCTCACGCCATTGCAGGGGCCACTTCGAGGAGCAGGACATGGAACCGGACGCAGGATCGACCTGGGAGGCCGGTTCGTGACGTCCCACCGTTGCGTCGCCAGGCGTGCCGCCGCGAAGCGCAGACCGCGGTGGGATGAGACGGCCCGGGAAGGTCAGCGGCGGTGAGCGCGGTTGCCAAGTCGTCCTCGCTGGCCGTTGAGACACGACTCGAGCAATCGGCAGTCATGCTGGCAGTCGAGGGAGTGCTCGGCGCGGCCAACTCGGCGGCACTGCGCGACAGCATCATGAAGGCGACGCTCGACGAGCCGACCGCGGTGATTGTCAACGTGACCGGGCTGCACGTTCCCGATGACGCTGCGTGGTCGGCCTTTATCGGCGCACGCTGGCAGGCCGACACCCGACCGAACGTGCCCATCGTGCTGGTGTGCGCCAATCGCGCCGGCCGGGACACGATCACCCGCTCCGGAGTCACTCAATTCATGCCCGTCTATCCCACCGAAAAAGGGGCGATGAAGGCGGTCGGCCGGCTCGCGCGCCGCGACGTCAAGCATGCCCAGGCGCAACTGCCCGCGCAATTGAACAGCCTTCGGCAATCGCGGCAACTGGTCCGCGAATGGCTCACCTCCTGGTCGAAGCCCGGGCTGATCCCCGTCGCACTGGTGGTCGTCAATGTGTTGGTGGAGAACGTGTTGAAACACACCGGCAGCGACCCGGTAGTGCGCGTTTTCAGCGACGGCCCGACGGCGACGATCGCGGTCTCCGACAACAGCACTGCTCCCGCCGTGCGGCTGAAATCTCCCCCGAAGGGGATCGACGTTTCCGGCCTGGCCATCGTCGATGCGTTGTGCCGCACGTGGGGCAGCACTCCCACGTCGTCCGGCAAGACGGTCTGGGCGATCATCGGCCCGGAAAACCAGCTGTAGCGTGACGATCCCGCTGCCGAGGACCGCGGCGCCGGTGCGTCGGCCGTTTCGGGAGTGGTTGCCGCTCGCGTTCCGCGCGGACAGCACAGCCGGCGCCGGCGACGCACACTTGGCCACCCGCCCGGCGAAATGAGAACACGTTCTAGTATTCGGGCATGACGCCCGCTCACAAAAGGTACGGATGACGTGCGGTTCAGCTACGCAGAGGCGCTGACAGACCCGACGTTCTACATTCCGCTGGCTCAGGCGGCCGAAACGGCCGGCTACCACAGCATGACGATCGCCGACAGCCTGGCCTACCCGTACGAGTCCGACTCCAAATACCCCTACGTCCCAGACGGCAATCGGGAGTTCCTGGAAGACAAGGAGGTCATCGAGACCTTCGTCCTGGCAGCCGCGTTGGGCGCGGTGACCACCACGCTGCGGTTCAACTTCTTCGTGCTCAAGCTACCCGTCCGGCCGCCGGCGCTGGTGGCCAAACAAGTGGGTTCCCTGGCCGCGCTGACCGGCAACCGGGTGGGACTCGGCGTGGGCACCAGCCCGTGGCCGGAAGACTACGAGTTGATGGGCATCCCATTTGCCAAGCGCGGCAAGCGAATCGACGAATGCATCGAAATCGTCAAAGGCCTCACCGCCGGAGACTATTTCGAGTTCCACGGCGAGTTCTACGACATCCCGAAGACGAAGATGAGCCCGGCTCCCACCCAGCCGATCCCGATCCTGGTCGGCGGCCACGCCGATGCCGCCCTGCGCCGCGCGGCACGCCTGGACGGCTGGATGCACGGCGGCGGCACCAGCGCCGAAGAACTCGACCGACTTATCGCCCAGGTCAAGAGTTTTCGTGACGAGCAGGGGAACACCGGCCCGTTTGAGATCCATGTGATCTCGATGGACGCCTACACCGCGGACGGTATCAAGCGGCTCGAGGACAAGGGCGTCACCGACGTCATCGTGGGCTTCCGCTGGCCCTACATCAAGGGGCCCGACACCGAGCCACTGGAGAAAAAGATCCGTCACCTGGAACGGTACGCGGCGAAGGTGATCGCCAAAGTCTAGGTGTCACAGCGGATCCCACTTTGGTGTCCGATTTTCCCGATGCGCCCTCGCGGCTTCGGCCGGGTTATTGGTGAAGCCGGTGAGCATCTGGGTCCGGTACTCGATCTGATGGCATGACGCAAACTGGGCGCGTCCAGCGCGGTATTGAGCCCGATCTTGGTCTGCCACACCCCGAAAGCGTTATTCTCGGCGATCTCGCGAGCCTTGGCCAGCGTCGCAGACATCGTGTCGTGCAGAATTGAAACGCCCTGGGCGACAGACTCGTTCAGCGTCAACACGGTGGTGCCGGTCAGCGGATACAAACCCGCGGGAGTCCACAGCGCCAGCGCATTGGCCAGACTGCCACCGGGGAAGTGCGGTAGCACATAGTTTTTGAGAACGATCTGCATGTAGTCCGCACTCGGCACCAGGATGCCGCTGCCGGAAATGAACGCCGAGACGTAGTTGGCTGGGAGGGCAAACGGAGGCGAGGCTGCGGCTTGTCGCTGCGCCGGACCGGCGAGCACACCGGCAACGGCGGCTTCGGTCTGCGCTTAGCCGTTGCCGGCGGCCGCCAGCGCCCGGGCGAACTCGCCGTGGAATGCCTCTGCCTGCTGCATCACCGCCCGATAAGCCTGCGCATATCCGTTGAACAATGTCGCGGTGGCCGCCGACACCTCATCTGCTGCCGCCCCAGCAGGCCGGTTGTCCGGCTGGCGGCGGCCGCGTTGGCCCCGCTGATCGTCGAACCCAGTTCCGCCACATCCGCTGCCACCGCTGCCATCGACTCCGGCTGCGTGAGCACATAAGCCATCGGCTCATTCCTCCACGACTTGCGCTCCTGCGACCTCGAATCGGAGTGGTCAAACCGATGTCAAGGCACCACCGCGTCAGCGTAGAGCGACGCAGCGCGATCTGTCCGGAGTTTGTGGGCTCGTGAGCACCCGAGGGTGTCGTCAAGGTCTGAATTCGCCGGTTTCTGGCGCGATCTGGTGATGTGGTTGGTCAGGGCATGAAAAGCCCAGAGCTGATCGGCTTCGGTCGGCTCGTTGGAGGCGCCGGGACGTTCGAAGTCGGCCTGGTCCGCGCGGATCCGATTCGCAAGGCCGCTGGGTACACGGCCAGCTGACGCGCCACCGCGCGATCACCGGCTTCGGTGTCGCCTCCCGATACGGCCGCACCGCGCGTTCACGCACTTCCTCCCGCGATTAGCCACCGCCTGTTACAACCGCATTAGTCAGTTCGGATCCTCGGCGACCGGTCGCGAACTCGGCGATATTATCGAACGTGACGTCAGCGATGTTGCCGAGGGCTTCACGGGTGAGAAATGCCTGGTGGCCGGTGATAAGAACGTTGCTGAAAGTCATGAGCCGCGCAAGTACGTCGTCGGTCATGATCTCGGCGGAGAAATCCTCGAAAAAGTAGTCTTCCTCTTCCTCGTATACATCGAGTCCGGCCGCGCCGACGGCTCCGGACTTCAGGCCTGCGATGAGCGCGATGGAGTCGACGAGCGCGCCGCGACTGGTATTGATAAGGATGACTCCACGCTTCATATGCGCGATGGCGTCGGCGTCGATGAGGTGGTGCGTATCGGGCGTGAGTGGCGCGTGGAGGCTGATCACGTCGGACTGTGACAGTAGGTCCGGCAGGTGGACATACTCGATCCCGTTCGCCGCGGCGAACTGCGTGTCCGGGAAGGGGTCGTGGGCAAGCACCCGCATCCCGAAGCCGCGGAGAATCTTGACCATGCACCTGCCGACCCTGCCCGTTCCGACGACGCCGGCACACTTGCCGTGGAGGTCGGTGCCCACAAGACCGTTGAGCGAAAAGTTGCCTTCCCGGACGCGGAGGTAGGCGCGGTGAGTCTTGCGATTGAGTGTCAGCAGCAGCGCGGTCGCGTGTTCGGCGACGGCGTAGGGCGAGTATGCCGGCACGTGCACCACGGCGACTCCTAGGCGGCCCGCGGCTTTGATATCCACGTTGTTGTAGCCCGCGCAACGCATGGCAATGAGGCGTACACCCGAGTAATGCAGTATCTCGATAACCGCGGCGTCCAGCCGATCGTTCACAAAGCAGCAGACGACATCACTGCCGGCGGCTAGCTCAACGGTATCTACAGTCAACCGGGTCTCGAAGAAATGCAGAACATAGTTGTGGCGGTTGTGAGCGCGGAAGCAGGCCTCGATATAGGGCTTGCTGTCGAAAATAGCTATTTTTAGGCGGGTGTCTACACTATGGGAGCCTAAGGACGCGGCAAACGATCTTGCACGGTGCAGGTCCCGGCTCATCGCGGCCAGCATGACTGTGCTCAGTTGGGGATGAAACTCTAACAGCGACTTGAAATCGTCGGTATCGAGTATCCATACCTCTGCGGCGCCGCGCGCCACGACGCTGGCTGAATTCACCTCCTGCTCGAAGGTGCTTATCACGCCAGCGACGTCGCCCGGCCCGCAGGTGTTAAGCGTAACCGGGGCCCCATCATCGCCCCTCCTTACCACCGCCACGGTCCCGGTGCTTACGATGAACATCCGATTGCCCACGTCCCCTTGGCGGCATAGGAACTCGCCATCCGCAAAATGGGCGACGCTGATTTTCCGGGCCACCGCCATAAGCGCGTTATCGTCAAGACCGGCAAAGAAGCGACTGCGCTTCAGCGAGTGCCACATGGTGCTGGAGTCTGCGGTCATTGGGTAACTGGTATTTCCCTTCGACTCAAGGAGCTCTTAAGTAATTCGAGTCGGCGTGTCAACATCCATCCACGCATGGTGGTATATTGTGTCGGTATACGATGCAATCAATATGTCAATATCGAGATACCGCCTCTGGTAACTGATAAAAGACTCACTAGCCGGCTTCGACCACTAAATTGGCATTGGTCGTTATACCTCTAACGGCTAGTTCAATTCCACAGATCACACTGTTGTCAGTTCGCTGGGAGTCGAAATCTGGTCTATTGAATTAGACGGGCAGGCAACCGAACATGACAATCGCAAAAAGTGATCAATCAACAATTAACGCCTATCAGGCTCTTCGCATAGCAGGGCTCCCGCGTCATTGACCAGCGGGCCTGTGAGCTGGGGAGTTGGGGTGGCGCTAACCTCGTCGTGCTAACCCGAAGTTACGACGGGTTCTGACTGGGGATTAGTGTTCTGAGCTGGCGATATGGGCTGCTGTCTCGTCCTGAT
>NZ_MVIF01000147.1 GCF_002086675.1 Mycobacterium persicum
GGCGGGCGCAGGTGCGCCGAGTTTGGCGATCAGCTCCGCGACGCTGACTCCGCCGTTGACGTGGCAGCCGACCTCTGCGGGCTCTGCGTGGTCCGGGCCGCCGTGATGTCCGGCCGCATCGCCGGATGACACTCCCGACCAGCGGAGCAAGCTGTCCTCGGGCGGCGGCGCGAACAACCGCTCCCACGGCGCGGCGCCCAGTGTCGCCGGCGGGTTCAGGGTGACCGGTTGGGCGTCGTTGCGGGAGCCGGACACGCGCCGAAGGTCAGGAGTGGCGTCTTTGTCGCCGTCACTCATGTCCCATCGGCCTCCGAAAATATGATCCGGACATTTGGGTTGTCCGTGCACACGTCAGCGCAGCGCCGAGCCGATCGGCGCCGCGCCATGCATAAAGCCCACATCGTACTGACTTGTGGTCGCAGACGCGATCTCGGAAGAGTGTCGGTTCAACCACCAGAATGCATGACGTCGGCTCCGTCGGGCACCCGGCAGTCGTCGGCGTCGTCCAGCCAACCGTCGGGAAGGGCCACCCGGGCGGGTGAGCCCTGCCGGCCGCGGGGGCCGTTGCCGGCAGTCGGGAACGGGACGCTGCCGTCCAACCGGTTCAGCAGGTCGTCGAGTTCGCTCAACGTTTTGACCAGCGCTAACGCTCGCCGGACGTCTGATCCGGCCGGGAACCCATGCAGGTACCAGGCGATGTGCTTGCGGATATCGCGCATGCCCTTGTCCTCACCGAAGTGTGCCGCCAGTAGGGCTCCGTGGCGGCGGATGACGTCGGCGACCTGACCGAGTGTGGGCGGGGTGGGAGCCGGGCGGCCGGTAAAGGCGGCCGACAACTCGGCGAATAGCCATGGTCGGCCCAGGCATCCGCGGCCGATGACCACGCCGTCACAGCCGGTGGTGGCCATCATGGCCAGCGCGTCGCTGGCGTCGTAGATGTCGCCGTTGCCCAGCACCGGAATGGTCGTGACCTGCTGCTTGAGCTCGGCGATCTGGTCCCAGTCGGCGGTGCCGGAGTAACGTTGCGCGGCCGTACGGGCGTGCAGGGCGACTGCGGCGGCGCCCTCGGCTTCCGCGATGCGACCAGCGTCCAGATGGGTGTGGTGGGCATCGTCGATGCCGATGCGGAACTTGACCGTCACCGGTATCCCGGTGTCTTCGGTGGCGCGCACTGCCGCGGCCACGATTCGGCCGAACAGCCGTCGCTTGAACGGCAGGGCCGCCCCGCCGCCGCGCTTGGTCACCTTGGGCACTGGGCAACCGAAATTCATGTCGATGTGGTCGGCCAGGCCTTCGTCGGCGATCATCCGCGCGGCCGCGTAGGTGGTGTCCGGGTCGACGGTGTAGAGCTGCAGCGAGCGGGGCGATTCGTCCGGGGCGAACGTCGTCATGTGCATGGTGACCGGGTGCCGTTCGACCAGCGCGCGGGCGGTCACCATTTCGCAGACGTAGAGTCCGCTGACGGTGCCGACCTTCGCCTGTTCCCGTGGCGATCGCAAGGGCGGCGAAGCCGGACGCAGCGGGTCGCCACGCATCGAACCGAAGTCACGGCACAGGGTGCGGAACGCGACATTCGTCACACCGGCCATCGGTGCCAGCACAACCGGGCTGGCAAGCTCGATTGAGCCGATACGCATCTATTGTCCCGAGCCGGGCTACCGCCGGCTCATCGCCAGCTTGCCCGCGGTCTTGTGCAGCTCGTGTGCGGTGACCCTCTTGCCAGTACGGGCTTCCCTGTCGAGTTGGCGCTGTTTGGACACCTCGAACTTCTCGCAGGCCAGCTCGAGCTCCTTGATCAGCAGGGCAAGATC
This sequence comes from Mycobacterium persicum, assembly GCF_002086675.1. Taxonomy (GTDB): domain Bacteria; phylum Actinomycetota; class Actinomycetes; order Mycobacteriales; family Mycobacteriaceae; genus Mycobacterium; species Mycobacterium persicum. The sequence continues at coordinate 1,812 of NZ_MVIF01000147.1, forward strand.
ATCGCGCATGCGGGCGGCCTCACCGGTGAAGTCCTCGCGCTCGAAGATGCGCCACTTCTTCAGCACCGGCATGACGACCTCGTCGAGGTGGATGCGTGGGTCGTAGACGCCTCCAACGGCGATAAAGACGGCCTTGCGCCGGAACTCGGGCACCTGGAAGCCGGGCATCTGGAAGTTACGCAGGATCAGGTGCAACGACTTCATCGCCTGGTTGGGGGCGAGGTCGAACGTGGCCTCGCTGACGTCGCGGTAGAAGATCATGTGCAGATTCTCGTCGGCTGAGATCCGGGCCATGAGCTGGTCGGCGACTGGGTCGTTGCAGGCCTTGCCGGTGTTGCGGTGTGAAATCCGGGTTGCCAGCTCCTGGAAGCTGACATAGATGACGGAGTGGGTGACGCTCTCTGCGAATAAGTCGCCCTGGTGGTTCTGGCCCGGGCTGAAGCCCCGGTTGACCACCTCCAGGCGAAGTTTCTCCAGCTCCACGGGATCGACCGATCGAGTCACCACCAGGTAGTCGCGCAGCGCGATGCCGTGCCGGTTCTCCTCGGCGGTCCAGCGGTTGACCCATTGTCCCCAGGCGCCGTCCATGCCCATGTTCATCGCGATCTCACGGTGATAGGACGGCAGGTTGTCCTCGGTGACCAGGTTCTGCACCATGGCCACCTGGGCGACGTCGGAAAGCTTGCTCTCCTCGGGATGCCAATCCTGGCCGCCGAGCGCGTAATAGTTCTTCCCGTCCGACCATGGGATGTAGTCGTGCGGGTTCCAGTTCTTGTGCATGCTGATGTGCCGGTTGAGGTACTTCTCGACGACCGGTTCGAGTTCGTGCAGCAGCTGTAAGTCAGTCAGCTGGGCTGACATAGTCCCTCCGGTATCTGTGTCGATGGGTTGCACTCAATATATCTGTGTCGACCGGTATCAACAAGTTTGCTCGAAGCCCGGTGAGTCCCCCGGTCGTGGTGGTGGCGACGTCAGTCGCGAGGCCGCGCCGCTGCTGGCTGCCCGGCTTCGTGGCCGGGTCGGTGCGGCACATGGCTGGCCGCCGCATTGAGCAGCATGTCGACGCAGTAGTCGATGAATTGCTGGCGGGTAGCTCCTAGTTGACCATTCAGGTAGGCGGTAAACAGGCCGGTCAGAGCGCCGATCAAGCTGGTGGCGACCAGTTTCTGCACAACCGGATCGACAATGCGGGAGAGCTTGCGCTGCAGCAGCTCGATGAAGTTGGGCATCCACTCCGCGCCGGAGCGGGTCAGTACCGGTTCCACCGTCGGCGCCAACAGCAGCACCCGCCCGCGCACCGGATCATCGACCATCAGGGCGACGAATCTTTCCACGGCTTCCCGGGCGGTATTGGCCGACATGAGGGTGGTCATGGCCCGGGTACAGACGTCGTCGTACACCGCGCGCACGAAGTGTTCGCGGTCGGTGAAGCTTTCATAGAAGTAGCGCTCGGTCAGGGCCGCCTTGCGGCAGACGGCACGTACGGTCAGCGCCGGCCCGTCCTTCCCGCCGAGCAGTTGCACGCCGGCGGCGATCAGATTTTCCCGACGTACGGCGTGGCGATCTTCCAGCGGGACGCCGGTCCAGCGGCCTCGTTTTTGACCGGCCTGCACATCGCTCCTAAACTTCATGTGACAACGCGTGTAGTCAGAATTGCTGACGTCGCCCTAATCCACCGGGAAACCATCAGTGACTCAAGATACGTCTGCTTCGTGCCCGCTGACCAGCGCTAAGGTGCATCCCTCGACGGGTGGCGCTGCCGCTGTGGCGCCGAACGACTCGGTAGCGGCCGGTTGCCCGGTTTCGCCGCTGGGTTACGACGCACCACCGGTGCCGCTCGGCCCGGATTCGCTGACCTGGCGATACTTCGGCGACTGGCGCGGCATGCTGCAGGGTCCGTGGGCCGGGTCCATGCAGAACATGCATCCGCAGCTGGGTGCGGCGGTCGAGGAGCATTCGACGTTCTTTCGGGAGCGCTGGCCGCGACTGTTGCGGTCGTTGTACCCGATCGGCGGCGTGGTTTTCGACGGCGACCGGGCTCCGGTCACCGGCGCCGAGGTACGCGACTACCACGTGGACATCAAGGGCGTCGACGCGGCGGGGCGCCGCTACCACGCGTTGAACCCGGACGTCTTCTATTGGGCGCATGCCACGTTCTTCGTCGGGACCCTGCACGTCGCCGAGCGGTTCTGCGGCGGCCTGACCGAGGCGCAGAAGCGTCAGCTTTTCGACGAACACGTCCAGTGGTATCGGCTGTACGGCATGAGCATGCGGCCGGTGCCGGCGTCCTGGGAGGAATTTCAGGTCTACTGGGACCACATGTGTCGCAACGTGCTGGAGAACAACTTTGCGGCGCGGGCCGTGCTGGATTTGACCGAGTTGCCCAAACCTCCCTTCGCCCAATGGATTCCGGACAAGTTGTGGGCGTTGCAGCGCAGGCTGCTGGCGCCGTTCTTCGTCTGGCTCACGGTCGGGCTCTACGATCCGCCGGTGCGCGAACTAATGGGCTACCAGTGGTCACGCCGGGATGAATGGCTGCACCGGCGCTTCGGCGAACCTTGTCCGACTGGTCTTCGCCGTCGTGCCGCGCCGGTACCGGAAGCACCCGCGGGCGCGGGCCGGCTGGGACCGGGTCAGTGGGCGGATCCCGGCCGACACCCCGTTGGTGCAGACGCCGGCGCGCAATTTGCCGCCCCTGGATGAGCGCGACAACCCCGCGCACTACTGCCCGAAGGTCTGAACCCTCGACTTAGCCGTGGGTGTGGCTGTGCACCTCTTTACGGCCTTCAGGGCCTTCAAGGCCTTCGAGGCCTTCGAGGCCGCGCTGATGGACGTGCTCGTGGGTGTGCTGGGTCCCGTCGTCGTGTGAGTGCGGGTGCTCGTGGGCGACGTGCTCGTGCTCATGGCTGGTGTGCGCGTGGCTGTGGGTCATGTCGCCGTGCTGGTGGTCGTGCGCGTGCGGCGCGTCATGGGTGTGGGTGGCTACCATGATCGTTACCTCCTCAATGTGAACTATGTTGTGGTGCTAGCGGATTCGGTTATCCCGCGTCTGGTGTTGCGGGGACTGCCTGCAGTCCGTCGCCGTGGTGGTGGCGGGGCACGCCGGGGCCGGCGTGCTCGGCGTTGAAGACCGCGTCGATGACGAGTTGGCGCACGTGGTCGTTTTCCAGGCTGTAGAAGATCGTCGTACCGTCGCGGCGGGTGCGCACCAAGCGCGCCATCCGCAGCTTGGCCAGATGCTGGGACACCGATGGCGCCGGCTTGCGTACGTGTTCGGCCAACTCGTTGACCGACATCTCGGTATTTGCCAGGGACCACAGAATCTGCACGCGGGTGGCGTCGGCGAGCATCCGGAACACCTCGACCACGAGGCCGGCCTGGTCGTCGGGCAACCTCGTTGGTCTATTATTTGCGTGCATACGCAAATAATAGTGCAGGTTGATGTGCTGTCAAGGTTGCGCCGGGTCAGCCGGGCGAGTCGATGCTCGCTATGCGCTCGCCGCCGTTACGTTCCTGCCAGAACTTGAAGACCTCTACGGCAGCAGCCCTGATTTCGGGACGAGATTCATGGCGCATCGGCAGGCGTCGGTTCTTCCAATGCTTGGCGAACTCGTCGTAGAGGGTGGCGGGCTCGAAGTATTTGCGCACATCGACGTAATGCGGCTCGAACGCATCACGCAGCGTCAGAAATACGACTTCGTCGGGTGAGCAGTAATAGAGGGAGCCCAGGCACATCGGGCATGGATGGGCCAGCGCGTAGATGGTGGTACCAACCAGGTGCTCGGTGCCCAGTTTGATACAGGCCGCGCGGATGGCCACGATCTCGGCGTGAGCGGTCGGGTCGTTGGTCTGCACAACCTGGTTGGCGCTCTCGGCAAGGATCGCGCCGTCTTTGACGATGACCGTCGCAAAGGGGCGGCCGCCCTCGGCGACGTTCTGGCGGGCGAGATCGATGGTGCGCTGGGCGAAGTCGATCATGGTTGGTCAGAGTAGCCCGCCAGGTGCGATCGAGCATGTGATAGTAATTAGGTTATCTATCTTTTTTCTGGTTCGACGAAGGAACTTCCATGGTGCGTGCCGATCGTGATCGCTGGGATCTCGCGACGAGCGTCGGCGCGACGGCAACCATGGTGGCCGCTCAGCGCGCGCTGGCCGCTAGCCGCGAGTTTGCGTTGATCGACGACCCGTTCGCCGCGCCATTGGTGCGAGCGGTCGGCATGGACGTCTATACCCGGATGGTGGACGGGCAGATTCCGGTCGATGAAGATTCCGAGTTCGACCCGCAGCGGGTGGCCCGCGGGATGGCCTGCCGGACCAGGTTCTACGACCGGTTCTTCCTCGAGGCCGCGGGAAACGGCATCGGCCAGGTGGTCATCCTGGCGTCCGGCCTGGATGCCCGCGCCTACCGGCTGCCGTGGCCGAAGGGCACCGTCGTCTACGAGGTCGACATGCCAGAAGTGATCGCGTTCAAGACGTCAACGCTGAGCGGTCTCGGCGCCGAGCCCACCGCCCGGCGTCGCACCGTCGCGGTCGATTTGCGCGACGACTGGGACACCGCGCTGCAGGCGGCGGGATTCGACGGTCAGGTCCCCTCGGCCTGGAGCGCCGAAGGGTTGCTGGTCTACCTTCCTGAGGACGCGCAGGACGCGCTATTCGACAACATCAGCGGGTTGAGCGCACCCGGCAGCCGGCTGGCGTTCGAATTCGTGCCGGACACCAAGGTTTTCGCCGACGAGCGGTGGCGCTCCCATCACGACCGGATGAGCGAACTCGGGTTCGACATCGACTTCAACGACCTGGTGTATCACGGGAAACGCAGCCATGTCATCGAGCATCTATCTCGCCAGGGTTGGCAGACGTCGTCGCACACCGTCAAGGAACTCCACCAAGCCAATGGCTTCGAATATCCCGACGACGAACTTGCGACGGTGTTCGCCGACGTGACCTACACCAGTGCGGTGCTGAGGTAGTCGGCGCCTCGCCTGACTGGCTTATTGGCGCAGCAGCTCGTCTTTGAGGCGGGCGGTGATCAGGTCCTGGAACACCTCGCGGGCGGGACCGTACAAGTCGGTCAAGGTGGACACGAGCGCGTCTCGGTTGTATTCCGGAATGGAGCCCCCCACCGGAGTCCAGAAGCTGTCGATATCCATGAGGAAGAACGGACCGGTCTGCGGCGGCGTGATGCGGCGCAGATGGTAGCTCTGATCCAGCGCCTGGCCCACACCCGGCCCGTACCGCAGAATCAGCGACTTGCCCGGTTGGGGTTCGCGGTAGACCGCGGCACCCTGCCACTCGGTCAGCGACAGGCCGCCCGGAGCGATGCGGTAGGGCCCGAGCAGTTGCTCGTCAATCCAGTTGCCCCAGTTGACCCGGCCGTCGACCCCAACCGGGACCCGGATCTCGAGGACGTATCGCAGGCCAATGCGCTCTACCCCGACGATCGACGAAACCTGCGCGCGGGCGTCGGCGACCCGTAACACGAGGTCGCAAAAGGTCTCGAAGTCGCGGTAAGCGCTGGTTTCGACGACGATCGCCTGGTTCTTCAGTGAGGCCGAAACGGTGTTGTCCCGGTTGCCGTAGCGGACGAAGCGGTCCGCAACGGGGGTCGGGGCGGCGCCGGGGGCCGTCACTCCCCAACTCACGTCCTGCGCCTGGCGCTCGATCGGCAAGTCGTTCATGAGGAGGTGTTTGAGTTCCCGGCTCGTTGATTCGGTGAGGGAATCCGTTGCCGGGTGCCGGATTTCCATTGTCACCAGGGCGACGGGCGCGTTGGGTTGGATTCCATCCTGACTCATTTCGGGAAGCATAGCCGCAGCATAGCCAAGCGATGTGCGGCTCTGAACGCGGGCTGACCATGCGCGGCTTGGTTGGTGCCGCTCGTTGCCAGGAGCCCGTCGATCGGCACGATCGGCGGCCGCGGTTGGGCCGGTTGCGCGGGCGGTCTGAACGGTGGCCGCGGGTGATCGGCCGGGGTACTGCCCGGCGTCGACGGCGGGCGAATTCGTGGTTCTCGATGCGTTCTCGGTGCGTTCTCGGTGCCCCCACCAGGACTCGAACCTGGGACCTGCGGATTAAAAGTCCGTAGCTCTACCAACTGAGCTATAGGGGCGCGGAGTCCCAGGATACTGCGTGCCCGGGCGAAGCTCGTTTGAGGATTCGGCCCGCGGTGACCTAAGCTGACGTGGCTCCCAATGATGACCACGTTGCGAGTGCCCCGGAGAGATTCGGTTCTGCCCCCTTCGTCTAGACGGCCTAGGACGCCGCCCTTTCAAGGCGGTAACGCGGGTTCGAATCCCGTAGGGGGTACCCTGCGATGCGGGTATCGCGGAGCAGTAGCAGAGCATGGCCCTGTGGCGCAGTTGGTTAGCGCGCCGCCCTGTCACGGCGGAGGTCGCGGGTTCGAGTCCCGTCAGGGTCGCCGATACGGCCAGGCACATGCTGCCTTCCGGCCAGGTAGCTCAGTCGGCATGAGCGTCCGCCTGAAAAGCGGAAGGTCGGCGGTTCGATCCCGCCCCTGGCCACCATGTATCTGCCCAGTTCAGGGTATTAATTTGCTCGTCTTGCTCGCAGAACTCTGTCCGTTCGGAGCGCTGCACGCATACCTACTGGATTGGCGACCATGTGGCGGTCCACTCAGATACCGGTTCGCGGTTCGGGTCCTCCCCTGAATTGGGCGGTGGCTGGGAGGTTAGACAACTGTTGGTGAAGGTCCGTTGGTAGGGGCCCCAACGCGCCGAAAGGGTTCCGTCCGGACGGAAGATGTAGGAGATCGGCCCGGACATCTCGGCGGTGCCGGTGCATTCGGGACTTTGTGGATCTGGATTCGTCGCGTACGACCTGGCGTATCCGGTCACCGTCATCCCGGACAGCTTCCCCGTCATCGTGCCTGTGTACGACGCTGTCGGCTTAAGGTTCTTCAAAGTTTCGTTGCAAGTTACCGAATTCGCGCTGACACGGCAGTCGGAAACCAGGTCACCGTACTGAATCTCGAAATGCTGGGGCAAGGTCGCCTCGCCGCCACCCGCGGAGGAGGTTGAGGTCGACACCGGAGCAGTGGGGCGTGGCTCGGCCGGCGTCGGTTGTACGGATTGGTGGCTGCCAGTCGCGCAGCCCGCAATTTGCCATGCGGTCGCCCCCGCCGCCGCGGCCAAGAGAAGTTTGGGCCTCAGTCGCGTCACCATCTGCGCCTTGCCGTCGTTGATGGCGTGGCCGGTCTCGGCCACCGGCGGCTTGCCAAGGGGCTGTTTGTTCGGACTGCAGCCGCTGACAAGACGCAGTGCGGTGACTTCAGGCAATGGGTCGGTGGCCACGCGAATGGGTGTCGTCTGCATTGGTTCTCGCCTCCATGTTCGGAGTGGCTGGACGTTCGACGGAGGTGCGCCTACTCGTTGGGTGACCATTCGACCGGTCCTTCGAAGCCTTCCACCGTTTCGGTGAACGTGCCTGAGCACGTGCCGCTGAGAGTCTGCTCGTTGTGCCCCTGCCCCATCCTCAGGTAGCTAGTGCGATCAGATTTGAATTGGTAGGTAACAGGCCAGAAGTAGCGGAATTTGTCAACCTGAATGAGGCACCGTCGAGCGGTATTTACTGAGTGGCCTCCTCGGTGTCGTCGGGCTTGTTAATCCAC
>NZ_MVIF01000148.1 GCF_002086675.1 Mycobacterium persicum
CTGGGCGAGGCGATGGTCGGCATCAACGTCGAACAGATCGCCCAGCCGCACCGGCTCGCCGAACGCGGCTGGTAAGAACCTTCCGTGGCGATCGAAGAGATCCTCGACCTCGAGCAACTTGAGGTCAACATTTATCGCGGCAGCGTCTTCAGTCCGGAGTCAGGTTTTCTGCAGCGCACGTTCGGCGGCCATGTCGCGGGGCAATCGCTGGTGTCTGCAGTGCGCACCGTCGACCCGTCGTACCGGGTCCACTCGTTGCACGGATACTTTCTTCGACCCGGAGATGCCAAGGAGCGCACCGTTTTTCTGGTCGAGCGCACTCGAGATGGCGGATCTTTCGCCACCAGGCGGGTCACTGCCATCCAGCATGGGGAAATCATCTTCAGCATGGGCGCGTCCTTTCAGACCCATCAGGACGGCATCAGCCACCAGGACCAGATGCCGGCAGCGCCGCCGCCTGACGATCTGCCCGGATTGCGCTCGGTGCGGGTCTTCGATGACGCCGGCTTCCGGCAATTCGAGGAGTGGGACGTGCGGATTGTGCCGCGGGAGCAGTTGCAGTGTTTGCCCGGCAAGGCCTCCCAGCAGCAGGTGTGGTTTCGCCACCACGATCCGCTGCCCGACGATCCGGTGCTGCACATCTGCGCGCTCGCCTACATGAGTGACCTCACGCTGCTCGGTTCGGCGCAGGTCACCAACCTCAAGGAGCGCGAGCATCTGCAGGTGGCATCGCTGGACCACGCGATGTGGTTCATGCGGTCGTTCCGCGCCGACGAATGGTTGCTGTACGACCAGTCCTCGCCGTCGGCCGGCGGCGGTCGCGCCCTCACCCACGGGAAGATCTTTACCCAGCGCGGTGAGTTGGTTGCGGCCGTCATGCAGGAGGGGCTGACTCGTTATCGCCACGGATACCAGCCGTGAGCCCGCCGAAGGTCGGCGTCCTGGCACTGCAGGGGGACACCCGGGAACACCTTGCGGCATTGCGTGAAGCCGGAGCCGAAGCGATGCCGGTGCGCCGCCGCGACGAGCTGGACGCGGTGGATGCGCTGGTGCTTCCGGGCGGCGAGTCGACGACCATCAGTCATCTGCTGCGTGACTTCGAATTGCTGGCGCCGGTGCGGGCGCGGCTGGCCGAGGGCCTTCCGGCGTACGGCGCGTGTGCCGGCATGATCCTGCTGGCCAGCGAAATTTTGGATGCTGGCGCCCGCGGCCGCGAGGCCGTGCCGCTGCGTGGGATCGATATGACGGTGCGGCGTAACGCGTTTGGGCGCCAAGTCGATTCGTTTGAGGGCGATATCGCGTTCGCGGGCCTGGACGGCCCGGTGCGTGCGGTGTTCATCAGGGCCCCATGGGTCGAGCGGGCCGGCGAGGATGTGGAGGTGCTGGCCCGGGCCGCGGGCCACATCGTCGCGGTGCGGCAGGGCGCGGTGTTGGCGACGGCGTTCCATCCGGAGATCACCGGCGATCGTCGTATTCATCAGCTGTTCGTCGACATCGTCCGGGGTCGGCGCTGACGTCTCATCGGGCGCCTTCAGGTGCGCAGCATCATCGAGCCTGTAATTGTGCAGCCTCGCACTCGAACTTCCCCTGCAGAATTACAGGCTCGGTGGGCCGGAGCCGGCCAGGCGACCACCACCTGCGGTCCACGTAGACTCTTCTGGCGAAAACAGAACCCAATAAGAAGAGGTGCACCACAGCGATGAGCGGCCATTCCAAGTGGGCTACCACCAAGCACAAGAAGGCCGTCGTCGACGCCCGTCGCGGCAAGATGTTCGCCCGGCTGATCAAGAACATCGAGGTCGCAGCCCGTGTCGGCGGCGGTGACCCGGCGGGTAACCCGACCCTGTACGACGCCATCCAGAAGGCGAAGAAGAGCTCGGTGCCCAACGAGAACATCGAGCGGGCCCGCAAGCGCGGCGCCGGTGAGGAGGCCGGTGGCGCCGACTGGCAGACCATCATGTACGAGGGATATGCGCCCAACGGCGTGGCGGTGCTGATCGAGTGCCTGACCGACAATCGCAACCGGGCCGCCAGCGAGGTGCGGGTGGCCATGACGCGCAACGGCGGCACCATGGCCGATCCGGGGTCGGTGTCCTATTTGTTCTCTCGCAAGGGCGTGGTCACCCTGGACAAGAACGGCCTGACCGAAGACGACGTGCTGACCGCGGTGCTGGATGCCGGTGCCGAGGAGGTCAACGACCTGGGCGACACGTTCGAAGTGGTCGCCGAACCAGGTGATCTGGTCGCGGTGCGCACCGCGTTGCAGGACGCCGGGATTGACTACGAGTCGGCCGAAGCCGGCTTCCAACCGTCGGTCAGTGTGCCGGTCGATGTCGATGGCGCCCGCAAGGTGTTCAAGCTCGTCGACGCGCTGGAGGACAGCGACGACGTGCAGAACGTCTGGACCAATGTCGACGTGTCCGACGAGGTGTTGGCGGCTCTCGACGAGGAGTGAGCCGCTCCGGCGGTTAGTCGTATCCGTGCCGCATGTCCTCGACGATGCGCGGATGGTCCAGGGTCGACGGCTCGAGCGGGCGTGGCGCCACATCGCCCGGGAACACCGTGGCCGCATCCAGCACTCGCTGGTTGAGGAAACGCAGCGGCGGCGCATCACCGGGGAGCGTGGGCGTGGGGGCGGTGGAACCCAGGCACGCCAGGACGAAGCCCCAGTCGCCGAATGTGGGCACGTAAACGTGGTACGGCGTCACCGCGTACCCCGCGGTCTGCACCGACGAGACGGTGCGCCAGAACGCGGTCCGCGTCGAGAACGGGCTACCCGCTTGCACCACCATCAGCCCCCCGGGCGCCAGTGCGCGGGTGGCCAGGGTGTAGAACTCGGCCGAATACAAGCGGCCCAGCACGGGTGTGTCCGGGTCGGGCAGGTCGACGATGACCGCGTCGAAGGGCCCCTGGTCCGGGCCGTGCAGCCAGCTCATCGCATCGTCGATCACGACGTGCACGCGCGGGTCGTCCAGTGAACCTCCATTGGCCCCGCGCATGATGGTGCGTGCCAATTGGATGACCGTGGGGTCAAGTTCGACCTGAACGATTTGCCGCACACCGGGTTGGCGCAATAGCTCGCGGGCGGCCAGCCCGTCGCCACCACCGAGCACCAGCACCGAACGGGCACCGCGGCCGAGCGCGGGGTAGACCAGGCTTTCGGTGTAGCGGTACTCGTCCACGGTGGAGAACTGCAATCCGCCGTCGAGGTAGAGCCGAGGTCGTCGCCGCGTCGCGTCACCACGATCTCCTGATATGCCGTATGCCGGTAGGCGATGATCGGGTCGGCGTAGAGCAGCTGCCGGCTGGTCGTCTCGATCCCGCGCGCATTCGCCAACAGCGTCACCAGCAGCCCAAGCGCGGCGGCCAGCGCGCCCAGCGCCGTCGCCAATTGGCGAGCACCGACGACCCGCCGCAGCAGGAAGATCGACACGACGGCCGCGGCGACGAGGTTGACGATGCCGGTGGCCGCCGCGCCGCGGATCATCCCCAGATGCGGCAGCAGCAGAAACGGCCAACTGAGCCCGCCGAGCAAAGCGCCCAGATAATCGGCCGCGGTCAGGTTGGCCAGCGTCCGGCCGGTATCGGTCGCTTCGGCCACCCGGCCGCTCTGCAGCAGTGTCATCAGCAGCGGCACCTCGGCGCCGACGAGACCGCCGATCAGCGCGGTGCCCAGCGCCAGCACCCACCACGATCCGCCGATGAACGCGAACGTTACGTACAACGCCGCCGCCGACAACCCTCCGACAATGCCCAGCAGCACCTCGACCGCGATGAAGGTGATGGCCGCGCGCGCCAGCAGCGGTTTGACCAGCAGCGCGCCGGCGCCCAGCGCGGCGATGTAGCCAGCGACGATCAGTGACGTGGCGACGATGCCACCGCCGTCCAGGCTGGCCGACAGGGTAAGCAGCGCGAGCTCGTAGACGATGCCGCAGGCCGCGCACGCCGCGACGGCGGCCAGCAGCACCGCACGCCAGCGCGGCGAGGCCGCAACCGCCGCCTGCTGCGTCGACGTCATGACAGCGCGGCGGCGATCACACCTGCGACGGCCAGCATCATCACCGCCGTAGCGAATGCCGCCGGATGCAGCGTCGGTTCCTCGACGTGCTCGCGGAAGCGACCGGGCACGGCGATCTCGAGGATGAGCAGTGCCGCCCCCTGCAGCGTCACCCCGACGCCCCCGTACACAGCCACGTCGACCAGCCCCTGACCCAGCTGGTTGGAGCTGGTGTGAATGGCGGTGATGATGACGATGGCCAAAGCCGCATACATCGCCGAGGCCAGGACGACGGCGTTGGGCCGCCGATCGATGAACACCAGACGGCGCAGATTGCCCGGGGTCAGCACATCGACCATCAGGAAACCCGCGACCAGAACGGCGGCACCCACCAGGAAGTACAAAATGGTCGCCACCACGCCATGCAAGATCGGGGTGAGATTGACGGTGCCGAAATCGACTCCCGCCGCATACAACTGGCGCATGGCTGTCTCCTTTGGGTGCTCGTCCTACTTGCTGCCGCCAGGCCCGCCGGGGCTGCCGCCGGAGCCGCCCGACGGAGACCCGGGGGTAAATCCCGGGCCGAGGAAGACGAAGGAGCCGTGGCTGTAGCCGGCGCTCAGGGGTTCGACGCGGATGCTGCACGGGTAGGAGCCGTCGGGGCCAACGACCACGATGTTGTTGCGGTAGCGCAGGTATTCGTTGTCGCCGCTGGCCGCGCGGGCCGCGGGGGCCTGATAGCGGGCCAGCGTGTCGGCCACCTGATGTGCGGACCCCGTGCACAGGTACCGGGTTCCGTTGGCGTCGCGGGATTCTTCGCGGTAGTGAGACGCGATATACGAGCCGATGTTCCTGTTCAGCAGCACGACTCCGGAAACCAGCGACACCGTGGCTGCGACGGCCAGCCCCCCGGCAATCAGAAACAGGCGGTTGCGGCTCACGGTTGCCACCGGCTTGCGGTGTACACCACCGACCCGCCGGAGCCGGTGGGGTAGAGGTGCCAGGTCTGCCAGCGCCAGCCGGTGCCGACGGGTTCGGCCGCCAGCGCGGTCAGCGCGGCGTCGTCGCCGGGGAACATGCCGCCCAGCCAACCGTCGTCGCACGCGCACCGCTGGCGCAACTCGTGTGCGAGGCGGCGAAACGTCGGCTCGTCATAGGTGTCGTTACGGGATTCCAGGCGGTAGCCGGGCGCCTCGGTGTGTGCCGGCAGACTCGCACCCTGGTTGCGGGCCGAACACGAGATCTGCTCGGAAAAGTTCGTGCCACCGTGGTTCACGGTGACCACATGCGATGCCCCCAGAACGCCGAGCAGCAGGGTGCCGCCGTCGGGGTGCTTCATCCGATAGGTGGCCAGGGGCCGGGGCGGCGGCGCGTTGATGGCCAGCCGCAACCGGGCCCCCGATACGTCAGCCGGAGCAACGGCAAGCTGATGAAGCGGCACCGATGGTCCTATGCGGACGCCGGGGGAGCGGGGTAGACGGTCAGCTCACCGGGCAGCACCGTTTTGCCGGTGGATATCTCCCAGGGCATGTCGGGCGCCCAGCGCTCGAATGACAACAACGCGGTCTCGTCGGGGCTGGTGTAGTCGACGTAGTCCATCTCGCCGCCCGCCGGCAGGCCCGTCGTCCCCTCGGTGGTGTAGCCGGCATGGCCGCGCTCCGATTCGTGGAACGTCACGCCGTCGAGCACCTGGTCGCCGTCGGGCTGCATGGCAAGGTCGGTGCGTTTCACCCACATGGCCAGCTCGAGGCGCCCGTCGTCGTCTTCGACGCTGAACCACATCGGCTGGTCGCCGCCCTCCAGCAAGTGCTCCCACCAGACGAACGGTCCCTGCCGGTAGGTGACCGATCCGCGAACCACATAGTCGACGCCGCCGTGGCTGACGATGGCGCCGGGGCCGAGTTGACGCGGGCCGAACTGGGGCATCGCGTTGAAAGACAGGGGATCTTGCCGGTTGCCCGGGGGCGCCGGGGTCTTAGGACGCTTGAGAGCGACGATGAGGACGAGAAGCGACGCGATGAACAATGCCACCGCGAGCACCACCAGCAGTGATCCCACCCCAACCCTTCCCTACGGCGAGCCGATGTGCGCCCTAACGTAACAGCTTTGCACCGGAGCGGGTCCCGATAAGAGGCACGCGTCGGTGTCACCGCGGGACCTGCGTTTCAACCGCGTGTCCTGCCCGGCCCTGTCACACCCAACCGCTAGGCTATCGAACAGCTGTTCGGTACGAAAGGGCCGTGAAAGGGCCGTGAAAGGGCCGTGAAAGGGCAATGCGGTGCGGGTAATGGGTGTCGATCCCGGGTTGACGCGGTGCGGGCTGTCCCTGGTGGAAAGCGGACGAGGTCGCGACCTCGTCGCGCTCGATGTCGACGTGGTGCGCACCCCCTCGGACACGGCGCTGCCGAAACGGCTGCTGGCCATCAATGACGCCGTCGAGCACTGGTTGGACACCCACCGTCCCGACGTGCTGGCCATCGAGCGGGTCTTCTCCCAACAGAACGTCACGACGGTCATGGGTACCGCGCAGGCCGGTGGGGTGATCGCCCTGGCAGCGGCCAAACGCGACATCGACGTACACTTCCACACTCCCAGCGAGGTCAAGGCCGCGGTCACCGGCAACGGTGGCGCCGACAAGGCTCAGGTCACCGCGATGGTCACCAGAATCCTTGCGCTGCAAGCCAAACCGACGCCGGCCGATGCGGCCGACGCGTTGGCGCTGGCGATCTGCCATTGCTGGAGGGCGCCGATGATGGCCCGGATCGCGCGGGCCGAGGCGCTGGCAGCCCAGCAGCGTCACGCCTATCTGGCCAAGCTGAAGGCCGCGCGATGATCGCCTCGGTCCGCGGTGAGGTGCTGGAGGTGGCCCTTGATCACGTGGTGATCGAGGCGGCGGGTGTTGGTTACCGGGTCAACGCGACGCCGTCGACGCTGGCGACGTTGCGGCAAGGGACCGAGGCGCGGCTGATCACGGCGATGATCGTGCGCGAGGATTCGATGACGCTGTACGGATTTGCCGACCGGGAAGCCCGCGACCTGTTCCTGACGTTGTTGTCCGTTTCCGGTGTCGGGCCGCGCCTGGCGATGGCGACGCTGGCCGTACATGACGCCGCGGCGCTGCGCCGGGCGCTGGCCGACGGCGACGTCGCGGCGTTGACGCGGGTGCCCGGCATCGGCAAACGCGGCGCCGAACGGATGGTGCTGGAGTTGCGCGACAAAGTGGGTCCGGCGGAGACGGCCGCTCCGGCGCTCAACGGTCATGCGGTACGCACACCGGTGGTGGAGGCCCTCGTCGGGCTCGGCTTTGCCGCCAAGCAGGCCGAGGAGGCCATCGACAAGGTGCTGGCCGGAGACGCCGAGGCCACGACGTCGGGCGCATTGCGGGCCGCCCTGGCGCTGCTGGGTAAGGCCCGATGAGCGACGAACCGTCCGACCGCGACGTATCGCCGGCGCTAGCCGTGGGCGAGGGCGATATCGACGGCAGCCTGCGGCCCCGCTCGTTGCGCGAGTTCATCGGCCAGCCCCGGGTGCGCGAACAGCTCCAGCTGGTCATCGAGGGAGCCCGAAACCGCGGCGGCACACCGGATCACATCTTGCTGTCCGGCCCTCCGGGTCTGGGTAAGACGTCGCTGGCGATGATCATCGCCGGCGAGCTCGGGACGTCGCTTCGGGTGACGTCGGGGCCGGCGCTGGAACGTGCGGGCGACCTGGCCGCGATGCTGTCCAACCTGGCCGAGCATGACGTGCTGTTCATCGACGAGATCCACCGGATCGCCCGGCCCGCCGAGGAGATGCTGTATCTGGCGATGGAGGATTTCCGGGTCGACGTGGTGGTCGGCAAGGGTCCCGGCGCCACCTCGATCCCGCTGGAGATCGCGCCGTTCACCCTGGTCGGTGCCACTACCAGGTCCGGGGCGCTGACCGGCCCGCTGCGGGACCGGTTCGGCTTCACCGCGCACATGGACTTCTACGAGCCGCACGAGCTGGAGCGGGTGCTGGCCCGCTCGGCCGGCATTCTGGGCATCGAACTGGGTGCCGAGGCCGGGGCGGAGATCGCCCGCCGCTCCCGGGGAACGCCGCGGATCGCCAACCGGCTACTGCGGCGCGTCCGTGACTTCGCCGAGGTCCGCGCCGACGGCGTCATCACCCGCGACGTCGCCAAGTCGGCGCTCGAGGTCTACGACGTCGACGAGCGGGGCCTGGACCGGCTGGACCGCGCGGTGCTGTCCGCGCTGACCCGCAGCTTCGGCGGCGGCCCGGTCGGGGTTTCGACGCTGGCGGTCGCGGTCGGTGAGGAGGCGGCCACGGTGGAGGAGGTGTGCGAGCCGTTCCTGGTGCGTGCCGGGATGATCGCCCGTACGCCGCGCGGCCGGGTGGCCACCGCGCTCGCCTGGACGCACCTGGGCATGACCCCACCGGCGGGCGTCAGCGGGCTGGGCCAACCGGGGCTGTTCGACTAAGCGAAACGCTAGGGCGATCCGTTGGTTCCGTTGGCGCCGCCAAGGATGCCGCCGGTGCCACCGGTGCCACCAGTGCCACCGTTGACGCCGTTGCCGCCGTTACCGCCGAAGCCGTACAGCGTCGGGGTGAAGGCGCCGTTGTCGACGAGGCCGACGTTGCCGCCGTTGCCGCCGTTGGCAGGACCGCCTGTGCCCTGGCCGGCGTTGCCGCCGTTACCGGCGAAGTTGAGGGCGAGGAAGCCCCCGGCGTTGCCACCGGCACCGCCGTTACCGCCGGTGCCGGTGACACTGTCGCCGCCAAATCCGCCGACACCGCCGACGCCCAGGCCGGTGAGCGCCGCGCCCTGGCCGGCCTGGCCGCCGGCACCCCCGGTGGTCACGCCGAACCCACCCTGGCCTCCGCCGCCGCCGATGCCCGCACCGACGAGCACCGCCGCCTCGCCGCCCTGGCCGCCGCCGCCGCCGACGTTGCCGGCACCACCGACGCCACCGAAACCGCCGATGCCCACGCCGGCGATTGTGCCCGCCACGCCGCCCGCGCCGCCCGCGCCGCCCTTCGAGATGCCGTAGCCACCGAGGCCGCCGGCACCGCCCTGCCCGTAGCCGAAGTTGGCGCCGCCGGCGCCGCCGGCGCCGCCGTCACCACCGACACCGGTGGCGCCGGTGGCGACGCCCCCGGCGCCACCATTGCCGCCCAGGCCGAACAGCCGACCCCCGCCGCCGCCGCCGGCACCGCCGTCACCGCCGACACCGGTGGCGCCGCTCGCGGCGCCTCCGGCGCCACCGTCACCGCCGATGCCGAACAGCAGACCTTGTCCCTGGCCGCCGGCGCCCCCGGCGCCGCCGGTCAATCCTGTCCCGCCGGCCCCGCCGTCACCGCCGGCGGTGCCGAGCGACAACAGTGAGCCGGCGGCGCCGCCGGCACCGCCGGCACCGCCGGTACCGGAGGCAGCGGCCCCGCCGGCGCCGCCGGGGCCGCCC
>NZ_MVIF01000149.1 GCF_002086675.1 Mycobacterium persicum
CGCCGGGCCCGCCGGCTTGCTCTTCGGCTCCGGCGGCGCCGGCGGTAACGGCGGCTGGGGCGGGGCCGGCGGCAACGCCGGCACCGGCGGTGTCGGTGGCGCCGGCGGCAAAGCCGGCTTCCTCATCGGCTCCGGCGGCGCCGGCGGCGCCGGTGGCGCCGCCGGCGGCGGTGCTACCCCCGCCGGCACCGGCGGTAACGGCGGGGTAGGCGGCGCGGCCGGGTTGTTCGGCAGCGGCGGTAATGGCGGCGCCGGCGGTGACGCCGGACCGACCAACGGCACCGGCGGCAACGGCGGTAACGGCGGCAACGCAATCCTGGTCGGCGATGGCGGCAACGGCGGTAACGGCGGGAAGGCTGCGACCAATGGCAAGGCCGGCACCGGCGGCACCGGCGGACTGATCGGCGCGGACGGGTTGACCGGGTTGGCGTAACCGCAAAACCCCGCGCCGACGTGCTGTCAGCCGTGCGCCAGCACGTCAACGCATATCCGCGGTGACGGGCGGCATCTCCGGGCTGTCGGCGCCTACACCAACGGGCGCCCGGCCTTGATCCGGCGGTCCAAGTCCCAGAGCATCAGGTTGAACGGGAACTGCCGGACGGCCCGCGGCATCATGGCGTTCACGGTCCCTATCGCCGCCATCAACCGATCGAAAAGCTGTTGTTTTCCGGCGTCCCACGGCAACCGCATCTCGTCGCGAAACCGTTGCGGCAGAAAGCCAGTGGTGATCAGCAGCGCGATACTTTCCGGAACCTTGCGCAGCACGGCGGGCAACGGCACACCCGGTATCCGCGCTGCGGCAATCGGATACAGGTAGTCGCGAACGGCGTCGTCGATCCGCACCTTCTTCAGCGACTCCTGCCAATACCGGTCAAAAGCAGCTCGATCCGGCGGCCACATCTCCGGGGGTACCTGCAGCGTGGTGGCCAGCGCCATCGTCTCGCGGTAATGACGCTCGGCCTCGGCGTCGTCCAATTCGCAGACGAAGATGCGGTGCACATCAGCTGCGCCCTTGCACATACATGCCGCCACCCACAGCTGCAACTCGGGGTCAAATGCGTTGTACTGCAACGGACTTTCGGATGTCGAGTACACCTGAGCGTGCGCCCGGTTCACCGCGCGGCGGTAAGCGGCCCGCTGCGCGTCGGTGCCGGCCATGGCGACCGCAATATAGGTAAAGGTGGTGCGCGTCCGCTTGATCGGATGCAGGTCCAGCCGGCCACTCTCCACTCGGCTCTCCACCACGCCATGGCCGACTTCGGGCCGCGCCAGTTGCATAATCACGTTGGCCGGACCGGCCAACAGCGCGATCCCCATTAAGGTGTCGTCTGTCGTGGCCGGCCGCCCGCGCCTGGCCCGCACCGGCCGGGGTGCGTCGGCCACCGGACGCTCAACATGTGGCACTTGCTGGCGAACCGCACCGGGAATTGCCACCGTACGTCCTCCTGCCGAGCCGAGCCGACCCGCTAATTGTGATAACGCTTGTTTCCCGATATTGCTCGGGTCCCTGCCCTGGTGTCAAGATGACGTTCGTGACCGAAGACTCCGGGTCAGGCGAACCCTCCGCACGCCCGTACCGCGGCGTCGATGCGGCGCAGCGGCTGGCCGCACGGCGTCGGCAATTGCTGGACGCCGGCTTGGACCTGCTCGGCTGCGACGACGGAGACATCACCGAACTCACGGTCCGCGGCGTCTGCCGCCAGGCGGGCCTGTCGGCCCGCTATTTCTACGAAAGCTTCGTCGACAAGGACGAATTCGTCAGCGGCGTATTCGACTGGGTGGTCGCCGGGCTCGCCGCCACCACCCAGGCCGCGGTAGCTGCGGTACCCCCACACGAGCAGGCGCGCGCCGGGATGGCCAACCTGGTGCGGACCATCGCCGGCGACGCCCGCATCGGGCGCCTGCTGTTCAGCACCCAACTGGCCAACCCCGTGGTGATGCGCAAGCGCGCCGAATCCAGCGCGCTGTTCGCCATGTTGTCCGGTCAGCATGCCGGCAACGCACTGCGAATTGCGGCAAACGAGCACATCAAGGCGGGCGCGCACTTCGTCGTCGGCGGAGTCGGCCAAACCATCAGCGCCTGGCTCGCCGGGCACATCGCGCTCGAGCCGGACCAACTCGTCGCACAGCTTGCGTCGTTGCTCGACGAACTCGCCGACCCGAAGCTCTACCACCTCACGGGAACAGCGGCAGGTGCCACAGCCGCGTCCCCGGTCGGATCAGCCAGAGCCGCGCCAGGGTAAGCCGCATGATGCGCTGCGAGCTGGTGATCATCACGACGGCGACCGGCAGCTCCAGGAACAGCGCGGTCAGCACCGACCACCAGCGTTCGTCGGGTCCCGCCGTCATCAGGTCGAACCACGCGTCACAGATCAGCAGCACCCCGGTGGTGAACGAGGTGAGCAGCAACAGCTGACGGCGCAGATATCCCAGCACCGCCGTCGCCGTCATGAAGCCGACCAAAAGGATGTCGAAGCCGACCCAGGTGGCCGGCCAATTGTGCGCGACGTAGTTGGCCGGCAGGGTCAACCCGAGAAATGCCGTCCACGGGATCAGCGCCAGCGCGCAACCGATGACCAGACGCAACCGGACACGCCGCGTCCGCGCCAGAGTCGTCGGGTCCACCAGTTCGCCCAGCGGACGCTCCAGCCGGGAGATGAGTTCTCGCCGTTGTTCGGGACTCAGTGCCGCGATCTGCTCATCGGTCAAGATACCGTCCGTCACGGCTGGCCAGCCACCGCCGCCGGTCGCCGGTCGGCCGCCGTCCTGGGGACGGCAGGCGTGTCGTTATCGGTGAATTCCTTTATCCAGCAAGCGAATTCCAGGGTGATACCGTCGGGGTCCTGGAAGTAGAACGAACGCACATACACCCCGGGATGCACCGTCGCCGATACCTGCATCTGGCTCTCGTCATGATTGAGGACCGGGCCGACCCGCACCCCTTTGTCCTTGAGCCGCTGCCGGTAGGCATCGAACTTTTCAGCCGGGACGTGGAATGCCAGATGGTTCATGGAGCTCACCGCGCTAGTGATGTCGCCGATGCCCGGAATGGCGCCGGGTGAGGAGATGCCCGGCACCCGATCCGGTGCCCCGGCAAACCAGAAGAACGCGACGCAGTCGCCGTTGCCGGCGTCGAAGAAGAAGTGCTGCCCCTGCCCGCCGGGCAGGTCGAGCGACTTGATCAGCGGCATGCCCAGGATGTTGCTGTAGAAGTCGACGGTGCGCGCCATATCCGAACACACCAGCGCGACGTGATTGATTCCGCCGAACTCGAACTCGGTGTTGGCGTTGTGCGGCTTGATCATCGTGCGGCTCCGATCGGCCCCTGCCCCTGGCCTGGCTAAGACTTGAATCTGAATCTAACATCAGGTTCAGTTGTGCTCCAGAGGAGGCGCGTCAGGTGGCTGAGTTTGCGACGCACCGCGGTCGGCGGACTCAGGCCGCGATCGACACCGCCGCCCGAATAGTCATCGCACGCAAAGGGATTCTGGCCACCACTATCGCCGACATCACCGCCGAGGCCGGCCGTTCGTCGGCGTCCTTCTACAACTATTACGACTCCAAGGAAGCGATGGTGCGTCAGTGGGCGCTGCGGTTCCGCGACGAAGCCAACGATCGGGCCCAATCGGTGACCCGGCACGGCCTGTCCAACCGCGAGCGTGCCTACCAGGCCGCCGCCGCGCACTGGCACACCTACCGCAACCGGCTCGCGGAGATGATCAGCGTGTCCCAGTTGGCCATGGTCAACGACGACTTCGCCCAGTATTGGGCCGAGATATGCGCGGTTCCAATCTCTTTCATCACCGACACGGTAAAGCGCGCCCAGTCGCAGGGGTATTGCCCAGGCGATGACCCACAATTGATCGCCGAGGCGATCGTGGCCATGTTCAACCAGTTCTGCTACATCCAGCTCAGCGGAGCCCGTGCCGAAGAACCCGACGGCCAGGCCTGCATCCAGACCCTGGCCAACATCTACTACCGAGCCATCTACGGTGAGGAGGTTCACTGAATTGCCCGATGTCGTTCGGGAGTTCGTCGGCCTGCCCTCCCCGACCGCCGGACGCGCCGGCGCCGGCGGACACCCGTGCCAAGGGCTCTACCACCACGTCGCCGGAAGTAGACCCACGGTGGCGATGATTGCCACCCACTACCAGATCGACTTTTCCGAACACTATCTCGCCGAATACCTGGCCACCCGCGGGATCGGCTTCCTGGGCTGGAACACCAGGTTTCGCGGCTTCGAAAGCCACTTCTTGCTCGACCACGCATTGGTCGACATCGGCGTGGGGGTGCGCTGGCTGCGGGACGTCAAGGGCGTGGAAACGGTGATATTACTGGGCAATTCGGGCGGCGGTTCGTTGATGGCCGCTTATCAGTCACAGGCGGTCGACCCGAACGTCACTCCGCTGGAAGGTATGCGCCCGGCGGCCGGGTTGACCGAGTTGCCCGTCGCCGACGGCTACGTCGCCACCGCCGCCCACCCCGGCCGCCCGGATGTGCTCACCGCCTGGATGGACGCCGCCGTCGTCGACGAAACCGACCCGGTGGCAACGGATTCCGAGATAGACCTGTTCAACAAGGACAACGGACCGCCCTACTCCCCCGAGTTTCTCGCCCGATATCGCGCCGCTCAGGTAGCGCGCAACGAGCGCATTACCGAATGGGCCCGGGCCGAGCTGAAACGGGTACGCGCCGCAGGTTTTTCGGATCGGCCGTTTGCCGTGATGCGAACCTGGGCCGACCCGCGCATGGTCGACCCCACCATCGAACCGACCAAACGTCAGCCCAATCTGTGCTACGCGGGCGCGCCGCTGAAAGCCAACCGCTCCGCGCACGGCATCGCCGCGGCCTGCACGCTGCGCAACTGGCTGGGCATGTGGAGTCTGCGGGAGGCCCAAACCCGCGCCGAGCCGCACTTGGCGCGCATCACATGCCCGGCGCTGGTGATCAACGCCGACGCCGACACCGGAGTGTTTCCCTCTGACGCCCAACGCATCTACGATGCGCTCGCCGGCACCGACAAGACCCGGACCTCGATCGACACCGACCACTACTTCACCACACCGGGCGCGCGTGACGAGCAGGCCGACACCATCGCCAACTGGATCGCCGAGCGGTGGCGCTGAGAGTTCTCGCTCACTTCGCACCCGGCGACAAGGTACTTGACCTCGTTGCGGCCGAACGAGATTGGCTGCAGGTCCGTTGGTGTTCCGAAGATGACGACGCCTGCTTCTACCGCGAATTGCCCGAGGCCGAAGTGATCTGGCATGTGCTTCGTCCGCTGTCGGACACCGACTTGGAACAAGGCGCGCGGCTACGGCTGATCCACAAATTCGGCGCCGGGGTGAACACCATCGACGTGAGGACGGCAACGAACCGCGGTATCGCGGTGGCCAATATGCCGGGCGCCAACGCTCCCTCGGTTGCCGAGGGCACGGTGCTGTTGATGCTGGCCGCGCTGCGCCGGCTACCGACGCTCGATACCGCGATCCGTCAGGGCCGGGGCTGGCCGACGGACCCGCAATTGGGCGAGACGGTGCGCGACATCGGCGGTTGCACGGTCGGGCTGATCGGCTACGGAAACATCGCCAAACGGGTCGCAGCCATCGTCGCCGCGATGGGTGCCAGCGTGCTGCACACCAGTACCCGCGACGACGGACGCCCCGGGTGGCGGCCGTTGCCGCAACTGTTGGCCGCCAGCGACATCGTCTCCGTGCACGTACCGTTGACCACCGACACCGAGCAGCTGATCGACGCCGCCGCGCTGGCCCGGATGAAGCCGGATTCGGTGCTGGTCAACACCTCTCGGGGCGCCGTGATCGACGAAGACGCCCTGGTCAAGGCGCTGCTCGGCGGGCGGCTGGCGGCAGCGGGGTTGGACGTTTTCGCTGTCGAGCCCGTTACGCCCGACAACCCGCTGCTAGCCCTGGACAGCGTGGTGCTCACTCCCCATGTCACCTGGTACACCGCCGACACCATGCGGCGTTATCTGGGCGAGGCCGTCGAAAATTGCCGGCGGCTGCTCGACGGACGGCCGCTAACCAATCTGGTCAACCAACCCACCGGTTGTTAGCTTGGAAGGAACTCGCGCAAGGGAAGGCGAACAATGCCGATCGCAATAACCCCTGAACATCACGACCTCGCCGATTCGGTGCGATCCCTGGTGGCGCGGGTGGCGCCATCTGAGGTGCTGCATGCGGCTCTAGAGACCCCGGTCGACAACCCGCCGCCCTACTGGCAGGCAGCCGCCGAACAAGGATTGCAAGGGGTGCACCTGGCCGAATCCGTGGGCGGGCAGGGGTTCGGCGTCCTCGAGCTGGCCGTGGTGCTGGCCGAGTTCGGCTATGGGGCGGTGCCCGGACCGTTCGTCCCGTCGGCCATTGCCAGCGCGTTGATTGCGGCGCACGACCCCGAGGCCAAGGTGCTTTCCGAACTGGCCACCGGGTCCGCCATCGCCGCGTACGCGCTGGATTCCGGACTGACCGCCACCCGTCAGGGTGACATCCTGGTGATCCGCGGCGAAGTCCGCGCGGTCCCCGCGGCGGCTCAGGCCGCCGTTTTGGTGCTGCCGGTGGCCATCGACAGCGGCGAGGAGTGGGTGGTGCTGCGGGCCGAGCAGCTGGAAATCGAGCCGGTCCGCAGCCTGGACCCGCTGCGGCCCATCGCGCACGTGAGGGCCAACGCGGTCGAGGTCACCGACGACGTCGTGCTGAGCAATCTGAGCATGACTACCGCCCACGCGCTGATGTCCACGCTGCTGTCGGCGGAGGCCGTGGGGGTAGCCCGCTGGGCCACCGACACCGCATCAAGCTACGCCAAGATTCGCGAACAGTTCGGCAGGCCGATCGGCCAGTTCCAGGCGATCAAACACAAGTGTGCGGAGATGATCGCCGACACCGAACGCGCCACCGCCGCGGTGTGGGACGCCGCCCGCGCCTTGGACGAGGCGCGCGAGGGCAGCCCGGACGTCGAATTCGCCGCGGCGGTAGCGGCAACCCTGGCGCCGACCGCCGCCCAGCGCTGCACTCAGGACTGCATCCAGGTTCACGGCGGCATCGGCTTCACCTGGGAGCACGACACCAACGTGTACTACCGCCGCGCGCTGATGCTGGCCGCCTGCTTCGGCCGCCACACCACCTACCCGCAACGGGTGGTGGACACCGCGACCACCACCGGTATGCGCCCGGTGGACATCGACCTGGACCCAGACACCGAGAAACTGCGCTCGGAGATCCGGGCCGAGGTTGCCGCCCTGAAGGCGATGCCGCGCGAGCAACGCAGGGTCGCCATCGCCGAAGGCGGTTGGGTGCTGCCCTATCTGCCCAAGCCGTGGGGGCGCGCGTCCAGCCCGGTCGAGCAGGTCATCATCGCCCAGGAGTTCACCAGCGGGCGGGTCAAACGGCCGCAGGTCGGCATCGCGGCCTGGATCATCCCGTCGATCGTCGCGTTCGGCACCGAAGAGCAGAAGCAGCGCTTCCTGCCGCCGACCTTCCGCGCCGACATGATCTGGTGTCAGCTGTTTTCCGAGCCTGGCGCCGGCTCGGACCTGGCGGGGCTGACCACGAAAGCGACCCGGGTCGACGGCGGCTGGCGCGTCACCGGCCAGAAGATCTGGACGACGGCCGCCCAGTTCGCGCACTACGGTGCACTACTGGCCAGGACGGACCCGAACGCACCGAAGCACAACGGCATCACCTATTTCGTGCTGGACATGAAAAGCAGAGGCGTGCAAGTAAAGCCGCTGCGTGAGCTGACGGGTCACGCGATGTTCAACACCGTCTACCTCGACGATGTGTTCGTTCCCGACGAGTTCGTGCTCGGCGAGGTGAACCGCGGCTGGGAGGTCAGCCGCAACACGTTGACGGCCGAACGCGTGTCGATCGGCAGCAGCGACGCCAACTTCCTGGCCACCCTGCCACAGTTCGTCGAGTTCGTCCGCGACGGACATTTCGACCAGGTCGCCCACCACCGCGCGGGTCAGCTGATCGCCGAGGGTCATGCGGTCAAGGTGCTCAACCTGCGCTCCACGCTGTTGACCATCGCCGGCGGCGATCCCATGCCGTCGGCGGCGATTTCCAAGCTGTTGTCGATGCGCACCGGGCAGGGCTACGCCGAATTCGCGGTGTCGACGTTCGGCACCGACGCCGCGATCGGCGACCCGGACCAATTGCCGGGCAAGTGGGGGGAATACCTGCTGGCCAGCCGGGCCACCACCATCTACGGCGGCACGTCGGAAGTGCAGCTGAACATCATCGCCGAGCGGCTACTGGGCCTTCCCCGCGACCCGTAAAACCGCTGCCGCGGTCCCAACGGGTGGGTCCGCTACGGCAAGCCGTGGAGCCCGCCCGTACCCAGCAGGAGTCCACCGGTTCCGCCGGCGCCCGAGCCCCCCGTGGTAACGCCGGTCCCGCCGTTGCCGCCGTTGCCGCCATTGCCGATCAACACGGCGTTGCCGCCGACGCCGCCAGCCCCGCCGTCACCACCGGCTCCGTCGGCGTCGCCGTCGCCCCCGGC
>NZ_MVIF01000014.1 GCF_002086675.1 Mycobacterium persicum
CCCTTCTGACGCGGGACTACCTCGAAGGCCGAGACTCAAGGACGCCATCGGCTATGAAATTGGCCGGTGGCACTTCTCTCTCGATGCCATTTCGTCGAGTATTGGCGGCATGGATGTCAAGGAAGTGCTGCTGCCGGGAGTCGGTCTGCGGTACGAGTTCACCAGCCATCAAGGTGAGCGGATCGGCATCATCGCCCGGCGCACCGGCGATTTCGACATCGTCCTGTATACCGCCGAGGACCCTGACGCATGCCGGCCGGTCTTCCGCCTCAACGGCGAAGAGGCCGACACCGTGGCCGCTATTCTCGGTGCACCGAGAATCGCCGAGCGGTTCACCGAGCTGACCCGCGAGGTGCCCGGGCTCGAGGCAGGTCACATCTCGGTCGAGCCCGAGAGTCCATTCGTCGGCCGGCCGTTGGGCGACACCCGCGCCCGCACCCGCACCGGCGCCTCGATCGTTGCGATCGTCCGCGGCGACGATGTGGTCGCTTCGCCCGACCCCGCGGAAACGCTGCGGGCGCGCGACGTCCTGATTGTGATCGGCACCGAAGAGGGCATCATCGGAGTCCGGCAGATCGTCAACAAAGGCTGAGCCGGTGGATGTTTCGGAGGCGCTGCTATTCGAGCTCGGCGCCCTCTTGGTGATGCTTGCCCTGCTCGGCGCCCTTGCCCGTAGGTTCGCATTGTCGCCGATCCCGGTTTATCTGTTGGCTGGCCTGGCGCTGGGTAAGGGCGGCCTTCTGCCGGTGGCCGCCGCCGCTGACTTCGTTAGCACCGGCGCACCCATCGGCATTGTGTTGCTGCTGCTGACCTTGGGTCTGGAGTTCTCCGTGACCGAATTCGCCAGCAGCCTGCGCCATCATTTGCCGTCGGCGGCTGTCGACATCGTCCTCAACGCCACGCCCGGTGCGGTGACCGGCTGGCTGCTCGGGTTGGACGGCGTTGCCATCCTGGCGCTGGCCGGCGTTACCTACATCTCGTCGTCGGGTGTCATCGCGAGATTACTCGAAGACCTGCGCCGCCTGGGCAACCGCGAGACCCCGGCGGTGCTGTCGGTGCTGGTGCTCGAAGACTTCGCGATGGCCGGCTACCTGCCGATGTTCACGGTGCTGGCATTGCGCGGCAGCTGGCTGGACGCGCTCGGCGGGACGCTGGCCGCGATCGGCGCCCTTGTTGCGGCGTTCGCCGCGTCCTACTACTGGGGTCATCACGTCGGCCGCCTGGTGGCGCACCCCGACTCCGAGCAACTGCTGCTGCGGATCTTGGGCATCACCTTGCTGGTCGCGGCGCTGGCCGAGTCGTTGCACGCATCCGCCGCGGTCGGCGCGTTCCTGGTGGGCCTTACCCTGACCGGGGAAACGGCCGACCGGGCGCGCAGGGTCCTGGGTCCGCTGCGGGACCTGTTCGCCGCGATCTTCTTCCTGGCGATCGGATTATCGGTGAGCCCCAAGGAGCTGCTTCCGATGCTTCCGGTGGCCGTCGTCCTGGCCGCGGTGACCGCCGCAACCAAGGTGCTGACCGGGATGTACGCCGCCCGCCGTGACGGAGTGGCACGGCGCGGCCAGTTGCGCGCGGGCACCGCGCTGATCGCTCGAGGCGAGTTCTCACTGATCATCATCGGATTGGTCGGCGCATCGATCCCCACGGTGGCGGCGTTGGCAACCTCCTACGTCTTCATCATGGCGATCGTGGGCCCGGTCGTGGCGCGTTACACCGGCGGGCCGCTGCCGAGCGCCGCCTGAGACGAAGGCCGTCAGCCGATGTGCAAGGCGACGACCAGCCAGCGCGGGCCGCCGCCGGCGCTCACCCGTTCCACACGACAGGCGATCGCATGGATCCGGTCTCCGCGGCTGTAGCTGCCGAACACCTCTGCCGCGGTTTCCGCGGACCCGACCGGTTGCAGTCGAACCCGGCGCAACACCGCGGTCCCGTGCTGACCGGCCACCGCGTCGCTGACCGACAGCACCGCGTGGACCAGGTTGGGCGCCAGCAGTGAACCCAGCTGTGCGGCGGGACGGCGGCGGTCGATGACTTCGAGCACCCGACGCAGTGCCGCGTCGGTGAACACGGCCGCCTGGCGCATGGGTGCCGGCATGCCCTCGTTGGTCGGATGCTCGCCGCGGGCCCGGCGAGGCGCCCGTAGACTGCGCGGGCGTAGGGGTGGGTGCGTTGATTGTCGGCACCGGGGGATGGTTCCCGTGGGCGGTTCGTACTCGACTACCGGGACAACGGCGAAAGTCGGACGATGAGGCGGTTCGACAATAGGACTGATGCTCAACGGGCTCTCTCCAGATCAACACAGGTCAAACGATGGCAATGAGAGGATGCGGACCGCGCGCCTGCTGGAGAGTGGCAGACAAACTGCCGGTCATCATTGCACACATCACGCCGGCGTGTACCCGCCCCGTAATGTGGCCCCCGTCGAGTGGGAACCGTGAGCCACATCGATCCAACCGCCAGATTGGGGACGAATTGACAAGGAGGACAGGGCCGTAAATGGTGACCCGGTTGTCCACGACGGACGCGTCTTTCTATCGGCTGGAGAACACCGCCACCCCCATGTACGTCGGGTCGCTGATGATCCTGCGCCGGCCGCGGGCCGGACTGAGCTACGAGACGCTGTTGGCCACCGTCGAGCAGCGGCTGCCGCAGATACCGCGCTACCGGCAGAAGGTACGCGAGGTGAAGATCGGCATGGCCCGCCCCGTGTGGATGGACGATCCCGAGTTCGACATCACCTATCACGTCAGGCGCTCGGCGTTGCCGTCGCCGGGCAGCGACGAGCAACTGCACGAGCTGATCGCGCGGCTGGCCGCCCGGCCGCTGGACAAGTCGCGGCCGCTATGGGAGATGTATCTCGTCGAGGGCCTGGAGAAGAATCGCATTGCCCTCTACACCAAGTCGCACCAGGCCCTGATCAACGGGGTGACGTCACTGGCCATCGGCCACGTCATCGCCGATCGGACGCGCCATCCACCGCCGTTCCCCGAAGACATCTGGATACCGGAGCGCGACCCCGGCCACACCCGGTTGGTGCTGGGCGCCATCGGTGACTGGCTTATCGGGCCGGGAGCGCAGCTGCAGGCCGTCGGTTCCGCGGTCGCTGGCGCGGTCACCAACTACGGCCAACTCGTCGACGCCGGTCGCCGGGTTCTCGATGTTGCGCGCACCGTGGCGCGCGGCACCGCACCCAATAGTCCGCTCAATGCCACCGTTTCGCGCAATCGACGATTCACGGTGGCGCGCGGGCGGCTCGAGGACTATCGGACGGTACGCGCCCGCTATGACTGCGACATCCACGACGTGGTTCTGGCCGTGATCGCCGGCGCGCTGGGCAACTGGCTGATGTCACGCGGTGAGACGGTGGCGCCGACGGCCACGGTGCGCGCGATGGCTCCGCTGGCGGCGTACGTCGATGACCAACTCGATTCGACTGGTCCCGGCCAGG
This sequence comes from Mycobacterium persicum, assembly GCF_002086675.1. Classification (GTDB taxonomy): domain Bacteria; phylum Actinomycetota; class Actinomycetes; order Mycobacteriales; family Mycobacteriaceae; genus Mycobacterium; species Mycobacterium persicum. The sequence continues at coordinate 3,449 of NZ_MVIF01000014.1, forward strand.
CCATGAGCCAGGTGACTCCCTTCTTGATAGATCTGCCGGTAGGGGAGGGCAACCCCGTGGTGCGGCTGTCCCAGGTCGCGCACGCCACCGAATCGAACCCGACGGCAGCGAGCCTGGTAGACGCTCGGACCATCGTCACGCTTTCCGGCTTTGCGCCGCCCACCCTGCACGCGATGGGTGTCCGGGTCGCGACCAGCTATTCGGCGAGGTTGTTCAACCTGCTGATCACCAATGCCCCTGGGGCGCAATCGCAGATGTACGTCGCGGGCACCAAGTTGCTGGAGGCTTACGCGGTGCCGCCGCTGTTGCACAACCAGGCGCTGGCCATCAGCGTGACGTCCTACAACGGCATGCTGTATTTCGGGATCAATGCCGACCGCGACGCGATGAGCGACGTCGACCTATTGCCGGGCCTGCTCGGCCAATCGCTCGAGGAGTTGCTGGAAGCGTCTCGGTAATTATCCGAGTCGAAATGGCTAGTGGAGATACCATCCGTTGTTGTGAGCACTGCGATAACCAACGGCGCGCCGGCCAAGGCGGCGAAGCCGAAGAAGAAGTCAAACCCGCCGGCCAAGCGCAAGATTCCGGCCACCGTCTACCATGCCGAATTGTTCCGGCTACAAACGGAATTCGTGAAGCTACAAGAGTGGGTACGGCATTCCGGAGCGCGGCTGGTGGTCGTCTTCGAGGGCCGCGACGGTGCCGGCAAAGGTGGGACCATCAAGAGAATCACCGAATACCTCAATCCGCGCGTGGCCCGTATCGCGGCGTTGCCCTCGCCGACCGACAGGGAACGCGGACAGTGGTATTACCAGCGCTATATCGCACACTTGCCCGCCAAGGGCGAAATCGTGCTCTTCGACCGGTCGTGGTACAACCGCGCCGGCGTCGAAAAAGTCATGGGATTCTGTACGCCGCAAGAGCATGCGCTGTTCTTACGGCAAACGCCGATCTTCGAGCACATGTTGATCGACGACGGGATCTTGCTGCGCAAGTACTGGTTTTCGGTGTCCGACGAGGAGCAGTTGCGGCGCTTCAAGGCCCGCCGCAGCGACCCCGTCCGGCAATGGAAGCTCAGCCCGATGGACCTGGAATCGCTGTACCGGTGGGAGGATTACTCCCGCGCCAAGGACCAGATGATGGTGCACACCGACATCCCGACCAGCCCGTGGTATGTGGTGGAATCCGATATCAAAAAGCATGCGCGGCTGAACATGATGGCTCACCTGCTGTCCACCATCGACTACCGCGACGTGGAGAAGCCGAAGGTCAAGTTGCCCAAACATCCGTTGGTGAGCGGCAACTACCAGCGCCCGCCGCGTGAATTGTCCAACTATGTCGAAGACTATGCGGCGACGTTGATCGATGGTTAGCGCGGCGATCACGCGGACTCGGCGGCTCGGCCCATGATGCAGGTCTACGTCCCGGCCACCCTGGCCATGCTGCGGCAACTTGTCGCCGACGGTTCACTGTGGCCGGTCAACGGCACGGCGTTCGCGGTGACGCCGAAATTGCGGGAGTCATATGCCGAGGGCGACGACGACGAGCTTGCGGAGGTGGCGCTGCAGGAGGCCGCGCTGGCGTCGCTGCGGCTACTGGCCGACGACGGAGGCGAGGGTCTGCCGCCGCGCCGGGTGGTGATCGCCGCCGAAGTGGACGATGAAGCGGACGATGTCACGTTGCGCCCCGATCTCGACGACGCCGTCGTCAGACTGACGTCGCCGGTTGCGATGGATCGGGTGGTTGCCGCCTATGTCGACAACCCCGCCGCCGAACCGGCCGTCACTGCGGCGATAGCCGTGATCGACGCCGCCGATCTCGGCGACGAGGACGCCGACCTGGTTGTCGGTGACGCCCAGGACCACGATCTGGCGTGGTATGCCAACCAGGAGTTGCCGTTCCTGCTCGACTTGCTTTGACAGCGCATTGCCAGGTGTCAACCGGCCTCGGTCTCAGATTGATTGTGCTGTCGGGTAGTAGCATCACCTGCACCGTCCCACGCTCCGATGCCAGAGGAGTGGTCATGAGTACCGCCGCTGACCGTGCCCGTCAGCTCGATCTGGTTGCCCGGCTGAAGTCGGCCTATCCCGAGCTTCCTGACGCGCCCACTCCCGACCTGCTCGACCACGATCGCTTCTGGGCGTACATGAAGACCAACCACGACGTCGGCGGTGAGCCGGACGCGCCCATGACGTACGAGAACAAGCAGTACGAGTACTGGGAGCACATGACGTATGTGCTCTGCGAAGTGCTTGCGTGGCGCGGCATTTGGCTGTCGGAGGAGCGCCGGCGGATCGGCAACGTCGACGTGGGACGCGCGGTCTATCTGGGCTTCCCCTACTACGGTCGCTGGCTCTGGGCGGTGGCGCGGGTGCTGGTGGAAAAGCATCACATCAGCCTGGGCGAGCTCAGTGAACGAATGGCAGCGGTCAAGGCCCGCTATGCCGGCGGCCTCGACGGGAAGAAGCTTGCAGCACAACCGAATTCAGAAGGTGACGGCACCAGCGTTATCCGCAATGCGCACCACACCCACGCAGTCGGCAAAGGCGATCCGCAGGTGTACGCCGGTCAGGCCGGGCAGCCCAGGTTCCGCGTCGGCGACCCGGTGGTGGTACGTGAACTGCCCGCGTTGCTGTACACCCGCACCCCGGAATATGTACGGGGCGCCACGGGCGAAATCGCATCGGTCGCCTACGAAAGCCCGGCCCCCGAGGACGAGACGTGGGACCGGCCCGATGCGCGGCCGGAGTGGTTCTACATCGTGCGGTTCAACCTCTCCGAGCTATGGCACGGATACACCGGGACCGCCACCGACACCCTGCAGACGGAGCTTCCCGAGCGGTGGCTGACGGCGGCCCGAGGGTAGGAGTTACGAGATGACCGATCATGATCACGACCACGAGCGAGCGCTTGCCCCCACGGTCGACGAGATCACCGACTTCGAGGTTCTCGAGATCGCGTTGCGCGAATTGTGCATCGAGAAGGGCATTTTCACCGCCGAAGAGCATCGACACTTCACCGAGTTCGCCGAACAGATCAACCCCACACCGGCCTCGCACCTGGTGGCACGCGCGTGGCTCGATCCCGAGTTCAAGCAACTCGCACTCACCGATGCCATGGCCGCCAGCAAGGAGGTCGGCGTCGACTGGCTGGAACCCACCGGCTTCGGTACGCCGAGCGACTTCACCGCGTTCCAGATTCTCGAGGACACACCGACGCTGCATCACGTGATCGTCTGCGCATTGTGCTCGTGTTATCCGCGGCCGATTCTCGGGAACTCTCCGGAGTGGTACCGCACCCCGAACTATCGCCGGCGGATGGTCCGCTGGCCACGTCAGGTGCTAGCGGAATTCGGGCTCTATCTGCCCGACGACGTCGCTATCCGGGTAGAGGACTCCAACCAGAAGCACCGCTTCATGGTCATGCCCATGCGCCCGGAGGGAACCGAGGGCTGGGACGAGGATCAGCTGGCCGAGATCGTCACCCGCGACTGTGTGATCGGTGTGGCACTGCCCAAGCCAGGTGTCACGAGCAACGTCATCACCGCCACCAGGGCCGCGATACATCCAGCCGAGTGACGGGCAGAAGATACAGAAGATGAGGCCACAGGATCCGATCCAGCAGCGCACCATCGCGCCGTTGCAGCAGATCGTGGAGCGCAACCAGGTCTGGTCGCGGATGGCCGAAAAGTACGGTGTGAGCAATCCCGTGCCGCCGTGGAAGTCCAGCCTGGACGGCCTGTGCGACGCCCTCGACCGCGCTTCCTGCACCGCGGACATCCCTGATTTCAAGCAGCGACGCGATGAGGAAGACATCCTCTCGGAGAGCCGGTATTCCAGCCTGCCCTATCCGGAGAACCAGCTGGTGTCACTGGCCCATTCACTGGTTGCTCGTGGGGTCATCGGGCAAGCAGAGCTGGCACAACGGCTGTCCGACATCCGAAAGCGCCTGGAAGCCTGACCGGCTCCCGGTCACCGGGTAACACCGGCCGTCCCGCTTGCATCCTGACCGTCCTGTGACGCAACTTGCACATTCCGGCCTAGCTACGCAACCGTAAGTTACGGTACCGTAGCCTTATGACGTGGGCCTGAGCTTGCCCGCTACCCAGGCGGAAGCCAATGGCCGCGCCGCAATCAGGAGCTTCGCATGAGTAAGAAACACGCGGTGATCAACGCCAAAGTCGCCGACACCAGACGGCCGACCGTCGCCGGCGCAGAGCGGCATCCGGGCTGGCACGCGCTGCGCAAGATTGCGGAGCGGATCACGACACCGCTGTTGCCCGACGACTACTTGCAGCTGGCCAATCCGCTGTGGTCGGCGCGCGAATTGCGGGGCCGTATCCTCGAAGTCCGCCGCGAGACCGAAGACTCGGCCACCCTGGTCATCAAGCCGGGCTGGGGCTTCAGTTTCGACTACCAACCGGGCCAGTACATCGGGATCGGCCTCTTGGTCGACGGGCGCTGGCGCTGGCGTTCGTATTCGCTGACGTCGAGCCCAATCGGGACGTCTGGATCCGCGCGCACCATCACCATCACCGTGAAGGCGATGCCCGAAGGCTTCCTGTCCACCCACCTGGTGGCCGGTGTCGAACCGGGGACCGTCGTGCGACTGGCCGCCCCCCGGGGAAACTTCGTGCTGCCCGATCCGGCGCCGCCGTCGATGCTGTTTCTGACCGCCGGGTCCGGAATCACCCCGGTGATGTCGATGCTGCGAACATTGTTGCGCCGCAACCAGATCACCGATATCGCGCATCTGCATTCGGCGCCCACCGAAGCTGACGTGATGTTTGCCGCCGAGCTGGCCGCGCTGAGCGATGATCATCCCGGTTATCGGCTGACGGTGCGCACGACCCGCACCGAGGGAAGACTGGATCTCACCCGGCTCGATGAGCAGGTGCCCGACTGGCGCGACCGGCACACCTGGGCCTGCGGTCCTTCCGCCATGCTCAACCAGGCCGAGAAAATCTGGGCCGCAGCCGGTATTAGCGACCGGCTGCACCTGGAGCGGTTCGCGATGTCCAAGGCGGCACCCGCCGGCGCGGGTGGCACGGTCACGTTCGCCCGTAGTGGCAAGTCCGCGGCGGCGGATGCCGCGACATCGGTGATGGATGCGGGCGAGGGTGCCGGTGTGCAGATGCCTTTCGGCTGCCGCATGGGCATCTGTCAATCATGTGTGGTCGACCTGGTAGCGGGCCACGTGCGTGACCTGCGGACCGGTCAGGAACATGACCCCGGCACCCGGATCCAGACCTGTGTGTCGGCCGCCTCGGGTGACTGTGTGGTCGACATCTAAAGCTACCCGCTGGTAACTTACGGATACGTAGCCTACGATGGCGTAGGTACGTAATCGATTCAAGGAAACGTACGACGTAGGGAGAAGACAATGGCGATAACCGACGTCGACGTATTCGCGCATCTCACGGACGCCGACATTGAAAACCTTGCGGTTGAGCTCGATGCCATCCGCCAGGACATCGAAGATTCTCGTGGCGAGCGCGATGCCCGCTACATCCGCCGCACCATTGCCGCCCAGCGTGCGTTGGAGGTCAGTGGCCGGGTGATGCTGGCTGCCGGCTCGCGGCGCAGCGCATGGTGGGCCGGGGCGGCGACCCTGGGCATGGCCAAGATCATCGAGAACATGGAGATCGGCCACAACGTGATGCACGGCCAGTGGGACTGGATGAATGACCCGGAGATTCACTCCTCGACCTGGGAGTGGGACATGAGCGGGTCGTCCAAGCACTGGCGTTACACCCACAACTTCGTGCACCACAAGTACACCAACATCCTGGGCATGGACGACGACGTCGGCTACGGCATGCTGCGCGTCACCCGGGATCAGCGGTGGAAGAAGTACAACATCTTCAACCTGGTGTGGAACACCATCCTGGCGATTGGCTTCGAGTGGGGAGTTGCGTTGCAGCACTTGGAGATCGGCAAGATCTTCAAGGGCCGGGCGGATCGCGACGCCGCCAAGATCCGGCTGCGCGAGTTCACCGGCAAGGCCGGCCGCCAGCTGTTCAAGGACTACGTCGCGTTCCCGGCGCTGACCTCGTTGTCACCCGGCGCGACCTACAGGTCCACCTTGACCGCCAACGCAGTGGCCAACGTGATCCGCAACGTGTGGTCCAACGCCGTGATCTTCTGCGGGCATTTTCCCGACGGCGCTGAGAAGTTCACCAAGACGGACATGATCGGCGAGACGAAGGGCCAGTGGTACCTGCGCCAGATGCTGGGCAGTGCCAACTTCGAGGCCGGGCCCGCATTGCGGTTCATGAGCGGCAACCTATGCCACCAGATCGAGCACCACTTATATCCCGACCTGCCGAGCAACCGCCTCGCCGAGATGTCGGTGCGGGTGCGCGAGGTGTGCGACAAGTACGACTTGCCTTACACCACAGGCCCGTTCCTGGTGCAGTACGCCAAGACGTGGCGCACGCTGGCCAAGCTGTCGCTGCCGAACAAGTACCTGCGCGACAATGCCGACGACGCGCCGGAAACGCGCAGCGAGCGGATGTTCGCCGAACTGCAACCGGGCTTCGCCGGCATTGATCCGGCGACCGGACGCCGCCGCGGCTTGCGGACCGCGATTGCCGCGGTACGTGGTTGGCGGCGCGGCAGGCGTACCGAGATGGGTCCGGCCACAGACGATCTGGCGGCTTAAAGGTCCGTCGCCCAGCGTGAAATCACTGCGAGATTTTGGCCTTCTTTTCGCAGCGAGAACACGCTCGGCGCCTGCCACCACCGCTCGATGATCGTCGCGTTGGCCATGCCGCCGCCCTGGCAGTCTGCAGCCCGTAGCGCCCGCCGCGCTGGTGCAGCGCGTTGACCGGCTTGGTATCCGGCTGGTCAGGTCTCCCTGAGTACCGCGAGCAGTCGGCGGGCGGCGGCGACCCGCCGCGCGGCGGGCCCGGACAAGCTGTCCAGTGCGCATTCGGGATCGGCGGGTGGCCCCATATGCCCACAGCCGCGCGGGCAGTCGTGAATCGCCTCGGCCAGGTCGGCGAACGCCAACAGTACATCGTCGGACCGGATGTGGGCCAACCCGAACGAACGGATCCCCGGAGTGTCGATCACCCAGCCGGCACCTTCGCTGCCGGTTTGCAGCGGCAATGCCACCGACTGTGTCGAGGTGTGCCGCCCTTTGCCGATGTCGGTGACCGCCCCGACTGCCCGATCAGCTTCCGGCACAAGGCGATTGACCAGCGTTGACTTGCCGACGCCGGAATGTCCGAGCAGCACGGTGATCTTGCCGTCGAGCAGGCCGGCCACCGCGAGCAGGGGATCGTCGCGGCCCGCGACGACCACGGTGAGGTCCAGGTCGGCGAACTGTTCGGCGAACGGTTCGGGTGGGGCCAGGTCGGTCTTGGTCAGGCACAGTATGGGCGTCAGCCCGCCCGCGTACGCGGCGATCAGTGCCCGGCCCACCAGCCCGGTGCGCGGCGGGGGATCGGCCAGCGCGACCACGATCAGCAGTTGATCGGCGTTGGCGACCACCACTCGTTCGGTGGGGTCGGTGTCATCGGCGGTGCGGCGCAACACCGTTCGTCGCGGACACCGGCGGACGATGCGGGCCAGCGTGTCCGGCCGGCCGGACAGGTCGCCCACCACATCGACGTCGTCTCCGACGACGATGGGCGTGCGGCCCAGCTCGCGTGCCCGCATTGCGGTGATGCGACGATCCGGGTCCCCGCCCAGCACACAACCCCACCGACCGCGGTCGACGCTGACCACCATGGCGGCCTCGGCGTCGGCGTGTTCGGGGCGGGTTTTGGTCCGCGGCCGCGAACCGCGGCCGGAGCGGACCTTGACGTGGGATTCGTCGTAGTCGCCGGGTCTCAAGCGCCGGGCTCCGCGACCATCTCGGCCCATAGCCGCGGAAACTCCGGCAGCGTCTTGGTGGTAGCGCCGATGTCGTCCACCTCGACTCCGGCGACCCGCAGTCCGATGATCGCGCCGGCCATCGCCATCCGATGATCCGCATACGCGCGCCACAGGCCGCGCCGCAACGGGGTCGCGGTGATCACCAGGCCGTCCGATGTTTCCCGGCAGTCACCGCCCAGGCGGTTGATCTCGGTGCTCAGCGCGGCCAGCCGGTCGGTCTCGTGGCCGCGCAGGTGGGCGATGCCGGTCAGCCGCGACACCGATCCCGGGGTGGCAAGCGCCGCCAGTGCGGCTACCGAGGGCGTGAGCTCACCGACATCGCGCAGGTCGACGTCGAACCCGTGGTACGCGGCCGGCCCTCGCACTTGTAACATTGAATCTGTATGTGAGACAACGGCATTCAGTTGTCGCAGGATACGCAGGATGTGGTCGGCGGGCTGGACGCTGTCGGCCGGCCAGCCGGTGACACCCACCGTGCCGCCGCTGACCACGGCCGCCGCCAGGAACGCGACCGCGTTGGTGAGATCAGGTTCGACATCCCACCGGCGCGCTTTGACCGCGCCGGGCGCGACCCGCCAACGATTCGGAACTGAGTCGTCGACGTCGACGCCGGCCTGGCGCAGCATCGCCACCGTCATCGCGATGTGCGGCGCCGACGGCAGCGCCGCACCGGTGTGCTGCACGGTCAGTCCCTCGGTGAACGACGCCGCGGACAGCAGCAGGCCCGACACGAATTGCGACGACGCCGATGCGTCGATGGCCACCGTGCCGCCGGCGACCGATCCGGTGCCCTGGACGCGGAACGGCAGACCCGCACCGTCGACCTGGACGCCCAGACCGCGCAGCGCATCCAGCAGCGGTGCGATGGGCCGGGCCCGCGCCTGCTCGTCGCCGTCGAACGTGACCACGGCTGCGCTCAGCGCCGCCAGCGGCGGCACGAAACGCAACACCGTGCCGGCCAGGCCGCAATCCACTCGGGCGTCGGGACCGGGGTCCAGCCGGCCGCTGACCGTCAGTTCGGAGCCCGTCCCGTCGACGCGCAGGCCCAGAGTTCGCAGCGCGGCGATCATCAGATCGGTATCCCGGCTGCGCAGCGCGCCGCTGATGGTCGAGGGGCCGTGGTCTTGCGCGGCCGCCAGCGCGGCCAGCACCAGGGTCCGGTTGGTCTGGGATTTCGAGCCCGGAACGATCACCGTCGCGTGCACCGGTGTCGGCGCGGACGGGGCACGCCACGCCTTCAGGGGCTTGGTGCTGCTCACGGCTACATCCTGCCGTGTCGGCGGTTGTCGTGGGTACCAGGCACCATGGGACTCATGTGCGGACGATTCGCGGTCACCACCGATCCCGCCCGGCTGGCCGAGAAAATCAAGGCGATCGACGAAGCCACCGGCACCGGGTCCACGGCCGAGGCGCCCAACTACAACGTGGCGCCGACCAACACCATCGTGACGGTGGTGTCGCGCCACAGTGCGCCGGACGACCAGCCATCGCGCCGGGTACGGCTCATGCGCTGGGGCCTGATCCCGCCGTGGGCCAAGCCCGCGCCGGACGGCGCGCCCGACTCCAAGGGTCCGTTGCTGATCAACGCCCGTGCCGACAAGGTCGCCACGTCCCCCGCGTTCCGGAATTCGGCGCAGCGCAAACGCTGCCTGGTGCCTATGGACGGATGGTACGAATGGCGCGCCAATCCCGATGCCGCGCCGGGGCGTAAGACCGCCAAGACACCGTTCTTTGCGCACCGCCGCGACGGTGACCTGGTGTGCATGGCGGGGCTCTGGTCGGTATGGAAGCCGGGCAACGCTGCTGCGCCGCTGCTGAGTTGCGCCATCATCACCACCGACGCCGTGGGGCAGATGGCCGAGATCCATGACCGGATGCCGCTGATGTTGGCCGAAGCCGACTGGGATGCCTGGCTGAATCCGGACGCACCGCTGGATCCGGAGTTACTGGCCCGTCCGCCGGACGTGCATGACATCGAGCTGCGCCAGGTGTCGACCTTGGTCAACAGTGTGCGCAACAACGGGCCGGAACTGCTGGAGTCCGTCGAGCGGCAGTCGGAGCAGATGAAGCTGCTGTAGTGCCAGTTATGAACCCCGCGTCGCGCGGGGAGTCTGGCGGAGCTCAAACCTGAGGTCAATGTTGTCTGCCGAAGACAACGTTCGGCTCATTTTTGTCGGATGACGACGGAACTGGGCAGCCGACCGCGAGCCTAGCATGCATGTGTGACTGGTTCGTACACCTACACATTCGACGACATCCGGAACCGTCCGGTCGCGGTGATCGGGTCCGGCACCCTGGGTCGCCGCATCGCATTGATGTTCGCCAGCCGCGGCGGCACGGTACGAATGTACGCCAGGCGCGCCGAACAGCACGCCGAAGCGACGCAGTACGTGGCGGAAACACTGCCGAAGCTGTTGCAGGACAGAGGTTTTGGTGAAATCGGCGTGGCGGTGGGCACGAGTTCGCTCGAAGAGGCGCTGGACGGCGCCTGGTTAGCCGTCGAGTCCGTCCCCGAGAGGTTGGAGATCAAGATTCCGCTGTGGGGCCAGATCGACCAAGCGGCACTGCCGGACACCATCTTCGCGACCAACTCTTCGTCGTTCCCGTCACGGCTGATGGCCGAAAATATCAGAGACAAAACACGTTTGTGCAACACGCATTTTTACATGCCACCACAGTTCAACGCACTCGACCTGATGTCGGACGGGGAGACCGACCGCGGCCTGCTCGACACCCTGCTGATCGTCCTGCCCGAGTTCGGTGTCCATCCTTTCGAGGCACGGCGCGAATGCACCGGCTTCATCTTCAATCGCGTCTGGGCCGCAATCAAACGCGAGTCACTGGCCGTCGTCGCCGAAGGCGTGGCCCGCCCGGAGGATGTCGACGGGATGTTCAAGGTCAACTGGCGGGTACCGGCCGGGCCGTTCCACATGATGGACCTGGTTGGCCTCGACGTGGTCCTCGACATCGAAAACCACTACGTCGAAGAGTTTCCGTACTTGCCCAAGCAGGCTCGGGACTTGTTGCGGGAATACGTCGATGCCGGCAAGCTCGGCGTCAAATCGGGCCAGGGCTTCTACAAGTACACCTAGCGCGTTGTTGGCATGGCGATCGATGTGCCGGGGTACGGGGTCCATCGCCCACGCGGACGCCGACGAAGGGGGCTCCGCACCTGCCCGCGAGCAGGCGCAGAATCGCACCATTCCATGGGGACTTGGGCGATTCTCTGTCTGCTCGCCCGGCAGCGCTCCCAGCAGTGGCGTTACGCTCGCCGAGCCAGCTGGGCGAGCGCAAGCGTGGCAGCGTTGGCGCCGCACATTCCATGCGCACCGGGTCCCGGCGGGGTGGCCGCCGAGCAAATGTACATCCCGGGTACACCAATGGTGTAGGGCGACAGCGTGGTTCGCGGCCCGAATACCAGCTGGCGGATGTCCTTGGCGCCGGTCATGATGTCACCGCCGACATAGTTGGCGTTGTAGGAAGACATTTGCACTGTGGTGCGGGCGGCAAGTCCGACAATGCGTTCCCGGAACCCGGGGGCGAACCGCTCGATCTGGGCGATGATCGCCTCGGTCGCGTCGCCGGTGTAGCCGTTCGGGACATGCGCGTAGCTCCACACCGGGTGGACGTTACCCACCGAACGTTGCGGATCGGCCAGGTACTGCTGACCAACCAGCACGAACGGCCGCTGGGGCATACGTCCGGCATGGATGTCTCGCTCGGTCGCGGCAAGTTCGGAGTAGCTGCCGGCCAGGTGCACCGTGCCGGCCCGGTGGGCATCCGGGCTCGCCCAGGGCACCCCGCCCTCGACCGCGAAATCGACCTTGAACGCGCCCGGACCACGCCGAAACCTGGTGAAGGCGCGGCAAACTCGGCGCGGAAGACGGTCACCCAGGATCGCGGCGACCACGCTCGGCGCCAGATCGAACATCGTGACGTCCGTCGGTGGCAGCTGCGACGCCGTCGCGACCCGGACACCGGTCTCGATCTTGCCGCCCAGGTCGCCCAGCAGCGCCACCATTGCGTTGGTGATCGATTGCGATCCACCCTCGGCCACCGCCCAGCCGTGCCGGTGGCCGGCCGCGATGATGCCCATCCCGATCGCGGAGGTCATCGGGTAGTGCAGCGGCCGAAAGGCATGGGCCGCAACGCCTCCGAACAACGCCCGCCCCTCCTCGGTGCGAAACACGCGGGCCAATGCGGACCCGGGAAGCACGGTGGGTGCGCCGAACCGGGCCAGCATCAGTGGATGGCGCGGGAACCGCAGCAATGGCCGCATGATGTCCTCACTCAGGGCGTCGAACCGGGCGGCCGGGTAGCCGAAGGTGAGCCGCCACCGCGATCCGTCGCGACCCAGCCCCGCCGCGGTCTGCTCCACCGAGCGGTACAACACGCCGGCGCTACCGCCGTCGAGCGGGTGCACACAATCAATCTCCGGCCAGCGCCACGATAGGCCGTAGCGTTGCAGATCGACGCGGCTCAGGAACTCCGAGCCGACGGCCATCGGGTGGATGGCCGAGCAGTGGTCGTGCAGCAGCCCGGGGACTATCGCTTCGCTGCTGCGCGCACCACCACCGACTTCATCGGCAGCCTCGAGCACGGTGACCTGCACGCCCGCGGTGGCCAAAGCGATGGCCGCGGCGAGTCCGTTGGGCCCGCCGCCCACCACCAGCGCGGTGCTCATGCCGCTGCGCTGAGCTGGTTGCCGTGCGATGACCAGCTCACCTGAGTCGGGATGGGGCCGTTCGGCAGCCAGGGCTGCTCGGAGACCGCGTCGGCCACCTTCCAGGTGCCGCGCTCGATGACCCCGAGTGCGGCGTCGATCAGCTTGTAGTGCTGAACCCCGCTGCCGAATGCCTCCGACTCCACCCAGGCGATGACGCACTTGCCCGGCTCGAATTCGGCTTGACGCTGTACGGCCCGGATCAAGTCTTCATTGTGCAGGTGACCGTCGCCGAAGTTGAACCCGGTTAAGGAGTTGCACAAGAACTCGCCTTCCCGGACGGTGCGCGCGTCGACGTCCGGCAGGTGCTTCAACAGCAGCGAGAACAGGCCGCGGCCCTGACTGTGCATGGCGCGCCACGCGATCGTCTTCTGCGCGGTGACTTCCGCCCACTGCGGTTCGTAGCCGAACGCGACGAACTGGTCGACCTGGTTGCGCGCCGACCGGGTGATCCGGTCCAGCTTCGCCTCGGTGCCCGGCGCGAACGCCCACACCGCAGCGGCCCAGTTGCCGGCATACTGCCGCAGCGACGGCAGGAAGGAGACCTTGTCCGGCCGCAGGTTTCCCAGCACCGGGAAGAACAGCAGACCCGCGACCAGCACGACCGCGAGCCATGGCGATGACATGTCGGTGACGTAATAGCTGTTCCAGGCCGGGAATCCCAGGAACAAAAACACTGTCGCGTAAGCGAATACGACGTTCCACTCCAGCGGAACGGCCAGCGGGAAGGTCGAGATGATGAACACGTGGAACCCCACCATGAACAGCGCCGCGACCAGGGTCAGCCACTTGTTCGTGGAGAAGAACAGGACCAGTGGGGCGACGATCTCGACGAAGGTGCCGTTGACGTGCGCCATGAAATGAGCCACCCGCGACGGCAGCAGATCGCGAGGGAAGTCACGGTAGTGCGCCCGCTTGAGCCGCTTGAACGGGATGAAGGGGCTGTTGCTGACCATCGGCGGAATGACGTTGGAGAAGTGCTTGCCAAACTTCGAGAAGCCGGCGCCCACCCAGACCACCACGATCAGCATCTTCAGCGCGATGATCATGTCGGTGAAACTCGAGAACGGAAAAACACTGAAGAAGACCAGCGCCGGGAAGTACTGCTCACCGCGGGCCGCCAGGAAGATGGTCTTGTCCCGCAGACCGATCAGCACCAGCAGCACGATCGGCCCGGCCAGCAGCCCAGGGCTGACCAGCCCGGAAGTATTGTGCGGCACAGTCTTTGAGAGCGAGTCGCTGTGCACGCCCGGTGATAGCAATGCGATGGCCAAGCTGACCAACAGTGCCAGGTAGAGCCCGACGTCGAACCAGGTGCGTCGGTCACCGGTGGTGAACGGCACCCACTTCCACGGCCGCAGCCGGATGGTGCCCGGTCGGGCCCAGAACAGGATGCCGCCGGTCATCGGCTTGATCTTGCCGGCCAGCGGACCCCACGAGCCGGCCACACCAATGGCCTCCAGCAGCACGGTCCACAGGATGACCTTCTGGTAGACGATGGGCTGGTTCCACCATTCGGTGACGTGCCAGAAGGCCGGCAGTCCCGACGTCGCCGTGGCCACCGTGATGCCACCGATCGCGAAGAACACCACCAGCTTCGCAACGTAGATAAGGTGCACCATCCGCGGTGCGCCGAAACCGTTTTCGGCCCAATCGGCGGCGAGGATCCGCATTCGCTCCATCAACGGTTTGCGCAGGAACGCATCCGGATCGAGTGCGGGGAGAGCCGGTCTTGTGAATCCCATTGTGTTCGCTCCTTGGGTTGCGATGAATTTCGACAACGTTAGGAATCGCCTTGAGACCTGACACCGTCGCGAATCGACAAAACCGGGTACCGGCCTTATCGCCAGAAAACAACTGCGGCGGCTAACGTCAACCAGGTGGAGGAGATGGGTCCCGGCAGCGACGTCGAGGTGAGCCGCTACGTGGCCGAGGTCGCCGGCCGACTGCAGCGTCGGTTGGCCGACGTGACGTCGGAGATCCATGGTGCCCTCGAGGGGCAGATCCCGGATCTGCGCCGCGACGCGCGGATCATGGAGCTGCTCGGGGCCAGCATCGAGGGCAACGTGGACACGATGCTGCACGCGTTGCAGTACGACATCGCGGTCGAGCGGGTCGAGGCGCCCACCGCGGCGCTGGAATACGCTCGCCGGCTGGCGCAACACGGGGTGCCCGTCCACGCGTTGGTACGCGCCTATCGGTTAGGTCAGCGCAGGATGAACGAGCTGATTTTCGCCGAAATTCGCGCCACCGAGATCCCGGACTCGATGCGGGTTGCGGTGATCGAGGCGATGAACGCCGCGATCTTCGCATACATCGACTGGATGTCGCAGCAAGTCGTCGCGGTTTACGAAGACGAGCGCGAACGATGGCTGGAAAACCAGAACGCCCTGCGGGGCGTGCGGGTGCGCGAACTGCTGGGCGCGACCAAGAGCTTCGATGTCGACGCGGCAACCGCCGCGATTCGCTATCCGTTGCGGTGGCACCACGTCGGGCTGATTATGTGGTCCGGGGACCAAGGTTTCGATGTCGATGAACTTCCCCGGCTGCAACGGTTTCTTCGCGGGCTGGGTGAGTCCGTCGGCGCGGACGCCAGCCCCCTCTTCGTGGCCGCCGACCGTAGTTGCGGATGGGCCTGGCTGCCTTTTCGGGCCGCCGTCGCGGATGCGGTTTCGCAGGTCAGGCAGTTCGCGCTGTCTTGGCCGAATTCACCAAATGTGGCCATAGGAAACATGTCCGGCGGCGTCGAGGGCTTCCGCCGCACCCACCGGGAAGCGAGCGAGGCCCACGGCGTCGCGATCGCCGGCGATCGCCGCGCGGCGACGGTGGTAGCTGCCGGCGACCCGGGGCTGTCCGTCGTGGCGCGTCTCGGTGGCGATGTGGCTGGCACCCGCGACTGGGTAGCCCGGGTGCTCAAAGACCTGGCGAGGGACGACGAGAACGACGAGCGCCTGCGGGAGACGCTGCGGGTGTTCCTGGGTTGCGGCGCCAGCTACAAGGCCGCCGCCGCGGAACTCAACATGCACTTCAACACGGTGAAGTATCGAGTCGGCCGCGCCATTGCCCGGCGGGGCCGGGACATCGGCAGCGACCGGCTCGACGTAGAACTCGCATTGCTCGCCTGTCACTGGTATGGCGCCGCGGTGGTGCAGCCGAAATAGCCCAGCCGCGGGCTTACTCGGCGGCCGGGCTCGTGAAGGCGTGCACAGCGGTGATGATTGCCGGGAGGAGCAGCGGGAACAGGATGAGAACAAGCATTCCGGCGATGGTTAAGTACTGCATGATCGGATCACATTTCTTTCTGTAGTGAAGGTGAACGACGTTGTGTCACTGCGCAACTGGGATCAGCGAGCGCTGACCCGAAAACATACTGACTGCGCCCGGGCGGATGAATGTCGTCAACCGACGAAGTTGCCAGCCGGTTTTGTCTTCCGGCAACAAGGCCAGTGCGGAGGGTGCGCTGTCAGGGCAGTCGTCGCTGGACCTCGAGGGCCAGACACAACTCGGCGAGATCCGTTGGGCGCGAAAGTAACCGGTCGGTCAGCTCCTCGATGCGGCGCAGCCGGTGCCGCACGGTGTTGGGATGGCAGAAGATCGTCGCGGCGGCCTGGTTGGCAGAGCCGCCCGCGTGTAGCCAAGCCTGCAAAGTGTCGAGCAGCACCGAGCGCTCCTCGGCCGGCAGTGCATCCAGCCGGCCGAGCACCGACGACCTGACCTTCGACATGACTTCCGGGGCGCTGACCGCCGCGACCGCGAGCGGGGCGTCGTCGAAGACGGCAACGAGCGAGTCGCCCGACGGCTTTCCGGTGACCGCCAGCCGGGCGCAGCGCAACGCGTCGCTGGTTTCGGCGAGTTCGTGATACGGCTGGCTGATCCCGACGCGCGCGGTGGCGGACTGCCGCAGCACCTCGACAAGTACACCGAGGGTCTCGACCGAATCCCGGCCCCGCAGATGGACGATGCCGACCTGTAATTCCGGCAACAGCCGCCACGCCGAGCGGATGTCGCGGGCCGAGAGCTTGTTTTCGATGGCGGGCAACCCCAACTTGCCGATCGCCGGCAGCTCCGCCGCCACGACCACGTACGGCCCCGAAGTGGGCAACCGCAGCAGGTCGGCCGCCTCCCAGAGGCTATGACCGTCGGTGATCCGCCGCGACAGCAGCGCTTCAACCAGCGCCGAGCGCTCTTCCTCCAGCTCGAGGATCTGGGTGGTCAGCTGTTGGCGGTAAGCGCTGGCCATCGCTTGCGTGAAGGTGTCCTGCGCGAGGAACACCCGCGCGGTGGCATCCAGGATCGACTCGGTTGGCATGCCCGCGGCTCGCCCGGCGGCCAGGGTCTGCTCCCACATGAATCGGAAACCGATTCGATAGGCGGTCATCACCGCAGGCAGCGGCACCCCGGCCAGAGCGCGGATGGTGCCGGTGCGCTCCGCGGGTGAGACGTCCGCATCGGCGTCGCCGGCGAGTGAGTCGAAGATGAACGTGAGGTTGGCCACGCAGCTTTGGCGTACTTCGTCCTTGCTGACCACGGTGCCGTCACGATATGCGTCGATCTCGCGGCACAGCAGATCCGCCATCGCCTCGCCCAGCTGCGGCGCGCGCGTCAGCATGAGCTTGCCGAGTTCGATGATGTGCGGATCGGGTGTGGCGCCATGTCTGACGCCGGCTGGATGTGTCGCCGCGCTCATCCTGTGAACTTTATGCCCCAACCGGTTGCGGATGTGCGCCGTCACAGCGAACTGCCCCGACTGTTGTGCGAGCGGACATTGTGACCCGAAGTCCCCGGAGTGACCATGGAAACAACCACCCTAAGCACCTTCGGAGGCACCTGATGGTAACGCTGAGCGCCAACCTCGTCGCATCGAAAGATCGCCACCCCCAACGTATTGCGTTGCGATGTGACGATCTGCAGGTCACCTTCGGCGAACTCGACGCCGCCGCGGCCCGGGTGGCGACACTGCTGGAGCGGGCCGGTGTCGAGCCGGGTGATCGGGTGGGCGTGATGTTGCCCAATACCCCGGCATTCGCCATCGCGTTCTACGGGATCATGTACCGCGGTGCCGTCGCGGTCCCGATGAACCCGTTGTTGAAAGCCCGCGAGGTGTCGTTTTACCTGTCCAACAGCGGCGCCAAAGCGCTGTTCGCGACACCTGCCTTCGCCGACGAGGCCAGCGCCGGCGCCGTCGAGGCCGGCGCGCAATGCTGGCTCGTCGACGACCCCGGGCTGGCCGCGCTGATCGCAGACCTACCCGCCCAGGACAACCCCGTGCATCGTGACGACGACGACGTCGCGATCATCCTGCACACCTCCGGAACAACGGGAAAACCCAAGGGGGCCACGCTCACTCACGCAAACCTGAGCCGCAACGCCGAGGTCAGCGTTCGCACCCTGATCGAGACCGGGCCGGACGACGTGGTGATGGGATGCCTGCCGCTGTTCCACGTCTTCGGTCTCACCTGCGGCCTCAACTCGGCCGTCGTCGCGGGTGCCACGCTGACGCTCATTCCGCGGTTCGACCCCCGCAAGGCGCTCGAGGTGATCGAGCGGGACGCGGGCACCGTCTTCCAGGGGGTGCCGACGATGTACTCGGCATTGCTCAGCGTGGCCGACACGGTCAAACCGGAGGCGACGCAGACCCTGCGGGTCCGCGTGTCCGGTGGCGCGGCGTTGCCCGTCCAAGTTCTCGCGGATTTCGAAAAGGTATTCGGCTCAGCCGTTCTCGAGGGTTACGGACTCTCCGAGAGTTCTCCGGTGGCCGCGTTCAATCATCCGCACCGGCCGCGCAAGGCCGGGTCGATCGGCACGCCGATCGAAGGTGTGCAGATGCGGGTCGTCGACCCCGGTGGAGCCGAGGTCCCGGCCGGTGAAACCGGTGAGATCCAGATCCGCGGCCACAACGTGATGCAGGGCTACTGGAACCTGCCCGAGGCGACCAAGGCCGCGATCACGCCCGACGGGTGGCTGGCCACCGGGGACGTCGGACGCGTCGACGACGACGGCTATTTCTACATCGTCGACCGCACCAAAGACCTCATCATCCGCGGCGGCTACAACGTCTATCCCCGCGAGATCGAGGAAGTGCTCTACGAGCATCCGGCGGTGGCCGAGGCCGCCGTCATCGGCATCCCGCACGACTCCCTCGGTGAGGAGGTCGGCGCCGCGGTCGCGCTGAAGAAGGGTGTGGAGGTCAGTCCCGACGAGCTGCGTGACTACGTCAAGGACCGGATCGCCGCTTACAAGTACCCGCGCCGGGTCTGGCTCATTGATGCGCTGCCCAAAGGACCCACCGGCAAGGTCCTCAAACGCGAAATCATCGTTCCGACAAGTGAAAGCGCACGATAACCATGGCCGAGTCTCCGAAACCAACCACTGCGCCCGACGAGTTGGCCGCACCGCTGGACCTGTTGCTCACCAGCGCCACCCGGCCGTTTGCCAGCCGGATGACGCCCGACGCCACCTGGGCCCGGCTCGGCGCCAATCTCGCCCAGCGCCCCGGCGCCGTGACCGGCCGCGCCGCCACGCTTACCCGTGAGCTTGGCGCTATCGCGGCGGGGAAGTCGCACCGTGCCCCGGCGCGGGCCGACAAGCGCTTCAATGACGTTGCCTGGCAACAGAATCCGCTGCTGCACCGGGTCATGCAGGCCTATCTGGCCGGTGCCGAGACTGCAGAAGGGTTGCTTGCCGACGCCGAGCTGGATTGGCGCGACCAGGAGAAGATGCAGTTTGTCGTCGACAATCTGGTGGAGGGCCTGGCGCCCAGCAACAACCCGCTGATCAGTCCGCTCGGTTGGAAAGCGCTGATCGACACCGGTGGCCTGAGTGCCCTGCGAGGTGTGAAAGCCTTTGTCCGCGACATGCTTTCAAAGCCGCGGGTACCATCGATGGTCGAGCCCGACGCCTTTGTGCTGGGCGAGAGCGTCGCCATCACCAAAGGGGCGGTGGTGCTGCAAACCTCGATGTTCGAACTGATCCAGTACACCCCGCAAACGGCCAAGGTACGGACGATTCCGTTGCTCATGGTGCCGCCGGTGATCAACAAGTTCTACATCATGGACATCGCACCGGGACGCAGCATGATCGAGTACTTCCTGCAGCAGGGCCAGCAGGTCTTCGCGATTTCGTGGCGTAATCCCCAGGCGCGCCATCGAGATTGGGGTTTCGACGCCTACGGTGGGGCGATCGTGGAGGCGATGGACGCGGTCCAGAATGTCGCCGGGACCGACAGCGTGCACCTGCTGGCAAGCTGCTCGGGTGGCATCATCGCGGCGATGACGGCAGCCCACCTCGCCCATATCGGTGAGGGCGATCGGGTGGCTGGGCTTACCTTGGCAGTCACCGTGCTGGATGAGACCCGTGCCGGTCTTGCCGTCGCGGCCATGAGCGATCGCGCCGCGCAAACCGCCATTCGGGTTTCGGCCAGGAAGGGCTACCTGGACGGGCGCGACATGGCCGAGATGTTCGCCTGGCTACGACCCACCGACCTGGTGTGGCGGTACTGGGTGAACAACTACGTGCAGGGCCGCAAGCCGGCGGCTTTCGACGTGTTGTTCTGGAACGCCGACACCACCCGGATGGCCGCGGCACTGCACCGCGACATGGTGCTCATGGGGCTGCGGAACGCGCTGGTGACCCCCGGCGAAGTCACCATGTTGGGCAGCCCGGTCGACCTGGGCAACGTCACCTCCGACGCATATGTGATCGGCGGCGTCGCCGACCACATCTCCCCGTGGCAGGCGACCTATCGCAGCGCGCGGCTGCTGGGCAGCAAGGACAATCGTTATGTCTTGTCGACCAGCGGTCACATCGCCGCTCTGGTCAACCCGCCCGGCAACCCGAAGGCGTCGTTCCGGACGAGTCCGGTCGACGCCGAGGATCCTCAACAGTGGCTTGACGCTGCTCAGCAGTTCGCGGGCTCGTGGTGGCCCGACTACGTGAGCTGGCTCGCCGAGCGCAGCGGTCCGGAGATCGACGCGCCGACGGCGCTTGGCGGCCCGGGTCTGCCACCGCTCGGCCCGGCACCGGGTACCTATGTGAGGGAGAAATGAGCGATGCCCGGTAGCCACCGCACGAGCGCACACGGCGAAGAGCGCCATGTCTTCGCCGGCGGACAGCGGATCCGAGTCAACGTACGCCAAGGAACCGGCGTGCCGTTGGTGCTGTGCAACGGCATCGGGGCGAGCCTGGAAGTGCTCGATCCGCTGGTGCAGGAACTGGACTCCACGGTCATCAGATTCGATGTTCCCGGAACCGGCGGATCACCCACATCCGTTCTGCCCTATGGGTTTCCCTATCTCGCCTGGGTGTTGGGCAGGATCCTGCGCAAGCTCGATCTCGGGGTGGTGGATGTGCTCGGCCTGTCCTGGGGAGGCGCCTTGGCGCAGCAGTTCGCCTTCCAGAATCCGCGCCGATGCCGTCGCCTGGTATTGGTCGCCACGGGCACAGGGGTGGTCATGGTTCCCGGCCACCCCCGGGTTCTAACGAAAATGCTTACCCCGCGCCGCTTTTCGAATCCCAACTATGCGGCATCCATCGCCGCTGAACTCTACGGTGGTACCGTCCGTGCCCACGGCGACGACGTGGCGCAACTGTTCGTGCGGCAATTGCGTGCCGGATCCAAGGTCGGCTACCTTCACCAGCTGCTCGCCGGTTCGGTGTGGACGAGCCTGTTCGCGCTACCGGCGGTGCGCCAGGAGACGTTGATCGTGGCGGGCACCGATGATCCGATCATTCCGGTTGCCAACGCTCACATCATGAACACCTTGCTACCGCACTCGCGGCTGCACCTGCATTCCGGGGGCCACATCGACCTCGTGCACAACGCGGTCGAGCTC
Organism: Mycobacterium persicum; assembly: GCF_002086675.1. Classification (GTDB taxonomy): domain Bacteria; phylum Actinomycetota; class Actinomycetes; order Mycobacteriales; family Mycobacteriaceae; genus Mycobacterium; species Mycobacterium persicum. Next base: position 24,886 of record NZ_MVIF01000014.1, read on the forward strand.
GCTCCCGTCATCGAACAGTTCCTGGGCTGAGCCCAGGCACAGGCCGCGATGCCCGGTGTTGCCGGTTCGGCCAGCGGGATCAAGGCTGAACGTAGCCCGGCGGGTTGACCTCTTCCACCCACAGGTCGACGCCGAGCTTGCCCCCCGGCATGCAGTCGTATACCGACAAATCGGTGACGCCGGATTCCACCAGCACGTCCTCGCACAGCACCGAGTTGCCCGTGTATTCGCGGGAAGGCTTGTTGAGGATGACGTAGGCCGCATCGGCATAGACGTCGGGCTTACGGGCCCGCGCCATCGCCTCGTCGCCGCCGAGCAGGTTCTGCACCGCGGCCGTGGCCACCAAGGTGCGTGGCCACAACGTGTTCGACGCGATCCCCTCGTCGCGCATCTCCTCGGCGATCCCCAGCGCGCACAGTGTCATGCCGAATTTGGCCATCATGTAGGCCGTCGGCTTCAGCCACTTCTTGTCCAGCAACACCGGTGGCGACAGCGTCAGAATGTGCGGGTTTTCCCGACCCTTCATGTGTGGGATGCACGCTTGCGACACGGCGTAGGTACCGCGCACCTGGATGCCGTTCATCAGGTCGAAGCGCTTCATCGGGACTTCGGTGATGGAGCCGAGGTTGATCGCCGAGGCATTGTTGACGCAGATGTCGATGCCGCCGAACCGTTCGACGGTCTGGGCGACCGCGGACTCGACCGAGTCCGGGTCTCGGACATCCCCCACGATCGGCAGGGCCTGACCGCCGGCTTCCTCCAACTCTTTGGCGGCGGTGTACACCGTGCCCGGCAGTTTCGGGTGGGGTTCGGCGGTCTTGGCGATCAAGGCGATGTTGGCGCCGTCTTGTGCGGCGCGTTTGGCGATCGCCAGGCCGATGCCACGACTGGCGCCAGAGATGAACATGGTCTTGCCGTTAAGGGACATGGCGTCACACTAACGTGACCGGCGACCCATCCGGATTGCGGGACGTCCCCGCGCGCCTCGCTGGCTCGGGTGAGCGTCCAGCGGCCCCGCCGGAGCTGCGGCTCGGAAATAGTGTGCCTGCTCGCGCCGTTGATTGATGCGGTCCTTGCGGCCGTCCGGCGATAAGAAGAATCAACGGACCGAGGCAAATGCCGTCGGTCGCGACCTCTACATTGGGGGAAGGGAGCCCGGTGTCAACTGCGACGAGCCTGCTATGTGAGGAGCAGTTGGATCGCTTCCGTGCGAATCCGGCACGGCCTGTGAAGCTGTCCGGTGACACCGCAACCGAAGGGACCGTGTTAATCAAGATGGCCGACATCGATGGCGAGACCCGGTCGGAGGTTCCCGGTCCCCAGCCGAATGCGGAGACGGACGAGCAACTGACCGCGCGCTTCGAGCGCGACGCGATTCCACTGCTCGACCAGTTATATGGTGGCGCGCTGCGCATGACACGCAATCCGGCCGATGCCGAGGACTTGCTGCAAGAGACCATGGTGAAGGCCTACGCGGGATTCCGCTCCTTTCGGGAAGGCACCAACCTCAAGGCTTGGCTGTACCGGATCCTAACCAACACCTACATCAACAGCTACCGCAAGAAGCAGCGTCAACCTGCGGAGTATCCGACCGAGGCGATCACCGACTGGCAACTGGCCGCCAACGCCGAGCACTCCTCGAGCGGGCTGCGTTCGGCTGAGGTCGAGGCGCTCGAGGCGTTACCGGACTCCGAAATCAAAGAGGCGCTGCAAGCCTTGCCGGAGGAATTTCGGATGGCGGTCTACTACGCCGACGTCGAGGGTTTTCCCTACAAGGAGATCGCCGAGATCATGGATACCCCGATCGGGACGGTGATGTCGCGGCTGCACCGCGGTCGCCGCCAGCTGCGGGCTCTCTTGGCTGACGTTGCCAAAGAGCGGGGCTTTGTCCGCGGTGATCAGCCCCACGAGGAGGTGTCGTCATGAGCGACTTAGTCAGCTCAAGCGACTCGAGCCCGGACCGCGAAGACTCCCATGGTTACGTCGGCTGTGCCGAGGTGATTGCCGAGGTATGGACGCTGCTCGATGGTGAGTGCACAGCCGAGACACGCCAGAAGCTACGCCAACACCTCGAAGACTGCCCCGGCTGCCTGAAGCACTACGGGCTGGAGGAGCGGATCAAGCTACTGATAGCAACCAAGTGCAAAGGCGAGAAGGCACCCGCAAGCCTGCACGAGCGAGTGCGGCTGGAGATACGCCGGACAACCATCATCCGTCATAGCGAGTAAGGGATTGCCGGGCCTAGATTGCCCGGCTCCTCCTCAGACCGCTACGCGGTCCGCATCGTCGCCGGGCTAGGCCTGATTGCCCGGCTCCTCCTCAGACCGCTACGCGGTCCGCATCGTCGCCGGGCTAGGCCTGATTGCCCGGCTCCTCCTCAGACCGCTACGCGGTCCGCATCGTCGCCGGGCTAGGCCTGATTGCCCGGCTCCTCCTCAGACCGCTACGCGGTCCGCATCGTCGCCGGGCTAGGCGTTCGGGCGCTTGCCGTGGTTGGCTTTGCTGTATTTGCGGTCGCGCTTCTTTCGGCCACGCTTGGCCATCACCGAACCTCCGTATCGAGTCAGCAGCGGGCAACTCGGCCCCGCGGTTGGGGTCCAGTGTCTCACGCGGTCACTGACGCGGCTGCGGTAGCCCGCGCGCCGCAACCGTCGCAGGCCTTATGGTTCGATATACATGAGCTGATCGCAGCCCGATAGACCAGCAGTCAGCATGGAAATGGCCGGAACGAGTGGGGTGAAGATGTCCGAGGATGTTCGCGCCGAGATCGTGGCCAGCGTGCTCGAAGTCGTGGTTAGCGAAGGTGACCAAATCGGTAAGGGTGACGTCGTGGTGCTGTTGGAGTCGATGAAGATGGAGATTCCCGTCCTGGCCGAGGTGGACGGCACCGTCAGCAAGGTGAGCGTGGCCGTAGGCGATGTCATTCAGGCCGGCGATCTCATCGCGGTGATCAGTTAGCCGTTGGACCTATACCTGCCAACCGGGAGCGTCTCGGGAGTTCTTGATGTCCACTCTCGGTGATCTACTGGCCGAACACACTGTCCTGCCGGGCAATGCCGTCGACCACCTGCATGCGGTGGTGGGGGAGTGGCAGCTCCTTGCCGACTTGTCGTTCGCCGACTACTTGATGTGGGTTCGTCGCGACGACGGCGTGCTGGTATGCGTGGCGCAATGTCGACCCAACACCGCGCCCACGGTGCTGCAGACCGACGCGGTGGGCACCGCCGTCGCCGGCGACAAGCTGCCGCTGGTTGCCGAGACTTTCACGTCAGGCGCCGCCAAATGGCAAGGCGATGCCGAGTGCCATTCGGGTGACCTGCCAGGGCCCAACGTTGCGGCCTCCCCGGTGCGGTATGGCGGCCAGGTGGTGGCGGTGCTGACGCAGCACCAAACGGCGGTGGCGGCACAACGAGCGTCCGGCCACCTGGAGACGGCCTACCGGGAGTGCGCGATCGACCTGCTGCACATGCTGTCCGAAGGCACATTTCCCGACGTCGGGGACGTGGCTATGTCGCGTTCGACCCCGCGGGCAGGCGACGGCTTCATTCGGTTGAACGTCGACGGTGTCGTCGCGTACGCCAGCCCCAACGCGCTGTCGGCCTATCATCGGATGGGCCTGACCACGGAATTGGAGGGACACAACCTGGTCGAGGTCACCAGGCCGCTGATTTCGGATCCGTTCGAGGCCGAAGAGGTCGCCGAGCATGTGCGCGACCTGCTCACCGGCGGGCCCAGTATGCGGATGGAGGTCGACGCCGGCGGTGCCACGGTGCTGCTGCGGACGTTGCCGCTGATGGTCCACGGCGCCAGCGCGGGTGCCGCCATCCTGATCCGCGACGTCACCGAGGTGAAACGGCGAGACCGGGCCCTGATATCCAAGGACGCGACGATCCGGGAAATCCACCACCGAGTGAAGAACAACCTGCAGACCGTGGCGGCGCTGCTACGGCTGCAGGCCCGGCGGACCGCCAATGCCGAAGGTCGGGAAGCCCTCATCGAGTCGGTGCGTAGGGTGTCGTCGATCGCTTTGGTCCACGACGCGCTGTCGATGTCGGTGGACGAGCAGGTGAATCTCGACGAGGTCATCGACCGGATTCTGCCGATCATGAACGACGTGGCGTCGGTGGACCGGCCGATCCGCATCAACCGGGTAGGTGACCTCGGTGTGCTGGACTCCGACCGCGCGACAGCCCTGATCATGGTGATCACCGAATTGGTGCAGAATGCGATCGAGCACGCGTTCGACCCCGCCGCTCAAGGTGGGTCTGTGACGATTCGTGCCGAGCGCTCGGCGCGTTGGCTCGATGTCGTGGTTCACGACGACGGACGGGGTTTGCCCGAAGGGTTCAACCTGGAGAAGTCCGACAGTCTCGGTTTGCAGATCGTGCGGACGCTAGTCTCAGCGGAGTTGGACGGTTCCTTGGGTATGCGTGAGGCTCCTGAACGCGGAACCGATGTGGTGTTGCGGGTGCCGATCGGCCGGCGTGGCCGGTTGATGGTGCAATGAGCGCGCAACAATACGGCCCCGACATTCGCCGGGGCCGCACAGCTGTGCTACCGAGTCGTCAGACTCCGCTACGGGCCTTGGTCCGGGCGTTGCGGCGCTTCAGCGCGCGCCGCTCGTCTTCGCTCATGCCGCCCCAGACGCCCGAGTCCTGGCCGGTGTTCAGGGCCCAGCTGAGGCATTCCGTGGTTACCGGGCATCGATTACAGACCAGTTTCGCGTCAGCGATCTGCGCGAGCGCCGGGCCGCTGTTCCCTACCGGGAAGAACAGTTCCGGATCTTCGTCACGGCAGACCGCCTTGTGGCGCCAATCCATTAGTCACTACTCCTCACTAAATGCGCAGCAAGGCGCACGGGCGTATTTCCTGGCTTAACGCGTGCACAAGAAAGGTATCCGTACCCCTACATGTCTCTGCATGCAACCTTTTGATCGTTTCACAGGCTCAACAGATGTCAATAGTGTTACCTGAGCGCGTGGGCTATCTCACTTTGACGTTCTCTTACCAAAGCCCTTACTCATTTGTACTACACTGCCTCCCAATTGCGCTCCGCATTTGCGTCCCAAGGTTGTTACAGCTTGGATCGCCGCAGGTCAGAACAATTTTTGGGGGGAGGGGCGACCACCGCCAACGCGTCGGGAACCGCCCGGAAGGTCATGGTTTGGCGCTCGCCGAGGTAATCCCCGTCGAACTGACAGGCAACTGGAGCCGCGGTGCTGGTGACCCGTACGCAGGCCACGTCATCGTCGGTGATGAGATGTTTGAACTCGAACTTCGGCCTCTTGGCGAACATCTGCCGGACGATGCGCAGCGTCGGGATCGTCTTCACGGTCGTGAGGGCGAACACGCCCAGGCCGGACTCGAAGGTGCAGCCAGGGTTGGTCCACACCGGCCGGTCGTTTGCGTAGGTCCACGGACTCGAGTTGGACACGAAGACGAAGCTCACCCCGGGAATCGGCTCACCGCCCGGAAGTTCCAGCCTAAGGACGGGTTCGCGATTCCGGTAGCGCAGCACGGCGGGAACCGCGGCACGGATGTAGCGCCAGGCCGTGACTTTGCCACCCTTGCTGCGTTCGGCCTCGACGGCCGCTACAACCTCGGCGTCAACGCCCATTCCGGTGTTGAACACGGCCCATCGGTCACCGCAATCGATCAGGCCGATGCGGCGCCACTGTGGACGCCGGCCGTAGTCGTCGAACAGCTGGATGAGCTGGTTGGTGGCAGCAATCGGGTCGCGTGACATCCCCAGCGCTCTGGCCAGGACGTTCGCCGAGCCGCCAGGCACCACTGCGACCGCCGGTATGGGACCCGACGGGGTCGATCCGGGGCGGCCCAGCATGCCGTTGACCACTGCGCTTACCGTGCCGTCGCCGCCGTGCACCACAACCACGTCCACCCCGGCGGCAACCGCCGCTTGACCGAGTTCGGCCCCGTGACCGGGGTGGTTGGTGTGCTCGACGGTGAGTTGCAGCCGGCTCTTGAGCGCGTGGGCTACCAGGTCGCGGGCGGCCGGTGTGATGGAAGTGGCGGTGGGGTTGACGATCAGCACGGCGCGCATGAGGCATGAGCCTAAGCCGTGTGACGATGCGGGCCGGTGGGGCCCGTTGAGGAGCGCGGCAATGGGGCTGTGCCGTGTGACGATGCGGGCCGGTGGGGCCCGTTGAGCAGCGGGTGGGCCAGCGACCGCAGGGGCTCATATCCGCCACATTGCCTGATTGAACGCACGGTGGTCGGCATCCGTTTTGCCCGGCTTTCCGCGACAGCCGCACCGGCGTCACGCTGTGACGAGTGTCAGGTGATGGCGAGTTGTCGCTCGGAGCTGGGAAAATTGGGGACCTCCCACGGCAGAGGCTCACGTGACAATTGCGATCAAAGCGACAGGATTGGCTAGTGCGTTCCAACTGAAGCGCGGCGACGGTGCCGCAACGCCGCACTGGCTACGCTGATGCTGTGACTGCTCCGACCACCGTGCGCGGCGCCGGACTGATCGTCGCAATGCAGGGCACAGCGGCCTTGGTGACGGCTGCGGTGTTGGTGGTGCGCGGCCTTGCCGGGGCCGATCAACACGTGGTCAATGGGCTCGGAACCGCGGTCTGGTTCGTGCTGATTGGCGGCGGGGTGTTGGCCGGCGGCAGCGCTCTGGTGATCGGCAAACGCTGGGGCCGTGGCGTGGCCGTGTTCACCCAGCTATTGCTGCTGCCGGTGGCGTGGTATCTGAGCGTCGGCTCTCGGCAGCCGGCGTTCGGGATCCCGGTAGCGATCGTGGCGCTGGCGGTTCTGGTACTGCTCTTCAGCCCTCCGGCGCTGCGCTGGGTGGCCGGCAGCGATCACCGCGGTCCGGCCAACGCAACCAAGCCCGGCCCGGACAGCCGATAGGTGGTCCACTCGCGCCGCGGCTATCCACCGATCCCGTCGTAGGGGGCTACGGCATCGGAGGCATCGGAATTCCAGTTCAGCACGGCTCAGGGCAGCCGTGTGTAGCCGTTGTCGAGGCATTCGCCGGCCAGTGTGGCCAGCAGCCTGCGGCCGAGGCCACGGCGGCGAAAGCTCAGCCGCACATAGAGATCTTCTAGAAAGTCGCCGGCGACACCGTCCCAGGTGGAGAAGCTCGGAAACCACAACCGAATTCGCGGCAACCTGACCGTCGCTGTCGACGACGTGTCCTCGAACCGTCGGAGACGGGCCGAAAAGCCTGTATACATTTGTGTTTCGGTGAGCATGCATTGATCGGCGACGCGCTCGAATCCCGCGAGATGGTGAACCATGGCCACGATATCGACGATGTCTTCCAGTATGGCGCCGCGGATTTTCTCGGTCATTGCAGTACTCTCAATGCGGTCAGCATCGTCGCGAATTTCGTTGTGGTCTCCTCAACTTCGTCATCAGGATCGGATTCGGCGACGATACCGCCGCCGGCGTGGGCGATCGCGGTTCGACGGTCGGCTGATAGCTGAGCGCAGCGGATGGACACCACCCAGCGGCCGTCACCGTGCGCATCGCACCAACCTACGGCGCCCGCGTAGAAGCCGCGGTCGCCTTCCAGTGCAGCGATGAGCTCGCCGGCGGCGCCTGTCGGCACTCCGCCGACGGCGGGCGTGGGATGCAGGGCAAGCGCTAAATCGATTGCGGTAGTTGCTGTGTCGCGCAGGTGACCGGTGATCGGAGTGCATAGGTGCCAGACCGCCGCGGTGCGGGTCAGTTGGGGCTCGGATGCCATTTCCAGGTCTTCGCAGAGGGGTTCCAGGGCCGCGCACATGGTGTCGATAACCAGCTGATGCTCGTGCCGGTTCTTGGCCGAGCCGGCCAGTGCAGCCGCATTGGCGGCATCGATTTCGGGGTCGGCAGCGCGGGGGGCCGACCCGGCGAACGGCTGGCAGGTGACCCGGTTGCCGGATCGCGCGACCAGCAGTTCCGGACTGGCTCCCACCAGCGCCACTCCCAGATAATCGTCGCCGGCGGCGCTCAGGTCGACCAGATAGCCGTAGGACGCCGGGTCGGCCGCGACCAACCGGCGCAGGATGACGCGGGCGTCCAGCGGAGCGTCGGCGGTAAGCCGCAATGCCCGGGCCAGCACCACTTTGCGCAGTGGATTATCAAGTGCGGCAAGCTGATCCCGCGCATAGCTGATTCGGGCGCGATGCTCGGCGAGCGGCGGAACGGCGGCGCTGACGTGAACCGCCGACAGCGGGCCGGTTGGCCAGCCGGGCAGCGCATCGAGGCGCTGCACGCTCGTCGGCTCCATCAACGCGGCCGGTTCGCTCACGTCGAACGGCAACGCGCCCAATATCATCGGCACAGAACCGGAGCGCAGCGCCGCTTGCGCCGCCCGTATGTCGCGGTAATGTGATCGCACCCCGTCGGCGACCAGAGTTCGTCGGGGGCCGCACAGCGCGAAGGGCGGCTCAATGGGGCTCACTTGCCGGGATACCCCTTCACTCCGAGCGCGCAGAGCTGGCGTATCCCGTGTTCGAACCCGCAGATGCTGACCGAAGCGGTGTGCATGTAAAAGCGGGTACCCTCGACGAGCGGTAGCTCGATCCAGCGGGTGATCACCGCCCGCGAAAAGTGGCTGTGGCCGACGAACACGACGTCGCGTGACGCCAGGTGTTCCAGTGCCAGCGCGACAGCCCGGTCAGCGCGCTCGCTGACCTGCGCGACACTCTCACCGTCGGGGCATCCGTGCGTCCATACCAGCCAATCTGGTTCGACCTCGTGGATCTGTGCGGTCGTCAGCCCCTCGTAGGCGCCATAGTCCCATTCGGCGATCAGCGGAGATATCTCATCGACCGTCAGCCCGGCCAACTCGGCGGTGGTCAGCGCCCGTTTACGTGGGCTACTGATCACCAGTGGGTCGTCGAGATCGAGTTCGCCCAGAGCCTTTCCGGCCAGCTCAGCCTGTATCCGGCCGGTTTCGGTCAGCTCGATATCGGTTCGGCCGGTGTGCTGGCCCGAATTCGACCACTCCGTGTCGCCGTGGCGGACCAGCAGCAGCCGGTGTTCGTGTATGCCCATGCCGACCGATTGTGCCGGACGACATGCCGGACCCGTCGCCCCTACCAGACTGGCGGGTACGTGCCAGGATGGCACTGTGACAGAGACCCGGGTACTGGCGGTGGCCAACCAGAAGGGCGGGGTGGCCAAGACGACGACGGTCGCCTCGCTCGGCGCGGCGATGGTGGATAAGGGTCGGCGGGTGCTACTCGTCGACCTGGATCCGCAGGGTTGTTTGACATTCTCGCTTGGCCAGGACCCCGACAAGCTACCGGTGTCCGTGCACGAGGTGCTGCTCGGGGAGGTGGAACCGAACACCGCGCTGGTGACCACCATGGAAGGAATGGCGCTGCTGCCGGCCAACATCGACTTGGCCGGCGCCGAGGCCATGTTGTTGATGCGTGCCGGCCGGGAATATGCGCTCAAACGGGCGCTGGCCAAACTCTCCGACCAGTTCGACGTGGTCATCGTCGACTGTCCGCCGTCGTTGGGGGTGCTCACGCTCAACGGACTCACGGCCGCCGACGAAGTCATTGTTCCGTTGCAGTGCGAGACGCTGGCCCACCGCGGTGTTGGACAGCTCCTGCGCACCGTCGCTGACGTTCAGCAGATCACCAACCCGAATCTGCGGTTGCTGGGGGCACTACCTACCCTCTATGACTCCCGAACCACCCATACCCGCGACGTGCTGCTCGATGTCGCCGATCGCTACGGCCTGCCAGTGCTGGCCCCGCCGATTCCGCGCACGGTGCGTTTCGCCGAGGCCAGCGCATCGGGCTCGTCGGTCATGGCCGGGCGCAAGAACAAGGGCGCGGTGGCCTATCGCGACCTGGCCCAGGCGCTACTGAAGCACTGGAAGTCGGGCAAGCCGCTGCCCACATTCGCTGTCGAGCTTTAGATTTGGCCGCGCGAACAGACACCGAATCGCATCCAAACACCCGGCGCTGTGCGATTGTGCGTCTGCTCGCCCCTGGCGGCGGGCGCCGGATTCAGCCCAATGCCACCACCGAGTCGCCACGCTGCTCGATCACCCTGGATCCCACCACGACCGGGATCACCGCCGAGCCGCTCGGCTGACGGTCCACCGGAATGTAACGGGTGTTGGCGCCGCTGACCGGATCGTAGACACCGATCGCGCCGGTGACCGGCACGATCAGCTGACCTGCCATCATCACCCCGGGTCCTACCGGCGCCGCCGTCTCGCCGGCGGCGATGGTGTAGCGCTGGGTCAGTTTGCCGCTGTCGAAAACCAGCAGTGCATCGCCGGTCCACCACGTCACCAGGTTGCCGCTCTGCGACACCGTGGCCTCGGGTGACGGCGGCTTGGGCAGCAGTGTGCTCGCCACGGTGGTCCCCGTCTCGTCGATCACGTCGACTCGTGGCTGCGCGCCGGATTCACCGGGCAGGTACACCGCGGTGTTGTTCTGCGAGACGATCAGTACCCGAGCGCCCGACCCCGGCCGAATCCCGGGTTCAGGCACGATCCGCTGTTCCGGCTCGTCCTCTTCCTTGCCGGGCCGTAGCAGGACCAGCCGCATATCGGCCTGGTTGGCGCAAGCCTCGAGAACTGCCACCGATGACGAACTGGCCGCGGCCGATTCCAGCGTGCACCCCGAGTGCAGACCCCGATTCGACGGTTTCACCCGGGCGTCGGTCTCGCCATAGGACAGCATCCGGACCATGTCGGATCGCCACAGCTCCAGGCGGGTTCTGCCGGCCGACAACACCGTCGTGCCGTCGGAGGATAGGCGTACCCGCGGGTCGGCGTAGCTGCTACGGGCGGGTCCGCGGCGTCCGGTCGACCCATCGATAGTGCTGACCTGACCGCACCCGCGGTCGTCGCGGTAGACGGCGACGGCGTAGCGGTAGACCCAGGTCACCCCGCACAGGTCGGTGTCGCGGGCGTAGCTCCACAGCGTCTCACCGGTGGCCGGATCTCGCCCGTCCACGTGGCGTCCGTCGCCGGTGACGACGGTCCCGCCGACCGCGACGGGCACGCGGCTGGCGGGGCTGGGCGCGCTCCAGAGCTGCTTCAGTGTGCCCGGGACCTCCCGGGCCGGCGTCGGGTTGGGCACCGGAGTCGCGGCCGGACGGCTGATGGTGGCCCGGGCGTCGCTGGTCCACCAGATCAGTGCCGCAACCACGGCGATGACCACAACGATGGCCGCGGCGGCCAGCACATCGCCCCTGGTGCGCCGCTCCGGTTTGACCATGCTCGAGCGTGGGCCTCAGTTGGCCGAGGCGGTCGCGTTGTCCGGGACGCAGGCGGGCTTTGGGCGTCGACGCCGGCGCCGGGTGTTCCCGTTGGCCGAGGGGGACGCGGACCCGGAACCGGACCCCGTCTCTGCGGCAGCCTCATTCGCCGGGCTGGTGGCGGGATGCCCGGTGACCGGTTTGCCGCCGCGGGTGCGCTGTCGACGCCTCGCGCTGGAGCGCGCGGTTACCGATGGCTGGCCTTCCTGATCGCTGGCACGGCGCTTGGGCTGCGATCCGCGCGGGGGACCGATGGTGGCCGCGGCCTCGGCGGGGATGGACAGCTCGGCATACAGGTGCGGTGAGCTGGAGTAGGTTTCGGCGGGGTCGGGGGAGCCCAGGCCCAGTGCCTTGTCGATCATCGTCCAGCGGTCCAGCTCATCCCAGTCCACCAGGGTGACCGCGACGCCGGTGCGTCCGGCCCGGCCGGTGCGCCCGATGCGGTGGACATACATCTTCTCGTCTTCGGGGCACTGGTAGTTGATGACGTGGGTGACATCGTCGATATCGATGCCGCGCGCGGCCACGTCGGTGGCGACCAGGACGTCGATCTCGCCGGCGCGGAACGACTTGAGCGCCTTCTCGCGCGCCACCTGCCCGAGATCACCGTGCACGGCGCCCACCGCAAAACCGCGTTCGTTCAACTCGTCGGCAACCTTCTGGGCGGTGCGCTTGGTGCGGGTGAAGACCATCGTCGCGCCCCGGTCCCGGGCCTGCAGAATCCGGCTGACTAGTTCCACCTTGTCCAGGGCGTGGGCTCGATAGACGAACTGCTCGGTGGTGTCATGCACGGCCAGGGAGTGCGGTGCCTCGGCTCGGATATGTGTCGGCTGCACCATGAAGGTGCGGGCCAGGGTGATGATCGGGTCCGGCATGGTCGCCGAGAACAGCATCGATTGCCGCTCGGCCGGGATCTGCCGCAGGATGCGCTCGATGTCGGGTAGAAAGCCCAGGTCCAGCATCTCGTCGGCCTCGTCGAGCACCAGCACCGATAGCCCGCCCAGCTGCAGATGGCCCTGCTGGGACAGATCCAGCAGCCGGCCCGGGGTGCCCACGACGACGTCGGCGCCGGCGCGCAGCGCCTCGACCTGCGGCTCGTAGGCCCGCCCTCCGTAAATGGAGACCACCGCCAAGCGACGCGTTTCCTCGGCGGTGAGGTACTTGGCCGCAGTGGCCAGGTCGTCGGTGACCTGCAGGCACAATTCGCGGGTGGGCACCACCACCAAGGCCCGGGGGGTGCCGGTGAGGGGCCGCACGGCGGTTTCGGAGGTTATGCGCTGCAGCAGCGGCACGCCGAACGCGAAAGTCTTGCCCATGCCCGTTCGGGCTTGGCCGATCACGTCTTCTCCGGCCAGCGCCAGGGGCAGGGTGAGTTCTTGGATAGCAAAGGGATGCTCAATGCCCTTTTGCCGTAGTGCGCGCACAATTTCGTCGCGGACTCCGAGTTGGGCAAAGCTATGTTCGGTTGTGCTTTTGAGTGCGGTCATTAGGGGGGTGAAGAGCCTTTCGGTGACGAGTATCGGTCTGGTGTCGGTACTTCTTTGTCGCGGTTTCGTCGCGCGCACGAGTTCCGACTCCGATATGTCGCCGAGAGGCCGGCCCGCTGCTCGATCTGGGCGGGCGCAGCTACGTGCACGCACATTTCCCGGTAGTAGCAGCACCCAGATCCAGCCACTACCGAATCCCATGATAGCTGGTTGGCCAACTGCCACCGGTGTGCGAGTGGTTCCGGCGACTAGAGTGTTGCCATGACTTCGCCCACATCCGCCGATCAGGTGGCCGATTCGACCCGGCCACGGTTACCGGCGGACCATCCCGGCGTCAACGAGTTGTTCGCGCTGCTGGCCTATGGCGAGGTGGCGGCCTTTTACCGGCTGACCGACGAGGCGCGGATGGCGCCGAATCTGCAGGGGCGGATCTCGATGGCCAGCATCGCGGCCGCCGAAATGGCGCACTACGAGCTATTGCGCGACGCGCTGGAACGCCGCGGTGTCGACGTGGTGCCGGCGATGTCGAAGTACGTGTCGGCATTGGAGAACTACCACCGGCTGACGATGCCGAGTACGTGGCTGGAAGCGTTGGTGAAGACCTACGTCGGTGACGCGCTGGCCGCGGACTTGTACCTGCAGATCGCCGACGGACTGCCGGATGAGGTTGCCGATGTGGTGCGCGCGGCGTTGGCCGAGACCGGGCACTCCCAGTTTGTGGTCGCCGAGGTACGTGCGGCGGTCACCGCCAGCGGCAAACAGCGCAGCCGGCTCGCGCTGTGGTCACGCCGCCTGCTGGGCGAGGCCATCACGCAAGCTCAGTTGTTGCTGGCCGATCACGACGAGCTGGTCGACTTGGTGGTAGCTGGCTCCGGTGGCCTGGGCCAACTCAGCGCCTTCTTCGAGCGTCTGCAGCAGACACACGACCAACGGATGCGCGAACTCGGTCTGGCCTGACCGCTGTCAGCGAGTGCACGTCGCCAGGATCGAGTTGGTGGTCGACGCCACGACCGGCTGACCCTGGGCGTTGACGATCACACAGTTGAGGCGGCTGTAGATGCTGGTCGCCACCACGGACTCGGTCTGCACGCCGGGGTTCAACACCACCATCTTGGTCCACGGCAGCGCCACATTGAACTCGGTGACGGGAAAGCCCCGCTCGTCGGTGTAGACGACGTTGACGATGTCGAGGAGTTGCTTGGTCCCGGTGACGCTGTAGAAGACGGCGCGGGGACTCAGCGCGGCCGACGGCGGTGTGCCCGGCTGCGGCGGCGCGGCGGTCGGGATTCGCGTCGGCGCAGCGCTGGGAATCGTCACCGTGGTGACGGTCTCGGGGGCAAGTTGCGGCCCCGACGTACCGGGCCGTGCGCTGGTACTCGGCGGGGGACTCGATGACGTGCCGGGCGGGGCCGTCGACCGCGGCGTGGTGGAGACCACCGTCCTGGGCGTTGGCGCTCCCACCGGCGCTCCCACCGTCGCTTTTGTCGTGGCGCTGTCGCCGCTGTTGATGATGACTGCGGTCGCGACGGCGCCGAGCGCCACCACCACGCCGAGGATGGCGGCGACGGGGCGCCACCGGCTCTCGGTCGACCAGACCAGTTCGCCGTAGTCGCCGTCCTCGTAGCCGTCCTCGTCGTAGCCGTAGTCATCGTCGGCCTCGGCGGCATGGTTTACCTCGTCCGGGTAGCCCCGGGCGTCGCGGGAGTCTCGCGACTCTCGAGAATCCTGGTACAGGGTGTGATACATGTTGCTGATGGGGCTGATGTTATCGATGCCCCGCGATGACCGGTCGGTGCCGGTTGGCGTGTCGGGCCGTGTTAGACCCAATCGTGATGATGGCGCTAGGGGCTGGGGGTACGGGCGGCGCCGGCAGCGTCTACTAGCCTGCTGCTGAAACGCCTGCGACTTCAATACCAACGGAAGGGGCCCCCGTGGAGGTCAAGATCGGTATCACGGACAGTCCGCGCGAGCTGGTCTTCGCCAGTGCACAGACCCCCGATGAGGTCGAAGAACTCGTCGCCGCAGCGCTGCGTGAGGATTCGGGTCTGCTGAGCCTCAGCGACGACCGGGGCCGTCGGTTCCTGATTGATGCCGCCAAGATCGCCTATGTCGAAATCGGCGTCGCCGACGCCCGCCGGGTTGGGTTCGGAATCGGCGCAGACGCCGCGCGGCACTAGGAGCGGGCAAGCGGCACGTGCGACAGACCGCCCCAGGCGAACTGCACGGTGCCTTCGACGGCGTCCGATTTTGAGATCGGCCGGTCGGAATCCAGCCAGTACCGGGCACAGTCGACGCTCAAGCCGACCAAGCCCACCGCGATCATCCGGGCGCGGTGTGGGTCCAGTCCCGAGTCCTCACTGATCAGGGCGAACACCGCGTCGATGCATGATTCGGTGGCTACTCGCACCTGAGCGGCGACCTCGGGCTCAGTGACATAGTCGTTCTCGAAGATCAGCCGGTACCCCTGGCCGTCGTGATCGATGAAGTCGAAGAATGCCTGCACTGCCGCGTGCAGTCGCCCGCGGTTGTCGGTGGTGGTGCGCAGCGCCTGCTGGACGCCGCACACCAAATTGTCCACATGCCGCTTGAGTACCGCCAAATACAGTTCCAGCTTGCTCGAAAAGTGCTGATACAGAACAGGCTTGCTGACACCAGCGCGGTCGGCGATCTCGTCCATGCCGGCGGCATGGTAGCCGCGGTCGACAAAGACGTCGCTGGCCACGACAAGCAACTGGCCACGGCGCTCATCGCGGGGCAGCCGATTGCCTTTGCGGTTCTGGGCCGGAACCTCCACCGGCCGCATCCGGTCGGCCGATCTGACGGCACGCCGTTGTGCAGCTTTGGCGAGATCGCTCATCGGTCCTCAATCTGATCGTGCTGATTCGCGGGCAACTTGCCATCCCCGCGCCCGCACGGTTTATCGCAAGACATTACTACCCGAGGCGCCCTCCGATCCGAACAGACATCGTCGACGCTGGTTGAAGGGGTCGAGCGGGCGTATTCGGGCGCGCCAGGGGTGGCAGTCACGGCCGACTGTGCCATCCTGGGGAAATGACGTCCACCCGCCCGCCGGGCAGCACCGCTCGGGTGCCGGTGCTGCGCGAGCCGTGGCGTGAACCGCTGCGGGCCCAGCGTGACCCGCTCGGGCAGGCCGCCGGACGGCCGCGCGTTGACCGCGACAGGCCGCGCCAATGGCGCAAACAAACCTGGCTCGGGCGGTTCGTGTCGACCTACGGCTGGCGGGCGTATGCGCTGCCGATCCTGATGGCCCTCACCGCGGTGGTGGTCTATCAGACGGTGACGGGGACGACATCACCCAAGTCGGCGGTGGCGGCCACCATTCATGACCCGCCCTCCATCGGGTCGGTGGGGACGGCGATCATCGATACGCCGCCGCGCGGTCTGGCCGCATTCGACGCCAACCTGCCGGCCGGAACACTGCCCGATGGTGGCCCGTTCACCGAAGGGGGCGAAAAGTCATGGCGGGTGGTTCCGGGAACCAGGCCGCAAGTTGGGCAGGGTACGGCAAGGGTCTTCAAGTACACCGTCGAGATCGAGAACGGGCTGGACCCGACGATGTACGGCGGCGATAACGCGTTCGCCCAGATGATCGACCAGACGCTAGCCAATCCCAAAGGCTGGACCCACGATCCGCAATTTGCGTTCGTCCGGATCGATGGAACCGACAAGGCAAAGCCCGACTTCCGCATTTCGCTGGTGTCACCGCTGACGGTGCGTGAAGGGTGCGGTTACGAGTTCCGGCTCGAGACCTCCTGTTACAACCCGTCTTTCGGAGCGGACCGGCAAGCACGTGTTTTCATCAACGAGGCTCGCTGGGTCCGCGGAGCCGTCCCGTTCGAAGGCGATGTCGGGTCCTACCGGCAGTACGTGATCAACCACGAGGTCGGCCACGCCATCGGGTACCTGCGTCACGAGCCGTGTGACAAGCAGGGCGGCCTGGCGCCGGTGATGATGCAGCAGACGTTCTCCACATCCGACGACGATGCAGCCAAGTTCGACCCCGAATGGGTGAAGGCGGACGGCAAGACTTGCCGATTCAATCCCTGGCCATACCCGATCGCCTGACCACGGGCCCGGGAAACAACACCGCCCGTCTGGGTGTTGATCTCATTGCCGTCGGTTCGGATAGCTGCTGTGATGGGTCCTAGACGATGCCCTGACAGTGCCCTGACAACCTGCACAGAGGAGAGGTTCGGTGTCGACATCGCTGCCGCCCCTAGTTGAGCCCGCACCGGCGCTGAGCCGTGAAGAGGTGGCCCGTTACAGTCGCCATCTCATCATTCCCGACCTGGGTGTCGACGGGCAGAAGAGACTCAAGAACGCACGGGTGCTGGTAATCGGGGCCGGCGGCCTCGGCTCACCGGCGCTGCTTTATCTGGCTGCCGCGGGCGTCGGCACCATCGGCATCATCGACTTTGACGTCGTCGACGAGTCCAACCTGCAGCGCCAGATCATTCATAGCGTCGCCGACATCGGACGGTCCAAGGCCCAGTCGGCACGTGACTCGATCGTCGCGATTAACCCGTTGATCGACGTGCAACTGCACGAGTACCGGCTCGAGCCCGGCAACGCCGTCGAGCTGTTCGGGCAGTACGACCTGATTCTCGACGGCACCGACAACTTTGCCACTCGGTATCTGGTCAACGACGCCGCGATCCTGGCCGGCAAACCGTACGTCTGGGGTTCCATCTACCGCTTCGAGGGCCAGGTGTCGGTGTTCTGGGAGGATGCGCCCAACGGGCTGGGGCTCAACTACCGTGACCTTTACCCGGAGCCGCCGCCGCCCGGCATGGTGCCCTCCTGTGCAGAAGGCGGCGTGTTGGGCATCATCTGCGCCTCGATTGCGTCGGTGATGGGGACAGAAGCGGTCAAGCTGATCACCGGGCTTGGGGAGACACTGTTGGGCCGGCTGATGATCTACGACGCGCTGGAGATGACCTACCGCACGATCAGGATCCGCAAAGACCCGTCGACGCCCAAGATCACCGAGCTGGTCGACTACGAACAATTCTGCGGCGTGGTTTCCGACGATGCCGCGCACGCGGCCAGCGGATCGACGATCACTCCGCGGGAATTGCGTGCGCTGATGGATTCCGGCAAGAAGCTGGCGCTGATCGATGTCCGCGAGCGTGTGGAGTGGGACATCGTGCACATCGACGGAGCGACACTGATCCCGCAGTCATCCATCAAATCGGGTGAGGGTCTGGCCAGGCTGCCCCAGGACCGGATGCCGGTGCTCTACTGCAAGACGGGTGTGCGTTCGGCCGAGGCATTGGCCGCGCTGAAGAAGGCGGGTTTCTCCGATGCGGTCCACCTGCAGGGCGGAATCGTGGCGTGGGCCCGGCAAATGCAGCCCGACATGGTGATGTACTGAGCCGGATCCTACCGCTGGGCCAGACGGCCGGTAGTGAACCCCATTTGTCGGGCTCTCAGCGGGTCGTGTCGACCCGCTGGGTCGCCCGACTAGGCTGACCCGTGTGAGTGTCGAGCCACCGCCCGAGCACGTACTGGCGGCGTTTGGTTTGACCGGTGTGCAGCCCGCCTCGTTGGGTTCCAGCTGGGAAGGTGGCTGGCGGTGTGGCGAAGTGGTGTTGTCCATGGTGGCCGACCATGCCCGCGCGGCTTGGTCCGCGCGGGTGCGCGAAACGTTGTTTGTCGACGGGGTCCGGTTGGCCCGGCCGGTTCGCTCGACCGACGGCCGGTACGTGGTTTCCGGCTGGCGGGCAGACACTTTCGTCGCCGGCACTCCTGAGGCCCGACACGATGAAGTCGTCTCGGCGGCGGTACGCCTGCACGAGGCCACCAGCAAGTTGGAACGGCCGCGCTTCCTGACCCAGGGGCCCACGACGCCGTGGGCGGAAGTAGACGTCTTCATCGCCGCCGACCGCGCGGCATGGGAGGAGCGGCCGCTGCAGTCCATTCCGCCCGGTGCCCGGTCGTCCTCGCCGACAGCGGATGCCGAGCGATCGATCGATCTGATCAATCAACTTGCCACACTGCGCAAACCCACCAGGAGCCCCAACCAGGTGGTGCACGGGGATCTGTACGGCACAGTGCTTTTCGTGGGAGCAGCGGCACCCGGGATCACCGATATCACGCCGTACTGGCGGCCCGCGTCGTGGGCGGCCGGGGTGGTCGTCGTCGATGCGCTGTCGTGGGGAGAGGCCGATGACGGACTCATCGAGCGGTGGAGCGCGCTGCCGGAATGGCCACAGATGTTATTGCGCGCGTTGATGTTTCGGCTAGCGGTGCATGCGCTGCACCCGCGTTCCACGGCGGAGGCGTTTCCCGGTCTGGCCCGCACTGCGGCGCTGGTCCGGCTAATGCTCTGACAGCCCAGGTGGGAACTCGTAACGCACCTGACCCAGCGGGACTCTGCCGTCGGTGCTGAGCACACCTTCGGCACGCAACAGCTCCAATTGCCGCGTGGTCAGGTGCCGCGCCGGGCGTCCGGAGGCGGTGATCACCCGGTGCCAGGGCAAATCCGCGGAGTCGGTCCGCATGATCCAGCCGACGATGCGCGGACTGGAAAGTCCAGCCACCGAGGCGATGTCACCGTAGGTCGCGACCCTACCGGGCGGTATGGCGGCAACCAGGGCGCGCACCCGCTCGATTTGCTCGTCGGTCACCGGTGCCATGACGAGGGTGTTGCCAGGCGTTGGCGGATCAGCGCGGCAACCTCAGCGGGCTTGGCTTGAGGCACCATGTGTCCACAGTCGAATTCATGCAGCACCAGATCGGTTCCCAGCCGTTGACGGAGGGCGGCGACGAGCTCGTCGCTGACATAGCGCGGATCAGCTCGCCCCGCACGCACCAGCGTTGTCGGGATTCCGGCTGCAGGCAGCACGATGTCCCGAGCGAGCTCGCTCCAATAACACACCATTGCCGGCAGACTCATCCGCCAGCCATACCGTCCGCTCGGTAAGGCGACGAGGTGCTCCGCGAGTTCGGCGTCGAGCACGGCGGGGTCCACATCGGCCCAGGCTCCGGTCGCCTTCTCCGCGCGCGCCGCGGCCGGGTGGGGGTAATCGGGGAACGCCACCATCCCATCGACCACCTCGCGTACCCGCGATCCATCCAGACCGACGGCCGGATCGAGCAACACAAGCGCTGCTACCAGATCCGGACGGACCACCGACAGCCACAACGCGACAGCACCGCCGAACGAGTGTCCGACCACCACAACCGGTCCGGCGCCCTGTTCATCGAGCAGTGCTGCCAGCGCCGACACATTGGCATCGATGGTCCACGGGGCCGCCCACGATGACCTGCCGTGACCCAACAGATCAGGCGCGGCGATGGCGGCCTCGGGCAAATGGTTGGCCAATAGTTCCCAGCACTGCCCATGTTCGGTGACTCCGTGAATCGTCAGTACCTGGACAGGGCCGGACGGCCCGTAGCGGTGGACGTGGAGGTCGGCAGTCACGTGTCGATGGTGCCAGGTCAGGTCGCCGCGGGCCGTCGAAGGGGCTCGTGGGCGGCTAGATCGGCTGCGCGCTAGCGGTCGAGGTCCGCGTCGTCGTCCGATACCGGAACGATGTAGGCCTGATCGATCACGTCGGCTTCGTTGGCTTCGCGATCCGCGGCATCGCTGAGGTAGGCGGTGTCCAACCCCGCTTCGTCGTCGAAATCGACGGTGCGGTGCTGCTCCGCCGCGTCCGCTTCGGGAATCTGATCCTGCGGACCTACCCCGTCGGCATTGCCCATAATCGATACTCCTGCTATAGCTCTCCGGCTGCTGGCCGGCCTCGTTGGCCCGCAGTCCGGGTTTGTCGCACGGCCACTGCGTGTTGGCGGCTTCTCGCTGAGTCTTCCAGAGCTTCCCGATCAACCATTAGGAACAGTGCCGACCAGTTACCTGCATTGTGCCATCTGCTCATCGGTTGGCTGTGATGCCCTATCGCTTCGGGCCCGTCGTTGTCGCGGGGCCACTCGGTGGCGGCTCGCCGCATTGGAGTGCGGCGTCGCTGAAATACGGTGTACGCCAGGAGGATCGATAACGGCTGCGGCTACTGAATCGGAAAAATTTCCGTTGGGATGCTTGCGCGCGGCCGGTCGAGGTGGTAGATAGAACCTATGACCATCAACATAGATAATCGTTGCGGCTAGGAGGCGAAATATGATGTTGATGCGTTCAGATCCATTCCGTGCATTCGACCGCTGGACCGAGCAAGTGCTGGGCACTCCGGCGCGCCCGGCCGTTATGCCGATGGATGCCTGGCGAGAAGAAGACCAGTTCATCGTCGAATTCGACCTGCCGGGCGTGGACCCTGACTCGCTCGACCTCGACGTCGAACGCAATGTGCTCACGGTGCGCGCAGAGCGCCCCGGTCTTGACCGCGAGCGAGATGTGGTCGCGGCCGAACGGCCACGCGGCGTCTTCAGCCGGCAGCTGTTCCTGGGCGACACCCTCGACACCGACAGAATCGGGGCCAGCTACCACGACGGCGTGTTGCGCCTGACCATTCCGATCGCGGAACAGGCCAAGCCACGCCGCATCGAGATCAGCCACAACGGGGAGCGCACACCGATCAATGCCTGACGGTGCTCGGTTTCCCACTTTTGGTTGCAACGGATCTCGACGAGGAGGTGATGACGCCGGATTGAAATCTGTTTGACGCTTGCGGCCCTCCGTGCCGTCTGTCGCCACAATCGACGCGCGACTGAGTCCGTAACCGCAGCGCATTGCCACCCAACGTGGTTGAGGTGAGGCTGCGCGGAGGGTGCCGGTAGAAGTGGGCGCGCCCCCGCCGGCCCGCCCCCATCCCCCCGCCACCCCCCCACACGTACGAAAGGCGCGGTGCTACTCGATGATTGACCCGTACGCAGTCCTCGGCGTTTCGCCCACGGCGACGCAGGCCGAGATAACCCATGCCTACCGGCGCCTATTGCGCTGGTGCCACCCGGACTTGCGGTCCGGCGAACCGGACTCGGGCGCCGACGAACGGCTGCGGCAAGTCCTGTCGGCTTACCGCGTGTTGCGCGATCCGCAGCTGCGCAACGACTACGACCGCGCGGTCGCTCGCGTCCGCAAACACCGGCCGACGGCTCGAATCGCGGTCAGGCGCAATGACTCTGCCCACGTCGGTGCGGCGTTGTGGGCGGGGCCAGTGCGCTGGCATCGGTGACGGCCGGCTGCAGGCCGCGTTCGATCGCCGTTGGGGCCGCTCGAGCAGTTGAGATCGAACCCCCCGAGGGGCTTCGCCGGCTCTGGCCGCCGGAGATTGTCAGACCCTCGTGGTTGCATGCGGCTATGTCGGCTATGTCATTGAGCTGGGGTGCCGAGGCGCGCGAGCTGCTGGTGCCGGGAATGCGCGGGCCGATGCGCGTGCTGGGCGGCCCGGGGACCGGTAAGAGCAGCCTGCTGGTCGAGGCCGCGGTTGCGCATATCGCCGCGGGTGCCGATCCGGAATCGGTTCTGCTGCTTACCGGCTCAGGGCGGCTGGGGATGCGCGCACGTAGCGCGTTGACGTCGGCGTTGCTGCGGTCGAGCAGGATTGGATCCGGCCGGTCCGCGGTCCGCGAGCCGCTGGTGCGTACCGTCCACGGCTACGCCTATGCGCTATTGCGACGCAACGCGGAGCGTACCGGAGACGGGCCGCCGCGCCTGCTCACCAGTGCCGAACAGGATGCGATCATCCGCGAGCTGCTAGCCGGCGACCTCGAGGACGCAGCGGCCTCCCAATCCGCCTGGCCGCAGCATCTGTGGCCGGCGCTGAGCACCGCGGGATTCGCCAACGAATTGCGAAATCTGTTGGCACGCTGTTTCGAACGCGGCGTAGACCCCTCGGAGCTGGAGCGGCTCGGCCAGCGCTGCGGCCGCCCGGAATGGATTGCCGCCGGCCGGTTCGCCCGCCAATACGAGCAGGTGATGTTGCTGCGCTCGGCGGCCGGGATGGCGGTGCCACAAGCGACGGCACGGGCATTGGCGGCCGCCGAACTCGTCGGGGCGGCATTGGAAGCCTTCGCGGTCGATCCGGGACTACTGGCAGCCGAGCGCGCCCGGGTCCGGCTGCTGCTGGTCGACGATGCTCAGCAACTCGATCCGCAGGCAGCCCGGCTGGTCCGGGCGCTGGCCGCGGGCACCGAACGTGCCGTGGTGGCGGGTGACCCGAACCAGGCGGTATTCGGTTTCCGCGGCGGCGAGCCCGCCGGGTTATTGGGCGGGGCTGTCGAAGACGGACGCTTAGTGACCTTGACGGTGTCGCATCGCTGTGCGCCCGCGGTGGCGCGTGCCGTCAGTGGCATCACCCGACGGTTGCCCGGTGGCAGCGCCGGAAAGCAGATCGACGGCATCGGGGAACAGGGCGGTTCGGTTGCCGTGCGGCTGGCCGCCTCGGCGCATGCCGAAGCCGCGATGATTGCCGATACGCTGCGACGAGCCCATGCGATCGACGGGGTGCCGTGGTCGCAGATGGCGGTGATCGTCAGGTCGGTGCCGCGGGCCGCCGCGCGGCTGCCCCGGGCGCTGGCAGCGGCCGGAGTTCCGGTGGCCATGCCGGCGATCGGCGGGTCGTTGTCGGCGGAGCCCGCCTCGGCTGCGCTGCTCACGGTTTTGGCCGCGACCGCCGACGGGCTCACCGGAGAGCGGGCATTGGCGCTGCTCACCGGGCCCATCGGCCGCGTCGACCCGGTTTCGCTTCGCCAGCTGCGGCGGACGCTGCAGCGCGGCCGGTCCGGCGATTCATCGGGTGATTTCGGTGACGTACTGGCACAAATACTTTCCCCCGAAGCCGAATCGCGCCCGCAGTTCTCAGGTCCGCAGGCCGGCCCACTGCGGCGAGTGCGTGCCGTGCTCGCCGCGGCCGAACGGTGTCACCGTCAGGGTCAAGATCCGCGATACACGCTGTGGGCGGCGTGGGACCGCTCAGGTCTTCAAAGTCGCTGGCTGGCAGCCAGCGAGCGCGGCGGCTCGGCGGGTGTCCAGGCCACGCGGGATCTGGAAGCGGTGACCGCCTTATTCGACATCACCGACCAGTACGTCGCCCGAACCTCGGGTGCGTCGCTGCGCGGACTCATCGAGCATGTCACGGCTCTGCAGCTGCCGCCCGTCACCGCCGAGCCGGTATCGCAGGCAGAACAGGTGACGCTGCTCAGCGCGCACGCCGCCCTGGGGCACGAATGGGATCTCGTTATCATCGCGGGACTGCAGGAAGGGCTGTGGCCCAACACAATTCCGCGTGGTGGCGTGTTGGCTACCCAGCGGTTGCTTGATGAGCTCGACGGCGTCACCCAAAACGCCTCTGCCCGGGCGCCGCTGCTGGCCGAGGAACGCCGGCTCTTGGTGGCCGCCATGGGTCGGGCCCGGCGCCGGTTGCTGGTGACAGCCGTCGACAACGACGCCGACGGAGGCGGCCGGGAACCGGCGCTACCGTCGGCATTCTTTTTCGAGATCGCCCGGTTGGCTGATTGTGGCGGCGAACCAGCGGCGGCGCAGCCGGAGCCGGCACCGCGTGTCCTGTCGGCCGCGGCGGTGGTGGGTCGGTTACGGGCTGTCGTGTGTGCACCAGACGGCACGGTCGATGACGCTGCACGGGCATGTGCGGCAACGCAATTGGCGCGGTTGGCCAAGGCCGGTGTGGCAGGGGCCGACCCGGAAGGGTGGCACGGGCTGATCCCGGTGAGCACCAGTGAACCGCTGTACGGCAGTGGGGATGTCGTCTCGTTGACCCCGTCGAGCCTGCAGACGCTGAGCGAGTGCCCGTTACGGTGGCTGACCGAACGCCACGGCGGAGCCAAGCCGCGTGAGCTGCGCTCCACCGTTGGTTCGGTGCTGCACGCGCTGATCGCCGGTCCGGGCCGCAGTGAAGCTCAACTACTGGCCGAGTTGGACCGGGTGTGGCAGCGGTTGCCCTTCGACGCGAGCTGGTATTCGTCCAATGAGCTTGCCCGGCACCGCGCGATGATCCAGTCGTTTGTCGAGTGGCGGGCGCGTACCCGTGGTGAGTTGACCGAGGTCGGCGTCGAGGTCGAGGTGGACGGCGTCCTGCGGACCCGCCGCGACGACGGCGGAAAGATCCGGCTGCGCGGCCGCGTCGATCGGCTCGAACGCGACGGTGCGGGTCGGCTGGTGATCGTCGACGTCAAAACCGGCAAGACGCCGGTGAGCAAGGACGATGGCCAACAGCATGCGCAGCTGGCGATGTATCAGCTGGCGGTCGCCGAAGGGATGGTGCCCGCAGGCGACGAGCCCGGTGGTGCGCGTCTGGTCTATCCCGGGAAGTGCGGGACGACCGGCGCTGCCGAACGCGAGCAGGATCCGTTGACGCCGGCCATTCGTGATCGATGGCGCGCTCTGGTGCGGCAGGCCGCCGAGGCGATGGCCGGGCCGCAGTTCATCGCCCGACGCAACGACGGTTGCACGAACTGCCCGATCCGGCCGTTTTGCCCGGCACACACCGACAGGTCACCGCTGTGAAAAATGCCCGCTACAGCCCCGCCGAATTAGCTTGTGCGCTGGGGCTTTTCCCGCCCACGGAGGAGCAGGCGGCCGTGATCGCCGCGCCGCCGGGCCCACTGGTGGTCATCGCCGGGGCCGGAGCCGGCAAGACCGAGACGATGGCGGCGCGGGTGGTGTGGTTGATCGCCAACGGCTACGCCGAACCCGGCCAGGTGTTGGGCCTGACGTTCACGCGTAAGGCCGCCGGCCAACTGCTGCGCCGCGTCCGGTCTCGACTGGCGCGGTTGGCCGGGCTGGAACCCGGCGCGGCGGCGTGCGAATCCGCGGCCACTCCGGTGGTCAGCACGTACCACGCGTTCGCCGGGTCGTTGCTGCGTGACTACGGATTGCTGCTGCCCGTCGAGCCCGACACCAGGTTGGTTACCGAGTCAGAGCTGTGGCAGCTGGCGTTCGAGGTGGTCAACGGATATCGCGGTGAGTTGCATACCCAGAAGACCCCGGCGGCGGTCACGGCGATGGTGCTGCGGTTATGGAGCCAGCTCGCTGAGCACCTGGTGGACACCGGGCAACTCCGCTACACCCACGTTGAGCTGGAACGACTGGTGCACACCCTGCCGGCGGGTCCCTATCAGCGCGACCGCGGCCCCAGCCAGTGGTTGCTGCGGATGCTGGCCACCCAGAATGAGCGCGCCGAGTTGGTGCCATTGCTGGATGCGTTGCTCGAACGCATGCGGGCCGGGAAGGTGATGGACTTCGGGTTGCAGATGGCGTCTGCCGCGCGGCTGGCGGCGTCGTTCCCGCAGGTCGGTCGCGAACTGCGGAACCAATTCCGGGTGGTGTTGCTCGACGAGTACCAAGACACCGGCCATTCCCAGCGGGTCGCCTTGTCGTCGTTGTTCGGCGGCGGAGTCGACGACGGGCTGGCGCTCACGGCGGTCGGGGACCCGATCCAGTCGATCTACGGCTGGCGCGGTGCCTCGGCGACGAACCTGCCACGCTTCACCACCGACTTCCCCCTCTCCGACGGCACACCAGCGCCGATTCTGGAGCTGCGGACCAGTTGGCGTAACCCGCCGCGAGCGCTGCACCTGGCAAACGCCATATCTGCAGAGGCGCGCCGGAGATCGGTCGCGGTGCGGGCATTGCGGGCACGTCCGGACGCCCCGCCCGGGACCGTTCGCTGCGCACTGCTCCCCGATGTGCAGGCCGAACGTGACTGGATTGCCGACCATCTTCAGCGGCACTACTTGCGGGCTCGGGTCGATGGGGTCGGCCCGCCTACCTCAGCCGTTCTGGTGCGCCGCAACGCTGACGCGGCACCCATCGCCGATGCACTGCGTGCTCGCGGGATCCCGGTCGAAGTGGTTGGGCTGGCCGGCCTGTTGTCCATTCCAGAGGTCGCCGACGTGGTGGCCATGCTGCGCGTGGTGGCCGAGCCGACGGCTGGAGCCGCGGCGATGCAGGTGCTGACCGGTCCCCGCTGGCGGCTCGGTGGCCGGGACCTGGCAGCGTTGTGGCGGCGCGCACTGGCCCTGGCGGGCGGCCCCAACGAATCTTCGCCCGAGTCGATTGCGGCGGCAGCCGGCCCTGACAGCGACACCCCCTGTCTGGCCGACGCGATCAGCGACCCGGGTCCGGCCGACTGCTACTCGGTGGCAGGCTACCGGCGCATCGTGGCGCTGGCCGGCGAACTGAACCTGCTGCGTGCGCAACTCGGCCATTGCCTACCGGATCTGGTTGCCGAGGTGCGCCGCGTGCTGGGCGTCGATTGCGAAGCCCGCGCCAAATCCGGCGCTGCCGCACAGTGGTCCGGCACCGAGCATCTCGACGCCTTCGCCGACGTGGTAGCGAAATACGCCGAGCGGGCTACCCCGTCGACCACGGAAGTGCCGGCACACGCGTCGGTGGCTGGTCTGCTGGCCTACTTGGACGTGGCCGCAGAAGTGGAAAACGGCCTGCCCCCCGCGCAGCCCGCGGTTGCCCGCGACAGGGTGCAGGTGCTGACCGTGCATGCCGCAAAGGGCTTGGAGTGGCAGGTCGTGGCGGTTGCCCACCTGTCGGGTGGCGTTTTCCCGTCAACCGCGTCGCGAAGCACCTGGTTAACCGACCCCGGTGAGCTACCGCCACTGCTGCGCGGCGACCGCGCCTCGACCGGGGTGCTCGGTATCCCGGTCCTCGACACCTCGGCGGTGACCAATCGAAAACAGCTGGCGGACAAGATCTCCGAGCACCGTCATCAGCTCGATCAGCGACGTGTCGATGAGGAGCGCCGGTTGCTATATGTGGGAGTCACTCGTGCCGAGGACACCCTGCTGATATCGGGTCACCACTGGGGCGCTACCGGGGTCAAGCCGTGCGGGCCGTCGGAATTCCTCTGCGAAGTCAAAGACATCATCGATCACTCGATTACGGCCGGCGAGCCGTGCGGGACTATCGACCAGTGGGCTCCCGCACCGGCTGAAGGTGAGCCTAACCCGTTGCGGGACAATGTTATCCAAGCAGTCTGGCCAGCCGAGCCGCTGGGCGCGCGGCGCTCTGACGTGGAACGCGGGGCCCGGCTGGTGGCTGAGGCGACAGCGGCCGAAGTGGTCGGCGCCGGGGACGCTGACGCCGAGGGGTGGACCCATGACGTCGATGCGCTACTGGCCGAACGTGCGCGCACGGTGCAACCGCCGGCCCGCGAGCTGCCGGGCCAATTGTCGGTCAGCGGTCTGGTGGAGCTGGGCCGCGATCCTGCCAAGGCACGGCAGCGGCTAGCCCACCGTCTGCCGTCGCGTCCGGATCCGCAGGCATTGCTGGGCAACGCCTTTCACTCCTGGGTCCAGCAGTTCTACGGAGTCGAATTGCTGTTCGATCTCGGTGACCTTCCGGGTGCCGCCGACTCCGACGCAAGCAACGCCGAGGAGTTGGCCAAACTGCGAGCGGCGTTCACCGCATCGCCCTGGGCTGCTCGCACCCCGATCGCGGTAGAAGTGCCGTTCGAGATGCCGATCGGCAACACCGTGGTTCGCGGCCGCATTGATGCGGTGTTCGCCGACCCCGACGGCGGCGTCACCGTGGTTGACTGGAAGACCGGTGAGCCGCCACGCGGGCCGGAAGCCAGGCGGCAGGCCGCCGTCCAGTTGGCCGTCTACCGGCTGGCATGGGCAGCGCTGCTCGGCTGCTCGGAGTCATCGGTACGCACCGCGTTCTACTACGTCCGCAGTGGCATCACCGTTGTTCCCGATGAGTTGCCCGACGGTGCGGCGTTGGCTGCGCTGCTGGCTGACTCCGCTCACCCTTGCGACACCTGATCGTGGTTACATGTGTCTCGTGCCTGTGTCGTGCTTTGGGATCAGCCGATGACGGATTCCCGTGGCAAAAGGTAGTTGGCGGCGGCTGAGGCGTCTCGACGAGAGGTTGACGGTCCAGCCGAGTTACGCACTCGTCGGCGTGTTGCGCATTCCTTCGGGTCGGGCCAGTCCCGCGCGCATCATTACCCGCCGAGTGGCGATTGCCCTGGCGGCGTTGTTGGTCGGCGCCATTACCGTCTACGTCGATCGGGACGGATACCACGACTCACAGGGCGACGAACTGACGTTCCTGGATTGCCTGTATTACTCGGCGGTGACGTTGTCGACGACCGGTTATGGCGACATCACGCCCATTTCCGAATTCGCGCGCGCGACCAACGTCTTGATCATCACGCCGCTGCGCATCGCGTTCCTGATCCTGTTGGTCGGGACGACGCTCGAGGTGGTCACGGAGACGTCCCGGCAAGCACTGAAGATCCAGCGTTGGAGGAACAGAGTGCGCAACCACACCGTCGTCATCGGCTATGGGACCAAAGGCAAAACGGCGATTACCGCGATGCTCGGTGACGAGGTGGTCCCAGGTGAGATTGTCGTCGTCGACACCGACCGGGCGGCCCTGGACCGCGCGGCGGCGGCGGGGTTGGTCACCGTATATGGCGACGCCACCAAATCCGACGTGCTGCGGTTGGCCGGTGCTCAGCATGCGGCCTCGATCATCGTTGCCGCGAGCCGTGACGACACGGCGGCGCTGGTGACTTTGACCGCCCGCGAGATCTCGCCCAAGGCCAAGATCGTGGCTTCCATCCGGGAGGCCGAAAACCAGCATCTGCTCGAGCAATCGGGGGCGGACTCGGTGGTGGTTTCCTCGGAGACGGCGGGCCGATTGCTTGGCCTTGCCACCACCACTCCCAGCGTTGTGCAGATGATCGAGGATCTGTTGACGCCGGATACCGGGCTGGCGATTGCCGAACGCGAGGTGGAGGCGAGCGAAGTCGGCGGTTCTCCGCGGCATCTGGGAGACATAGTGCTAGGCGTCGTCCGCAACGGACACCTATTGCGTATCGGAATGCCCGAGGTGGACGCCATCGAGGCCGACGACCGTCTCGTCTACGTCCGCAACACGGGGCACTAGTGGCGATCGTCGACTTCCGGCTGCGGGACGTTCCATTCCTGTCGCGTATCGGCGCGGACCGAGCCGACCACTTGCGGACCGATGTCGACGCCGCGGCTGCCGGCTGGGCCGATGCGGCGCTACTGCGGGTGGATTCGCGCAACCAGGTCCTGGTTGCCGATGGCCGAGCGGTGCTGGGTTCGGCGGCCGCGCTGGGCGACAAGCCACCGCCGGAGGCGGTGTTCCTGGGTCGCATCGAGGGCGATCGCCACGTCTGGGCGATCAGGGGCGAACTGGAGCCCCCCGAGGGGGTGGAGGTCGATGTAGTGGACCTTCGCAGGCTCGGCAAGATCTTCGATGACACCAGCAGCCAATTGGTGTCGTCGGCGTTGGCGTTATTGAACTGGCATGACACCGCGCGATTCAGCCCCGTCGACGGCACCCCGACCAAACCCGCCAGGGCCGGATGGTCACGGGTCAGCCTGATCACCGGTCGCGAGGAGTTTCCCCGTATCGACGCGGCGGTGATCTGCCTGGTTCACGACGGCGGTGATCGCGCGGTATTGGCCCGCCAAGCGGCATGGCCGCCGCGGATGTTCTCTCTGCTGGCGGGCTTCGTCGAGGCGGGTGAATCGTTCGAGGTATGCGTGGCCCGCGAGATTCGTGAGGAAATCGGTCTGACCGTCCGTGATGTGCGCTACCTGGGCAGCCAACCCTGGCCGTTCCCGCGCTCGCTGATGGTGGGCTTCCATGCCGTAGCTGACCCGGATCAAGATTTCTCATTCCACGACGGCGAGATCGCCGAGGCCGGCTGGTTCACCCGCGACGAAGTGCGTGCGGCGCTGGACGCGGGCGACTGGACAACCGCCGCATCGGAGTCGGCATTGCGGCTACCGGGGTCCGTCTCGATCGCCCGGATCATCATCGAATCCTGGGCGGCGGCGCGCGATTGAACTGCCGCGATCGAACTACGTGACGCGATCGCAGATCGCGTCAAGCACGGTATTGGCGATCCGTTCAGCCGGTTCGATGCCCAATACGCCGACAGACATCAACACCGCATTCTTGACGCGATACAGATGGCTCCAGCCTTGGTCGGTGATCCGCAACGTGGCAGGGTCCGGCTTGTCCACGTTGAACGTGTACTTGGGGTCATGTAATGCCATGCACGCGTTCAGCGAAGCTTCCAGCTGGTCGAGCGCTGCGCGCGCTGCATGCGCGTCCGGGTAGATGGCAACGGCTTGACTGACCGAATCCACCAAAGCCATGCCGCCGGGGCGAATTTCGTCGGTGACGCCGCTGTAGCCGGCACTCCGGAACTCTATCCAGCCGCTGGCGAAGGTGAGATCACTGGTCCCGGCCGCCCGGCAGGGGCCCGGCGCGTTCAGGTCGCCTGGTGGCGGATGCCGCAAGTCCGCGTGTGAATGTGCGGTCAGTTCCTCGTAATTGGCGATACGCCGTACCTCTTCGATGCTGATGATCAACGCATCGGCACCCGATTGCGGCGTGGCGGCGGTGGCGGTGCTCGGCTTCGCTGATGTGCCCTTGTGCGAGCATGCCGTGATCACGAGTAGCGCAGTGCAGATGATGAACAGTGACTTGCCCGTGCCGGCAAGGGCGGCGCGAATATCTGCCGCGTGCCGCGTCAGCCGCAGCGCCAGATATGTCACGCTCGAGCGGGTTGAGCCGGTTGGCCTCATCGTTGATAGCCGTTTTCTGCGGACCGCCGTCCGCCGTTGGGTGGCGCTTATGGTGCCGGCGAGTTGTGCCCGGAGGTCGACGCCGTAACTTTTATCGTACGGGCGACCGGACCTCTTGTTGGGCACCTTTGCCCAGGCGACGGGCCGTGTCTTGGCCCTGGGTGAACGGCCGACACCGGGCCGCCTCAGCCGCCGACTTCTGCCAGCTTGGCTTTGACCACGTGTGCGCTCGGGTTGGTCAGCGTTGAGCCGTCGGCAAACCTGACCGTCGGGACCGTCCTGTTGCCGCCGTTGACCGAGGCGACAAACTCCGCGGCCGCGCCGTCGTGCTCGATGTCGACCTCGTCGTACGTGATCCCCTCTGTCTTGAGCGCCGTCTTGAGCCGGAAACAGTAGCCACACCATGACGTCGTGTAGATGGTGAGCGCAGCGTTGGTCATAGCTGGTAAACGTAGCCCGGCGGCCATCCGGGTCATGGAGGGGGCCGTGGGATGGGCAGAAGCGAGGGCATCGCCGGTTTACCCGGGCAGCCTTGGGGGGCAGGCGGCACCGGCGACGACGCAGGCCGCGGCGCGTCGAAACGCCCGGCTTGTCGGCCGCCGCTGCCAAGATGGACGCTATGCCGATGGTCGCCGACGCACTGACCGCCGCACTGGACGACCAGCAGCGCCAAGCCGTATTGGCTCCACGCGGACCGGTCTGCGTGCTCGCCGGAGCCGGAACCGGGAAGACGCGCACCATCACGCACCGGATCGCCCGGCTGGTCAGCAGTGGTCATGTGGCTGCCGGTCAGGTACTGGCCGTGACGTTCACCCAGCGTGCGGCGGGGGAGATGCGCGCCCGGTTGCGCACACTGGGCGCCGCCGCGCAGGTCGGTTCGGGCGTCGGCGCGGTGCAGACGCTGACCTTTCACGCGGCGGCGCATCGCCAGCTGCGGTACTTCTGGCCACGCGTGGTCGGTGACATCGGCTGGCAGTTGCTGGACACCAAGTTCGCCGTCGTGGCCCGCGCGGCCAGCCGCACCAGGCTTCAGGCCAGCACCGATGACGTCCGGGATCTCGCCGGCGAGATCGAGTGGGCCAAAGCCTCGCTGATCGGCCCCGAGGATTACCCGAGCGCGGTGGCGGCCGTGCGCCGGGACACCCCGTTGGACGCGGCACACATCGCGGCGGTCTACTCCGAATACGAATCCCTCAAAGTCCGCGACGACAGCGTCACCCTGCTCGATTTCGACGATCTGCTGCTGCACACCGCGGCCGCTATCGAAAATGACGCCGCGGTGGCCGAGGAGTTCCGGGATCGCTACCGCTGCTTCGTCGTCGATGAATACCAGGACGTCACACCGCTGCAGCAGCGGGTGCTGTCGGCGTGGTTGGGGGATCGCGACGATCTGACCGTCGTCGGCGACGCGAATCAGACCATCTACTCGTTCACCGGAGCCTCCCCTCGCTTCCTGCTCGACTTCTCCCGCAGGTTCCCCGACGCCACGGTGGTGCGCCTAGAGCGTGACTACCGGTCCACTCCGCAGGTGGTGTCGCTGGCCAATCGGGTGATCGAAGCCGCGCGGGGCCGGGTCGCGGGCAGCAAGTTGCGGTTATCCGGCCAGCGTGAGCCCGGTCCCGTCCCGTCGTTCCAGGAGTATCCCGACGAGCCCGCCGAGGCCGCCGCGGTGACGGCGTCGATCGGCCGGCTGATCGAAGCCGGTACTGCGCCTTCGGAAATCGCGATTCTGTACCGGGTCAATGCACAGTCGGAGGTCTACGAGGAAGCGCTGACCGAAGCGGGAATCGCCTACCAGGTACGCGGCGGGGAGGGGTTCTTCGACCGTCAGGAGATCAAGCAGGCGCTGGTCGCGTTGCAGCGTGCCGCCGAACGGGGTACCGACGCTGCATTGGCCGACGCGGTCCGCGGCGTTCTGGAACCGCTGGGGTTGACGGCACACGAGCCGGTGGGTGCGCGCGCCCGGGAACGCTGGGAGGGACTTACTGCATTGGCGCAACTGGTCGACGACGAGGTGGCGCAGCGTCCGCATTTACAGCTTCAGGGACTGTTGTCCGAGCTTCGGGCCCGAGCCGACGCCCGGCATCCGCCGGTGGTGCAGGGCGTCACCCTGGCGTCGCTGCATGCGGCCAAGGGCCTGGAGTGGGATGCGGTGTTTCTGGTCGGATTGGCCGACGGCACCTTACCCATCTCGCACGCGCTGGCGCACGGTCCCGACAGTGAGCCGGTCGAGGAAGAGCGTCGCCTGCTCTATGTCGGAATCACCAGGGCCCGAGTGCATTTGGCCCTCAGCTGGGCGCTGGCTCGGGCGCCGGGCGGTCGCCAGAGCCGTAAGCCGTCGCGGTTCCTCAACGGCATTGCGCCGCAGACGCGTGCCGAACCGGGGCCGGGCAAAGCCCGTCGCAACCGGGCCTCCGCCCGCTGCCGGGTCTGCAACAAGGAGCTGACCACCCCGGCGGCCGTCATGCTGCGGCGATGTGAAACATGCGCAGGCGACGTTGACGAGGGGTTGCTGCTGCAGCTGAAGTCGTGGCGGCTGAACATCGCCAAGGAACAGAACGTGCCGGCCTACGTCGTCTTCACCGACAACACCCTCATCGCCATCGCCGAGATGCGCCCCGACGACGACGAGGCGCTCATCGCCATTCCGGGTATCGGTGCCCGAAAGCTGGAACAGTACGGAGCCGACGTGCTCGACATGGTCAGGCAGGCTCGCTGAGCAACGAAACCGCAGGTCAGAAAATCGGTTGTGATTGGCGGCCGTGACCGATTACCCTCGAAACGCACTTCGCTGCCGGCGTTGAAGGCTGGCAAATCGGCAAACGGTACGAGAGGAGGGTGGCCACGATGCTCGACATCAACATGTTCGGTGTGGGCGTGGCTGCCCCGGCGTCAACCGCGGCAACCCCTCATGCCGCCGCACCGGCGGCAGCGGCTAAGCACCGCGTCGCCGCCGCGACCGACGCGTCCGTGGATCGGAGCTCAACGTAGACACTGCGTAGCAGCCCCAGATTTGCCGAATGGCCACGGACCCAAGTCACCAGGATCCGTGGCCAAACTTGTTGGGGGGCAACCTCCCTCACCTGGTCCGGATCACCTTCGAAAGACAGCCCCAAGACCAGGAAGCAGGTGAGCCAGAACATGTCAGCACTGACAGTCCCCAAAAATCGGCTGCCGGCGTTGCCATGCCATGTGGGTAATCCCGACCTATGGTTCGCCGACACCCCAGCTGATCTCGAGCGCGCAAAAACGCTGTGTACCGGCTGCCCGGTGCGGCGCGAATGCTTGGCGGCCGCGCTGGAACGTGCCGAGCCATGGGGCGTCTGGGGCGGCGAGATTTTCGAGCGCGGCGCGATCGTGAGCCGCAAGCGTCCGCGGGGGCGTCCGCGCAAGGTCGCCGCTTAGCAGGCCGGGCCCGGCTCGCCGAGAGCCGGGCCCAGCTTTGTGGAGACATCGACGCCACTCGGCGAAGCGCACGACCGCCGCCGGTTTCCCCGCTCGACCGCGTATCAGACCACGGCCGTATCGGGCTCGGCGAAGCCGGGAATCAGCTCCTCGGTCAGTGACTTGATCGGCACATGCGCATCCAGCTGGCAGAGGATCGCGGCCACCGAGGCAATGACCCGCATCGGAATCGCCAGCTTGGCCGGCAGGTCCATTTGCCGCGCCACCTTGATCTGCGCCACCGATCGGTCGAACTGACTCACGGTCATCCGCTGCAGCCACTTGCGGGTGTAGTGGAAGACGTCGACTTCGATGGGTTCGACGTACTGGCGCAGCATCTCGTCGATCTCCCGGACCGAGACCTGCTGGCCCTGCTGGATGAAGCCGGCCTTCTCCATGGTCGGCAACAGCAGGTCGTAATTCTTGTCGCGGGCCAGCCGGATCGTCATTCCCAGCTCGACGGGGTAGCCGCCGGGTAGTGGTGCTACGGCGCCGAAGTCGATGACGCCCATTCGGCCGTCCGGCAGCAGCATGAAGTTCCCGGGGTGGGCGTCACCGTGCAGCATCCCGAGCCGGCGTGGGGCGTCGAAGGTGAGCTCTATCAGGCGGGTCCCGATCAGGTCGCGCTGTTCTTGGTTGCCGTTTCGGATGATCGCCGACATGGGCACGCCGTCGATCCATTCCTGGATCACCACCTTGGGTGCGCTGGCCACCACCCGCGGCACCGCGAAGTGTGGGTGGTCGTGGTACGCCTTGGCAAAGGCCCGCTGGTTGTCGGCCTCCAACCGGTAGTCGAGCTCCATCTCGGTGCGTTCGATCAGTTCGTCGACGACACCTTGAACATCGGCGCCCGGCGAGAGCTGTTTGAGCACGCCGACCATGCGTTGCATGGTCTTCAGGTCGGCCCGCAGGGCCTCGTCGGCACCCGGGTACTGAATCTTGACGGCCACTTCGCGGCCGTCGGACCACACCGCCTTGTGCACTTGGCCGATGCTGGCCGAGGCAACCGGGGTGTCATCGAACGAACTGAACCGTTCACGCCACTTCGTGCCCAGCTGTGCGTCGAGCACCCGGTGGACCTTGGCCGCGGGCAGCGGCGGGGCATCCTTCTGCAGCTTGGTCAGCGCATCGCGATAGGGCTCGCCGAACTGCTCGGGGATGGCTGCTTCCATCACCGACAACGCCTGGCCGACTTTCATCGCCCCGCCTTTGAGCTCGCCCAGGACGGTGAACAACTGGTTGGCGGCCTTCTCCATCAGCTCGGCGTTGACCTCGTCTTTCGACTTGCCGGTCAGCCGTTTGCCGAAGCCAAGCGCCGCCCGGCCGGCCATGCCGACCGGAATGCTGGCCAGCTTGGCGTTTCGCGCGGCGCGGCCGCGTTTGATGTCTGACACATACCCATCATCCATGACGGTTGCGCCAACCGGGTATTGATCCGGTATCAACCGGCCGCGCGGGTGCGGCGCGCCCGGGCCGCTGAGCACCGGACCGACGGCGCCCATCTCGCCTTCGGCTCGCCGGATGGCGGGTGCATTTTCGGATCGCCGCCGGCACAGCGCCTATGTAGTCTCTTGCAGGTCGCAACGGTGTGACGCATCGATCCCCACATCCGGAGGGTGGACCGCCAAAGCCATGTCAGCAAAGCAAACCCAGCACGACACCGCCGATGCCTTATTTAGGGCGATTATCGAAACGCTAGACAAGCACCGCAAAGACGGCACCCTGACCGAAGGCGTGCTGGACGACTTGGCCAGAGCCTATGCGGCGGTGTCTACGAACGTCCCGGAGCAGGGCCGTCTCGGTTAGACCCCGTCACGCCACCGTCAGCACGAGCACAACGGATGCCGGGTCCATTGGCGCGCCACAATGGAGCCGGCGTTGAGGTCGAACTCCAGCGTGGCGTTGAGAGCCGACGGCGGATCGTGGTCGGCTTGTTCACCGCCCACCGCGGCGATCACCCGGTTGACCTGGCTGAGGGCCAGTGCGGCCGTCGCCAGCAACGTCGCTCGGTCAGCCACTCCGACGGTGCCGCGCAGCTGTGCAGCGATTGCCGGCCAGGCGCAGTCCACGTCGCTGCGGTGCAGATCGGCGCAGCGTAGGCAGCTCGTCACGCCCGGGATAACCAGCGGTCCTACCAGGCCGGTGCCGTCACGAACCCGAACGAGCAGGTGCGCAATGCCCTCGTTGTGCATATCGCGCACCAAACGTGGATCGGCTACCAGATAGTCGGACAACACCACCAAATCCACCGTGCCGCTGCTGACCGCGGCATGCGGTTGGCTGCTCTGCCCGACCCGGGCCCCCGAGCAGCGCAGCGCCTGCATCAGCAGGTCCGACAACGGTCCGCGCCCGTGGATCCGGATCGACGCCGCGCGGCCCGGGCAGCCTCGATGCCCGTGGGTGGCGACGCCGGCGCTGACCAATTGCCTGACGAGGTTCACCACCTCCTCGCCGTCCACCAATCCCTGGCTGACGGCTTGGCGCTGCAGCTCGGTGATCGGTGTCGGCGAGCGCATGGACCGCAATAGCGCGGCCACCGCCGAGGCGCTCAGGCCGCCGGGTGGATGCACCAGCACGGCCCGGCGCGGATCCCAGCCCACCTGCACGGCGCCGTCGGGCCGCAGGAGCACCGGCATCGCCGGATCAAGCGAATACAAGGTGGGAACTGCCTGCGGCATGACCAGAAACTGTGCCACGCCGGGCTCGGCTAGCGGCTCAGTTATCCACAGGGCCGGGGCCGGAGTCTTCCGGGCCGCCGGTCTCACGGTCGAGTTCGGCGATTGCCTCGTCGATGCCGCTGGTGTCACCACCGATGACCTGGTCGATGAACGCGGCCGGGTCGTCCAGATCGTCGGCCGCGGGCAGCAGGTCGGGATGCTGCCACAGCGCGTCCCGGGCGTCCACGCCGGCGGCCTGGGTCAGGCGCTCCCACAGCGCGCCGGCCTCCCGCAGTTTGCGCGGCCGTAGCTCCAGCCCGACCAGGGTCGCGAACGTCTGTTCGGCGGGACCGCCGCTGGCCCGGCGCCGGCGCAGCGTCTCGCTGAGTGCGGCGGTGCCCGGAATACGCTCGCCGAGCGCATCGGTCACCACGGTTTGAACCCAGCCCTCGATCAGGGCGAGCAGCGTCTCGAGCCGCTCGAGCGCCTGGATCTGGGTCGGTGTCGCCTTGGGCTCGAATACCCCCTCGCTGAGCAACCGCTCCATGGCGGCGGGATCGGTCAGCGTGGCCGGATTGAAGTCGCGGGCCAGCTCCTCGATTCCGGTCATGTCGATCTTCATGCCCTTGGCGTACGCCTCGACAGCGCCCAGCAGCTGCCCGGCCAGCCAGGGAACGTGGCCGAAGAGGCGATGATGGGCGGCCTCACGGGCGGCCAGGAAGGTCAGGATCGCGCTGCGCGGCTGCTCCAGGCCGGACGAAAAGTCCTCGACGGCGGCGGGCAGGATTGCGGCCACACCCTTAGGTCCCAGCGGCAGGCCGATGTCGGTCGATGTCAGCACCTCCTGCGACAACCGGCCGAGCGCCTGACCCAGCTGCGAACCGAATGCTATGCCGCCCATCTGCGACATCACCGTGAGCAGCGGGCCGGCCATGCTCTTGGCCTCCTCCGGCAGCGACGACGCCCAGACCGTCGAGATCTGCTCGGCCATCGGATCGCACAGTCGCTTCCAGACGTCCAAGGTGTTGTCGACCCAGTCGGTGGGGCTCCAGCCCACCGCCCTGGTGGTGCCGGCGGGCAATGAGGTGGCCCCGTCCAGCCAGGTCTCCGCCAGGTGCACCGCGTCGGCGATCGCGGAGTTGGTCGCTTCCGGGATGGGCGCCGTGAACCCGACCGAGCTGGCTGCCACTTGGCGGGCCAGGGCGTAGTTGACCGGTCCGGAACTCTGACCCGCGGTCATCGCGCTGCCGACACCGCCGAACATCTCGCCCAACCGGGTGAAGATCTGACCCAGGTCGGCCATGGCGGAATCCCCGCTAAAACCGAACGGGCCCAGCGGGTTAGCGCCCGAGCCGGGGTCGGGTTCGTTCTTCCCGCGTTTGTCGCGGTCGGGGTCGTCTCCGGAGGAGAAACCGAAAGGCAGGTCAGCCATACGGTCAACGGTACCCATCAGGGCAGAAGAAAGCGCCATCCGCCGTCACGCTCGCAGCTGAACCGGCCTCGGCGGCCCCGTCTAGTCTATGCGGCGTGAACAGGCGGATTTTGACGTTGATGGTCGCGCTGGTGCCCATCGTGGTGTTCGGCGTATTGCTCGCGGTCGTGACGGTGCCATTCGTGTCGCTGGGACCCGGGCCCACATTCGACACCCTGGGCGAAGTCGACGGCAAACAGGTCGTCGACATCGAAGGCACCCAAACACATCCGACGTCTGGTCATCTGAACATGACGACGGTGTCCCAGCGCGACGGTCTGAGTCTGGGCGAGGCCATAACACTGTGGCTCTCCGGGCAAGAACAGCTGGTGCCCCGCGATCTTGTCTACCCGCCGGGCAAGTCGCGGGAGGAGGTCGACAAGGCCAACAACGCCGATTTCAAGAACTCCGAAGACAGCGCCGAGTACGCGGCCCTGGGTTATCTGAAGTATCCGGAAGCGGTAACCGTCGCCTCGGTCAACGATCCCGGACCGTCGGCGGGCAAGCTGAAAGCCGGTGACGCTATCGACGCGGTCAACGGCACGCCGGTGGCCAATGTCGAGCAGTTCACCGGATTGCTGAAGAACACCAAGCCCGGCCAGTCGGTGACCATCGACTTCCGTCGCAAGAACGAGCCGGCCGGTGTCGCGCAGATTACGCTCGGCACCAACAAGGACCGCGACTACGGATTCATGGGGGTGGCGGTGCTGGACGCGCCGTGGGCGCCGTTCGTGGTGGATTTCAACCTCGCCAATGTGGGCGGCCCGTCGGCCGGGTTGATGTTCAGTCTTGCGGTGATCGACAAACTCACCACCGGTGACCTGGTTGGGTCGACCTTCGTCGCGGGTACGGGCACCATCGGCATTGACGGCAAGGTCGGCGCTATCGGGGGGATCACGCACAAGATGGCCGCCGCGCGTGCCGCCGGCGCCACGGTGTTTCTGGTGCCGGCGAAAAACTGCTACGAGGCGGCCTCCGACATCCCGCCTGGTCTGCGGCTGGTGAAGGTCGAGACGCTCGGCCAGGCGGTGGACGCGTTGCATGCGATGACTGCCGGAGCCGCGACGCCGAGTTGCTAATGCTCTGAGATGCGTACAGTTGTGACCGACTGGACAAATCTGCGGCAGCAGCCAATACCGAGCAGGGAGCGTAGCTAGTGGGGATGCGGCCGTCCGCACGTATGCCGAAGCTGACTCGGCGTAGCCGGATTCTGATCTTGATCGCGTTGGGTGTCATCGCGGTGCTGCTCGCCGGGCCACGCCTGATCGACGCGTACGTCGATTGGCTGTGGTTCGGCGAACTGGGCTACCGGTCGGTGTTCACCACCGTGCTGGTCACCCGAATCGTGGTGTTTCTGGTGGGTGGACTGTTGGTCGGCGGCATCGTCTTTGCCGGGCTGGCGTTGGCCTACCGCACCCGGCCGGTCTTCGTGCCGAGCAACGACAATGACCCGGTGGCGCGTTATCGGGCCCTCGTGCTGGCTCGGCTGCGGCTGGTGGGCATCGGCGTGCCGGCGGCGATCGGACTGCTGGCCGGCGTCGTCGCGCAGGGCTACTGGGTTCGGATCCAGTTGTTCTTGCATGGCGGTGATTTCGGCGTCAGGGACCCGCAGTTCGGGAAGGACCTAGGCTTCTACGCCTTCGAATTGCCGTTCTACCGGCTGGTACTCAGCTATCTGTTCGTAGCCGTGTTCCTGGCGCTCGTGGTAAACCTGGTGGCGCACTACATCTTTGGCGGCATACGGCTTTCCGGTCGCACGGGCGCTCTGAGCCGCTCGGCGCGTATCCAACTGGTCAGCCTGGT
Source organism: Mycobacterium persicum (assembly GCF_002086675.1). Classification (GTDB taxonomy): domain Bacteria; phylum Actinomycetota; class Actinomycetes; order Mycobacteriales; family Mycobacteriaceae; genus Mycobacterium; species Mycobacterium persicum. The sequence continues at coordinate 65,520 of NZ_MVIF01000014.1, forward strand.
CGGGATGCTGGTGCTGCTCAAGGCCGTCGCCTATTGGTTGGATCGCTACGAGCTGCTATCACACAGCCGTGGCGGTAAGCCGTTCACCGGTGCCGGCTACACCGATATCAACGCGGTCCTGCCGGCGAAGCTGATCCTGATGGCGATCGCGTTGATCTGCGCGGCGGCGGTGTTCTCCGCAATCACCCTGCGGGACTTGCGGATTCCGGCTATCGGTTTGGCCCTGTTGCTGCTGTCGTCGCTGATCGTCGGTGCCGCCTGGCCGATGATCGTCGAGCAGATCAGCGTCAAACCCAACGCCGCGCAGAAGGAAAGCGAATACATCAGCCGCAGCATAGCCGCGACCCGGCAAGCCTATGGTCTGACGTCGGACGTGGTGACTTATCGCAACTACACCGGCGAGGGTCAGGCGACTGCGCAGCAGGTCGCCGCCGACCGCGCCACGACTTCGAACATCCGGTTGCTCGACCCCACGATCGTCAGCCCGGCATTCACACAGTTCCAGCAGGGCAAGAACTTCTACTACTTCCCCGACCAGCTGTCGATCGACCGCTACGTCGACCGCAACGGAAACCTGCGTGACTACGTCGTGGCGGCGCGGGAACTCAACCCCGACCGGCTGATCGACAACCAGCGCGACTGGATCAACCGGCACACGGTGTACACGCACGGCAACGGATTCATCGCGTCGCCGGCCAACACCGTGCGCGGGATCGCCAACGACCCGAACCAGAACGGCGGTTACCCGGAGTTCCTGGTCAACGTCGTCGGCGCCAACGGAACCGTGGTGTCCGACGGCCCGGCACAGTTGGACCAGCCGCGGATCTACTTCGGACCGGTCATCTCCAACACGTCCGCCGACTATGCGATTGTCGGAAAGACCGGCGCAGACCGGGAATACGACTATGAAACCAGCACCGAAACCAAGAACTACACCTACACCGGCAGCGGCGGCGTCCCGGTCGGCAGCTGGATTTCCCGCACCGTATTCGCCGCGAAGTTCGCCGAGCGGAACTTCTTGTTCTCCAATGTGATCGGTTCCAACAGCAAGATCTTGTTCAACCGGGATCCGGCGCAGCGGGTGGAGGCGGTGGCGCCGTGGCTCACCACCGACAGCGCGGTGTACCCGGCGATCGTCAACAAGCGGCTGGTGTGGATCATCGACGGCTACACCACCCTGGACAACTATCCCTACTCCGAGCTGACGTCGTTGTCGTCGGCGACCGCCGATTCCACCGAGGTGGCGTTCAACCGGCTGGCCCCCGACAAGAAGGTCTCCTACATCCGCAACTCGGTGAAGGCCACCGTCGATGCCTACGACGGCACCGTGACGCTGTATCAGCAAGATGAACGGGACCCGGTGCTGCGGGCGTGGATGCAGGTCTTCCCCGGTACGGTCAAGCCCAAGAGCGACATCACGCCCGAGCTCGCCGAGCATCTGCGTTACCCCGAAGACCTATTCAAGGTGCAACGGATGCTGCTGGCCAAATACCACGTCAACGACCCGGTGACGTTCTTTTCCACCTCGGATTTCTGGGACGTGCCGCTGGACCCGAACCCGACCGCCAGCAGCTATCAGCCGCCGTACTACATCGTTGCGAAAAACATTGCCAAGGACGATAATTCGGCTGCATACCAGTTGATCAGCGCGATGAACAGGTTCAAGCGCGACTACCTGGCCGCTTACATCAGCGCCAGCTCCGACCCCGCGACATACGGCAAGATCACGGTGCTGACCATCCCGGGACAGGTCAACGGTCCCAAGCTGGCCAACAACGCGATCACCACCGACCCCGCGGTATCGCAGGACCTCGGCGTGATCGGGCGCGATAACCAGAATCGGATCCGCTGGGGCAACTTGCTCACCTTGCCGGTGGCTCAGGGTGGGCTGCTGTACGTCGAACCGGTATATGCCTCCCCGGGCGCCAGCGACGCCGCCTCGTCCTACCCGCGGTTGATCCGGGTGGCGATGATGTACAACGACAAGGTCGGATACGGCCCCACCGTGCGCGATGCGCTCAACGGGTTGTTCGGGCCAGGGGCCGGTGACGCGGCGGCCGGAATACAACCGACCGAGGCCGGCGTGCCGCCGACGGCCGTGGTGCCACCGCCCCCGGACGGGACTGCCACCTTGTCGCCGGCCGAAGCGGCTGCGCTACAAGAGATTCAGGCTGCGATCGGCGCGGCGCGAGACGCGCAGAAGAAAGGCGATTTCGCCGCCTACGGGTCAGCGCTGCAGCGGCTCGACGAGGCCATCACCAAGTTCAACAACGCCAAGTAGGCGGGTGGTGCCGGGTAGCGGCGATCACTGCCCCTTGACGTTCATGATCTGTCGCAGCGACGTCACGATGTCGACGAGCGGCTCGGCATCGACCATGACGCGGTCGATGTCCTTGTAGGCCTGCGGGATCTCATCGATCCACTCTTTGCCGTGGCGGTATTCAATGCCGACCATCGCGGCGGCCAGATCCTGTTCGGTGAACAGTTGCTTGGCCTTGGTCCGGCTGAACCGGCGACCGGCCCCATGCGGGGCCGACCAGAGGCCGTCGTGGTTTCCCTTGCCGCGCACGATGTAGGAGCGAGTGCCCATCGAGCCGGGAATGATCCCCAATTTGCCTTCGGTTGCGTCGATTGCGCCCTTGCGGGTGAGCCAGACGCTTTCGCCGCCGATCTTCGTCGCGACGGTGTAGTTGTGGTGGCAGTTGATGCGTTGGGACTCCACGCGTTGCGGCTGCACACCCAGCCACGAGGCGAAGACGTGGATGAAGCGATCCATCATCTCCGCCCGGTTGAGATAGGCGAAGCGCTGTGCCCACTCCAAATCCTTGAGGTAGCGGTCGAACTCGGCCGTTCCCTCTGTGAAGAACGCCAGATCGCGGTTGGGCAGCCTGATACCGGGGTCAGCCGAGCAGCGTTGCAAGGCGATCTTGATGTGCCGCTGTGCGATCTTGTTGCCTACGCCGCGTGAGCCGCTGTGCAGGAACAGCCAGACGTTGTCCTCGGTGTCGACACAGAGTTCGATGAAGTGGTTGCCACCGCCGAGAGATCCCAACTGCTCCATCCACTTTGGGCTATGGGATAGGTCGACGTCGAGATCCTGCTGTAGCTGCAGGAGCTCGTTGTGCTTCTTGGCGGTGAACGGGAACCGTTGCAGGCTCTTGTTGTAGTTCCCCGGTGACAGCGGAATCGCGTCTTCTACTAGGCGCCGCAGCGCGGGTAACTGTGCGGCGTACTCGCCGCCGAACCGGTCTGACAGATCCCGCTCGGTGAACCGCGTTGTGGCCGCGACCATGCCGCAGCCGATGTCCACCCCGACGGCCGCGGGAATCACGGCGCCCTTGGTGGGTATCACGGTGCCGACGGCCGAGCCTTTGCCCAGGTGGGCGTCGGGCATGAGGGAGACGTGCGGGTGGACGAACGCCATCGATGCGGTGAGTTTTGCTTGCTCGACGGTGTCGCCGGCGATTTCGCTGGCGAAGTTGAGTAGCTTCGGCCCGAGGCGTTGCGGCATGGTGAACTCCTTCGGACGCGATTATAGTTGGCCAGCACGAGCGTGGGGCGGCACCGATTGGGTGTGGATCATGTTGCAGCTCTTGGTTGTTCGTTGCCGGGCCACTACCTGCTGCGGAGTTAACTCGTAGCGGCCAAGCCTGGGATGCTATCCGGCCGAAGCCCTCGGCCGCAAAGCAATTTACGCTGGTCACTGACGGCCGGTGGTGGCCGACGGAACGAGGTCAGCGGTTCCGCTGCGCGTTGTAGCTGTGGGAATTGCCGGCGAGCCAGATGCAGGCGCGCCTTGCGGTTGGATGCCGGTCGACGCACGGTGAAATTGACTGACGGGTTCGCCCGATGGGCGAGCGGAAGCGCCGTGCCGAGGCAAGCGCTGCCGGGATTTCGGGGTGAATCCCGGGGGCTGCTTCAGTGCGGGGTCGACTCCTTACGGTCGGTCAGGGCGACATGGGTGTGTCGTGTTTCAGGCTGCTACTGCGCTGTTGACCGCGCGATTTGGTCAGGTTCACAGATGTTCGGTAACCTGGCATTCACCAACGCGGGGTGGAGCAGCTCGGTAGCTCGCTGGGCTCATAACCCAGAGGTCGCAGGTTCGAATCCTGTCCCCGCTACCAGCGGAGATGGCCCTCAGGCGCAAGCCGGAGGGCCATTTTCATGCGGGTTGGCAACGCTTTGGGGAACATTCGCAACGCTAATGACGCGTTGGGAACGGCATCGGGCCACAGCGGCGAGCATCCGGTTTGGGAGCGGTGGTGCCCCCAGTTGTTCGCGCCCGCTGAGAAATGTGCCCTCAGCGTCCGACGGGCCAGTGCTCGATCGTGATGTCGTCCATGGGAAAGTCGGCGGGGTTGCCTGTCGCCAAGCGCGCATTGATGCCGGCGGTCGCCGCGGCGATCAGGCAGTCGGCCTGGTGAAGGGTGATCCCGCGTTCGGCGAACTGGCGGCGCCAGCTTCCAGCGCGAATTCCTTCGGTCGGGCCCAACGGTGCACACCGTAGGCCGCGCACCAGTCGTTGCGCTACGGCATCTTCGCCCGGAAGCAGTCCGCGCCAAATCTCCTCGATCGAAATCGCACAGGTCCACGGCTCGTCACCTTGTCGGCGCAGAGCGCGCAGTCGCTCGCCCGCCGGGCGGCCGCGCAGAGCGTCGATGAGAACGGTCGAGTCGAGCAGGATCCTCCCCACGTCAGCCGACGCGACGCTGGTCGGAGCGTTGTCTGCGGACCCATTCGCCGGGATCGTCATCCCATTCGTGGCCCTCGTCAGGGATGGCCCCAAGCGCTGCCTCGATATCGTCCCATCGCCGCTCGTCGTCGAGGCCGCGGCGAATCAACTCTGCGATGAATGCGCTGCGTCTCCGGCTTCCGGCCCGCCGGTCGAGTTCGGCAACGAGCTCGTCATCGACGGTAATGTGCAGTCGCATGTGCTGACTATAGCCCACTAACGTGGTAGCACTTTGCCGCACTCGTGCGTCAGTGGGCAGCACCGTCCGTAGCGCTTTACCGCGAAGCGGATCGGCCGCGAGTTCGACGCCGCATCATCGGGGTTGAGGGCCACGGCGGCCGGGCCGACTCGGCCGTGCCGCAGCGGCGAATGCCCAACCCGTGCTTGGCGGGCCGCCCGGACTTTTTCATGGCCAAGGACAGCCGGGCCTACCCAGGGGCGATCGTCACATCACGGCCCTTCCGGAGTACCCGCCCGAACTTGTCGGCGGCCTTGCCTACGCTTCACTCGTGGAATACGCGAAGATCGATGCTTTGCGGGACCGGCACCCCGCTTGGCGACTGCTCCGCGCCGGCAATGCCACGCTGATCCTGGCGTTCCTCGGGGCGTTTTTTGTCGAGGACAACCGTGGCGCGTGCCCAGCGAGCCAGGTCGCGGCCGCGTTGGACGACCACCTGTACGCACTGAACGCCGAGATTCCCACCGAGAACGGGCAGGAACGGTTTCCGAAGGACGCTCGGTCCTACCTGGAGGATTGGTCGGCCACCGACGCCGCGTATCTGCGACGGTTTTACCCGGCCGGCGACGACGAAGTCCACTATGAGGTGACGCCGGCGTTCGAGAAGGCCTACGCGTGGGTAACAGGCCTTAAAGGCAGGGCCTTCGTGGGGACCGAGTCCAGGCTGCACACCGTCGTCGAACTGCTGCGACAGATCGTCCACGGAACCGAGGTCGAACCCGAGGTCCGGCTCGCCGAATTACGGCGCCGCCGTAACGAAATCGACGCCGAGATCGCCGCCGTGGAAGCCGGCATCGTTCAGCTACTCGACGCGACCGGAGTCCGCGACCGCTACCAGCAGCTCGCCACCACCGCGCGGGAACTGCTCTCGGACTTTCGCGAGGTCGAAGAGAACTTCCGGCTCCTCGACCGGGCGGCGCGGGAGAAGATCGCGGCGTGGGATGGGTCCAAGGGCGAACTGCTCGCCGAGCTGGTGGGAAGCCGCTCGCAGATCGCCGGCTCAGACCAGGGCCGGAGCTTCCAGGCGTTCTACGACTTCCTGCTGTCTGAGTCGCGCCAGGCCGAACTCGCCGAACTCCTGGCGAAGGTGTCCACCCTCAAGACCATCGAAGCCGACCATCGGATTCGCGGAATTCACCACGACTGGTCTGAAGCTGCCGATCGAGCGCAGCGCACCGTCCGGCAGATATCCGAACAACTGCGCCGCTTCCTCGATGACCAGGTTTGGCTGGAGAACCGGCGAGTGCTCGACTTGGTCAGAGCGGTGGAGAGCACCGCGCTCGAAATCCGCGGCGACCCACCGTCTTTCGGGCTCGAACTAGACCAGCCGGGCATCGAGATCGCGCTTCCGTTCGAGCGCCCGCTCTACCAGCCGCCGGCGGCGGTCGCGGTCGAGAGCCATATCCCGGCCGAAACCGAGGAGGTCGACACCGGTCTGCTCTTCGTCCAGACCTTCATCGACCAAGCGCGGTTGATCGAGACCATCCGCGATGTGCTGCCGGAGAACTCTTCGGCGCTGTTGTCCGACATTGTCGCGGCCCGCCCGATCGAGCAGGGTGCCGCAGAGATCGTCGGCTATCTGGCACTCAACGACGAGGACGTGATGGTCGACATGGACGACACCGACGAGACGCTGCTGGAATACTGCGACCCTGCCGACCCGGACGTCACCAAGCGGGCGAGGCTGCCGAAGGTGACGGTGCGGCGACGATGAGCAACGAGCATGCGATCGCCAGCGCCATCATCCGGCTGATGCAAGGTGTCGTCTATCGCGATTCCGACGAGGACACCTGGCTGACCTTGGAGCGCCTAGGAGCCGGCGTGCGAGACCATTTCGCCACCATCGGCGTCGACGTGGTGATCGACGACGCCGAGGGCTACGTCTATCTTCGCTCCCGGCCAGAGCAAGACGGTGATGAGGCGCTCCCGCGCCTGGTGCGCAGGCGAGCGCTGACGTACAACGTCAGCCTGCTGCTGGTGCTGCTACGCAAACGGCTCGTCGAGTTCGAGACGACCGGCGGTGAGGGCCGACTGGTTCTCGCCACCGACCAGATCGTGGAAATGCTGCGACTCTTCCAGGCCGAGTCCACCAACGACGCGCGCGTCGTAGACCAGGCCGAGACGACGATCAAGAAGGCCGCCGAACTGGGCTTCCTGCGCCAGCTACCCCGTCAACGCGACCATTGGGAGGTGCGGCGCATCCTCAAGGCCTACGTCGACGCCCAAACCCTGTCGGACTTTGCGGCCAAGCTGCGCGAATACGCCGGGGCGGTGACCAGTGATGAGTGAAACACGATCTACCACGGCCGATCTCGGAGATACCAGACGGGCCGGCTACCGGCTGCAGCACGCGGAGCTGTTGAACTGGGGCACCTTCGACAGCCACGTCTGGCGGTTCACCCCTGGCACCGATACCGCGCTGCTCACCGGTGACATCGGTTCGGGCAAGTCGACAATCGTCGACGCACTCACCACCTTGTTGGTGCCGTCCCACAAAGCCGCCTACAACAAAGCCGCGGGCGCCGAAGCCAGGGAACGCACCCTGCGCTCTTACGTTGAAGGCCACTACAAATCGGAGCGCAATGAGGCCACCGGAAAATCCCGCGCCAAGGGCCTGCGCGAGAACCGGCGAACGTACTCGGTGATCCTCGGAGTCTTCACCAACCACGGCTACGACGAAACGGTCACCCTGGCCCAGGTCTTTCAGCAGCGCGAGAGCACCGGACAGCCCTACCGTTTCATGGTCACAGCCACCAAAGAACTCTCGATCGCGACGGACTTTGCCGACTTCGGCTCCGATCTACGCGACCTGCGCAAGCGGCTGCGGGCCGCCGGAGCTGACATCTTCGACGAATTCCCCAAGTACGCAACCTCATTGCGTCGGCTGCTGGGCATCCGATCGGAGCAGGCCCTGGAGCTGTTCCACCAGACCGTCTCGCTGAAGTCTGTGGGCAACCTCAACGATTTCGTGCGCGACCATATGCTGGAACCTAGCGACGCCAGTCCGCGCGTCTGTGACATTATTGGCCACTTCGAAGACCTGACCAGGGCACACGATGCCGTCAAGCGGGCGCGGGAGCAACTGGAAGCGCTCGAACCCGTCGTCCAGACGGCGGCGAAGTACGACGATGCCCTCGCCGAGCGCGATGACCTGGAGCGCCAGCGATCCGCCGTGCGCCTCTTCATCGCAGAGTTTCGGTCGAATCTGCTGGCCGGCGAGATCGCGCAGCTGGAAACCGACGGCGCCGCCCTGTGGCAGGAGCAGGACACCGCCAAAGCCAGGCAGCAGACGCTCACGCGCGAACGCGAATCCCTCATCGAGGAGCGCGCGAAAGCGGGCGGCGATCGCATCGGCGAGCTGGAACGCCTCGCCTGCGAGGCTCGCGACCAGGCCGAAACCCGCCGTCGCGCAAGGACTTTGTTCGACGACGCTGTCGCTAGCGCCGGACTGAAGGCGGTCGCCAGCAGCGACGAGTTCATGGCCCTATCGGTTCTGGTCGCCGCCGAGCGCCCGCGGCTGGTAGCCAAGAAGAGAGACCTCGACGCAGCCAGCGCCGAAGCGATCGGACGCGAGAAAGAGCTGCAACGCAAGTGCGGTCACATCACTGATGAGCTCACCAGCCTGCAACAGCGCACCAGCAACCTGCCCGTGGAGCAGGTCGAGGTGCGCGCCGAGATGTGCGCGGCCCTCGGGCTGACGCCGGCGGATCTTCCTTACGCGGGTGAGCTTCTCGACGTCTTCGACGAGCACGCGCAGTGGCGGGGAGCTGCCGAACGCGTGTTGCGCGGGTTCGCCCTCTCGCTGCTGGTGCCGCAACAGCACTACGACGCCGTCGCCGGCTGGGTGAACGGCCGACGGCTCACCTTCCACGGCCGCGGTGGCAAAGTGGCCGGCGCCAAGCTGGTCTATGAAAGGGTTCCCCGGCAACGGGTACGCCTCCAGCCGCCGGAGCATGACGGGCTGCTACTCGCCGACTGCATCGACGTCAAGGACGGGCCGCTCCGCGAGTACCTCGTCAACGAACTCACGAAACGAGCCGACTTCCGTTGCGCGGCAAGCCTAGAGCAGTTCCGCGGCCAGCGGCGGGCCGTCACCCGAGAGGGTCAGGTGCGCTCCGGTGAGCGCCACGAGAAGGACGACCGGCATCGCGTCGACGACCCTCGTCGTTGGGTTCTCGGCTGGGCCAACGAGAAAAAGGTCGCCGCGCTGCGCACCGAGCTCGCCGAGCTGGAATCCGAGCGCGAAGCGGCGGCATCCGAGCAGGCCAGGCTCAGCGGGTTGCGGGAAGCGCTGCAAGAACGGCTGGATGCACTACTTCGGATCGAGGGATTCCGCTCCTGGGCCGATCTCGACGTTGACGAGGCGCAGTCGCGCGCGAACGACCATGACGCCGAACGGGTTCGGTTGCAGGCCGGCTCGTCACGTTTGGAGGAGATTGCCCGAGCGCTTGCGGACAACGCCAAACAAGCTGATGCGGTGGCGACTTCGATCGAGCAACTCACCGGCAAGCTGGCCACCACGGCCGCGAAAGCAAATCAAGCAAAACGGGACAAGAAGCGCGACGACGAATTCGTCGGGGACCAGCCGGAGGCACAGTTGGCGGCGGCCCGCCAATCGTATCCGGCCCTCACCGAACGACTGGGCAAGAACTGCCCGGCGCGGGCAGCGGACTGCGCCGAGACCGAGAACGCTCTCTCGGCTGATCTCCATCACCGTATCGACCGACTCAACAAGGAACTTGGCGGCTACGCCCAGAGCTTGATCCAGTCGATGCTCAAGGTATTGATCCGCTGGCCCGGGCTTCGCGCGGACATGGACGCCAATGTCGATGCCCGCCAAGAGTTCCTGGCGTTCCGAGACCGTATCGCGACCGACGATCTCCCGCGCTTCGAGAGCGAATTCAAGGAACAGCTCAACAAGAACGCCATCCAGGAGTTGGCCGGGTTCAACAACTGGCTGCACCGGCAGGCCTCGGGAATCGACCAGCGCGTCGACCGCATCAACGAGGCGCTCGGCGCGGTGCCCTACAACCCGGGCCGTTTCATCCGGTTGGAGAAGGAGCCCACCACAAACCAGGACATTGCGCAATTCCGCGCAGACTTACGCAACCTGACCAATGACAGTCTCGCGGTCGACGGCGATCAATACTCCGAGCAGCGCTTCCTCGACGTCAAGCGAATCATCGAGCGCTTCCGCGGTCGTGACGGCTACGCCGAATCGGACAAGAACTGGACCCGACGGGTCACCGACGTGCGCAACTGGTTCGTCTTTTCGGCCTCCGAGCGCGACGTCGAAACCGGTGCCGAGTGGGAGCATTACAGCGACTCCGATGGCAAGTCCGGCGGCCAGAAGGAAAAGCTCGCCTACACGATCTTGGCGGCGTCGCTGGCCTATCAGTTCGGGCTCGAGTGGGGTGCCGCGCAGTCACGCGACTTCCGTTTCGCGGTCATCGACGAAGCCTTCGGGCGTGGTTCGGATGTCTCGACGCGCTACGCGCTGGACCTGTTTGCGACGCTTGGGCTGCAACTTCTCATCGTCACGCCGTTGCAGAAGGTTCACGTCATCGAGCCGTATGTGAAGGCAATCGGATTCGTCGACAATCCGACCGGAACGTTCTCCCGCCTCCAGACGATGACGATCGAGGAGTACCGGACACGACGTGACGGACGGCGGCCATGAGTGCCAGGTGGACCACACCGGATGACATTGCCACCAGGGTCAGACGCCGGTGGGACGACGGATCACTGTTACGTGCCTACGCCAACGGCGATCCGTTCGAACCGATCGAAGTGCCACTACGTGGCCCCAAACCGTCGCAGGTCGGTGACGACATCGCCGCCGCCCGCGACTGGGTGGCCGCGCTCGACGACGGCGGTCGCGACGGTCGCCGATACACCCTGCACTGGCACTCGATCGGCGGCAGGCGGATCGGCCATAACCAGCTGCCCGTCCGCGCGGTGGTCTCCTCGATCGAGCAGGCCTGTGCGTTGTTGGGTGTAGCGACGTTGGTTCGTCGTTTCGACGAGCTTCTGGCTCTCGCAGATGGATATCCGCGGGTTCGAGAGTGGATCGTGGACCACCCGCACCACGCGCTCGGCCTAGGGTCTGAGATGTCGCAGCTGATCGCTGCCTACGTGTGGCTCGACGGTCACCGTCAATCGAATCGGTATCTGCGCGAGATCACTGCACCCGGCGTCGACACCAAGTTCGCCGAGCGGCACCGACCGGTTCTGGCGGCGATGCTTGGCGTTTCATCGACAGCCTCGGGATTCCTTGCGGGACTTGGCCTCCGGTCGAAGCCCGCACTGGTCCGACTCCGGCCCGCACCCTCGTTGGGCCTGCCGGCTGCGCTCACCGAGCTGGCGGTGCGCTCTGAGGAGTTGGCTCAGCTCAGGATTGAGCCACGGGTGGCTCTGGTCATTGAGAACGAGATCAGCTATCTAAGTGTCGACGTCCCCGAGGACGGTGTTGTGCTGTGGGGGAAGGGCTTTGATGTCGACAGCGTCGGTAGGCTGGGATGGCTGGCCGAAGCCGAGGTCTTGTACTGGGGCGACATCGACACACACGGCTTCGCCATTCTCGACCGGCTGCGGGCATGGCTCCCACAAGCCCGCTCGGTGTTGATGGACCGTGAGACGCTGGTCGCCCATCGCGACCGTTGGGTGACCGAGGATCGTCCGGCCACGTCTAGTCTCACGCGACTGACGCTTGACGAGCAGGACCTCTATTCGGATCTCGTCGCCGATGGGTTGGGTGAACGCGTGCGCCTGGAACAGGAGCGAATCGACTGGCAGCGGGTCATGCATCGGCTGTCGGCAGTCAGCCTTCATAAGGGGGTGTAGTCGACCGATGCCCGCGCGTTGTCAAGGACGTGCTGGCCGTGCCCGCCGTCATGGCGCTACGGAGGATGCGATGAGGCGCGCTACCGCCGAATCATTGCAGTCGTAGGCAAACTCGAGAATCGGGCAATTCCTGCCGGCCTCGTTCGATTACCTGCTGTAAAACGTTTCCTCGCTGCGCGTCAACAGCGTCCCTGATGCCGCTGACGCTGGGGGTACGGCGAAACACCGCTTCTCGAAGACGAATTGGTGGCCCCGCCGCCTGATGTGGTGCTGATGTTGAGTGAATCCGTGACCACAGCCGCGGTCTACGGCCAAGGAGCTGCCGACGGCGGCTCTTGGCGGCTCACTGCCGACCGATTGCTCCCTCATGGACTTGCACGTCGGCCCGTACGAAGACATTTGGACACGGGCGGGTAATGGGGGGTCGTGCGATGTGAGTTATCGGGCTTTGCTACCAGCAGATTGCTGTCGAGTTCCGTAATTCGTCGAGGAGTTGGCTCATACTTTATCGCCGGGAGACCACCGACGACTGGACGGGGTGCTGTGGCCCAGCGCACACACGTCAGCAGCATGTTCGGATGAACCGTCCCCAGGGACGATACTGTGGTCGGCCTTCCGGCGGAGACTACAATGGCTAGTTTTCACGCGCCGTTGACAATCGTGACAGCGCCAGTGCGGGCACGCTCAGATGCGCTTTAGTACGGCAGTCGGTAGTCGTGTTGTCGCCGGCTCGGCAAAGGTGCCACGATGCAAAGCAACACCGATTCATAGAATGGGCCGTGTATGCAGCTGCCCTCTCTGTCTAACCTGTGTGAGACGTTGAAGTAGATGAGTCTTCTGTGAGAAGCAGGGCGAGGACTGGATTCTGATTCCGTGACGATGACACTGGCCGATACCGCCGCGGTGGCGGTGGCCGATGATGGGAACGTG
>NZ_MVIF01000150.1 GCF_002086675.1 Mycobacterium persicum
CCGCCTACTTCACCAAGACCACCGCGATCTACCCGGGCGACGACGTGCGGGTCTCGGGGATCAAGGTTGGCACCATCACCGCCATCCATCCGGAGGGCACCACGGCCAAGATGGTCATGCACGTCGATCACGACGTCCCCATTCCGGCGGACGCCAAGGCGGTGATCGTCGCGCAAAACCTGGTCGCCGCCCGCTACGTCCAACTCACCCCGGCCTACCGGTCCAGCGGTCCCACCATGCTCGACGGCGCCGTGATACCGCGCGAGCGGACCGCGATACCGGTCGAGTGGGACGAGGTCAAAGACCAATTAATGCGTTTGGCAACGGAATTGGGACCCAACAGCAAAGTCTCGACGCCCTCGGTGGCGCGCTTCATCGACAGCGCCGCCAACGCGCTGGGCGGCAACGGCGACAAGCTTCGGCAGACCCTGGCCGAACTGTCCGGGGTGGGGCGGATTTTGGCCGACGGCAGCGGCAACATCGTCGACATCATCAAGAATCTGCAGATCTTCGTCAAGGTCCTTCGCGACAGCAACCAGCAACTGGTGGTGTTCAACAACCAGCTGGCCACGCTGACCAGCGTGCTCGACGACAATAAATCCGACTTGGACGCCGCGCTCACCGATTTGGCCGGCGCCGTCGGTGAGGTGCAACGGTTCATCGCGCAAACCCGTGACCCGACCTCGGAGCAGATTGCGCGATTGGCCGACCTGACCCAGATCCTGGTCGACAACAAGATGGCTCTCAAGAACATCCTGCATGTCACGCCGAACGCACTGGCCAACGCCTACAACGACTACGAACCCGACATGGGGGCGATCCGCGGCGCATTCACGGTCAACAACACGGCCAATTCGGTGAACCTGTACTGCTCGCAACTCGGGGCCATCGAGAACGTCACCGCCGTCGAGTCCGGCAAGCTGTGCGGCCTGTATCTGAGTCCGGCACTGCGAGTGTTCAACCCGCTGTTGCTGTTCAACTGGAACTATCTGCCTATTCCGATCAACCCGATCCTGGCGTCGTCAGCCGACCCGCAAAACATCGTCTACACCGAGCCGCGGCTGGCGCCCGGTGGCGAGGGCCCCAAGCCCGGACCCCCCGAGCTGCCACCGGCGGTATCGGCCTATACCGGGCTGCCCGGCGATACGCCGGACTATCCGCCCCCGCCCGGACCGCCGGCACGGATACCGGGCGCGGCGAGGCCGGAGCCGCCGGCGCCCACCCACCCGGGCGAGTCGCCGCCGCCGTCGCCGGCGCCGATACCCGGCCTGCTCCCAGCCGAAGGAACGCAGCCGTGACCGCCCGGGTGTTGGCCCGTCGGGTGCTGGCCCTGGGTGCGGCGGTCATGCTGAGTGTGACCGGATGCGCATTCAACGGTCTGAACTCGCTGCCGCTGCCGGGCGCGGTCGGACGTGGCTCGGGCGCCGACATCTACCACGTCGAGATCGCCAATGTCGGTACCATGGAGTCGAATTCGCCGGTGATGGTCAACGACGTCGTGGTGGGCAGCATCGGCAGGATGCGCGTGACGGGCTGGCACGCCGACGTCGAGATCTCGGTGAAGCACGGTGTGGTGATACCCGCCAACGTGATTGCCAGTGTCGGTCAGACGAGTCTGCTGGGATCCATGCACCTGGAACTCAATCCGCCGCCCGGAAAACAGGGCGAAGGGACGTTGCAACCGGCGGCCGAATGCGCCCGGCTGCACCTCGCCCAGCCGCCCTGCGCCACCGTCCCGCTGGACAAGTCGTCGACGTATCCGTCTACGGAACAGACGTTGTCGTCATTGTCGGTCGTGATCAACTCGGGCGGCTTCACCCAAATCGGCGACATCGTGCACAATTTCAACGCGGCCTTGTCCGGCCGGGCAGCCGATGTTCGTGACCTGATCGATCGCCTCGACCGATTCGTGGGAACACTCGACCAACAGCGTGGCAACATCGTCGCGTCGATCCAGGCACTGAACCGGCTTGCCGGCACGTTCGCCAGCCAGCGCGACATCATCACCCAGGCGCTCTACAAGGTGCCGCCCGCCCTGGACGTTCTGATCCGCGAGCGGCCGCGGATCACGGCCGCGTTGGACAGACTCAGGGTGTTCAGCGACACGGCCACCCGGCTGGTCAACGATGCGGGCAGCGATCTGGTGACGAATCTGAAAAACCTTGAGCCGACCATCAGTGCGCTTGCCGACGTCGGGCCGGAGCTCGACGACGCCCGCGCCTACGCGCCGACGTACCCGTTCACCCAGAACCTCATCGACCGAGCCATCCGCGGTGACTTCGTCAACGGGTTTTTCGTTCTCGACCTGACGAACGCCCGGCTGCGCAAGGGGCTGTTGCTGGGCACCCATTGGGGACGGTTGGGCGCGGAGCTGGTGCCGGCGCCCGGGGATCCGCAGTACCTGCAGTACCAGTACACGCCCGACCCGCGGAATCCGTCGGCTCCAGGACCGGTGGCGCCACCGGTCGGTGCGCCGTTGACGCCGCCGGCGGCGCCGGGGCCCGCAACGGCGGTGCCGTTGCCGTTGCCGCCGCCGGGCGCGCCGCCGCCGGTGCCGCCACCACCGCGGCCGCAGCTGGGCCCGGCGACACCAGAATTCGGCCCGCAGGTGCCGGGCACGCCGCCGACCGCCACGCAGCCACCGGATGGGGGCTCGTAAATGCTGACCCGCTTCGTCCGAATCCAGCTGGCGATTTTCACGATCGTGGGCATCGTCGGTGTGGCCGTCATGGTGTTGATGTACATCCAGGCGCCGACGCTGCTCGGCATCGGGCGGATTACGGTCACCCTGGAAGTGCCCGCGGCCGGCGGCCTCTACCGGTTCAGCAACGTGACCTACCGCGGGGTGCAGGTCGGCAAGGTGACCGCGGTGGGGCTGACGTCGCACTGTAGTGAGCCCAAACGCAGTCCGTGCACGAATGCCACGCTGTCGCTTGGCTCTTCGCCGAAGATCCCGGCGGACCTGGAAGCCGACGTGCGCAGCATCTCAGCGGTCGGCGAGCAGTACGTGGATCTGCGGCCGCGCACCGACTCGCCGCCGTACCTGCACAACGGATCGGTGATCCCGATGAGCCAGGCCACCATTCCGCAGCCGATCGGCCCCGTTCTGGATCAGACCAGTGCGTTGATCGACAGCATCCCCAAGGACAAGCTCGTCGCGTTGCTCGACGAGGCATTCAAGGGATTAAACGGGGCGGGCTACGATTTCGGATCGTTGTTCGACTCGGCGGCAAAGGTTTCCGGTGACCTCAACGGGATCGCCGACCGGACCCGAACCCTCACCGAGGACACCGGGCCGGTTCTGGACTCGCAAGCGCACACCACCGACGCGATCCGGCTGTGGGCGCGCAGCCTAGCCGGCGTCTCCAGCCAACTGGTGACCAACGACCCGCAGGTCCGCACCCTGCTGGAGCAAGGCCCCGGCGCATTTGACGAGGCGTCTCGACTGCTCGAGCAGATCAAGCCGACGCTGCCGGTGCTCCTGGCCAACCTGACCACCGTCGGCCAGATCGCGGTGACCTACCACGCGTCACTCGAGCAGGTACTGGTGTTGCTGCCGCCGTTCGTTGCCGCGATCCAATCGTTCGTCGGCACCAAAAACCCGACGGGCTACGCCCAGGGCGACTTCGCGGCTCTGGTCGACGATCCGCCCGGCTGCACGGTCGGGTTCCTACCGCCGAGCCAATGGCGCTCGCCGGCCGACACCACGACGATCGATACCCCGGACGGGTTGTACTGCAAGCTGCCGCAGGACTCACCGATTTCGGTTCGCGGTGCCCGGAACTACCCGTGCATCGAGCACCCGGGCAAGCGCGCGCCGACGGTCGAAATCTGTGATAGCGACCAGCCTTTCGAGCCATTGGCGATGCGCCAGCACGTCTTCGGCACCTATCCGCTGGATCCGAACCTGCTCGCGCAGGGTATCCCGCCCGATGACCGGGTCAACTTCTACCGCGACCGGATTTTCGGACCGGTGGAGGGTACCCCGCTGCCACCGGGATCGCCCGGGCCGCGGGGAACGCCGCCGGGACCGCCGAACTCGCCGGTGCCGCTGGGGCAACCGCCGATACCGCCGGGATCGTCGGTACCGCCACCGGCCAACCTGCAGCCGCCGGCGCCGGTGGACCTGACACCCGTCGCGCCGATGGACGTTCCGGACGGCGCCCCCCCGGCGCCGGCTGGCGGGCCGCAGGCCGCACCAAGTGCCCTTGGCCACAATGGTTCTCGAGTGAGCCCGGGTTTGGCGGTAGCGCAGTACGACCCGCGCACCGGTCGCTACGTCGGTCCGGACGGTCAGCTGTATCGGCAGGCAGACCTGGTCAAGGCTCCCAAGACCTGGAGGGATCTGCTCCTGGCGGCGTGATTCGGGCGTCGCGGTCAGATCTTGTCGAGCCGGAACGGCATCATGACGACGAGCCACTTGTTGACACCGCATGCGCCACTGGGCCCGACGGTCTGGTCCTTGCCCGCATATGTCGACGAGCCGGCCTGGATAGTGCCGTCCGGCCCTGCCGGATAGAAGGTGAACGTTTGTACCCCGGTGAACGAGGTGCCATCGGGGCACGTTTCCCAGTTGGGCACCTCGTGTTTCACGGTCCACATCACCCCGTCATGCATGTAGAGCGGTGCGTTCCAGCCCCGGTCGCTGGTGACGTGGCCGGAGCAGTCCTGAGCCGTGCTACAGCTGGACGACACCGTCCACGTGCTACTGACGGTCGGTTCATCATGAAAAGATTGATTTGTTTTGGCCCATTCACCGACCGATGTGGCGCGGTAGGTTCCGTTGATGGCGAGACCGTCCGTGGAGGCCCGGGCCGGCGGTGCGGCGCTCGAGCCGCCAATCACCGTGGTAGCTACCAATATTGCGCTTGCGACAGTGCCCATTGACCGCATCACGTGCTCCTCGACGCGCTAGCGCCACTTCCCACTTGAGACAGTAACACCGGGGCCGCCGCGTGGGCGAGGGCTTTGCCGCGAAGCGCGCGGCCGTCACAGCGAGTCAAGCTTGGCGATTAGCCAGGATCCGTTGACCTTGGTCAGCGTTACCCGAACGCTGCTGGTGGTTTTCACCGGTTCGGGTTTGTCCTTGCTGGTGGTCTTCAGACTGATAAACACAAGTACGACAGCTGAATCCGGATGCAACTCCGCCGCGGCGGCTCGAATGACGCGGGCGTTGGTGGTGATCTGGCCGCGCTGGGCCGCCGGCGCCACGATCTGCTCGGTGAACCGTTCGTAGTAGCTCTGATAGTCGCCGGTGAGCCGCGATCTCGCGTTGTCAAAATCCCGGCTCAGGCTGTCGGGCGAGTACGACAGGAGCGCCACCGTGCCCTCGGAGGCCGCTCTGATCGCGTCCCGCGCCGCCGCGTCGTCGGTCTGTCGATCCGCGCGGTAGCCGAAGTAGAAGAATCCGGCGGCGAAGCCCGTCGTGGCAATGACCAACAGCCCTAACAGAATTGGACGCCACCAGGTCAGGCATTGGCGGATCCGGCGGCCTGCCGGGCTCACGGCAGCGCCTCGACCTTCGCCACTTTGAGCTGTCCGTCGTCTCGTTGCACCGTCATGACGATCCGCCAGGACCGCGGCGGCAGTTTGGTCTGGTCCGGATTGGCCTCGGGATTAGCGACTTCGGCTTTGGCCGCCACCAGGACCACCGCGGAATCGTCGGTCATCGACTGGACGGCGACGCCTTGCACGGTCACCTTGGTGCTGACCCTGGATTGCTCGACCGACTGGACCAGGTCGTCGGCGGCGATCAGCATCCCGCCTTTGAACGCGCCGGTGGTGTTATCGATGATGCGTTGTACATCCTGTCTGGCCTTGGTGGCGTCGATCGACATCAGAATGATGGCGCCCTGCCGCGCCGCGGCCGCGAACTCGGCGGCGCGTTGCTGTTGGTGCACGACATTGCGGTGGTGCCACACCAGATAGCCGCTCGCGCCGAGGGAACCGCAGCTGATGACCGCCGCAGCCATCGCCGCCAGCCCCTTGCGTCCCGGACGGCGAAGCTGCCGAGGCCGCACTCGGAATCGGCGCCGTGCCTTAGCGACTGCCTCGTCGACGGCCGTGTCCCCAGCCTCGTTGCCAGCCGTTGGCTGCCGGTCGCCGGCTATCGCGTCGGCCTTTTCGCTCAGGCGTGTCGCGCGTTCCCGGGCCGCGCGGGCCCTCGCTTCGGCCTGGGCGACGGCTTCTGCTGCCTGGGTTGGCGATTCGCCGTCGCGACCGTCGGATTCGAGGGCCTCAGATAGCCGGTCACGCGACGGCATCGTCACCTCCTGGCCACGCGCTGAGCGAGAGCAACAATTATCTATCACTCATCACAACGGCGGGGCCCCGCCCCAGATAGGGCGATTTCTGTCTTCTCCGAGCAGGAGAGTTTTCTTCTCAATTGTGCAAGAGTAATAGCGTGCGCTTACTCGTGGCAGCGATTGCCGCGTTGGTCGGCATGACGGTATGGACGGCACCACCCGCCGACGCGGGTCCGACGGTTTGCGACTATCCGGCCTGCACCCCCGGAATCACCCCCAACGTCGTCCTCGGCGCACCCTGTGACAACACCACCTATTACGTCTTCGGAACCGCCGACTACTACGTCTCGTTCGCCACCGAGCCGGGACGGCTGATGTTCTGCGGTTCACCGCGGCGCTACGAACCCCGATGGTTCCGATCCCCACCGATGGCCGGGGTCAAGGACGAGAACTCCGACTGCACCAGATATCCGGAGTACTACGTCGCGCAGGCGCCCGACGGTCTGTTCCTGGTGTGCGTGGCGCAGAACGGTCACGCCAGATGGGTGCGGGGCGACACGTAGGAGGTGTCGGCCGCTGACCCGTGGTACCACTGTGCCGAGCGTGATCGGTTGCGGTGCAACATGATTCCTTCGGAAGAACAGGCGTACACCGCCACCGGCGAGGTGCCCAATCCCAACCAACACCCATGCGTTGAGGCTTAACCTGCGGCCACCGACATCCATGGTTTACCGGCCGCGTCCAAAACCCAATTCCTGCCGGTAACCCACCGTCGTGTCCTGCTTGTTGGGGCGCTGGCGGGTGACTGATCGACATGGAAGCGGCTGTGTCGGGAGCACATGTGCCGTTTTGCTGAGATGGCCAGGTCTAGGTCAGCGGCAAAGCTATTTGGCTATCTCGGTCGAGCGTCGGGCGATCAGTCTGGCGATTACTGTGATCCACCGCCTAAAGTGCAAAGCGAGGCACGGTCAAATCGATCGTCGAGGCATAGATCGGGATCAACGCTCTGAAAGGCGAACGCCTCTAACAGGGCAGATGCGCGGCAGCGGACCCTCGTGAACTTCGGTTGCGGCACTGGTTTATTGTGTGCAAGCGAGTTTGAGCTGACGGTCCGCCTTACGATGTCATATTCTTGTCCTTGACATTTGTATTGGCACCGTGTATCCGACTGAATTTCTACCTGAGGGAAGAAAGGGCTCCCACCCATGTCTCGATTGCCTCAAGATTGCCTAGCAGCAGGTGAAGTCAGCGTGGCTGAACCTGACTCGACGCGTCCGTCGGCCCAGGCTGCCAAAACGCCACGTGGCAAACACGGCGCCGCGGTTGTGCTGGGCGCGTTGGCATTGGCCGGTGGCGTCACCGCCGCCATAGACACCGCTGGTAGCTCCACCGATGTCAGCGTCGGCAGGCTGGCTATCACCTTGACTGCTCATGACGGGTTCAAATTAGACACCTGCACCACCAATAATTCTGAGTTCACCGGTAGCGGCGGCACCGGTAGCAATTCCACCACCAGCAGCTATCAGACAGACTCGATTACGGACTATGTTCCGTTCGATGAGCATCCGCTCTTTGAGATGGTTGGCGTGGACACCGTTCCTACTCTTGGGTTCGATGCCGGTTACACCACCAGCTTCTTCGGCGATACGAACACGCTGGCCGGAAACAACCAAGAGATTTACATAAAGAACGACGGATTGGCGCAAGTTGAAATGAATGGCGAAATATTCACGGTAAAAGTGGAGTCAAATGGTGCGGTAACTCTTATCGACGAAGAACCCGTCATCAACGATACGAACACGCAGCCCGAGAACAATCAAGTATATGTCGTAAAGAATGACGGATTCGCGCAAGTTGAAATGAATGGTGAGATTTATCGCGTAAAGGTAGAGCAAAATGGTGAAGTAACTCTCATTGAAGAGGACAATTAGCTAGGGGTCGCGCGTCGACGTTCGACTGACCACTACCACATCATCTTGTTATAGATCCCTCAAACACTCCGAATAGACCTGCGGCAGTGGCCCTTTCGCGTTCGTGACGCCCTCCTGCGCCGGCTTAGCTCGACGTGTCGAGGTACGTCAACCCGTCCGCTCCGGGGTCACCGAAGAACAGCCCGCCCATGCCGCCGACGCCGCCCGGCGCGCCACCGGTCCCATCCCCGCCGCCGCCGCCGTTACCGAACATCCCGCCGTTGCCGCCGTTGCCGCCGCTGTTGCCGGCCCCAGCGTTTCCGTAGGTTGGTCCCATGCCGCC
>NZ_MVIF01000151.1 GCF_002086675.1 Mycobacterium persicum
GCCACAACCCCCGGAGACTGCGCCGCCGGGCAAACCGGTCGCCGCAGCTGAACCGCCGGCCGGCAAGCAACCCTCGGCCGAACCGCCACCGGCACCACCGTCACCCAAACCACCCGTCGCACCGATGCCGATGGGCGCGCCGCCGACGCCCGCACCACAGCGAGCCGAAGCCCCGCGCAGGCCCGCCCCACCGCCACCGGCCGCGACTTGGCGATCACCATCGCCGCCAGCAGCACCGCAACCATCGCGGTCGGCCACCGAACCGTTTGCGGCTGCTCCGAATCCACCGCAACCTCCTACCGCGCCGACTCGGTCGGTAGCGACCGAAACGTCGCCACACAACGTTCGGCCCGGCGAGCATCAGCAACCTACTCCGCCCCCCGCGCAACCGCCATCCGATGCTCCCCGGCATTCGCGACGCGCCCGCAAGGGTCACCGCTATCGGCCCGAACCGGACGACGACGAGGCGCCGTCGGCACCCGGTGCCGCCGTTCCGCAACGCCTGCCGACAGACCAGACGCAACCGGCCCCCAGGGTCGGACCGACGACCGCGTTCGCGTGGTTACCGCCAAGCCACTCCGACTCCGATCGTCCGTCGGAGGCCGAGGCCGCCCCGCCTCCTACCGAAACCCATCCCGAACCCACCGGCGGCCGCCGCGCCAGGCGGCGCGCCGATCAGGCCGCTACCGCGACACCAACAACCGCACTGCCTCCGTCGTCCGGGCTGGCGCCCACGCGGGCTCAGCCGCCGGGCCCGGTGCGCGCCCAACCACCGCACTCTCCCGCCCAGGGCCAATTCCCACCTGCTCCGGCCCCGGCAAGGCCGCACAGCGAGCCTGCTGCGGTCGATGGTGGTCGCGCCGGGAAGCCCGCGAAGCTGGTATCCAAACGAGGGTGGCGGCGTTGGGTGCACTCGGTCACCCGGATCAACTTCGGACTGTCACCCGACGAGAAATACGAACTGGACCTGCGTAACCGGGTCAGCACAAGACCTCGCGGCTCGTATCAGATCGCGGTGCTCGGGCTGAAGGGTGGTGCCGGCAAGACCACCACGACAGTCACGCTGGGCACGACACTGGCGCAGGTGCGGGGTGACCGGATCTTGGTGCTGGATGCGGATCCGGGCTGCGGCAACCTCGCCGAACGCGCGGGCCGTTCGTCGCCCTCATCGATCGCGGATCTCCTGGCCGACCCGCAGTTGTCGCACTACAACGACGTCCGCGCGCACACCAGCGTGAACGCCGCCAATCTGGAAATCCTGCCCACTCAGGAATACACCACCGCACGCCGCGGGCTCAGCGGTGAGGACATGCGGATCGCCGTCGACAAGGTATCCAAGTTCTACAACCTCGTCATTGCCGACTGCGGAGCCGGGCTCTTCGACCCGGTGACCCGCGGCGTACTGGAAACATCGTCGGCAATAGTGATCGTGACGAACGTATCGATCGACAGCGCGCGTCAAACCGCGATTGCCCTGGAGTGGTTGCGGCACAACGGATATCAGGACCTTCTGAACCGCGCCTGCGTGGTCGTCGACCACGTTTCTGTTGGCGAGACCAACGTCGCGGAAAAACACGTGGTCCGCCAGTTCCAACAGCAGCTCCAGCCCGGCCGGGTGGTGGTCTTACCGTGGGACAAGCACATCGCGGCCGGTGGCGAAATTCACCTCGAACAGCTCGGCCCGGTCTACAAACGACGAATCCTCGAGCTGGCAGCAGCCTTATCCGACGATTTTGAAAGGGCCGGACGCCGATGAGCGCACCTGCCGTTGCCGCCCCCGCCGCCGCAGCGGGCACAACTCCGCCCAAACCCGCGACCACCCGGGTGACCATCCTTACCGGCAAACGGATGACAGACCTGGTGCTGCCCGCGGCGGCGCCCATGGAAACCTATATCGACGACACCGTCGCGGTGCTAGCCGATCTGCTGGAAGACACCCCGCCCGACGTTTTGGCCGGCTTCGACTTTTCCGCACAGGGAGTGTGGGCCTTCGCCCGTCCCGGATTCCCGCCGCTAAGACTGGATCAATCGCTCGACGAAGCCGGCGTGGTCGACGGCTCATTGCTCACCCTGGTGACCGTGAGCCGGACCGAGCGGTATCGACCGCTCGTCGAAGACGTCATCGACGCGATCGCGGTGCTTGACGAATCGCCGGAGTTCGACCGCTCGGCCCTGAATCGTTTTGTTTACGTGGCGATACCGGTAATGACCCTGCCGATCACCGCGGTCGCCATGCGGGCGTGGTGGGCAACCGGCCGCAGCCCGTTCTGGCCGCTGGCAGTAGGCCTGATCGGCGTCGCGGTCCTGGTGGGCTGCTTTGTCGCAAAGCGCTTCTACCAGAAAAAGGGCCTGGCCGAGAGCCTGCTGCTCACGGCCTACCAACCGCTCACCGCCGCGGCGGCGATCGCCGTTCCGCTGCCGCGTGGAGTCAACTCGCTGGGAGCTCCGCAGCTCGCCGCTACCGCCACGGCCGTCTTATTCCTGACGCTGATGACCCGCGGCGGTCCTCGGCGGCGTCATGAATTGGCGTCGTTCGTCGCGATCACATCCATCGCGACCATCGCCGCCGCCGTCGCCTTCGGCTACGGCTACCAGCACTGGGTCCCTGCGGGCGCGATCGCATTCGGGCTGTTCATCGTCACGAATGCGGCCAAACTGACCGTCGCCGTCGCGCGGATTGCGCTACCGCCCATCCCCGTTCCGGGCGAAACCGTGGACAACGAGGAATTGCTCGATCCCGTCACCGCCCAAGACGCCACCAACGAGGAGACTCCGACCTGGCAGGCCATCATCGCGTCCGCGCCGGCGTCCGCCGCACGTCTGACCGAGCGCAGCAAGCTGGCCAAGCAACTGCTCATCGGTTACGTCACGGCCGGGACCCTGGTCCTTGCCGTCGGTTCCATCGCGGTTGTGGTGCACGGACACTTCTTCGTGCACAGCCTGGTGGTCGCGGGCCTGATCACCGTGATCTGTGGATTCCGGTCGCGGCTGTACGCAGACCGGTGGTGTGCATGGGCAATGTTGGCTGCGGCCGTCGTGATCCCGACGGGCTTGGCGGTCAGGCTCAGCCTCTGGTACCCGCACTACGCCTGGCTGATGCTGACCGTTTACCTCGCCACCGCCGTGGTGGCTCTGATCGTCGTGGGAGCCACGGCTCAGGTTCGTCGCGTCTCCCCGGTGATGAAGCGGATTCTGGAATTGATCGACGGCGCCATGGTGGCATCCATCGTTCCCCTGCTGCTGTGGATCACCAGCGTCTTCGACATGGTCCGGAATATCCGCTTCTGAGCTGTCAGCGTGCCATTTTCTGCGCTGCACTGGTGACCGAAATTGGCGCGATTGGCCCTATGTGATGTCGGGTAAAATTTGCTCGATGGGTAGCCTACAGAAGGGATTTTGCGATGGCTGAACCACTGGCCGTCGATCCCGCCCGCCTGATCGCCGCTGGAAGCAAACTCGCCGACCTCGTTTTCCCGACGCTTCCGGCGCCAATCGCGGCGACCGGATCCGATCCGATATCCGCAGCGATCAACGAGACGATGCCGGGCATCGAATCACTGGTTTCCGACGGTTTACCCGGCGTCAGTGCCGCTCTCAAGCGGACGGCAACCAGCATGGCCACCGCGGCTGACATCTACCGCAAAGCCGATCAGTCGCTGGGCGACGCTTTGACGCAGTACCAGTTCGACTCCGACGGCCAACAGCGCGAAGCCAGCGGGGTAGCCGGTGCCGCGGCAAACCTGACCGGACAGGCTGGCCAATCGCTGGGTGCTCCGGCCGCCACGCAGCTGCTGGGTGCCCCGGCGGCGCAACTGCTGGGTGCGCCCGCGGGTGTGGTGTCGCAGCTCGGCCAGGCGGTAAGCGCTCAGGCCGAGGCGCTGTCGCCGCGGGTGGCTGCGACGGTGCCACAGGTCGTCCAGCTGGCCCCACAAGCCGGTCAGATGGCGCAGCAAGCATCTCCGATCGCCCAGACCATCAGTCAGTCAGCACAACAGGCGGCCTCACAGAGCTCGCAAGGCGCATCTCCCGCCCAGCTCGCCTCCGACACCAAGCCGGAGCAGCAGGGGCAGCTCGTCGATGACACCCAGAAGGACGAGGACAAAGACGACGAAGACGGCGCCGGAGCCGGCGCAGCCACGTTGGTCAGTGCTCCTGTCCACGCCGCAACGGGCGGCAACGCGTCGGCGGGCTCGGTCGCAGCACCCGTCTGATTTCCAACCGCGGGCACCGGTTTCGCCGAGATCTACCTCAGCGCGACGTTCTGCCTCGATCCTGATGTGCATCAACCGGGGAGCCAACGAGCCGGGCACCACCGATATTCCGGGCGACCCGACACAGCCGGCTCTGAAACTACAAATCCGAAACCGCTCACGCCAGCACGTCAGCCCCGCGAAAGATCGCGGCTAGCAGACATCAGCTCAAGTTATTGACCGAGTGTCAATTCACCCCGGCAGTATTGCGTGGGGATATTCGCTTATCTCACAGGTGACAATGTATGCGATTGGTATCAGCATACCCGCGAGCAGCGGTGCTATTTTATATTTGACAGCTTTCGGATGCTGCCGCCGCAGTCGCTTGTGCGTGACAAGGGCCGAAACGATCCAAATAGTAAGCTCGAAAAACGCGGCGCCGATTACCGAGTAGAATAAAAGGCCAAAGGTCATCGAGGTCATCACCGAGATGAACCAGAGTCCGATGCCGGCGGCCACACCGGTGACACCCCAGATGATCTTGGCTGCGAGGTTCCTCGTCATAGCCTCAGTTTATGCCTCGCCCTGTGGTGAAGAACCCCGTGGCGGCGGCAGCATTTTGCGTGACGTTATTGATATCAGGCTGCCAGGTGTCGCACGCGACCGCGGTGTATCCGCCGCGGAGCATAGGGTCAAAGCTCAGGATGTCTTCGAATCTGGCCCTGCGTAATGAAGCCCCCAATACCAAGGTGTATTTGGCCATCAGTCCGATAGAAGTGAAAGCGGATTGTGCTGCCGGGGCCGTCACCATGGCGGGAGTATCACAGGAACTCGATATTGATGTCGCTCGCGCTTTTGTCTATCTGTGTGGCCCTGACAGGGAAGTTCAGCAATTTCTGCCCAGCTTCCACTGGAACCTTTGCGCACTCACGTCGATCTCGAGCGTCGCCGCTGGTCCGGGCCTGATGTGGCCCCGGTACGCAGCAGGTTTCAGGATGCCGCGGTCAGGGCGCTGTCGAGCAAACCGGTGACATATCGCCAATACAGCCAGTCCTCGACCGCGGGGCGCTGAGCCTCCGCGTCGGCGGCACCGTATGCCTGGTGCAGGGCAATTTCCTGGCAGTGTCCGGAATAGGCCCGAAACGCCCGCAGGTGGGCCACTTCGCGGCCGGTGGCGCTGCTGGTCATCGGCTTCATCAGCTCGAACCACAGCATGTGCCGCTCGTCGTCCGGCGGGTTGGCATCGGCGGGCGCCGGCGGCAACAGGCCAAGCAACTGAAGGTCCTCGGTCTCGGCCAGCTGGGCCGCCGCCGATGGATCCACCACCTCCAGCCGCGGACGGCCGGTCATCTTGCCGCTCTCCGGGATATCGTCCGGCTCCAAAATGATCTTGGCTACGCCGGGATCGGAATTGGCCAACTGCTCCGCGGTTCCGATCACCGCCCGCAGCTTCAGGTCGTGAAACGCGGCCCATCCTTGCACGGCCAGTATCGGGTAGGTGGCGAATTGAGCCTTTTCGTCCGCCGGAATGGCGTGGTCGGCACTGGCCATGAACACGTTCGCGGGCAATTGCACGTGGTCAGGTATGTATGCCAGGCCGTAGCTGTTGGCCACCACGATTTCGCCGTCGGTGGTCACCGCCGTGACCCAGAAGAACCCGTAATCCCCCTCGTCACGGACGTCGGACGCATTCAATGCGGCTGCGATGCGACGCGCCAACCGCAGCGGGTCGGACTTACCGCGGCGGGCACCGGACGCCGCGGCAATGGCATCGCGCGCCGCCCGCGCTGCCGAAACCGGCACCGACGGCAACACCGTGAGGTCGTCGTCGGCCGACTCGCGCTTTTCCTTCTCGGGTGCCTCCGGCGGCGGCGCCGGCCGGGCCGGTGGCGCGATGCGCGCCGATGCCGGGCGAGGAGTCGCTGCCGCCGGTGCCCTGCCGGCTGGGCCCAACGGTGCCCGCCCGGTCGCGGCGCGCGAGCCCGCACTGGACGCGGCGCTCTGCCCGCTGCTCGGGCCGGCGCCCGCTGATGCTGCGGGAGCGGCGGTTCCGCCGGACATTCCGCGAGCGGCAGCCGGCATCCCGCCGGCGGCTGCGGGCGCCATCGGCTGTGACGACGACCCGTCGTCGCCATGCGACGGGCCCGACGGAGCCGTCGGTTGCGCGGACGGCATCGACGGCGCCTCCGTCGCGGCCGCGGGCTTCACATGAGCGGGCTCGGTCGACGGGGTATGTGGCGTCGACGGGGTTCCCGGATCGCTCGGCATCGACGGCTGGCTCGGTGATGGCGACGGGCCCACCGGAGCCGGTTGCGGGCTCGGCGCCGGTGCCGGCGCGGGAGTCGGTGAAACGGGAGTGGATGGGCCCGGGGCCGGCGCCGGGGCCGGTGCGGGATTGACCGGAGCGACTGGGCTGGCCGGCTGCTCCGGCTTCGGCTTGACCGGGTTAACCGGGGTGACCGGCTTAGCCGGCTTGCCCGGTGTCACCGGTGGGATCGGGGTCACCGGCGTTCCCGGGGTAACCGGGGGAACCGGCCTGGGGGTGACGGGAGTAACCGGTACGCCGGGGGTTACCGGTTTGCCCGGCGTGACCGGCGG
Organism: Mycobacterium persicum; assembly: GCF_002086675.1. Classification (GTDB taxonomy): domain Bacteria; phylum Actinomycetota; class Actinomycetes; order Mycobacteriales; family Mycobacteriaceae; genus Mycobacterium; species Mycobacterium persicum. Next base: position 6,789 of record NZ_MVIF01000151.1, read on the forward strand.
GGCCGGCCGCGGGTTGACCGGAGTCACCGGTGCACCCGGTGTCACCGGCTTGTGCGGGTTGACCGGTGTCGGTTCGAAGGGCTTCGGCGCCGGGGGCGCGGGAGCAGGCTTGCCCGGAGTTGGTACGACCAACGACGGCACCTCGGGGGTGGGAGGCGTGACCTGGTGGAGCAGATCCTGGAGCGCGTTGTGCGGCGGCTTCCAGTTTCTGGACGCCGAGACTCGCTCGGCGGCTTCCGCCACCAGGCTGGCATTGGCGCTGTGCGTGGCGCGCACCAATGACTCGATAGCGGCCTTGCGCGCGTCGGCATCCATGTCGCGGTCGTTCTCCAACGCGATTATTTCCCGTTGCGCCCCGTCCACGTTGTTGCCGATATCCGCCTTTGCCTGGGCTATCAACCCGCCAATATGGCGGTGCCAGGTAATCACCGTTACCAGGTAGTCCTGCAGCGTGCTCATCTGGCTGAGGTTTGCCCCCAGGGCACCGTTGGCGGCATTGGCCGCCCCACCGGTCCATACACCGCCGTCGAAGACCTCGACCTGGTGGTGGCGGCAGGCATCCATCACGTCGGTGAACTGGTGCAAGACCCGGTTGTACTGCTGCGCCCGGTCGTAGAAGGTGTCCTCATCGGCCTCCGGCCACCCGCTCGGCTCGAGCATCTGCCCGGCGTACTCTCCTATCGGCCTCGGAATGCCCATCGCCTACTCTCCTCCCAACCGCCGCCATACCGCAGCGACGAGACCTGCCGGGTAGGTACCCGCAGTGGATCGTTCGACCGGTGCGCACGCTGCACAGCCACGGCGCCGGCTTTGATGCGGCGACGGCTGATGAGCGGTACCGGACGTCATGGTTAACAAGCCTAACCGAGGTTAAGACCAGCTAGATGCGGCAATTTGGGATCAGGGCGGCCGCCGAATCCGGCTCCGCACGGACGCCGGCAACCCTGCCATGGTGATGGCTGCATCGCTCGAACCGCGATGGGACGGGATGCGCGCAGCACGGCGCCAGACGGAATCGCAACACGCCGCAATGGCCCGGCCGGACGCTGAGCGTCAGCGTCCAAGCCGTCGCCGACGTGGCTAAGAACCGAGCTAGATCAGCCCTTTGTTCATCGTGTCGGACAAAGCGGACAGGACCGCGACCAGTTGCTCACCCGCCGCGTCGTTGTACGCCGTCGCCGCGGACTGTGCGTTCATCAGCGCTTCGTTGACCCGCGCCCCGACGACCTCCGCGCCCACCTGCTTCAGCAGGCCCTCCTCGATACGGACCCCGGTCAGCCATTGGTGTCCGTTGATCGTCACCTCGACGGTCTCGGTCTCGTCAGTGCCCCGGAAAGATCCGGTGTTCATCTGATTGAGCGTCCCATCGAGGGCCGTTTGGAACCGTGCCGCCAGCGCTAACGTCTGGGCGACATGCGGGTCCATTTCCATGCTGGTCACTTCGACTCCTTGCTGTCTTGACGACGACGGTTACCGATGACGGCCTCGGTCCACGCCCGGTCCTCGGTGTAAAGCGCCTCGTCGTCTTGCTGGGCGCCCTTGGACTTGGAGCTTCCCTGGCCCTGGCCGTGTGCCCCCATCGGCATGCCCATGCCGCGAGCCGCCAGCAAGATTGATGCACCGCCCCCCGCTCAGCCGCAGGGATTGATCCCCAGCTTCTTGA
>NZ_MVIF01000152.1 GCF_002086675.1 Mycobacterium persicum
GGTCTCATCGCCGCCCCCCTCCCCCTCCGCGATGAGATCCCGCTGGGATTTTCTCTTGCACCCGTCGCAATGTCCCGCCGCAAACCCGGCAACTAAGTAGCGTGAAAAGCCATGTCGGAACTGTCCGGGCTCGGCACCCAGCCACTGATGAAAGCTGGACCCGACTGGTCACATTGGCCGCCACGAGTGTTGGGTCACGCCGACCCCACCACAATCGGATATCGGGCGGGCACTCACCGGGTCATCTCGCCCGATCAAACTTGGCAAGCCGTTCAGCCTGCGCTGGAGCGGGCCGGGATCACCCGCGTCGCCGACCTGACCTGGCTGGACGATCTCGGAATTCCCACCGTCCAGGCCGTGCGGCCCGCCTCGCTGACCTTGTCGGTCAGTCAGGGGAAGGCCACCACGTACCGCGCCGCCCAGGTCTCGGCCGTCATGGAATCGCTGGAGAACTGGCACGTGGAGAGCATCACTGCCGACCTTTTATCCAGGAGCACAACAGATCTCGCCCGTGAACTGACCTATGACCCGGCCGACCTCCACCGGCCCGCCGGAAGCTTCTACCATCCCGGCGCCAAGCTCGACTGGATGATCGCGACGACATTGCTGACCGGCCGCCGAACCTTTGTGCCGTGGCTGGCCACCGTCGTCAACGTGGCGATCAGCGACTCCTGGGGACCGCCGATGTTCGGGATGGACACCACGGGATTGGCTTCCGGCAACAGTTACCACGAGGCCACCCTGCACGGGCTCTACGAGATCATGGAGCGCCATGGCATGGCCACGGCCGCGCCGGGATCGACCTTGTTCGAGGTACCTCTGGACGACGTCGCCCGCTCGGAGTGCGCCCAACTGGTCGAGATGATTCAGCGGGCCGGAAGCGAACTGCGCGTTGCCCGGATCGGCAGCTGGGACGGGTTCTACTGCTTCGCCGCCGAGATCACCTCGCCCATGGCCGAGATTCCGTTCAGTGGCAGCGGGCTTCACCACGACCCCAACGTGGCGCTGTCCCGGGCGATCACCGAGGCCGCGCAATCGCGCCTGACGGCCATCAGCGGGGCTCGCGAGGATCTCCCTTCGGCGATCTACCACAGGTTCGCCCGGGTGCACACGTATGCCCCGGCTCGTCGATCGATGCAGTCGATGCCCGCCGCGCCCGCCACGCCCTGGCACATCGACCACAGCAACTCGCTGACCGAGCTGCTCGCCACGGCGGCGACCGCCGTGACCGTCCGGTCGGGCGTCGAGCCCCTCGCCGTCGTCTGCGACTTCGACGACGCCTGCGTCCCCGTGGTCAAGGTCGTCGCCCCCGGACTGTCGGCTTCCATACATTCGCCGATGCGAACCCCCCTACAGGAGCACGGATGACAACCAACGGCCGGGTCGTCGTCACCGCGGGACCAACGATCGGCGCCGACGATATCCATGCCGTGTTGCCCACTGCCGAAGTGGTGGCGCCGATCGCGTTCGGTCAGGCGCTCGGATACGGGTTGCGGCCGGGCGACACCCTGCTGATCGTCGACGGACTCTTCTTCCAGCAGGCGTCGGTCCGGCACAAGGAATTGCTGACCCTCATCGACGATGGGGTGCGGGTGGTCGGTTCATCGAGCATGGGAGCGTTGCGCGCCGCAGAGCTGCACCCGTTCGGCATGGAAGGCTACGGCTGGGTCTTCGAGGGCTATCGCGACGGGCTGCTCGAAGCCGATGACGAAGTGGGGATGGTGCACGGCGACCCCGAAGACGGTTATCCGGTGTTTGTGGACGCCCTGGTCAACATTCGCCATACCGTCGCGCGGGCCGTCGAATCCGGGCTGATATCAGCAATTTTGGCTGACCAGTTGATCGAAACCGCACGCAGCACCCCGTTTACCCAGCGTACCTGGAATCGATTGCTGGAGGCTGTCGGCGCTCCGGAAAGCCGCATTTTGGCAACACAATTGAGGTCACTGCGGGTCGACATCAAACACGCCGACGCACTCTTGGCGCTGCGCGAGGTGGTCCGCGGCAAAGGCGGCCGTTCCGTGCGGCCGGGCCCACCTCCGACGATATGGTCGGAGCGCTGGCGGCAGCGGTGGGCGCCTGCGACACCCGTTCCCGTCACCACCGACAGCGGAGCCCAGTCGGCCGTCGATGTCGGTGACCTTGACGTCCTTTCGCTGCTGAGCGTGTGCGCGATCGATCGATGGGCATATGTCCCGGCGCTGGAGCAGGTCGCCGCCTGGTACTGGAATCTGACGCACCCCGACGATGGCGGCGCGGTGTGCGAGCGGGCCGCCCGGGCCGTCGCCGAAGTAGCGGCCGACAGCTATTTGCGCTCGCTGGAGACCGTCGCCCACCGCTATGCGCAAGCCACCGGCATCATCGACGAGTCCGGCTTTCCCGAGCACGTCAGGGCACACTGGCTCACCGCCGAGGAGAACGATAGCCTGCGCGACGATCCGATTGCGGTCTCGGCGCGACTGACCACCCGCACCCTTTTTTTCGCCCGGTCGCTCCCGGCGATCCAGCACTTCCTCGAACTGCTGCGGGCAGACCCTCGGCTGCCCGAATGGCGCGCCATGGCCGCCCGCGCCCTCGCGCAGCGGGACGAATTAGCCCGTCAGAAGCCACATTTGAACGTGCGCCGCCCGGATCCTGGACAACTCAAGCGTCTATTCGGCAACCGATGGCGCACCGAGGTGAACCGAATCGAGCTGGCGCAGCGAGGATTGATGACCGAGGACGCGTTCTATACCGCCGCTACCCCCTTCGCGGTGGCGGCCGCCGACGACGAGTTGCCGTCCCTCGAGGTCGGCAGGCTCGGTTCTGGCCGCAGTATGGGAACCGGGTAACGCTTCGCCGTATAGAAGGCGGCCGAACCTCTTGGTAGGCAGCGACATCGATGCCCCGCGGCACTGCCCAAGGTCACCCCGGCAGCTACGCTGGCGCACGAGGTGACCAGCTTGCACCTGGATCAGCAACAAGCTGTGGAGGCAACCGATATTGCTGCAAAAGCAGCTTTTGGTGATACCGGCGGAATCGCCAACCTCCCCGATGGAACAAAGGTTGTACTGCCGGTGGCCCTACCTCAGCGAGTGGCAATGATGGTACATCCTGACGGATCGGTCACAGTCTTCAAAGGTGACCTTACCCAATTTATGCCCTACCTAGGTAAGTGAACGGATAAGTGGTGAATACAGCCTCGGTTGTCGCAATCTTCGAGTTCGAAGTGTACCTGCTCATGACGATGAAGATAAGAATGGTCAACAAAAAAGCTACAGTACTAGAAGCCAAACTAGCTGAATACGGGTTCTCGGTGAGCGACGCGGAGCGCATACATGCCCAGATGACCGAAACTCTTGGCGACAAGACGTCGCGATTTGAAACCTTGAAGAAGCTCCTGGGGGCGGGTCAGGACTCCACGTCACTGACATATAGCAGCGTATTGTGGCCTGAATTCGACTTCAACGCCACTGGCGAAGGCGGACTGCTTGCCTCGGCGCGGTATTGGCACGTTAGAGGTCATTCGCCAACAGTCCATTTGCCAACTGAGCTTCCCGCATGGAGCATCGACATAACAGAGTTCACGCAATATTTTGGCCCCATGACAGACGGCGATCAATGGTCCCTGTTCGATAAACTTCTCCCCGGATATGAGGAGTACCAATTCGAATGGCAGGGAACACGTTACGGTGCCGCATTTAGTTGGGGCTTATTCTTATTTGCGGCAGAGTTCTGGGAGTAAGCTAGGCAGTTGCGAGCTTCTCATGAAACCGTAAAGTATCGTAACTCTCGAGGTCCCATCGCATACGGTGCTGCGGCTGCCCATGTCGCTTGAGCGGTTCCGCGGTTGGAGTTGGAGAAGGCGATGGCGACCATTCGGGCGTTGTGGAACTCCGACGGCGAACCGGATTCATGGCATTTCCCGCTGCGCGATGCCGTGTTTGACCTTCCGCGCCTACAGGGGCACATGGCCGGAGATCTGAGTCGCCGCTCACCGCCCGCGCATTTTGTCGATAGCGTCCCGCGGAATGATGGACTTCGGATCTGACGTGGCTCACGCATGGTGATCAACGAGTCATGTTGAACACCAAGTGATTTGGTGTTGTTTGGCAAGTGCTGCAGCGGCGTGTTTGTTTAGCAATGACGGCGCGTAGTTCGTCCATGGAGACATCGGAGAGGTAGCGGCGGGTGACTTGCCATTCATCGTGGCCTTCGATGACCACCGCGGTGGACAGGCGCAAAAACGCTGCGGGGTTCGGGAAGATCTCCACGACATCGGCACGGCGCTCGATTTCCTTGTTGAGTCGTTCGATATGCGGTTGTTCGACCAGATCTTCTGCCGATGCGCTTTCGGGAACGCGGTGCACGCCAACACATCGGTCTTGGCCTGGCTCATCATGTCGGCCGCCTTCGGGAAGCTGCCCGCCAGGGTGTCGGTGACCCGGTCCCATAGCCAACCACTCCGGGGTGGTCAACGCGTCACAGTCCAGATCCGCCACCACATCTAGCGCCGCATCCAACCCGTCGAAGGCTGCCGTGATCGCTTCGCGCTCCGCCATAATGCCCAACCTATCGGCGGGCACCGACAAACCCCTGACAGAAAATGACTGCCCAACAACCGATTTCACGTTTCGCCCAGAGCGAACAGCAGCGCTTTCCGACGCGCGGCCACCCAGCTACCTATGCACGACGAAGCAGGGCACATCCAGCAGATCTCTCGCGCACGCGCAGCGATAGGCACTTGGCACATGTTGGCGTCACAGCGAGTAACTGACGGAAAGATCTTCTGCCAAAATGCAGGCTAGTACTGCAGCCGTAGATCGAGATCATTGGTGTTCGCGTTGTCGGTACTGGGATTGTCGGGCTCGGTATTGGTGTCGTCTTCGCCATCGTGACCAGGCCAGCAGGCTTGCCAGGGTGCGGTGGGTGACGAGCAGCAGTGCGTCGAAGAGGCGTCGAAACTCGTTGACGGTCAAGGCGCCGGCGCCGGCGGAGTGTGTCTGCCAGGCATGTGCCGGGATCAGCGCGGGCAGCGCATCGACGCGGATCGGGCCGGCATGGGTGGGCACGCGCCGGTTGGCCGCAACCGCCATCACGTAGCCCAGCCCGTGGCCTCGAATAGCGGCGCGCAGTCGTGGGTCGGCTCCATAGACTTCGTCGCCGGCCACCCACCCCGCGGGTACTCGGGCGGCCACAGCGCGGTCGATCAGTGTTACCGCCAACGTTGGTTTGGTCGCGAAACCCCGCTTGTCGGCAGGGATTCCGGCGTCGGCGCAGCGGTCATGGTCGTCGGCCCAGCTGCGCGGAAGGTACAGAGCCCGGTCGATCAGCGCGTGCCCACGCGGGGCCGCATACGTCAGATACACCGCCATCTGGGAGTTCTCGACACGGCCCGCGGTACCGCTGTACTGGCGCTGCACCCCGACGCTGTGCACACCCTTCTTGACGTCACCGGTCTCGTCGACCACCAAGATCGCACCCGGGTCACCGAACGCATCGACGATGTAATCACGCGGATCGTCACGGACCGCGTCGGCGTCCCAGCTCGCCCGTGCCAACAGATGCTGCAACCCATCGGGGGTGGTATCACCGCGGTGCTCGGCGATAGTCCAGCAATTCTTGCGGTCCAAGCCCGAGACCATCCCGGCCATGAGTTCACCGGCATGCCGCAACGGCTCGTAACGGGCAAAACGCGGCGCGATCCGATCCAGCACCGCCGAGTACTCCGCCTGCCACCGATCAGGGTCTGCGCTATGAGCCGCGGCGACCGCGGCATATTGAGAAGTTGTCACAAACTGAAACAATGCCGCGGTCACCGCTCTGACCAGCGCAGACACGCCAGCATCAGCAATCCCTATCTACGGCTGCAGTACTAACGGGGCTTCGCCCCAGCCCGACGAGGCATGTCGTGATCAGCTTGGGGTGTGGGGCTCCGGTCGGACGGGGTTGAGACCGTGACCGGCGGACCGATCCGGTGTATGAACCGCATAGCGCGGTTGGTTGGCCTGACTGGCCGCCCGTCCGATCGGAGCCTTGTGATGACCGTAGCGCGCGCGGTTGATGATGTCTTGTCCGAACATGTGGTTTTCGACGTCGAGTGCATCGACCGCATGTTCTGCAATGTCTATGTGCCGGGATTGCAATACCCAGCTGGCCTGGTGGGCTATGTGCATCGACGACTGGGGTTGCCCATCGCCTCGACCGCGCCACTGGTCAAGATCACCGACGCGTTCTGCACAGCGGTGCACCGGTTTGCTCGCGACAACGCCATCCCGTGGGTGAATTTCGCCAAGGGACAACGCAAAGACGACATCGCCCACGAGCACCTGGCCCGGTTCACCGGCACCGAAGGGGTGCTGTTCGTGGGTCGCGCGCAGGAAAAGACCAAGCTGTTTCGCACCGAGAAACGCCGCGACACCAACGGCGATTCCTACCCGTGGATCGTGCCAGCCAGCGGGCTGATCAACCACTTCTACTTTTATTGCTACGACGAGGACTTCGGCCCGTTTTTTATCAAGTTCTGCTCCTATTTCCCCTACAACGCGAAGTTGTGCCTCAACGGAAACCATTGGGCCCAGCGCCAAGCCGCCAAGGCCGGCATCGGGTTCACCCCGCTCGATAACGGGTTCGCCGCGGTCGAGGACCCCGCCGCGCTGCAAGCCATCTGCGACAGTCTGGGGCCCGAACACATCGAAGCGCTGCTGGACAAGTGGCTGGCGGTCCTGCCGCACCCATTTTCCGCAGCCGACCACGCCGCGGGCTACCGCTACGAGCTGTCGATCCTGCAGGCCGAATTCTCGCTGACCCAGATGCTCGACAAACCCGTGGCGGGCCGGATGTTCTTCGAACAGGTCATCCGCGACAACCTCGACATCGGCCGCCCCGACCAGGTCGCGTTGATCTTCGACCGCCGCCTGATGCGCCGCGGACCGCGCTGCACACCCGGGTCATTTCGCACCCGGGTGATCACCGCCGGTGTCACCCCCAGCCTGCACGTGGATTACAAGCACACCCGAATCAAGCAGTACCACAAGGAAGGAAAAGCCCTGCGCACCGAAACCACGATCAATGACACCACCGACTTTTCGATCGGCAAACGACTGACTAATCTGCCCGCCCTGCGGGAGATCGGCTTCTCGGCCAACCGACGTCTGCTGCACGTCCAACGACTCAGCCACGACCCGATCACCGGCGCCGAAGCGCTTGACACCATCACCGCCGCGGTCACTACCGCCACAGGCACTCGTATCCCCGGACTACGGCTGGCCCAGCGGCGCAGCCACGCCCTGCTGCAGGCATTGCTGACGTTCGGCTGCCAAACCAACGGCTTCACCAACCGCGATCTGCGCATCCTCACCGCCGAATTACGCGGACTGCCACCCGATGAGGTCACCGCCGGACAAACAACCTACGACCTGCGCCGACTCAAATCCCGGGGCATGATCACCCGCATCCCGCACAGCAACCGCTACACCGTCACCGACCGTGGCCTGCACACCGCCCACTTCTTGACCTGCGTGCATGACCGCTTCCTACTCACCGGCCTGGCCCACCTCTCCGACCACACCACGGCCCCTCCGCTACAGCAAGCTTCTCGCGCCTACAACGCAGCTCTCCAAACCCTCAGCCACACAACACTACTCGCCGCCTAGCACCAAACGCGCAGCGTTATGACGTCAAACTTGACTCGAAATTCCGGCTGCGCCGGATCCAGCCAAACTAGGGCGGACATGTGCCGGCCGTCGGCAACGCGGCTTCGGTTGTGTCCGGTACGGGCTTGGTCTGGGTCCATATATGGCCACGTGAACTGGTGGAGGAAACCTGCCCAAAGTCCAGGACGTGAGGCCGCGATGCGCGTTAGAGTCAGTCTCTGACCAGCGCATCGACTGTCGTCGGACGCCAAACGCGGCGGATCGTCGGCTGTTTGGAGGTGCCACATGTCGTACTTGATCGCAGCGCCGGAGGCGCTGATGGCGGCGACAACGGATTTGGCAAATCTCGGCTCGACAATCGGCGCAGCCAACGGTGCTGCCGCCGCCAACACGACGCGGTTGCTGGCCGCGGGTGCTGATGAGGTGTCAGCGGCGATCGCGGGCTTGTTTGGTGCGCACGGCCAGGCATACCAGGCGCTGAGCGCGCAGGCCGCAGCGTTTCATGACCAGTTTGTGCAGGCCCTGGCCGCTGGTGCGAATTCGTATGCGGCTGCCGAGGCTGCTAGCGCCTCGCCGCTGCAGAGTCTGCTCGACGCGATCAACGCGCCGGTTCAGGCGGCTACCGGTCGTCCGCTGATCGGTAACGGCATTAACGGAGCCCCGGGCAGTGGGGCCAATGGTGGGGACGGCGGGTGGTTGTTCGGCAACGGCGGCAACGGCGGGTCGGGCACGAGCGCAGGTGGGCCCGGTGGTAACGGCGGGGCGGCCGGGC
>NZ_MVIF01000153.1 GCF_002086675.1 Mycobacterium persicum
CCCGACGGGGGAGCCGGTGCGGGTGCGGCGACCGGCGGAGCAGCCGGTGCGGGGGCGGCGGCCGGCGCGGGAGCCGCGGCGGGCGGTGCCCCAGCCGGCGGGGATGCCGGTGCGGGAGCCGCAGCCGGCGCGGGGCCGGCGACGTGTGCCGGATCGATCCCGGTCGGCAGATGCGCCAGCATGCCGGGCTCGACACCAGGCGGCGGCACGTGTGGCACCGGTGCGGTCTCAGGGGCCGGGGCCGGCACCCCTAGGGCGGGCGAACCGGGATTGGTCGGCTCCGCCACGAACTGGTTCACCGACGCCGCGACGTTCTTGGACTCGGCCGGCGCAGCCGGATTGTGGACAAACGCTTGCGCCGCGGCCATCAACAGCTGGGTCGCCTGTCCTGGGTTGCTGGCGGCCTGTTGGATTATCGGACTCAACTGGGTCAACGCCGGCAGGCCCGGTAGCTGCTGGTTGGGGTTGGGCTGCGGCGCCGCCGGGTCGGCCGCCGCGGCCGGGCAAAGCCCGAACGCGGCAGCCGAGGTGACGACGGCGGCGGCCAAACCCTTGGACAGGCTCCACGTGCTCGCCACAGTAGTTTCTCCAGTCCTTGGTGATGGTCAGCCGGTTGACAGTTGGGTCAGGGCAGGGCAGCCAGCAGCGTCTGGGGCGGACCAGCCGGTGCCCCAGGCGCGGGTGCCGCGGGCGCCGGGGCAGGGACAGCGGCCGGTAGTCCCGGAATGGCGCCCGAAGCCAACCCCGGCAGGGCCGCCTGGGCGAGACCCGGAATCGCCGACGCCAACCCGGGAAGCGCCGCTGCCGGAGCCGCGGGAGCCGCCGGGGTCAGCGGGGCGGTGACGCCCGGGATCGGTGTGGTCACCCCGGGAATGGCCGGCGTTGCCGCCGGTGCGGGAGCCGTCGGAGCCGCCACCGGTGCGGTGATGCCGGGGATCGGTGTGGTCACCCCGGGAATGGCCGGCGTTCCGGCCGACGTCGCCGGCACCGCCGGTGCGGCGGGAGTCAGTCCCGGAATCATGGATGCGATGCCGGGGGCGGCAAGCGCGGGCTCCGGGGCTCTGGGGACCGGTGGGGTGGCTCCCAGTGCCGTCGCGAGGTTTTGCAGAATTTGCGGCGCGTTGGCGGCCGACGCGATCAGCTGCTGCGGGATGTTGGAAACCGGATCCGGCACCGGCGCCGGGTCGGCGTGGGCGATACCGCCCGTGAGTAAGGCGGCGGACGAACCGACCAAGACGGCGGCGGCGCGTACGTAGGTCCACATGGTTGGCATGACTCTCCCTGGTTAGCGGTGACAGATCCCGCAGCCGAAGCTATCGCGGTACTGGTGTGACTCAAGTGACACGTGTGGCATTTATGTGATCGTTACCGATACGAGTGGCGGCGGTGATCCGGCGCCCCCGGAACGTGTCCCACTAATGTCGTGCGGGTAGACAGCACTTCAGCCGTCCCGACGGCGAGAACCAGCCGGTGGCAGACGCGGGCAGCGCCGCTGCTGCTGACCCTGAGCGTCGCCGCGCGATTTGCCTGGACCTACCTGGCGCCCAACGGCGCGAACTTTGTCGACCTGCACGTCTATGTGGGCGGGGCGGCGGCTCTGGATCACCCGGGCACCCTCTACAGCTACGTATACGCCGACCAGACGCCGGACTTCCCGCTGCCGTTCACCTATCCACCGTTTGCTGCTGTCGTCTTCTATCCGCTGCACCTGCTGCCATTCGGTCTGGTTGCGTTGCTGTGGCAGATCGCGACGATGGCCGCGCTATACGGCTCCGTCCGGATCAGCCAGCACCTCCTGGGCGTGCCGGCCGGTCACGGTCATCGGGCGGCGATGCTGTGGACGGCGATCGCCATCTGGCTCGAGCCGCTACGGAGCACCTTCGACTACGGGCAGATCAATGTCTTGCTGATGCTGGCGGCACTCTGGGCGGTGTACACCACCCGGGGGTGGCTGTCGGGCCTGCTGGTCGGGGTGGCGGCCGGCATCAAGCTGACGCCGGCGATCACCGCCGTCTATCTCATTGGGGTAAGGCGCTGGCTTGCTGCGGCCTGTTCGGCGGTGGTGTTCTTGGCTACCATCGGCGTGTCGATGCTGATCGCCGGCGATCAGGCTCGCTACTACTTCACGAATCTGTTGGGCGATGCTCGCCGAATAGGGCCGGTTGCCACGTCGTTCAACCAATCCTGGCGGGGCGCGATTTCCCGGATTCTCGGTCACGACGCCGGTTTCGGTCCGCTGGTGCTGGCGGCCGTCGCGGTCACGGCGGTGCTGGTCGTCCTGGCCTGGCGGGCGCTCGACCCATTCGATCGGCTGGGCAAGTTACTGGTGGTCGAATTGTTCGGCCTGCTGTTTTCGCCGATCTCGTGGACCCACCACTGGGTATGGCTGGTGCCGCTGATGATCTGGCTGCTGCATGGGCCATTGCGGCAACGCCCGGGCGCCCCGGTCATGGGCTGGGGCTGGTTGGCGCTGACCATCATTGGCGTGCCGTGGTTGCTCAGCTTCGCCCAACCGACAATCTGGGTGATCAGCCGGCCCTGGTATCTGGCCTGGGCCGGGCTGGTCTATCCGGTGGCGACGCTGGCAACCCTGGCCTGGGTGGCCGCGACCCGTAGTCGGTGACGCTAGTTCGTTTCGTCGCGCTCCCGGCGTTGGAAAAGGCGTCCGCGGGTGCGGAACCAGGCGATGTTGCCGTCCGAGTCGCGGACGAAATTGGATCGGGTACCCACCGGCTTGTTGTCGGGTCCGAGGTCAAGCCCATAGTCGGGCCGGTAGAAGGCAAGACCCAGGCGGCTGCTCTCCGCGCCGGGGTCGTCGGAGCTCATGGTGGCGTCGAGTTGGCCGTTTCCAACCCGCATGTCGATGACCGCCTGCCCGAGGCGGCCGGATTCATTGATCAGCCCGGCGACGTAGCGCCCCTGGTACGGCGCCAACTCGCCGGCGCTGAGATGCTGCGGTGTGGCGGGCAGGTTGCTGACCCCGGCAAAGCGGCGCAACGCCCAATCATCGGCGAACAGGTCGACGGTCAGCGCGGATCCGCCTTCGGAATTGGTGAGCAACGTCATGGCGAATTTGCGCTCCGGCACCATGAAGAATCCCGAGCGTTGGCCGTTCCAGGTGCCGCCGTGCTGGACGATGACCGGGCCTTCCGCGGACGGCCGCAGCATCCAGGCGACACCCATTCCGGTGAGCTCGACTTGCAGGGTGCCGCCCGCGCCGGGGTCCGAGCGCATCGCCGCCAGCGATTGCGCGCCCAGCAGCCGCGTTCCGTCGGGTGCGGTGCCGTCGCCGAGGTGAAACCTGGCGTAGCGCAGTTGATCTCGCACACTGGAAATCAGCGCGCCGGAGGGGTTGCAGCTATGCGGAAAAGGCCAAAAGCCGGTATCGACAACCGCTTTGCCGTCGACCACGTCGTGCGCGGCCGCCACATTCAGACCGACGATCTGGTTTGAGAAGTAGTGGGTGTGGCCAAGTTGCAGCGGGTAGAGCAACAGACGTTGCACCGCCGACTCGTACGTCGACCCGGTGACCACTTCGATGATCCGGTCCGCCACCACCAAACCGGCGTTGTTGTAAGCGAATACGGTTCTCGGTGCGGTCAGCTGCGGTAGTCGCGTCATCGCGGCGACGTACCGGGCCACCGCGTCATTGCCGCGGCCGAAGTCCTGGATGTCATCACCCATCCAGCCCGAGGTGTGACTGAGCAACTGGCGCACCGTGACGGTGGCGCTGACCACTGGGTAGGCAACGGCGAACTCGGGAAGGTACCGGCGCCCCGGTGCGTCCAAGTCCACCTTGCCCTCGTCCACCAGCCGCATGATCGTGGTTCCGGTGAACGTCTTTGTGGTGGAACCGATCCGAAAGACCGTATCGCCGTCGACGGGTACCGGATGGTCGACGTTGGTGACTCCGTAGCCTTTTACGTATTCCTGCCCGCCGACCCATACGCCAACTGCGGCACCCGGGATCCCATAGGCCTTCATGCCCTTGGTGATCTTGGTGTCGAGCTCGTCAAACGCGCGGCAGGCACGGTTGGCCGAGCACGACGACAACGCCAGCGCAGCTGCGCCCGCGACGGCGCTGCCGAGAAAGGTGCGCAAACGGTCTTCCTTCCCGCCGATCAACTTGCGCCGACCCGCTCGGTACAGGAGCGCCGACGCCGGCACACCGTAGTGCTCGGCCTGACGCACGGCGTACTTGAGGGAGCTGGAGTAGACGCCCGAATAGCCCATGATGAGCGCGTTGCGGTCCAGCAGGCATTCGGCGGGCATGGCCGGGTGCACCACGTCCTCGGCGGCATCGGCGATGTCGAAGAATTCGATGCCGGTTTTCACGCCGATCTTGCGCAACACCCCGGTCAGCGCCACGACCGGCGCGTTGCCCGCGCGGGCACCGCTCTCAATCATTCCCGGCCCGGCAGTGGCGCATCCATCCGATAGCGACATTGTCGGCATCGCCGGCCAGAAATGGTTGTTGGCTTGGTACCCGAGCCCACCTTGAACCCCAGATCTGTATTGACGATGCCGCCCGGTGTCTATCTGAAACCACTACTCGTCGGAATTGTTGGAGTCGTCATCGAAAGTAGAAGAATCTTCATAAGAACCGGAGTATTCGTCGTCGGAGTCGGATGTAGCGTCATCGTAGCGGATCCCTGGTGTTGGGGGATATACGTTGCCTCCGCCCGCTCCCTGTTGCACCGCTTGCGCCCTGTGCCATTGCTGGATAACCGCCTCTCGATACATCGGCGACCAGTCGTCGATGCTCTGCACCCTCGGGTAACTCGACAAAAAGCCAGGACGCAAGACATATTCGCCGTCGTTCAGCACGATGTATTCGGCTAATTTGCTACCATCTACGTCTTCCCCAGGAGACAGCTCCGATGGAAACGGACTGGGCAGTTCGGGGTCGCTGTCCGATACTCTGCCGAAAGGATATCTCGGACGGTTCATATCTTCAGCAAAGCTCCCAAAATTGTCCTCGAAGGTGTTGGGTATATTCTCCATAATGGTATAACTATTGGTAAAATTATCCAGGCCTTCGTACCTATTGTTAACATTGTTTTGGTCGATACTGCTGATTGAATATTCATCCACAATTTGAGTAACCGGCATGTTATCGATGAATATGTAGTCTTGATTTGAATTCGGTTGATCGTTACTGTTAGAAGTGACCGTAGGATTGCTGCCCGAGTCCTGAAGATTGCTGGAAACAATCGAACTGTTATTGGTGTCCTGACTGCTGCCGTTTGTCGTTGAACCGTTGTTGGAATCGTTATGATCGCTATAACTAGAATGATCATTCGAACAGGTGTCAAGTTTGAATCCGTCGTGAGCGGTCAGAGTAATGGCGAGCCTGCCAACGCTGACGCTGGCGGCGCTCCCCGCGGTGATGTCGACGGCGACGGCGACGCCGCTAGTCAACGCCAAGGTCCCCAGCGCAACAACGGCGCCGCGTTTGCGGCGCCGTCCCTGGGCGGCGGCCCGCGGCCGGGGATGAGCCGGGTTCGACCCGACAGCGCTGACGTCACCTGTAGTCACTGAGTTGTGCGGAATTCGAGGCATAACAGAACCCTTCTCATTTCGGATGCAAATTCGTGCAGATACGCGAACTAACTGAATGCCAGCCCGAAGTCGGAAATGCCGACATCACAAAGCAGAAACACAGAGCACAATCACCCCGCAAGATATCTAGAACGTGCCGTCAAACAGGATCACCAACTATGCAGCACGACGAAGCTAGCCACGAACTGCCACGTCAAGACTCTGCTATCCGAAAATTACTGTGACGCGCGCAGCGCGGGGATCTAACCGTGCAGCCAAGACATGTCTTCTAACTGCTAGATGCTCGCATAAGCCCTCCTCATGAGGCCGCATATCTAGCGCGGACAACACTAGAAGAGATTCGCCTCGCCCGCTAATCACTACTTTTGATGGGTCTATAACCGCCGCTTATTAGCTCTAGATTTTCTTGCGACCAGAGCACCGTCCGACGCATGGGGCATCGCTAGAGGCCTGCCTATCGGGGTTGGGCCGGGGTCCGCTCTCGGGACCTGATGACAATGTGAGCCGGACAAGATTGAACAAACCCGCTATCCCGGTCCCAGTGTTGAGCAAACCCGAGTCGAGCCGGCTGTAGCGTCGCGGCCTGGGCCGCCTCGAACGCGCTCACTGTCGCCCGCGGATGGCCAGCCACCATCGCAGCGTGCGTGGCCGCACACTCAGCCACCCGCGTAGGGCCCGGCCGCGGCCTCCATTGCCGACGCTGCAGCGACTAGGAAATATTTAGCCAGAAAAGCTGATTCCGGGACTCGACCGCATTACGCCGACGCGCCTGACCCAGAGTTCAGAAACCTCACAACAGCACCGCCGCAGTCGTCATCACGATCGACGGTCGCCGTTTCTTGGTTCTGATCGGACTGATCGGCCAACACCGAGGTCGGCCGGGTAACAAAGAGCGAGCGCGAGCTCCGCCCAATCCAGGCGATCCGCCCGTGTGCTACATAAAACGCCGAACACATCGCCAGTAACAAGGAGGCCAGCAGCTACTTGTGTTTGACGATGACGACTACCAAGTACAAAGGCCTGTGAGTTTGATAGCAGAGAATAACCACGTCGCCGAGCGAACACTTGCAAATCTGCCTAACCAATTTGGAAAAGGAATATTATCCGCTGGACTTGAACAGGGGCAAAGAGAATCGCCAGGAGTTACCCTACTTTGAGTTAGCCACGTTCCCTTTGGCAACCTCGATACTGCTCATTTTCGTTTACAAACAAGGAAGATGCCATGGTGGATGACATCCGATACGCATACTTCGGAAGAGCGTTTCTGAATATATCGGAAATGGCGAGACAGCTTACCTGATTCAGATATGAGTGAACTTCGCGAGGATTTCAGGACAATTTCTGAATGTCTGGATCGATCCCGGGAAGTCGAGGACAGCGACAACCGACCTAGGTATTTCGCCAGGGTATCGCCGTTGTTGAATACGGGCCTGGTGAACCTGACTCGCCGTACGCCTTGCATCCTCGGGTACTGCGCGAAAGGCGTCAGCCCCACTTAAAGTGCGCGGAAACGGAAGCTCACGAGCTTCGAGCCTCATGCATACGCGCACTCGTTGATTCAGCAGACACTTCGTTCAATTGAGCAGCCGTTCGCACATTGATGTACTTCGATTATGGACTGCCTCGGCGTTCCGGCCGGCAGAAAAGACACTATCGACCCGTGGCAGAAGAGTTTAATAGCCCAGCGCTCTGCCAGCACTGGGCTATGTGGACGTTGGCTAATCTAACGAGCGGGCACCGGAGAAGGCGCGACTGAAGACGGTGCATGATTGGGCGCACCGTGTCCGCCGTGGCCTGCGTTCGGTATTTCCATCACCATTGCCGGGTATTCACGCTGACGATAGTGGGGCGAGCTAGCGTCCTTGGTATAAACAGCAAACCCAAATCCCGCAAAGAATATTCCGGCGACGATGAACAATGTCCCAGCGACGACAGCCACCCACGCCGCGGCCTTGAAAACCTTCGGGGTGTCCGACCGTGGTGTGACCTTTGGTGGCGCGGGTGCTACTGCCTCGGGAGTTTCATTCGTGCCAGTTTCAGATGTGTCATTCACGCATAGCATCCTAATGACACAACCTGTAAAAGTCGCTGGCAATGTGCGACGTAAATGCTGTCAGCAAGCAGGCTTAGCGGCGATATTTCGGTTGACCGCCGAGGCGGCCTGAGGGCTTCGAATTGGTTCGCGATCTTGATTTTTGGAGTCCGTTTGGCCGCGTTTTCCGACCAGTGCGTTTTGCCGTATTCCCGTTGCTCGGATTGTCCTGTCGCAGCTCTTGCACTTTGACCGCGGAATAGACATAAGGTCTGGGTTGTGGCCCGCTGTTTGCGGGTGGCGCGGAATCGTATCCGGGCCGAATGCTTACGGTTCATCAATCCGCAACCGCCACGCTTGACCTGTTTGAGCAGCCGGGGGTAGCCCGGGTGCGGACGTTGGTGATGCCATGGCCAGGAAAATGTTGCTTTCGAGCCACCAGCGGTCGACGTGCGCGACAACGCGCTTTGCGAAACGACGATCGGCCTTATGCAAGACCGGGTGCGTGGGCGGCGGTTATCCCGCCTCGACCGACGCTTGCCCGCCGACGTGGAGGCCCACTACTACGCTCAACAGCCGACCGGTCAGCACACCGGTCACACGTCACCAGATGTGCATAAGACTCGGAATGTCCAGCTAGCCTCCGGATAGTGGGCGTGACATTACGGTCATTTTGAGTCCGTATCGGGGTACGACGCCGCCGCGTCCGGTTGC
>NZ_MVIF01000154.1 GCF_002086675.1 Mycobacterium persicum
TCACCAACTACATTGCCAGATCGCTACTGGAAACCGGTGGATTCAGACCCCAACTACACCCTCGATTGTGAAGAGCCGCTAAAAGGGCACCCAGATAACCGCATCGGTTACCCGGACGGGTGCCCTTCTTGGCGCTGCTCCCGTCTACCGCTAGGGGCACATGAAGCTGATCGGCGGCACTGCCTGATGGTGATCGCCTCAATAGGCGGATCGTCGCCGTCCCAGATCGTGATCGGCATGCCCTGCGAGGTGACGTTGCCCATGCCGTAGTTGGCCGGGTACCAGGTGTGGCAGACGCTGCAGTCCCAGTCGATGAACGGGTTCACGATATAGGGCGGCTGTTTGGGGTTGCCCGGACACCATTGGCGCGGCGGGTAGTGTCCGCTCGGTCTCCCCCAGATTTGTGCCATTTAGACAGCAGTGCGGCTGAAGTGGGACCGGCATGTCCACCACTGAACCTATGCGGCATTGGCCGCACGGTCGGAGCCGTCGAGCCTCAGTGCTCCGTCGTCTTCTAGCTGCATGGATATTGCCCATTGAGCAGACAATTTGACGGTGGCGAGTAGGAACCGCTCAGCACGCCTCTGAAACCGCCTGTTGCCGAACCACCAGGTGCAATAACGCGATTCCAATTCGCAGGGATGAGAACATAGTGCGTGCCAGACTGGGTGACGGTGCTGTTCCACGTGTGCGAGACGGATTGTCCCATCGGCATGTCGAATTCAAGCTTCCAATCGGCAAGCGGCACCATGCTCGAGTTGGTGATGGCGAAGCGAGCGATGAAACCGGTCTGCCACGTATGTTCGACCGACAATGTCGCCGTCGCCGCAGCCGCCTGAGCTGCGGGGGTGACGGCGAGTCCGAGGGCGGCAACTATCAGAGCCGACACGGATACGTGAAGCGCTGTGCGCCAGCGCTTCACGCAATTCTTCACTTCGGCCATAGCAGTCAACACTAAAACCAAACAGGCGATATCGCCCTGGCATCGCGAGCAAGCTGCAGTAACTTTGCTCAACCGAAACCGTCATGAAATCTTCGACTGGTCGTGGTCTCCATATACGGGTGTAGCGCCCTTGTGCTGCTGTGCAAACGGGTGTCGAAGTGGACTGCCCCTGCCCTACCCGGTGTGCAGGCCAAATTCGTCGCGACACCGTTTGTCCGTGGATGCCGATGGATCAGGAACTCCCCATGGTGTCGTGCGGGTCCTCCTCCACTGTTGGTTGCCGAGAGAACAGGACACCGCTCAGGGCGACCTTTCCTGTGGCCCGTCTCTGACGTGCCAGCTCTGAATAATGCTGTCGGCCAGACTCTTTCGCCGCTGTCAATAATCGGTGGTGTCAGCAGTTGCTCAGCAGCGTCTCGGCAGCGCGGGCTTCCGGCTCACCGGCGGCGCCCAGGGCCGGCGTATTCCAGCTCGCCGGCGCCATCGGCACTTGCGCTGCACCGCCGAATTCGTCACCCAACGTCATCAAGCCACCGGGCCGAATCGGGCTGCCGTGATGTGCAGTGCCGGCGAAGCCGAAGGCGTCAGCGCCGCGGTCGGAAGCCAACGCCGACGACTGATCCGCAGCCCCATCCGCGGCCACCGCCGATACCAGCCGCGCGTGCGAATCCACGCCGCAACCCGGTGTCGGCGCCGCCACACTGTCGACGGCGACGGCCGCGATCGGCGCCGCAGCCACACCAGCCGTCGGGGCCGCGATCCCTGCCGCTGTCGCGCCCAGACTCGGGGCGAGTCCAGCAACCGCTGCGCCCGCAGCAGCCCCGGCCAGCGGCCCCACCGCCATGCCAAACACATTCCCGATGATCTGTCCGACCACGTTAACAACTGCGCTCAGGGGCCACGCGATGGGAAAGAGAAGGATAATGCCGATTGCAAGGAATGTAATTGCTAGCGAAACCTCGAGGATGCTTAAGTACAAGACCATGGTGAAAGCCGTGCTGAAGTGGAATGTCAAGAACAGATATGCGATGAAGGCCACGCCAATTGAAAGCGCGAAGAGCTCAAAAAGGATTAAGGCACCAAATATTGGCACAAAAATTGTTGCGACGACCATCCCCGCGATGAATTCAAGGATCATTTTCGGTATTAGCAGTAGTAGCTCGAGGATGATCTCCACCCATGGGGTTGAGGCGAGGGTTTGGACGGTGGTGGTGGCGAGGTTGGCGGCTTCGTCGGCGTTGGTTTTGAGGATTGGTGGTGCTGGTGGGGTGTGGGGTGCGGTGGTCACTGTGGTGGTGGTGAGTGCTTCGTAGGCGCTCATTGTGGTGGCGGCTTGGATCCACATTCGTGCGTAGTCGGCTTCGTTGAGGGCGACGGGGATGGTGTTGATGCCGAAGAAGTTCGTTGCTAGCAGCACGGTGTGGGTGGCGTGGTTGGCGGCCAGCTCGCCCAGGGTGGGCATGGCTGCTAGCGCACTGAGGTAGGCGGTGGCGGCGGTCGCATGGGCGGTGGCGGTGGCGGCGCTGTCGGTGCTGGCTTGGATCAGCCATGCCAGATACGGCGTGTAGGCGGCCAGGCAGATTTCGGCGCTGGGGCCTTGCCAGGCTCCGGCGTGAAGCGCTGCCAATGTCAGGGTGAGTTCGTCGGCCGCCGAGGCGTATTCGGCGCTGAGCGAGGACCATCCGGTGGCGGCGGCTACCAGTGAGGTCGGTCCGGGACCGGCGCACAGCAACGCCGAGTGCACTTCCGGCGGCGAGGCCATCCACACCGCCGCGGTCATGCCGCCCCTCCATGGACGCCGCGGGATGTCGCCGCCACGCCGTCGCCGGTGTCATCACGTGGCTCGGCCTTGCTGCCCGCCCCTGGCCGGCTCGGCTGTCGAGCACCGTGGGTGGCCGTCGCGAGCTGCTGGACGGCCATGGCGCTAGACACCGGATCGGGCGCTGCAATCATCGCAGCCGCCAACCCTTCAGGAACCACCCGCAACGCCACCACCACAAACCCCTTCCCAGACCACTGGCCAGCTCATGAGCCACGACTTCGCCGCAGCCCACTTATCTGGAAAATTTCAGTTGCTGAATTTGTCTGCTACTTTCGGTATCGGCAAAATCCGCATTCCAGCCAGCCGGCGGTATTGGCATACGCGCAGCGCCACCGGGCTCATCCCCCAACGTCATCAAACCCCCGGGCTGGGTCACGCTGGTCCTGGGTGCGGTATCGACAAATCCGAGGCGCTCGGCACCGCGATCGGAAGCCAGCAGCGACGATTGGCTCGCAGCCCCGTTGGTGGTCACCGTGTTCACCAACGGGGCTGGTGAAACCGCACCAGAACCGCTCACCGCCGTTGCAGCCATGCTGACGCTACCCAGGGCAGACAGCGGCGCAGTCACCACACAAGCCGGCGGTGCAGCCGCCGCGGCGGCGGCACCAGCCACGGCGGCCGCACCAGCCACCCCGCCCAGTTGCGGGGCAAGAGCCCCCAGCATCGCTGCCGTCGCAGCGGGACCCGTTAATATTGCAAAGATATTCCCGATAATCCACTCGGCAACAATCTCTGTAAGACCCACGATGGTAACTGGAATCATCAGCGGAATAAATAGGAAAGCAGTAGCTAAAATCAGATTAACAATAGTTATCCCGTAGACGATCATGAGAAATAATGCCACACCGGCCGCGGCGAAATTGCCCGCGATGATGTCATTGATTACAGCCGAAAAACCATATGCAATCTGTTCCGCGCAGTACAAGAGCACTGCTAATGCAATTTCATAGCCGCTCGCCACTTTCTCCAGAAACTCTATTATTTCCGTCCATGGGAATGGTGTGAGGGTTTGGGCGAGGTTGGCGGCTTCGTCGGCGTTGGTTTTGAGGATTGGTGGTGCTGGTGGGGTGTGGGGTGCGGTGGTCACTGTGGTGGTGGTGAGTGCTTCGTAGGCGCTCATTGTGGTGGCGGCTTGGATCCACATTCGTGCGTAGTCGGCTTCGTTGAGGGCGATGGGGATGGTGTTGATGCCGAAGAAGTTTGTTGCTAGCAGCACGGTGTGGGTGGCGTGGTTGGCGGCCAGCTCGCCCAGGGTGGGCATGGCTGCTAGCGCACTGAGGTAGGCGGTGGCGGCGGTCGTATGGGCGGTGGCGGTGGCGGCGCTGTCGGTGCTGGCTTGGATCAGCCATGCCAGATACGGCGTGTAGGCGGCGAGGCAGATTTCGGCGCTGGGGCCTTGCCAGGCTCCGGCGTGAAGTGCTGCCAATGTCAGGGTGAGTTCGTCGGCCGCCGAGGCGTATTCGGCGCTGAGCGAGGACCATCCGGTGGCGGCGGCTACCAGTGAGGTCGGTCCGGGACCGGCGCACAGCAACACCGAGTGCACTTCCGGCGGCGAGGCCATCCACACCGCCGCGGTCATGCCGCCCCTCCATGGACGCCGCGGGATGTCGCCGCCACGCCGTCGCCGGTGTCATCACGTGGCTCGGCCTTGCTGCCCGCCCCTGGCCGGCTCGGCTGTCGAGCACCGTGGGTGGCCGTCGCGAGCTGCTGGACGGCCATGGCGCTAGACACCGGATCGGGCGCTGCAATCATCGCAGCCGCCAACCCTTCAGGAACCACCCGCAACGCCACCACCACAAACCCCTTCCGGGACCACTGGCCGGACCCCAAGCTGGGTGAATATCCGATCGAACGATCGCATACGGACGTATTGTTTACAGTACAGACGTACTGGATACTGTTGCATAAGTCAATCATTCGGTCAAGACTAGGTTGGGTTCGCGTGAGAGCTGGGTTGGTCGTCGTCCTCGCCTCGATTGTGCCTGCAGCGCACGGCCAGGCGGGTTGCGGTTAGGCGGATGGGTCCGGGGTGCGACTCGTCATTGGATCAACGGACCACGGCGGCGGAGACAGTCGCGACCGACTACGTGCTCATGGCGTTCGAACCGAGGCGCCGCGGCTAAATAGCTGTTAAGCGCCGAGCCCCTCCGCGGTCTAGGTACGATTCCTGCGACTGCATTCGAAGGAGGTCCGGTGTGCAGAATCCCCGGGCGACAAACGACGACCTGACCGCCAAGGCCCGGATCCGAAACGCGGCGTTGGATCTGTACGCGCAGTACGGCGAGGACCGGGTGTCGTTGCGGGCGATCGCGGCCGAGGCCGGGGTGACGCTGGGACTGGTCCAGCACCATTTCAAGACCAAGGCCGGGCTTCGCCAGGCCGTCGACGAGCTGGTCGCGGAGTATTTCTGGCAAGCGGTTGCCGGAGTAGACAATCAGGAAGGCCCCGCGGCGGCGGCAACCGCCCGGCGGGAGGCGGTCCAGCGCATGCTGGCCGAAAACCCGCCGGTGCTCAACTACATCCGTCGAGAGGCATTCGAATTAGAAAAGAATGAGCCGATACCGCTGCTCGACGTGTTGATCGACAACGTTCGCCGTGAGGTTACCGAACTGCGTGGAAGCGGAGTGGCCTCCACCGAACGTCACGAATCAAAGCAAGCGATCGACGTGCTGGTGCGGCTCATGGGCGAGCTGTTTCTACAGCCGTTGGTCGATGCCGCATGGCAGCGGCTCCCCCACGGCGATGACGACCCGACGCCGCGCGTTTCCGTGACCATCAAGGACAACTGATCACGTTATTCTGACCTTCTCGATGTGCGACGAGGACTCCCGCTGTCATCGCCGCTGGCGAACGCTTCGACCAGATCGAGATCGTATGCGCCGGCGTCGGTTCCGATTCCGGTGGCGACGTGCGCTGCGGTAGCGCATCCGAGGCGAGCCGCTTCTCGAAGGTCGCGCCCGAGCGCGCGCCCGAGGATGAATCCGGCCGAGAACGCGTCACCGCAACCGGTGGTGTCCACCACATCAATTGCAAACGCGGGCACTTCGACAGTTTCTGCATCCGAAACGACTACGGCGCCTTTGCTTCCCCGGGTCACCGCCACGCAGCCGGCACCTGTAGCCAGCAGACGACGTGCGCCGATTACGACGTCAGCCGCGCCGGTGAAACCTAGCACCTGTTCGTCGTTGGGCAACAGATAGTCGGTATGTGGCAGGACGTCGGCGATCCACTGCAGCAGCCCGGGGTCCCCTGGCGCGAGAATGTCCACAGATGTGCTGAGCCCGTTGCTTTTTGCATACTGCAACAGCTCGCCGGCCGCCGGACCCCCGAGAAACTCGGGACCGCCCAGGTGAAGGTGCGACGACCGGATCACCTCGTCCAGGTTGAGGTCTTCGAGCCGAAACATGGCATTGGCGCCCACGCAATGCCAGGCCGGTCGGTCACCATTAGGGCGCACCGGGATGACCGACGCCGAGGTCTGGGCCGTCGTGGTCCGAACCAGCCCACCGACGTCGACCCCTTCACGGCGCAGCATCGCCAGCAGGGCGTCGCCCATCGCGTCGGCGCCGACCGCGCCGAAGGAATGGACTGTTGCCCCGAGCCGGCGCAGAACGACGGCCGTGCCGCCCGCGGTGCCTGCGGGGGAAATCTTGATCGTCGGGACGAGCTGGCCCTGCGACCCCTCGGGAATGGACGTGATGCCGAGGACATGGGTGTCGAGGACGTGCACACCGACGACAGCGATCTCGACTCGGGTCATCGGGCGGTCGGCCCTTTCCCTGTCCGGCATCGATGAGGCGATGGCGGCCGTCTTCGCCAGGGCAACACAACCACGCGGCCACTCTATGACGATGCCGGTGCGGCGGCATCGCATCCTGGGTCGGCCGTGTTGAATTGTGGTCATGACAGCGCATCAAGAGCCCTTGACAATGCCCCTCGAAGAGGCGATGCGTACTCAGCGTGCCATCCGGCGGCTCAAAAGCGATCCGGTCGACGACAGCCTCGTGCTCCATCTACTCGAGCTGGCCATGAAGGCGCCGACCGGTTCCAACGCGCAAAATTGGGAGTTCATCGTCGTTAAGGATCGCGAAACAGTCGCGAAACTGGGCCGTTTGAACCGCAGAGCCATGAACCTCGTCAGCCCGATGTACAAGCGTTCCTTCGAACGCCGCGGTGACGCGAAGATGCTTCGGCTGCAAAAGGCCGTGCGATGGCAGGCCGACCATTTCGAGGAGATCCCCGTCGTCATTGTCGCCTGCCTCAGGGGCGTCATTCCGCCCTGGCCGTCGGTGGCGACGAGCAGCTCTTACGGTTCCATTTATCCGGCGGTGCAGAACCTGCTGCTGGCCGCGCGTGCGGCCGGGCTGGGTGCGGCATTGATCACCGTGCCGCTGTGGAGCAAGCTGCTGGCGCGGCGGGCACTTGGGCTGCCATGGAATGTCACGCCGTGCGCGGTAATCCCTCTTGGCTGGCCGATCGGCAAATACGGTCCCACGACGCGCCGGCCGGTCACCGACGTCGTCTCGCTCGACAGATACGGCAATCGGGCATTTCGGTAGGTGGAAGACGTGCGACAGATGACCATTGATCTGAAAGTAGCGTGACCGAGTTCGTCAAGCGCCATGCTGGCGCGCCCGCCGGCTATTTCGCCTGGGAAGCCGCAGGGCTGCAATGGCTTTCACATGCCGACGGCGGTGTACCGTGCGCCACGGTCGTATCAGTCAACGCAACGAGTCTGACCCTGCGGCGGCTTGATTCGGTGACACCGAGCGCTGAAGCGGCACACGCGTTCGGCGGCCGGCTTGCCGTCACCCACGATGCGGGTGCACCGGCGTTCGGCGCAGGGCCCGACGGGTGGGACGGACCGGGGTTTTTCGGGCCGTTGTCGCAGCCGCTGCCGATGTCGCTACGGCGGCACCGACGCTGGGGCGACTTCTATGCCGAGGAGCGGCTGGTCCCGATGGCCGATCTGGCGGCGGTGTGGTTGGATGCGTCGACCCCGGCCTGATCGACGGTGTCGTCAGGCGTTGCGGTGCAGGTGATTTCGACGACGACGACCAGCCGGCCCGGCTGCACGGGGACTTGTGGAGTGGCAATCTCGTGTGGACACCCGCCGGGGTCGTGCTGATCGACCCGGCAGCGCACGCCGGCCACCGCGAGACCGATCTGGCGATGCTTGCGTTGTTCGGCTGCCCGCACTACGACGCCATGCTCGCCGGATACCAGCAGGTGCGATCGCTGAAACCCGGGTGGCGCAACCGAATCGGGCTGCACCAGCTTTTCCCGCTACTGGCGCATGTTGTGCTGTTCGGCGGCGGGTACGCACGACAGACGCATGCCGCCGCCCGGGCCGCATTGGCTCTCTGAGGTTCCTGGTCGCATCGCGAAATCCGTTGTCGGGAGCCAACGGACGTCGGTATCGGCTCAGTGGTTGACCACCTCGCTAAGCCCCGTTGACACCGGTTGCGCCGAACAACAGCCCCCCGGTGCCGCCG
>NZ_MVIF01000155.1 GCF_002086675.1 Mycobacterium persicum
GTGGAATTTCACCGTGGGGTTACAGTCGCGATGGTTGGTCGCCCTCACGCCAGGAGTATTCGGTACGCAACCCGGCGCCGGGGCCCCCGACCCGCCCGCGCCGCCATTGCCGTACAACAGTCCGCCGGGTCCGCCGTCGGCGCCGGTCCCGGGGGCTCCTGCGGCGCCATCGCCAATCAGCCGACGACCTAGTAAAGCTTGGGTGACGGCATTGATCGCGTTGGGCGGTTGTTGCAACGATGCCGCGTTGCGGACCTCCGCACCGGCATAGGCCTGCGCAGCGACGCTGAGTGTCTCGACGAATTGTCCATAGGACACTGTCGCCCATGCGCTAACAGCGTGGAATTCCTGCGCGTAGCCGCCCAACAATGCGGCGACGGCGATCGACACCTCGTCACCGGCCGCGGTCAACATGACGGTTGTCGATGTCGCTGCGGCCGCGTGAGCGTCGACGATCGTCGAACCGATCGCCGCCAGATCGGCAGCCGCGGCTGCCACGACCTCAGTCGCCACATGCACGAATGGCGACGTCATCACTCTTACCGGCCAGCCTGATCAAAGTGAGCCCGGTCACACCAACACGCTAATTCGCCCCCGACATGACATCTAGCAGAAGGTTCCGAACACACCGTTGCGGATTACTAAAGCGTGGCGTGCGGGAAGATACTTGCGCATAAAGCAAGCTTTAGTGCATAACATTCTACTAGACGCAGTATAGCGGCTTCCCTAGCGTTTCCTTCCAAGAGACAAGAACAGGAGACCGACCATGACGACGCCACGCCGGCCGGGAACATTTTGGGGCGCCGATGCTGACTGAGACCGCGCCACAACCACTTTCGTCACTGTTGGTGGCCGACTTCTCCCGGGTGCTCGCCGGTCCGTATTGCACGATGACGCTTGGCGACCTCGGCGCGGAGGTGGTGAAGGTGGAACGTCCGGGTGGTGACGAAACTCGGTCGTGGGGGCCGCCATTCGTGGACAAGGAGAGCACGTACTACCTCGGCGTCAATCGCAATAAGCGCAGCATCGTGCTCGACTTGCGTGACGCCGACGACCTCCGGGTGGCTAGAACGCTGGCCGAGCGTGCCGATGTGCTGGTGGAAAATTTCCGGCCCGGCACCATGGCGCGCTTTGGCTTGGATGAGGCCACGATTCGCCCGGCCAACCCTGCACTGGTGTATTGCAGCATCTCGGCGTTCGGAGCTGCCGCGGGACGCCAACTCGCCGGCTACGACTTGTTGGTTCAGGCGTTGGGCGGGCTGATGAGTGTTACCGGTACTGATTCCGACAACCCGACCAAGGTCGGCCTGGCAGTCGTTGATGTGCTGGCCGGACTGTTCGCCACGGTCGGGATCCTGGCGGCGCTACGCGAGCGCGACCGATCTGGTATTGGCCAGCTCGTCGAAATCAACCTGATGTCGGCACTGCTGTCCGGCATGGCGAATCAGTCAGCCAGTTATGTTCTGGCTCAAGCGATTCCACGCGCACTGGGTAACGGCCACGCCAGCATCGCCCCGTACGACACCTACCCGAGCGGTGCCGGGACACTCGTTCTGGCGGTGGGCAACGACAAGCAGTTCGGTCAACTCTGCGACGTCCTGGGCATACCTCAGATGGCACGCGATAATCGCTTTCGCACGAACGAGCTTCGGGTGCACAACCGTTCAGCGCTACGCACGATTGTGACGCGTGCGCTGGCGCCACACTCGGCCCACCATTGGACGGCGGCCCTCAACCAGGCCGGAGTCCCCGCCGGCACGGTCAACAACATTGCCCAAGCTTTCGTATACGCCGAACGACTCGGATTGCAACCCATCCGCACCACCGCCGACGGCGACCGCCGTTTCGGCCGGCAGGTGGCTAGCCCAATAGCTCTATCCGCCACACCGGTGACGTATCGAACCAGGGCGCCAAAGTTGGGCGAGCACAGCAGCGAAATCCGCGCCTGGCTCGCCGTGCTCGAAGCGGGATGCCGACCGACATGACGCACGTACTCAACGTTTGTTGGAACGTTCGAGCTAATTCTTGTCCATTGCGCAAGTACCATGCCTAGTTGTGGAGCTCTACCAGCTGCGTTACTTCCAGACGGTCGCCGAGGTCGGCACGCTGCGCGATGCCGCGGAAAAGCTGGCGGTGTCACAATCTGCGGTCAGCCGCGCCATCGCCATGCTCGAACACGAAATCGGGGTCGAACTGTTCACCCGGCGCGGGCGGGCCAACGAGCTCAACCGGTTCGGCCAAGCATTCCTGCGGACCAGCCTCGCTTCGCAACGCAGCCTCGAGACGGCCGTGGCCGGCGTACGCCAACTCGCCGGCGTCGATGCCGGCACCGTGGCCCTGGGATTCCTCGTATCACTGGGTGTGGCCACCGTACCCAGGCTGATCCGCCGCCATCACGATCACTATCCGGCGGCGCGATTCGAACTGCGCCAATGCGCCGGCCCCGCGCTTGTCAATGATCTGACCACCGGGGTCATCGATATCTGCCTGAGCTACCCCATGACCTTCGACGAGTCCCCCGGGGTCAAGTGGCACAAGCTGTTTACCCAACAGCTCTATGCCGTCGTCGATCGCGCGCATCCGCTGGCACACCGCGAGCTCATCGGCTTTGAAGAGCTGGCGGGGCAGCCGTTTGTGGCCCTGGACCGCAACCACACGTTACGCAGGATTTTCGACGACGCTTGCGCGCGTCATGACGTAACACCCACCATCGCCTTTGAGGGGACCGACATCACCACCCTGCGCGGGCTCATCGGAGCGCGGTTGGGTGTCGGTGTGCTACCCAAGGCCGCCACACCACCGCCGGACATCGTTGAGATCGCCGTCGACGACAAGAAACTGGTCCGCCCTATCGCGGTCGGATGGATGACTAACAGATACTTGCCGCCATCGGCCGCTGCATTCCGCGACACCGCGATCACGTCCTGCGGACTCCCTGATCAAGACTTCAACGCATAGCCACGATCACCGAATCACAGCCCTGCGAACCGCTCCTTGACCGCTTCAGCCGTCAGACCGTAGTCAGCCAGCGAGTAACTGTGCCTGGGCGCTCGCTCGCCGGTCTGACTCTCGGCATGAATCTTCGCCATCGCTTGTCGGGCCTCATCGGTCAGCGTCAACCCGAAATGCCGGTAAATGGCGGCCACCGTCCCCAGCGGGTCGGCAATCAGGTCGCGGTAGTCGACATCGTAGAACTGGGCCGGATCATACTGCGCCCGAGCGGTATTGAACCGCTCCAGCCCGCGCGACCAGGTGTCCATTGCGTCGGCGCCGATCCGCGGACCGACGAACACCGTCGACCACCCCTCAGAAGTGTGTTGTGCCAACGAGCACATCGACGCCATGATCGTCTCCACCGGCCGGTGAGTCTGTATCACCAGCGCGTCGGGATAGCTGGCCATCAATGCGTCGAGCGCGAACAGATGGCTGGGATTCTTGAGCACCCAACGCTTTTCGACGTCGTTGAGTCCGATCAGCTGAAGGTTGCGGCGGTGCCGCCGATATGCCGGCGTCCAGTCCTGCCGCGACAGCCACGAGGCGTAGCCCGGCAAATGCGCCAACGTCTCGTAGGACACCGAATGCAGCGACTGCCGCAGCAGCTGCCAGCATTCCTCCAGTTCGTAGGCGGCCATGAAATGTAGGCCGGTATACCCGGGATTTTCTTTGTGGTGTCGGGTGAACTGGTCGTCGAGCTGTCGGTACAACGGGTTTGACTCCCAGCTGTCGCGGGGCGGCCGTGGCTGCGGGAACTCGGCCAGCCACATGTGCAGACCCTGGTGGGCCGGGTCGGCGCCCAGCAGCCGATGCAACGCGGTAGTGCCGGTGCGCACCAGCCCGGTGACGAAGATCGGCCGCTCGATGGGAACGTCGGCGTACTGCGGGTGCTGCTTCCACGCGGCCTCGGACAGCAATCTGGCCACCAGCGCGCCCCGCAAAAAGAAGCGATTCATCTTGCTGCCCAACACCGTAAGGCCGGCGTCGCGCCGGTAGGAGTCCAGCAGCACGCCCAAAGCCTCGCGGTAGTTGTCCTCGTCGGAACCAAAATCGTCGAGCCCGACCAACTTCGTGGCCGAGGCGTGCAGTTCCTCGACGGTTCCGACATCGGTGCGATCGCCCATCAGCTGTGGTACTCCCCGCAGTTGACGTCCAAGGTCTGTCCGGTGATGCCGCTGGACAGGTCGCTGGCCAAGAAGAGAATCGCCGATGCCACCTCGTCCTCGGTCGGCAGTCGCCGCAGATCGGAGTGGGCGGCGGTGGCCTGGTATATCTGTTCCACCGTGGTGCCGTATTTGCCGGCTTGGTGTTCGAAGTAGCCTTTCAGGGTGTCACCCCAGATATAGCCGGGGGCAACGGAATTGACGCGAATACCTTTCGGCCCGAGTTCGGTGGCCAGTGAGTGCGACATCGCGAGCAGCGCTGACTTGGCCATCTTGTAGGCCCCGTATTTGGGCTGGGAGTGCCGCAACACCATAGAGTTGACGTTGACGATGCAGCCGTGGGTCTCGGCGAGCGCGCGGGTGAAGCCCTGGGTCAGCCGCAGCGCACCGAGCGCGCTGAGCTCGATGGCGTCGCGGATGTGCTCGAAACTGGTTTCCGCCAACGGCTTCATCGACGGTACGCGGAACGCGTTGTTGATCAGCACGTTGACCTTGCCGTATGCCTCCAGAGTGGCGTCGACGAGGTTGTTGACTTGGTCGTCATCGGTGATGTCGGTGCGCACCGCAATGGCTTGCCGGCCGCTGTCGACAACCTGTTTGGCGACGTCATCGAGGCGGTCGGCGCTGCGGGCCGCCAGTACCAGGTCGGCCCCCTCGCCCGCGCATCGGTGCGCCAGCGTGGTCCCGAGTCCCGGCCCGACACCACTGATGACGACGATCTTTCCCTCGAGCATCCCGGTCATCGTCACCCCAGCATCCTGGCCGCAATTTGCTGCTGGCGCAGGGCGATTCGCTTGCGCCAGTCGTCTTCGGAAACCTTGTTGTGTTCCAGATACGGCAACGCGGCCGGTATCGCGCCGAAGTCCACCACTTCGACCGTCGGCCCGTCGGCCTCGGTGAGCTGCCGTGACACCCGCTGCCAACGGAACTGCAGGAAGCCGCGTCGATGGCCGAGCGTTTCCACCCAGTTGGTCACGCCGGGATTCTGGTCGGCGACCACGATGCGCACCTTGCCGTCCGGATCCGCTTGGGCCTGACTGTTGTTCAACGAGGTCTGGTGGTTGATGTAGTCCAGCGAGATGTACCACATGCTGCCCAGCTGGAAACCCAGGTACGGGGCATCGCTCACCGGCACGGTGATCACCAGGGCTTGGTCCGGCCGTAGTTCGAAGTGACCGGCCGACGAGTATTGGGTGGCCAGGCCCCCCGGTGTCAGCCGGGGCGGCACCATGGTGTTGACCGGGATGTTCAGATAAAACCACTGCGGGAATTGCAGCCAGGTCTTAACCCGGTTCAACAGTTGCTTTCCCGCTGCCGCATAACGTTTTTCGATGGTCTGACGGCTCAGTGGCGGTGGCGCGGTGCCGGCGGTGTCCAGCCGCGAGATGGCCAGCGTGCCACGTTGTTGTGACCAGTCGCCGTACACCTCGCGGATCACCAGCTGGCCGGGACTGGTCGGGCGCAGCCGCCACTGGAAGGTGCCGTCCGGGGCGATGTCGAGTTCACGGTCGTCGAATGCGATCTGGCTGGCCGGCACGTTGTCGTCGGTGTACTCGCCGCCGAGCACCTGGAAGCTCAGGTCGGTGGTGGTCCCGCGCCGGCCGGTGACCACGTAGTCGCGGTCGGGCTGCACGCGGGTGCCGAAGTAGAGGGTGTCGGGGTTGTCCAACCCCATTTTGGTGAACGGTCCGGTGCCCGACTGTAGGAACGGATGGTCACGTTCATTGTCGAAGGCCAGATGCATGCATCCCGCGACGCAGCCGGCCAGGTACTGCAGCCCCTCCAGCAGGTCGGCTTCGGTTTCGATGTGCGGTGCCGCCGTCACCAGCTTCTCGGCTTCGGCGATCGCCTCGGTCAGCGGGCCAGAAACGGGACTAGACGACACGACCTCGACGCTAGAACGTGTTCCTATTTTCAGTCAATGGCGAACATCGGGCCGCTGCGCTGGCGCCACGGTGAGGGCCCCCACTGTGCGGCCGCGAGGGTGGCCAGTGGCTTAATCGGCTGGTCGCCGGCCGCGTTGATGCCCGACGACGGGCGCTGCCGGAGTCGCACTTGCTAGTAGGCGTCGCCGAATAGCAAGGAATAGCAATGACTAGGGGGTGTTGTCAGCGCCCGCCGGATGCGATGGACGTACCTGCAACCTGCCCGGGTGCCGAATCAACGATGTCAATCGGCTTGCCTCGTTAGCGACATCAATTTCCGAAGCCCGACTGCTGGAATCCTTTATTGAAGGCGCCTGAGACCCTTGCACCTGTGTGGAAGAGTCCGACGTTAATGGTGCCCGAGTTTGCAATACCTGCTTCGGATTGACCCCCGTTACCAATTCCCGCCGCGCCCTGCGCAGTGGCCGTATTGAGGAATCCTGAGACCTGCATGCCCGCGTTCTGGAAGCCCGAGCTGATGCTACCCGAGTTGAAGAAACCCGAGTGGGTAAAGCCGGTATTGCCGAAGCCCGAGTTCGGGCCCGGTCCGATGCCCACAGCGCCGAAGCCGGTATTGAGCGAGCCCCCGTTGAAGGCGCCGGTGTTGATGTCCCCTGAGTTCGCCCAGCCCGTGTTGACTGCGCCCGAGTTGAAGTCTCCGGTGTTGAGCGAACCCGTATTGAAGTTGCCGGTGTTGAGTTGTCCCGAGTTGAATATGCCGGCGTTCAACTGCCCCCCGTTCCACAAGCCGAAATTCGCCACGCCACCATTCTCCGCGCCGGTATTCAGCAGGCCGGCGTTGCCGTAGCCGGTGTTCAGGCCACCAGAATTGCCAAACCCGGTGTTATGGCCTGCTGGGAAGCCCCCCAGCATGGCGCCCGAGTTGCCGATGCCCGCGTTTGCGTCGTTCGAGTTGCCGATGCCGAAGTTTCCGTTCCCGGAGTTGAAGAAGCCGACATTACCGTTCCCCGAATTGAACAAGCCGATATTATTGCTACCCGAGTTCAACCCACCGATACCGAACTGATTATTACCGGCCAATCCGAACCCGATGTTATTGTTACCGGTGTTCCCAAAACCGATGTTCCCACTGCCGTTATTGCCGAAACCCCAGTTACTGTTGCCGGTATTCCCGGCGCCGGTGTTCACGGCGCCGCTATTTCCGGCACCGACGTTCTGGTTGCCGGTGTTTCCGAACCCGACATTGAAGTTGCCGGTGTTCCCGCTCCCCAAATTCGAGTTACCTAGGTTCCCGTTGCCGACATTCCCACTGGCCGGAAAACCGATCCTGCCGTTACCGCTGCCGATATTCGAGTTGCCAATGTTACCGCCACCCACGTTGAGGCCACCGTTATTACCGCCACCCAGGTTTTGATCACCGATATTTCCGCCACCGACGTTGAGGTCACCCTTGTTCCCGCTGCCCAAGTTGAGTTTGCCGGTGTTTCCGCTACCCAGATTCGCATTACCGATATTCCCAATGCCGAGGTTGGGCAGCGTCTGCAACCACTGCAGCCAGGGCGGCAGCGCTGCCGCTGCGGCCGAGGCCCCACCGTGATAGCCCACCATCGCCGCCACATCGGCGGCCCACATCTCCTCATATGTGGCCTCAGCAGCCGCAATCGCCGGCGCGTTCAAACCCAACCAATTCGACAACACCAACCGCACAAACGCACTCCGATTGGCCGCCACCAACAGCGGATGAATCGTCGCCGCCTTCGCCGCCTCAAACGCACCCACCACCGCCTGAGCCTGCGCCGCTGCCCCCGCCGCCTGCGCCGCCGCCGCGCTCAAGAACCCCGCGTACGGACCCGCCGCGGCCGCCATCGCCGACGCCGCCGGCCCCTGCCACGCCTGACCCACCCACCCCGAGGTCACCGACCCAAACGCCGACGCCGCCGACACCCTCGGCGCAGAACCCGCACCCCCAAACATACC